>DAIRUS010000021.1:0-1591 GCA_036803205.1 bacterium | reverse complement strand
GTGGGCGTGGAAGGAATCGAACCTTCGACCTCATTCTTATCAGGAATGCGCTCTACCACTGAGCCACACGCCCGGAAAAATATTTTTGTTATTAGCTTCCTCTGGTATTTAAAACAAATAAAATTTTTTTAACTGGAAAGATATGAATTATTTTTTGGGCTAAAATATTGAGTTGTAAATTAGCAAAAAGTCTTCCCCATTCTTTTTCCGTCTTAAAAGAGGTTTTACTGGGATTTTGAAAAAGGTTATCAAAAAAAATTCGATGAATTTGGCAGAACATTTTTGAAAAAAATCCTTCTGGCAAATCTTCAAAGATAATGATTTTTTCCCCTACTCTTTTTGCTTCTTTTAAAAGAGAAAAAGGATCTAAGCTGTGGTGCAACACATAACTAATCAAAACAACGTCAAAAGAATGGTCAGGAAAAGGAAGGTTTCTTCCGTCAACCAATTGAAAAGGAATGTCAATTACCCTTCTGTCAACAATATCCACCCCGATCAATTCTGCCCCAAAATAATTTTGAAATTCTTTACTAATAATACCTGAACCACAACCCAAATCAAGAATTTTTGCTCCTTTTGCAATAAAATTCTGACATTTTCGGCACATTTTTTTAGCTGCTATCTGATAAATCTTTTTGACAAGGCGATAATATATCATTTTTTCTTACCAAAACTACCAATAGTTAGTTTAGGAATCAAATTTTTAAGGATCTGGGGTTGAATTTTTATTGAAAAATTATAATTTCCACTATTTAAAATAACTTCTTTTTCTTTCATTAAACTCTTATCTACAAAAGTGGGGATATTCCACAAACTGCCAAAAGGAGGAACCGCTCCTACCTTCACTCCCTTCAGTCTTTTTTTTATTAATCCCTCGGAAGCAAGCACTAATTTTTTATTTTTAATAATCTTTTTTAATTTTCGGGTGTCTAAATTTTTGTCAGCTGAAATTAAAACCAAAATTAAATCTTCGTCTTTCTTTATTATCAAAGTCTTGCCAACAATTTTTTTGGGAACCTTTAGGGTTTGAGCCTTGTCAAAAGCAGTATAAACTATTCGGTGTTCTATTGGCTCATATTTTACTTTTGCCTTATTCAAAAATTTCAAAACCTTACTTGGAATAGTCATTATAGTTTTTTAACAAAAAATAAAAGACCTGTAAAGGTCTAATATTGTGGTAGCCAAATTTCTTCGACTTTTTAGAAAAAAGAGTTTGTGAGGAAAGAGGATTTTTCAATTGTAAAGTAATTGGCGCGTTATTAAAACGCGATGATAGGTAGTTTCTTAGAGTTGCCCCGGATCGATCTTTAAGATGTTCGATCAATACCTTAAAGTTAAAATCCGAATTCCAGATTTCAACTTTAGTCGACACTTAAAATTAATTAAATGATTGATCCACGAGCAGGTTCCCCTACCCGTGCCTTGTTACGACTTCGCCCCTCTCACTGAGCCCAGCTTAGGACCTCTTTCGAAGCACTTCGGCTGTTCCCAGCTCGCTTGGCGTGACGGGCGGTGAGTACAAGGCTCAGGAACGTATTCACCGTGACATGGCTGATTCACGGTTACTAGCGATTCCGGCTTCATGAGGTCG
>DAIRUS010000020.1:0-1662 GCA_036803205.1 bacterium | reverse complement strand
CCACTCTCTAACCCATTCCATATTAGTGGTATTTAATACTCCCTGAGGCAGAACAATTGCCATTCGACCGCCGGGTTTTAGTATATCCAACGACCTTTCGATAAATAGCAAATGGCGCCCTATCTTAGATTTTAATTTTCCTTTCTTTTTCGCAAATTCATATTGGCGTAATAATCCAACATCTGTAATTTCACCGGCAAAAGGTGGATTAGTCAATAAGATATCAAAATTTAAGTAACGAAAAGTTTTTCTGTTTTCCTCATCTTCTACGGGGTTCTCAAAATTTTGTAGAAGTTTAAATTTCTTTATTTCGCTCCGTGCTTCCTCGGCTTCTTCTCTTATCCAATCTCTAGCATCTAAAGAGTTTCGCTTAAAGATATGATGCTTGCCATCACCGGCAATAAGCATCAAGGCCTGGGAAATTCGACGCATATTGTCATCAAAATCTATACCAAATAGATATTGCCCGGCGTATCCTCTTTTAGCGTCCTGAGTGGCTTTTTCAAGATAAGTGTCCCAGACCCAATACATTGTATGAATTAAAAATCCGCCAGAGCCGCAAGCTGGATCAATTACATATTCATTAGCCCGAGGATTCAACATTTTTACTACCATTTTAATTACATTTCGCGGTGTAAAATATTGCCCTTTCTTTCCTTTTGATACCTCAGCTATCAAATGTTCAAAGGCCCGGTCGATAATCTCTAATTCTGCTCTTCCAGATTCAAAAAATTTCACTTTTTCCAAAAAAGGAACGCATATTTGGAGTTGATCCGGAGTAAGCTCGATTTTATCTACATTAGGATTAAATACATCGGGCCAAGTTCGCGCTGCCGGTTTAAAAAGTTCAAAATTAATAATCTGATAGGTTTTCTTGGGGTCTCTGTATTGTCGAAAAAGAACTTCGCGGTCTTGCCTTAATCCTTTTTTCGCTTGGTCCTCATCATAAAGTTTTGCATAAATTAACTTAAAGATCTCATCAAAAACATTAACCCCAGCTTGAGCCAAAACCATTTCTTCAAGTCTTTTCACGATATAAGAAAGGTCAAAACTGCTCTCTAAGTCGTCGTATCTTATCTTTTCTTCAAAAAGGTCATCCCAAGATTGACTAACTTTAGGAATATCAGAAAGCGTAGTGATATATTCTTTTGGAAACGGTCGGTAAAGAATAAATTGTTGAAAACCATTTGACCAAACGCCACCTTCAGCACCTTCGCCCGACATATAGGATTTGAGCTGTTGCTCGGCTCTCTTTGCTTCTGGCTGTTTTAATTCAAAAACTATATAAGGGGTAATTTTATCTTCTTTATAAATTACAATGTCAGCTTTCTTAGCATGAACTTCGCGACCAAAATGGACTGATTTTTCCACTTCAATTCTATTAACAGGATATTGGTATTCTTTGATTAGTTTCCATAGCCATAATTGACGAATTATTTCTTCTGGCCAGCTTTTGGTTCTTTTTCTGTCATATACCAAAATGTCTTTATCACGCTTGAGACAGTGAATATAAAACTTATCTTTTTCTTTTTCAAAAATCGTGAGGACTTCTTCAATCTTTAATTTGGAAAATTCCCGCAAGCCATATTTAACTTGGGGGTCTTTAAAAATGATGTCTAAAATTTCTCGCGTAAGTTTTATCTGGTCTTTCGTTGGTTTTAT
>DAIRUS010000019.1:0-1857 GCA_036803205.1 bacterium | reverse complement strand
GAAATGCGGCGAGCAATTTCCAAAGCGGCAGCAATAGTGATAACTTTGGCATTTTTAACACCGGGTATTCTTGTTATCTCTTCTATATCTTTTCCTGCCAGTCCTTTAAATGAACCGTCAGCACTTTTAAGAATTTCGCCCGCCATCTCGTTTGCCGATTTTCCTTTTGTGCCGGTGCGGAGCAAAATCGCAAGAAGCTCAGCATCGCTCAACTTATCGGCTCCGTATTTTAACAATTTTTCCCTTGGTCGTTGGTCTTCTGGTAAATCTTTAATTTTATATTTATTTTGTGCCATTATTTTATCACATTTTCGCTTTTTCTTTAAAAAATTGGGTTGGCATATTTTTTATATTAATTTTTTCTGTTTTCTTATTTGGTTAATTTTCTCTTCGATGATTTTTAAAAATTGTTTGGCATTCTTGATAGCATTTTCAGCTTCAGTAGAAGAAATTGTTAAGCCAATCCCATATATTAAATAGTTTCTTTTTCGTTTCATTTTTTCAAATTTTTTAACCAAAACTTTTAAACTAGCACCTAAACCTAAATATGACTCACAAAATTTTATAGTAATTGTATGGGTTCCAATTGTCCGCGGTTTATACCCTAAAGAGAATATTAAAGCCCGACCGGCTAAAAGCATTGATTCATAGGCCTGTTTGAAAGCCGACTCTTCCAAGTCTTTTTCGATTAAAACTTCGGCTGCCTTTAAAGATTCGTAGGCTTTTTCTAAAATTTTATCAACTTCCCTGAAACTGATCTTCTTTTTTTGAAGACTGCCGTCTTCTAATAATTTTTTCCAATTCATTTTGATTACCGATAATAAATAATTTTGGATTCGATATAATTTCTTCTAAAAAGACTTCTTTTTTCTTTAATCCTTTTTTAAAATCATCCAAAGAAAAAATGCTATAGTTTATTTCCCTTTTAAGTTTTTCTTCAACTGAAGAAATTTTTGTGATTAAAATATCTTCATTTGGATTACCAATTATCATTAAATCGATGTCGCTAAATTGGTCTTCCTTTTCTTTGGCAAAAGAACCATAAATAAAAGCAATCTCAATTCCTTTAACTTTTTCTAAAGCGTCCTTTATTAATCCTTCTATTCCAATTGTTTTTGAAACAATTCTTTTGAATTCCTCAAAAATTGGCGATTCTTTATTTACCGAATAATAAACTTGTTTTCCCATTTCTTCTCTTTTGAAAAGACCTGATTTTTCTAATGATAAAAGCTCCCGACGAATGTTTCCCACCGGCAGGCTAAGAATTCTTTCTAATTCTCTAAGATAATATTTTTTATTCAGGTCAGAGAAAAAAAGTCGAAGAATTTTCTCTCTCGTTTTTGATTTTTTTATTTTCAACACATCCATTATAGTCAATTCCTAATACGATTGTACTCAATTTAAATCACAATGTCAAATCAATTTTTTCTCTTTGAAGCTGAAAATTTTGGTTTTGGTGATAATAATATGATCTAAAACATCAATGCCCAGGATTTTGCCGGATTCGCTGATTCTTTTGGTAATTTTTAAGTCGGCTTTGAATGGCTCGGCATCGCCTGAAGGATGATTATGGACTAAAATTACTGAAGAGGTTTTCAGCACCTTTTGAAATTAATTTCTCCCTTGGTCTCTCAACTTTTGGCAAATCCCTAATTTTCATTTTCTTTTTTGCTTTCCTTTTATTCTTCGATCTTCCAAACGGCTAGCCAATCCCCAGCTTCGCTTCTTATTTTGAGATAGTTTTGTTTGCTTTTTCATATTTTCATTATACCCCCAAAAAGGCTTTTCCGACAATTTTTGGCGATAAAAAAACAAACCATCTGGGGTGGTTTATTTTTTGCCTTCGCAACTATGCTC
>DAIRUS010000018.1:0-7881 GCA_036803205.1 bacterium | reverse complement strand
AGGGAGGGTGAATATCAAAATAATATTGGCGAGAAAGATATTTTGTCGCATAAAGGCTATAATAAGCCTCATCAAAAACAACTTTTGAAGGATGGCCGAGATTATAAAATCGAGTGAAAAAACTAAAAATGATTAAAAAAATCAGGGGAAGATAATTTAAAAATTTCTTTGCCATAAAATCAGTCTTATTTCCATTGGGCGGTATAGGATTCGAACCTATAACCTCATACACGTCAAGTATGCGCTCTACCCTTGAGCTAACCGCCCGCGAGAAAATGAAATATTTTTATTCCCTAACTAATCTTATTTACTAATTTATCACTTTAATTAAAGATTATCAATTTATCACTTTAATTAAAGATTATCAACCTTCTTCATTCAAGATCCAAATTTTTACTTAATTAAAAAGCGATCGCAATATTTTTAAGTAAGTTTGAATAGTTTTTTTAGCCATTTTTCTTCGCCAATTTCTTCCGCAATAATTAACCGGAGTTCCTTTTGGGATAAGCCAAAAAAATCCCTTAGAAGGTTTATTTCGTCTCGGCAATCAAAAGGATGAATCCAAATGCTTTTTTGAAGAGGATAAAATCCTAGTTCTTTTAGCTTTCCTCGAAATGACTCCCGGTAAATTCTTTTCATTTCTGAAATATCAAAGGTTACCAGCCTCCATTTTCTGTCCCATTTTTTGGGTTTTTTGATTTTTAAAGTATCTATCTGAAGCCAGCCGGCCTTCCTTTTGCCCTTTTCGGTTAAAGAAATATAAACTTGATTTCCTTTTCTTTCAAAATTGATTAAACCTTCCTTTCTTAGTCTGAAAAATGTGTCATAGATTTTTTTCTTTTCATATTTCTTATTCTTTAGCCATCTTCGAATTCCTTTAGCTAAATTCAAAAGAAAACGGGGAGAGGTGGCAGCAATTGAAATTGCCCCAGTTACCATTAAACAATAAAGGATATCTTTCACTATTTCCGACCGTGGTTTCTTAAAATAATATTTGTATTTTGTCATTTTTAATTATTATACTTAATTATTTTGCGATCGCAATATAATTGAGTAAAATGATTTGGGAGGGTGTTAAAAGCGGAAGGGGGGCAGGCGATTGGTTAGTGGAGAAAGAGTGAAATGTGCGCGTGGTAGGACTCGAACCTACGACCTTGGCCTTATAAGGACCCTGCTCCACCACTGAGCTACACGCGCTTGATTTTTACTTGCAGTAATTTTTCTTCTTTTGCTGAAAGCTTTGATAATCTTTTTTTAACTTCTTTCTTTCCGATTAGTTCTTGAAATTCTTCTTTTTCAATGGTTTCTTTCTCGATTAGTTTTTGGGCAATTTTTTCTAAAAGATTTTTGTTTTTGATTAAAATTTTATTGGCACTTTCCTCGGCTTTTTTAGCGAATTTTTCTACCTCTTGATCAATTTTGGTAGCTACTTTTTCAGAATAATTGCGATATTCACTTACTTCCCTTCCCAAAAATATTAACTCCTCTTTCTCGCCAAAGGCAATTGGTCCTAAAGACGACATTCCATATTCTTTGACTAATTTCCGTGCTAATTTAGAAGCCATTTCCAAATCATTAGCGGCGCCGGTAGTAATTTCGCCAAATTTTAATTTTTCAGCACAATAACCACCGAGGAGAGTTGCCATCTCGGTTAAAAATTCCGATTTTGTTTTAATCTTTCTCTCTTCTTTTGGCGATTTTAAAGTATAACCGGCTGCCATTCCCCGAGCAACAATTGAAACCTTTCTAACCGGTTCGGCTTCCGGCGAAAAAGCAGAAACTAGAGCATGGCCAGCTTCGTGATAGGCAGCAATTTTTTTCTCTTTTGGTGATAAAATATGCGATTTTCTTTCCGGTCCCAACAAAACCTTCTCAATTGATTCTAAAAATTCTTCCTGGAAAACCTGATGCTTATTTCTTCTGGCCGCCAAAATAGCTGCTTCATTAACAACATTGGCCAAATCTGCTCCGGAAAACCCCGGCGTTCTTTCCGCTATTTCTCTTAAATTGACATTCAAAGACAATGGCTTTCCCCGACAATGAATTCTTAAAATTTCTTCCCTTTCATTGATATCAGGTAAATCCAAAACGATTCTTCTGTCAAATCTTCCCGGCCGTAAGAGAGCCGGATCCAGATATTCAGGTCGGTTGGTGCTGCCCATCACAATTAATCCCTCTTCTCTGCCAATCCCATCCATTTCTGACAATAATTGATTCAAAGTTTGTTCCCTTTCTTCATGACCGCCGGTGATTCCCACGCCCCTTATTTTTCCAATTGAATCTATCTCATCAATAAAAATAATTGCCTTCCCGGCTTTTCTTGCCTGTTCAAACAAACTCCTGATTCTTGCCGAGCCGACTCCAACAAATAACTCAATTACTTCCGAGGCTGAAATTGAGAAAAAGGGAACACCGGCCTGTGAGGCAATAGCCTTTGCCAAAAGAGTTTTTCCGGTGCCCGGCGCTCCAATTAACAAAACACCTCTGGGAATTCTTGCTCCTACTTGTAAATATTTTTTGGGATTTTTCAAAAAATCTACTACTTCTTTCAATTCTTCTTTCGCTTCCTTTAGTCCACCAACATCATCAAAAGTAATTTTTTCTTTTTGATTGCTTCCAGTTCCGAATAATCTTGGTTTCGCTTTGGTGAAATCGAAAGCCTGAGATGCTCCGGTCTTGGCTTGTTTGAAAATCATCCAGAAAAAGAAAATGAAAATTAAAACCGGCAAAAGATAGAAAAAAATTGATCCTAACCAACCCAAAACCTTTCCTTCCTCTCTTGTTTCAATTTCTATTTTGGCTAATTTTTCTTTTTCCGTTCCAAAATTAATCAAGGACTGAGAGAGGGCTATTTCAGCTTCCTTTCTTGCTCGGGCCCTGGAATTATCCTGATAGATGATTTCTAAATTATTACCCAAGACAGTAATTTTTTTAACCTTTTCCTGATTGATTTCCTCAACCAGTTTAGTCAGAGAAACTTCTTTTTCCTGCTGGAAGGGAGCAGAAATTAGACTAAAAACAACCGAAGCAATAAGAAAGAGAAAAATTAAAAAGACAAAATTTTTAGCCGAGTTTTTCATTTTTTAAATTTAAATTTTTAGAGATAAATAAATTTTATCATTTTTAATTTCAATAATTTTGGCTTGAATTTTTTCTCCGATTTTGAAGGGCCTAGAGGGAGTCCATTCGGAAATGGGTATTAAGCCTTCAGCATTTTCAAATTTGACAAACATTCCAAAGGAGGTTTTTCCACTAATTTCTCCCTCAACAATCTTTCCTATTTGATAATTTTCAAAATTTGGCTGGCTTTCTCTTTCTTTTTTTATTTTTTCTGAAAGAATGATTTGTTGATTTGTTGAAATAAGGTCTAAAATCTGGACATCTAATTCCTTGCCGATGAATTTTTGAAGCTCCTTTAAAATTTTTGTCTTTTCTCCGCCTTCGACTTTCGGATAATGTTCAGGAGACAACTGAGAAACCGGCAGAAAAGCGGCAACTCCCATTACCTCAGCCAAGAGCCCGCCTTTATTCGCCCCCGAGATTTTTACTTTTAACACCTCCCTCCTTTCTTTTTTTTGTTTTAAAATTTCAAAAGTTAATTCTTTTGAGGCTTCATTGACTGATAATTCAATATATCCCTCCTCATTTTCCAGAGTAATGATTTTTGCCAAAATTTTATCGCCAGGCTTTAACTCTTTTAACTTTTCCTTGGCGGCTTCAAATTCTTTTCCATAAATTATTCCCGTTCCTATCGGGCCCAAATCTAAAAAAATAGCACCCCTTTTTTTACCAAGGACAGTTCCTTCAATAATCCGGCCAACGGTTGGTGGCCTCAAAAAATCGTTTTGTAATAATTCTCTCATAATTTCAAACTATCACATTTCATTGATTTTTTCAAGAAGGTATATTATACTATAATATTATGAATATTTTCTGGCACGGACAATCTTGTTTTCAAATTTCTACTTTACGGAATAGAGGAGAGCAACTTTCAATTGTCATTGATCCTTTTTCCGAAAAGATTGGTTTAAAACTACCAAAATTGGAAGCCGATATTTTAATGGTCTCCCACCAACACGAAGACCACAATAATACAAAAGCGATTGCCAGCAATTATTTTTTAATTGATGGCCCGGGAGAATATGAAGTAAAAAATATTTTTATTCAAGGAATTCGAAGCTTCCATGACGACTCTCAAGGAAAAGAACGAGGAGAAAACACAATTTATACCATCGAAGCCGAATCTCTAAAAATCTGTCATTTGGGAGATTTTGGTCAGAGAGAACTGAATCAAGAACAGCTAGATGCCATTGGCGAGGTTGACATCTTAATGATTCCGGTCGGAGGAGTGTTTACCGTTTCGGCGAAAGAAGCGGCTAAAATAATGAGCCAGATTGAGCCCAAGATTACCATCCCGATGCACTATAGCCTTCCAAAATTGAAAATTAAATTAGATATTTTGGATAAATTTTTAAAGATATTTGGGATAAAGTCTTTGGAACCGCTTAAAAAATTATCAATCAAAAAGAAAGACCTATCGCCAGAAGAAGCTAAAATAATAGTTTTGAAACCTTAAGTTTATGGCAACATTAATGGAAAATTTTCTTAAACCTTATTTAAGGCAAGACTTGCCTGATATTAGGCCAGGAGACGAAGTAAGGATTACTCAAAAAATTAGAGAAGGAGAGAAAGAAAAAATTCAGGTTTTTGAAGGATTGGTTATTGCTCGAAAACATCGGAAAGAAATAGGAGCAACCATTACTGTCAGGCGAGAAATTTCTGGCATTGGCGTAGAGAAAATTATTCCCTTACATTCTTTAATGATTGAAAAAGTGGAGATTTTAAAAAAAGGAAAGGCAAGAAGAGCAAAGCTTTACTATTTAAGGAAGGCAAAAGGAAAAAAAGCCAGAATTAAAGAAAAATAAAAGGGAGGAATTTTCGAATGATGAAAAACTTGCCCAGGTGGCGTAATTGGTAAACGCAATAGACTGAGGCTCTATGCCAATTTTGGCGTGTGGGTTCGAGTCCCACCCTGGGCACCAACTTATCCACAGCCTGATTCTTGCTACCTTTGGTATAATACTTATAATATAATATGAATTGAGGAAATGTTACTCTTTTTTTCCGAACAAAATAAATCATTCTCGAGGGAAAAGAAAGGCCTTACCCTAATTGAGATTTTGGTAGCGGTGTTAATAGCTACTCTTTTGACTGCTGCTATTTCTGTTACTATCACCAGTGCTCGCAAAAAAGCCGGAGACAATCGGAGCAAATATGATTTAAGAGATATAGTTAATGCTCTTGAGTTAAAATATAACGATTTGGGTCGTTATCCTGATTTACCAGACAGCCCGACGAAAATTGGTGATACCACCATTTTAGCCCCTTATTTAAATTCTCCTCCAACCGGTAATGGCAGGTATTATTGGTATGACGATAATAATTCCCAGAAATTTTGTGTTTATTTCCAATTAGAAGCAGATCCTTCAAAATATTTTAGTTGTAGTCATAAGGGGTGTGTGGTTGGTAATAATATTTGTCCAAATTTTTGATCGTCGCAAATAATAATTTAATAAATAGAGCAATTATACCAATCAATATTATTTAAGAAAGGTCGGAAATATTTTTTCAAAAATTCCCTAATATTATGAATAATTTTATGAAAAAAAGAGGTTTTACCTTAATTGAATTGCTGGTAGTCATTGCCATTATTGGAATTTTAGCTGGAATTGTTTTGGTTTCTTTGGGCGGAGCAAGAACGAGAGCCAGAGATGCCTCATTTAAGGCCACTGTTTCAGGGATTCTGCCTGCCCTGATACTCTGTTGTGATATACCAGGTACTATTCAGAACACTGTTGGCCAGGAAATCTGTACACCAGCTATTGGCTCAAATTATCCTCCCAATACTCACATAGGCAGTGTGACCATAACCACTAACTGTCAAGCAACTGGTGCCTTTAGTGTAGTTTTCACACCGGGTTCGGCTAATACGGGTACCTGTACTAATGCTACCTGTACTCAAAATGGTTGTACTTTTACCGGTTGTCCATAATAACTAATTCCGATGGCTAAACACTGGCGGGAGTTTCCCGCCAGTTTTATTTTTCGGTTGATAAGTTTTTGCCAAGATAAAAAGTTTGTCATTGAACCTTCAAGAGAGTAAAATTAAAGAATGATATATTTTTTTGTTTTTCTCTTTGGATTGATTGTTGGTTCCTTTTTGAATTGCCTTATTTATAGATTGGAAAGCAATAAAAGTTTTTTATTTGGTCGCTCTTTTTGTCCTCATTGTCAACATATTTTGAGTTGGTCGGATTTGGTTCCTCTTTTAAGTTTTTTAATTTTGAAAGGAAAATGCCGTTATTGTCAAAAAAAAATTTCCTGGCAATATCCCTTAGTTGAATTAGCCACCGGCCTATTATTCTCCCTTCCTTTTATCTTGACATATTTTACCTACGACCGCTTGCCTTTTATGTCAAGCTTGATTTTTTATTGGATTATGAGCGGTTTTTTAATTGTCATTTTTGTCTATGACCTCAAGCATTATCTTATTCCTGACAAAATCATTAATCCTGCCATTGTCCTTGCCTTTTTTTACAATGTTTTTCATTCAATCTTCATTGTTCGTAATTTTAAGCCCTTTCTTGAATCTCTGGGTTCAGCCGTTGGAGCCGGTATTTTTTTTCTGACGTTCGTTTTAATTTCTCGGGGTAAATGGATGGGCGAGGGAGATATTAAATTAGCTTTTTTGATGGGATTGATTTTGGGCTGGCCAAAAATTTTAATTTCTCTCTTTTTAGCTTTTTTCATTGGCGCTATAATAGGAATAGGATTGATAATATTAGCTAAAAAAACCTTAAAATCAGAAATTCCTTTCGGTCCATTTTTAGCCACTGGTACCTTCTTGGCAATGTTTTTTGGTGAAAAACTAATTGCCCTTTTTTTTAATTTTTTGCTATAATCTTTAAAAGGGATATTCTCAATGACCTGTGGAAAACTCGTTTGGCGTTCTATCATTTTTTGCTAAAATAAAATAATCTATGAAAAACATTACTCAAAAACAAATAGTTATTTTTATTCTAATTATTCTAATTATTCTAATAGTCTTAATTGCAGGAATAATTTTAAATTATATTTTTTCACCCCGAAGTCAAATATCTCAATTTCAAACTCCTCAAACCAGAACCCCTCCAATCACCCCTCCGATTGAAGAAGTGTTGCAACCAGGAACTATTGGAGAAACTGAAAAAAGCGAAATCCTTGGCGAAGGTTCAGTTGTTGAATTACCTCAGGTGATCTTCAATACCACTGGCAAAATTCTCCAAATTCAATCAGACAGAATTATTGTCCAAGGAGATGGTTTTAATTTTCAAGACCAAAAACCTCGGGAATTGACTTTAATTTTCACTGAAGAAACCTTGACTTTTGAGCCAGGTCAAAAAGTTAAATATCAGGGATTTGAAGGATTAAAGCACTTAAAAATTGGCGGAGAAATTGCCATTTCTTCGCCAGAAAATATTCGGGGCAAAACCCAATTCATAGTCGGTACTATTAATAAACTTTAATTTTAAATAGTAAACCCATGGTATTTTCTGGGGAAGCTATTTAACAAACTATGATCAATCAAAAAACAAAAATCATTCCTTTAACCTTAGGTGTTTTAATCTTCTCTTTAGTTGTTGCCTATTTAGTTTTGGCTTGGACAGAACCTCCTCAAACACCACCCCAAGGAAATGTTCCAGCCCCTCTTAATGTTGGTAACGAGACTCAAACCAAAACAGGTGAATTGCGTTTTCCTATTTTTCGTGACAGCGACGATACTAGATACTATCTGAATCCGGCTGGAATTTCGGTTTTAGCTGGCAACGTCGGCATCGGGAC
>DAIRUS010000017.1:0-8363 GCA_036803205.1 bacterium | reverse complement strand
ATTTCAAACTTTCTCCATTATCTTACTAAGAAGCAGGACTAAAAGATTCTATCTTTTAATTTTATCAAAAACAAACCAGACAAGGTGTTTATCCTTTTTCTGCATAAGTTCAGAAACATAATGGAAAATTCTAAAGCCTAACACCTTGGATTTTTATGCAGGTTAAATGGAAATATTCGGGAATTAAAGGTTTTGTCAATTTATATAATTATTCTGTTCTTGCTGCAATCATCTCGACAAAAGTAAAAGTATCAAATGGATGAGATAAATTTGCCGTTTGAAAAATAATTCCAACGAACAATTTAAGAAAATGCCAATTACATAAAAGGCAAGCGGTCGTGTGAGCTTTATGTAAAAGTGTTTTCATCTTTTTAGGTTAATAATGAGTTATTATTAAGCCATAGAAAAACGCCAAATCGTTAAAAATTGCGGTTTTGCAGCCTGCAGACAAAACCAAGATTCGTTTTAAAATAAGTTCGAGCTAACTTTAGAATAACCTGCCGGAAGAAAAATCGGCTTGACTTGATTTTTTATTGTCTTAATAGGCGAATAATAGCACCACCAAATAATGGCGTAGAAACCCTATGCCTTATTTTTTAATTCAGGAAGGTTGCTTTTTATTTGAAATTGAGTTAAAATAAAAGTATCATATGTCGAGAATAAATTTTCTTAAACTTAAATCTCAGGTTAAAAAAGAGATAGAAAAAGCTGATAATTTGAAAATATTAGATGAAATTTTTAGAAAATATCTTGGCGAAAAAGGAAAGATTACTTTTTTGATTAGGTCTCTTAAAAAATTATCGAAGGTAAAAAGAAGAAAGATGGGGCTCCAAATTAATGAGTTTAAAGCCTTTTTGAAAAAATCTTTAGAGAAAAAAGCCGAAGAAATTAAAGAAAAACTGGAAAAAGAGATGGTCGAGAAAGACTGGATTGATGTTACCATTCCCGGCAGGAAAATTCAGGTCGGCCATCTCCATCCTTTAACTCAAGTCAAGCAAGAGATTGAGGAGATCTTTCAATCAATGGGTTTTTCAATTGTTGAAGGTCCTGAAATTGAAAACGAATGGTATAATTTTGATGCCTTAAATATACCAGTCGACCATCCGGCCAGAGATTTTTGGAATACTCTATGGCTAAAAGATAAAAAAGCAAAATTCCTTTTGCGAACTCATACTAGCCCGGTTCAAATCCATTATCTGGAAAAAAATCAACCGCCCCTGAGAATCATCGTTCCCGGGAGAGTTTTTCGCCACGAAGCCACCGATGCCAGCCACGAAATTAATTTCTATCAATTGGAAGGTTTAATGGTTGGTGAAAATGTCTCAGTCGCTAATTTTAAGGCAATTGTCCAAGAATTTTTTAAGCAATTTTTTAAAAAACCAGTTAAGATTCGAATGCGACCGAGTTATTTTCCCTTCACCGAACCTTCTTTTGAAGTTGACCTCTTTTGTCTCAACTGTTTGGGTAAGGGTTGTCCAGCTTGTCAAAAAACCGGTTGGATAGAAATGATGGGAGCAGGAATGGTTCATCCAAATGTTTTTTTGAACGCAGGACTGAAACCAAAAGAATGGCAGGGTTTTGCTTTTGGAATAGGAATAGAGAGGTTGGCAATGATGAAATATAAAATTAATGATATTAGATTATTTTATAATGGTGACCTAAGATTTTTAGAGCAATTTTAGTATGGTTTTTTCATATAATTGGTTACAATCTTTTTTTGAGAGAAAAATATCGAAACCGGAGAAATTGGCAGATTTTTTGACCATGAAGAGTTTTGAGGTTGAAAGTATTGAAAAAATTGGCGACGATTTCGGTTTAAATATCGAGGTTTTACCAAATCGAGGACCGGACTGTTTTTCTCATTTGGGAATAGCAAGAGAAGTGGGAGCTATTTTAGGTTATGAATTGGTAACGAGGAATTATCCCTTAAAAGAGGATAAATCTTTAAAGACAAAAGATTTTCTAAAAGTTGAAGTCAAAAATAAAAACGATTGTTACAGATATATAGCCAGAACTATTTTTGATGTTAAAATTGATTCTTCGCCAAAATGGATTCGAGAAAAACTTTTAGTTTGTGGTTTAAGGCCGATTAATAATGTTGTTGATATCTTAAATTATGTTATGTTAGAAACCGGTCAACCCCTTCATGCTTTTGATTTTGATAAAATTGCTGGCAAAAAAATAATTGTTAGAAAGGCACAAAAAGGAGAAAAAATAATAACCTTTGACAATGAAAAATATGAATTAGATAAAGAAGTCTTAGTTATTGCTGATGATAAGACTCCACTGGCAATTGCTGGAATTAAAGGTGGAAAAAAAGCTGAAATAAGTAAAAGGACAAAGCGGATTGTTTTAGAGTCGGCTAATTTTAATCAAAAGACGATTAGAGCTGGTTCCAAAAAGATAGATTTGAAAACCGATGCTTCCTGGCGCTTTGAGCACGGCATTGATCCAAATTTGGCCGAATTAGCCATCAATCAGGCTAGTTATCTCATTCAGGAAATTGCTGGTGGAAATGTTTGTCAGGGCTTTATTGATTTTTATCCAAAGAAACTCTTACCAAAAAAAATTAGATTAGATTTAGATTATGTTGAGAATTTATTGGGGGTAAAGATTGCCAAAAAAGAAATAGAGGATATTTTAAAAAGATTGAAGTTCAAAGTTTCTCAACCGCTCAGTCCTTCAAGCGACAACACATTGATAGTGGAAGTGCCAACCTTTAGATTGGATATTTCTTTGGCCGAGGATTTGATTGAAGAAATTGCCAGGCTTTATGGGTATCAAAAAATTCCCTTGGTTTTCCCAACAGTAACTTTAATTCCTCCCCAAAAAAATCTTAATCTCTTCTGGGAAAAAATAGCCAAGGATACACTTAAAGAAGCCGGCCTAACCGAAACCTATAATTATTCATTCATAGGGGAAAGGGAAAAAGAAATTTTCAATTTCAAAGATCTGATTGAGCTTGAAAACCCAACCAGTGCTGATTATAAATATTTAAGACCTTCCCTTATTCCCCATCTTTTAAAGAATATTCAAAAAAACCAAAGATTTTTAAAAGAAATAAAAATTTTTGAGTTAGGTAAAATTTATAAAAGGCCGAATTTTGAAGAAAAAAGAAGGTTAACAGGGGCAATAAGAGGAAAGGCATTTTTTGAAGCCAAAGGAGTGGTTGACTTTCTTTTCCAAAATTTAGGGATTGCCCAGGTTTGGTATGATGGATTTCAGCCAACGCCGGAAGAAACTGAAATTTCTATTTGGCATCCCTTGAGATGTGCGGAGATAAAAGTTAATCATGAAGAAGTTGGTTTTTTGGGCGAAATTGCTCCCAAAATTACCGACTTTTTCAAAATTGAAGACAAGGTAACAATTTTTGATCTTGATTTTGAAAAATTATCTCGATTAGCTTCTGAAGAAGCGATTTATCAACCCATTTCTTCTTATCCGGCCGCCATTCGCGATCTTTCAGTTTTGGTTCCTCGAAGAATTTTGGCTGATGAAGTTTTAAATGAAATCGAGAGAAGCGGCGGAGAATTACTTCGTGATGTTGACCTTTTTGATATTTATGAAGGGGAAGAATTGCCAGAAGGAATGAAAAATTTAACCTTCCACTTAATTTATCAAGCCAGAGATCGAGTTCTATCTTCAAAAGAAATTGAACAAATTCAGCAAAATATTATTAAAACTTTGGAAGAAAATGGATGGCAAGTTCGTAAATAAATATGAATCCTATAAAAGAAACAACTTATGAAGCTAAAGATATTTATGTCCTTGAGGGCTTAGAACCGGTTAGGAAGAGACCGGCAATGTACATTGGCTCAACCGGAGCCGATGGTTTACATCATTTAATCTGGGAAGTAGTTGATAATGGAATTGATGAATGTCTTGGTGGATTTGCTAATACGATTGTCATAAAACTTCTTCCCGGAAACAAGGTGGAATGTTGGGATAATGGCCGAGGAATTCCGGTAGAAACGCATCCTCAGACAAAAAAATCGGCCCTGGAAACGGTGATGACTACCCTTCATGCTGGAGCAAAATTTGGCGGGAAAGCCTATCAAGTCGCTGGCGGCCTTCACGGCGTTGGTGTTTCGGTTGTTTGTGCCCTTTCCAAATGGATGAGAGCTGAAGTTTGTCGCAATGGAATAAGATATGCTCAAGAATATTCCCGAGGAAAGCCAATAACAAAAGTTAAAAAAATCGGGTCTTGTAAGCAGAGAGGAACGACTGTTGTTTTTGAGCCAGATCCGGAAATTTTTAAAGAAATAAAATTTGAACTTAAAAGAATCTTAACCCATTTAAGACAGCAGGCTTATTTAACTAAAGGAATAAAAATTAGTGTCATTGATAAAAGGTTAAAACCAGAAAGCTCTTATACCTTTTATTTTGAAGGAGGGCTTATTTCCTATCTTAAATACCTAACTAGAGGCGCAAACCTCATTCATCCCAATATTTTTTACGGTTTCGGAGAAAAAAACGGATCTTTAGTTGAAGTCGCTTTATGCTATACTGATGAGTACGAATGTTACGAAGAAAGTTTTGCCAATAATATCTATACTCAAGAAGGCGGGACTCATTTAACTGGATTTCGAACCGCTGTCACTAGGGTATTTAATGATTATGCCCGAAAGAACGGATTTTTGAAGGAGAAAGAGGAAAATTTCATTGGAGAAGATATCAGAGAAGGGTTGACGGGAGTGGTTTCAATTAAGATTAAAGAGCCTCAATTTGAAGGTCAGACAAAAGCCAAATTGGGCAACCCGGAAGCTAAATTAGCTGTTGAACAAGTGGTTAGTGAACACTTATCTGACTTTTTAGAAAGAAATCCGAGTGATGCTAAAATTATAATTGAGAAATGTATTTTATCTCAAAAAGCCAGGAGGGCGGCAAAGAACGCCAAAGAGACGATTTTAAGAAAAGGAATTTTAGATGGTTTGGCTTTGCCGGGAAAATTAGCTGATTGTTCTTCAAAAAATCCTGAGGAAAGTGAATTGTATATAGTTGAGGGAGAAAGCGCCGGCGGTAGTAGCCGTCAGGCTCGGGATAGACATTTTCAAGCAATTTTGCCATTGCGCGGCAAGATTTTGAATGTTGAGAGAGCTCGTTTAGATAAAATTTTAACTTCAAAAGAGATTAAATCTTTGGTTATTGCCTTAGGAACTGCTATTGCTGAAGATTTTAATTTAGATAAATTAAGATATCATAGAATCATTATAACCTGCGACGCTGATGTAGATGGAAATCATATTCGGACTTTACTTTTGACTCTTTTCTATCGCTACTTTAGGCCAATAATTGAATCGGGCCACCTTTATATTGCCCAGCCACCCCTTTACAAAATTCAAATAGGAAAACAAATTGAGTATGCCTATAGCGAGGAAGAGAAAATGAAAATTTTGAACTCAGTGAAAAAACAAAAAGGAGGAACGCCTTCTATTCAAAGATATAAAGGTTTAGGAGAGATGAATGCTGAGGAATTATGGTCGACAACTATGGATCCTAAAAATCGAATTCTGCTTCAAGTTACTATTGAGGACAGCCGAGAGGCGGACAAGACTTTCGACATTTTGATGGGCAAAGATGTTTTGCCGAGAAAGAAATTCATTCAGGCTTATGCCAAGAAGGTTAAAAATTTGGATATTTAATTAATTAGGTAAAATCGTATGAATTTACTTTCTAAAATCACTACTTTTTTAAAAGAGGTTAAAATGGAAATAAAAAAAGTCAATTGGCCGACCAAAAAGGAGACCTTGCGCTACACTTTAATTGTGATTATTGTTTCAATAATGGTTGCTGTTGTTCTTGGTAGTTTAGATTATATATTTACCATTTTTTTGGAGAAATTTATATTTTGAGTGAAAAACTATGGCGAAACAACAATTACCAAAAGAAAAAAAATGGTATGTCATTCATACTTATTCAGGTTACGAAGAGTCAGTGGCTAAAAATTTGCGTCAGCGAGTGGAATCATTGGGAATGGAAGACAAAATTTTTAATGTCATTGTTCCGAAAGAAAAAAAGATAAAAATTAAAAATGGCAGACGAGAAGTAGTGGAGGAAAAAATTTATCCTGGCTATGTTTTGGTAGAAATGATTGTGACCGATGATTCTTGGTATGTAGTTAGGAATACCCCCAATGTTACTGGTTTTATTGGGGCCGGCACTACTCCTATTCCGGTTTCCAAGGAAGAGATAGAAAATTTAATGAAAAGGATGAAGGTTGAGGAGCCTCAATATAAAATTGAGGTAAGGGTTGGCGATTTAGTCAAAATTACCGACGGTCCATTTAAAAATTTTGAAGGAAAAGTTTCAGAAATTGATGAGGAGAGAGGAAAAGTGAAGGTTTTGGTTAACATCTTTGGTCGGGACACGCCGGTGGAATTGGACTCATTGCAAATAAAGAAAATTTAGAAACCAGAAATCATCAAAAATTTAGAATCAGACAAGGGGAAGGAAAGATTAAGGACTTGACAAAAGTTTTAGGCAAGCTAAAATTAGAACAGAGTAAAGACTTATGGCAAAGAAAAAGAAAAAAGGTTGCGGATGTTAAAATGCTTATGAATTAGGGTTGAAATTGGGTGTAAAGAAAAGACGAAAAAAATCAGGAAGTCTTTTCCTGATTTTTGTTGCTGGAAAGAACTTTAAAAAGTTAATAATTAGTTTCTTAGAGTTGCCCCGACAAAAGTTTTATTTGAGGATTTGATCCTGGTCCAGGATGAACGCTGGCGGCGTGGATAAGGCATGCAAGTCGAGCGGATGCAGCTATCAACCTCCAGCTTCCAACTGCCAACAAAAGTTGTTAAAATGAAGACTGGCTTTCAGATTTCGGAAATTTAGAGTTTATCAGGGGGCGATTGAATTTCATCGATTTATTATTAGGATAACTAAAAAATTTTCCAGAGATTTCGACTACCTTAGGCGTCAGATGAGAAACGGTTCTCTTTCAGTAGTATTGAATATTGCCGAGGGTTCTGCCAAAAGATCTGATAAGGATTTCAATCGATATATTGAAAATTCTTTGGGCTCAATAAATGAAACGATGGCGGGATATGAAGTGGCAGACAAGGAAACTTTAATAAATAAAGATGAATTTAAAGAGGCAGAAGAGAGAGCATTAAACATAACTAATCAATTAGGAGGATTTTCAAAGAAGCTTAGACAAAAATAAATTGTTGGAAGTTGGTGGTTAGAGGTTGGTAGTTGCATTAGCGGCAAACGGGTTAGTAACACGTGGGTAACGAACCTCAGAGATGGGTATAACCTAGAGAAATCTGGGCTAATTCCCCATAGCCCCTTTGTTACAAAAGTAATGAAGGGTAAAAGGAAGGAGAAATCCAACCGCTCTGAGATCGGCCCGCGGCCTATCAGCTAGTTGGTAGGGTAATGGCCTACCAAGGCAATGACGGGTAGGGGAAGTGAGAGCTTGTTCCCCAACAATAGCACTGAGACACGGGCTATACTCCTACGGGAGGCAGCAGTCGAGAATCTTGGTCAATGGGGGAAACCCTGAACCAGCGACGCCGCGTGGAGGAAGAAGGCCTTCGGGTTGTAAACTTCTTTTCTGGAGGATGAAGTCTCGCCAGAGACTGACAGTACTCCAGGAATAAGCGGGTGCTAATTCTGTGCAAATGGCGCAGAATTAAAACTCGGCTTATATGCGGGGAATTTAGGGTTACCGCATCTTGATATAAATTCAAGATTTGCCCTAAACAATCCGCAGGGAAGCTGTTATAATGGAGGAAGTTGTAATGGAGGAATAAGACTTCCAGGTAAGAATACCTTTAAAGCAAAGACAAAGAGAGATAATAAAATGTTTTCCTATAAATTACCTCCATTGTAATTAGCCCCTCAGAGACTGAGGTTTAGGCCAAGATGGCAGGGAGTTTTTAAACTGCCATAATACGCCGGGCCCGAACACATAAATTATGTGTTCGGTGATGATATAGTCCAAATTATTGAAAAATTATAATTTAGCCAGCAGCCGCGGTAAGACAGAACCCGCAAGCGTTATCCGGATTTACTGGGCGTAAAGGGTCCGTAGGCGGTCGGAAAAGTCTAAGGTTAAAAACCTCGGACTCAATCTGAGGGGTGCTTTAGATACTATCCGACTAGAGGACGCTAGAGGCTGACGGAACGGCAGGTGTAGGGGTGAAATCCGTTGATATCTGCCGGAACACCAAAAGCGAAGGCAGTCAGCTGGGGCGGTCCTGACGCTGAGGGACGAAAGCGTGGGCATAAAAAAGGATTAGATACCCTTGTATTCCACGCCCTAAACGATGGATACTAGCTGCTTGAAGTGTCGACCCTTCAAGTGGCGAAGCTAACGCGTTAAGTGTCCCGCCTGGGAAGTACGGCCGCAAGGCTAA
>DAIRUS010000016.1:0-8992 GCA_036803205.1 bacterium | reverse complement strand
CTGGGGTAGTGCGAGCAACGCAACAATCCCCAAGAGAAGGGGTAGGAGTGGGAGTGGGTCCAGTTGTTTGGGCTTTGGCCGACCGAGAAGAAAAACTAAAGACCAGACCAGCAATAATAAAAAAAGTAATACATAAAATAATTTTTTTAGAACTCATATTGCTTTTTTATTTAAAATTAATTTAATTAAACCTTATTTTTAGACCTTTTTTAAACCTTATTTTATCATCCTCTCTCTAAAAATCCTTGTCAAGATTGTTTTCCCCAGCTAATAATTTAAAAACTCTTTTCCTCTATTCTTTTGATAGCCACTAAAAATTTAAGCATTCTTCTCTTTAATTTTTGAATTTAAAAATGTGTTCGCCTTCATTAAAATATCTTTGGCGTTTTTAAAAGTAATTTGCTCTAAAGCTTCTTCATAGGGCAACCATTTATAACCAATGTGCTCCCAGGAAATTTTAACTTCTTTTTGCTTTGTTTTAGCCAAAAGAAAAGTAACTGTTTTAAAAACAGTTTTTCTCTTCGATTTATAAAAATATTTAATGGTTTCTTTAAAACCGGGAATAAATTCAACATCTTCAATCCCCGTCTCTTCTCTAATTTCTCTTCTTGCTGTTTCTTCTATTTTCTCCTCTTTTTCAATTTTTCCTTTGGGTAAATCCCAGTAATCTTTATCCGTCTTACTTGAAGAGGGGTAATGCAAAAGCAAATAAAAAATTTTGCCGCTTTTTTCTCTAAAAATTATGGCGCCTGCCGATTTTTCTATTGGCATAGCTCAATGTTTTAATTGAAGTATTTTAATAATTTTTCTAATGGCCAACAATTAATAATATCTTCTTTTTCTGCCCAACCCCGTCTTGCCTGGCCAATTCCAAATTCGATAAATCTCATCTGGTCCTTGTGATGGGAGTCGGTGTTAATGACCATTTTTACTCCTGCTTCTTTTGCTCTTCGAATATTTTGATCGTTGAGGTCAAGTCTTTCCGGATAAGAATTTATTTCTAAAATTGTTTTTGTTTCCTTAGCTGCTCTTAAAATTTTATCGAAATCTATTTGATATTCGTCCCTTCTTTTTAGAATTCTTCCTGTCGGATGAGAAATAATATCAACATTTGGATTTTTCATTGCTCTAATTATTCTCTCAGTCATTCTTTCTTTCGGCATTTTAAAATTAGAGTGAACTCCAGCAACGACAAAGTCTAATTTTTTTAAGGTTTCGTCTTTAATATCAATTGAGCCATCATTCAAGATATTGGCTTCGCAACCCTGAAGGATACAGAATTTTGAATTTTGAATTTTGAATTTTGAATTTAATTTTGCTATTTCTTTTCTTTGTAATTCCAGTTTTTTTTCATCTAACCCATATTCAATTCTTAAAAATTTTGTATGGTCGGCAATCCCTAAATATTGATAGTCCATTTCCATTGCCGTCTCTGCCATTTCCTCGATTGAATTCGCTCCCCCATCCCAATCAGAATGACAATGTAAATCTCCCTTAATATCTTGATATCCAATTATTTTTGGCAATTGATGTTTTAAGGCTGCTTCAATTTCTCCCTGATTTTCTCTCATTTCTGGTGAAATCCACTCCATTCCTAAGGCTTCATAAACTTCTGCTTCTGTCTTTCCGGCTATTATTTTCGACCCGCGAAAAAGTCCGTATTCTGAAAGCTTCAATCCTTTCTCAATAGCAATCTTTCTGGTAGCGATATTGTGCTCTTTCGAGCCGGTAAAATATTGTAAGGTTGCCCCATAGCTGTTAGCTGGTACCACTCTAATATCCAGATCAAATCCCTCTTTCATCCTCACCGATGCCTTTGTAGTTCCTTTTCCCCAAATCTTCACGATGCCTGGCAAAGAAGTAAAAAACTCCATTACTTTTTCCGGTTTTTTTGAAATAACCAAAAAGTCAACATCACCAACTGTCTCTTTCATCCTTCTGACCGAACCGGCGGTTGAAATTTCTTCAACCTCTTTTAAAGATTTCAATTTCTCATAGACCTCTTTCACTTTGGGCATGATTTCACCCAACAAAAACCTTCCTTTACTTCTTTTCAAAAAAGCAATTCCTTCTAAAATATTTTTTTCTGTTTTTTCGCCAAAACCAAATAAAGGAGCGATCTTATGGGCTTTTGCCGCCTTTTCCAAATCTTTTAAGTTTCTAATTCCCAGTTTTTGATAAAGGATTTTTGCCTTTTTTGGTCCCAACCCTTCAACTGCTGTTAATTCTTCTATTTGGATCGGTGTCTTTTTTTTAAGTTCTTCATAATATTTAATTTTTCCGGTCTTTAAATATTCCTCAATTTTATCAGCTATACTTTTTCCTATACCCGGAATTTCCAAAAGAACTTTTTTCCCTCCTTTTTTATAAATTTCTTCAACGTTTTCTTCTAAAGCTTCCAAAGTAATAGCTGCCTTCTGATAGGCATAAGGCTTAAATTGAACTCCTTCCATCTCTAAAAAATCGGCAATTTCGTAAAATATGTTTGCTATCTCCCGATTCTTCATACCCCCAATTATTTTTTAAATCAGTCTATATAACGTTATATAGACTGATTTTCTTTTTTGTAAAAATTTTTGGCTTCTTCTTTTGGTTCTTTTATTCTTGAAACTGCTTCTAAATGGTCGCTAAGTTCATCGACTAAATTTGAGATCAGAAAATATAAAGGATATTTTTTCTTAAGGTATTCAATATTAAAGGTTCTGGCTTGGCGAGCAAATTTTAGTTGGGATTTTATTTCTTTAATTTTTCTCTTTTTCCTTTTTTCTATCAATCTTTGAATAACAATTTTATATCCTTTTCCTCTTTCTAATTTCTTGGCAACATTTAAAATTTTATCTTTACCTATCTTTAAAAATTTTGAGATTTCATCATAACTAAAACCTAAATTCAACAGTAAAGCTGTTTCAATCCGGCTCATTAAATTTCCCAACTCATTTGGAGTCAAAAGGTCCTTAAAAAATTCTCTCACTTCTTCGCGATTTTTAAGAGAGGCAATTACATCATAAAACTCTCCAATCATTCGAATTCTTTTCTCTTTTGGTAATCTATTAAGCTTAAAATAACTCATACTGATATAACGTTATATAGACTGATTCTTATTTTAATTTTTGGGGGTTTATTTTTTTTCTTCTTTTTGAAAAATTTCTTTCAAAGAAAAATGTGGGCCGTGGTCAAAAATTCCTTTAATATCTTTTTTTAAAGCTAAAAGTAAAATAGCTCCAATCATTCCTAAAATTCCAACAACAATAAAAACTGAATTAAAACCAAATTTGGTAACTGCCCAACCGCCAACGGCACCGGAAATTCCAATGCCAAAACCAACCAAAGTGGCATCTATCCCCCATTCAGTTGCCTCCCACCCTTTATCAATGTGCTTAGTAAAGATAGCTGACCAGCCGGAAAAAGCCATAGCCATCGCTAAGGCATAAACTGCCTGTAAAAGATAAATGTGAAGAGGTAAGCTGACAAAAATATAGCCAAAAGGAACCAGAGCGGCCAAAAAAAGTCCAAAAACCAAAAACCAATAATCATCCTTCTCTCCTGGGCAGGCGTCTAAAAAAATGCTAATTGGAATTCGGAAAAAAGATTTCAAAATCCAATAAATTGCCGAGGCTATTCCTGCTACCGTCGCTGACCCTCCTTCAATTCTATCAACAATAAAAATGGCAAAAACCGGATTAATCAAGCCCCAACCGGTCCAAAAAACCAAATCACTCCAGATTAGATATTTGATAATCCGATTGATTTTGAATATCATAGCCACTTCTTAACTGCCAATAATTTTCAATATCACCTCTCTTTCTCTGGGCCGATTATCAAAATCTATTAAAACAATCTGTTGCCAAGTGCCCAATTTGAGTTTCCCCTCTTCGACGGGGATTACCAAAGAAGGTTTCATTAAGGCAGCTCTAACATGGGCGTAGCCATTGCAATCACCCCATTTTTTACAATGTTCATAATTGGCATTCATCGGAGCAATAACCTCCAAAATCCTCTTTAAATCTTGAATTACTCCCTCTTCATATTCAATAGCAGTTAGAGCGCAAGTAGAATGAGCAACAAAAACCAAACAAATTCCATCTTTTATTTTCGCACTTTTGACAGTTTCTCTGATTTTCTCGGTAACATCAATAATGTCATTAAACCCTTTTGTCTGAACAAAGAATTTCATATCGCTTTTTGGGCCCTATTTAAAAACTTCCTATTCAAAGATGCTGCCCCAGGCTAATTTAAGGTATTCGGGAAGCTCCATTATTTCCCTCCCAATTGACCTTTCGCTATAGCATCTTATGCTAACATAACAACCGCAACAACCATCGCAAAAATTTTGCCGAGAAAATTTTTCTCTTAACTCTTTTAAACTAGAAAATTTATACCGCTTCATTGAACAAGGAACAAAACTTCCATCGGGCATTACAACAACAAACTTTAGCCCAGCTTGACAATGAGGCATACAACCCTGTTCAAGAAATTTTAATGTCTTTAACAAAACACTTTTTGAATTAATTATACAATTGGTTTTTCTTTTAAGCTCAAGAAGTTCTCTGATTTTTTGGCGGAGAACTTTCAAATCCTCTTCGTCTTCAAAAGAATATTTTTTTTCTCCGGTCCGAAGAGGAGTGTAAGCGCTATAGGAGATTGAAACACCCCACTCCATTGCTTTTTTTGCCAGAAGAACAACCTCTCTAAAATTAGCTCTGGTAATTGCCGTATTTAAAACAATATCTTTAAATCCGTGTCTCGCCAATTTAGGCACGGTTTTTTCTAAATGTTCAAATAAGCCCGGATGTCGACGAAAATCGTCGTGTCTTTTATCAGGAAAATCAAGCGAGACAGAAAGTTGATTGAGGTTAGCTTCTTTTAGTTTTAGATAAATGTCTTCGTTTAACAGAGCGCCGTTAGTTACCAAAATTGTATAAGGCAACCCTCCGAATTGCTTTGCTGATTTAACTATTTCGACAATATCTTGGCGCAAAAGTGACTCCCCGCCGGAAATCTGAACAACCAGCGGTTTTAAGGTTCGAACAATTCGAGCATAATCTTCCGGGCCAATTCGTTTTTCATCTTTGACAATTCCCCCCAAATCACAGTGACGACAGTTACAATTACAAGATAGCGTCGTTTCAAAAGAAACAACCAAAAGCCGATTGTTGAAAAGATTAGCAATTCTTCCGGTAGCAAACCTAATTTTATCTAAAAAAGAAAAATTTTTCATTGAAATAAAAAATTAAAATTTGGAATTCTTTTTAAAATCCTGTTTAGACCATAAAAGCAAAAGTCTCGTTTTCAAAATTTCCCATTCCATTTTTACCCTCCCCCAAAATCCTTTGACCAAACCATATTTCTTTTCTTTGATAATCATTTTTAAACCCTTTAATTTAACATACCTTACCGGGAGTTTATTAACTTGGCAATAAAAATTCAAGGCGGTCTCAATCTCAAATCCTCGACTAAATCTTTCCGGAATGTTTAGAAAAATTTCTCGTCGCAAAACCCTCTCTCCGCCAAAAGCCAGAAGGGGATCTATTCTCAGTAAAAATAGTGGAGTTTCTCCGATTCTATCCCTAATACCGACAACCATTGCTGCCTCACTTTTCAAGACCGGCTCAACTAATTGATTAATATGTTGAGGAATCAATCCGATTAAGTCGGCATCAAAAAAACAAATTATTTCTGCGGTAGTGTTTTCTACCCCTCTTCTCATTGCTTTTCCTTTTCCTCCCCTTTCAGGATTTTCTAAAACCTTTACTCCTAACGACCTACTAATCTGGGCGGTCTCATCAGTTGAACCATCGCTAACTACAATTATTTCATCAATTTCTTTGGCAGCTAAAAGGGCTTTTAGAACATTACCGATGGTTGCTGATTCGTTATAGGCCGGGACAATGGCGGCAACTTTTGGTTTTTCCTCCATTTGATTAATCTACCACATTTTTGTCATTTTTAAAAATGGGTAATAAATTTTCTTCGGTCAATTTAAACCCTAGGCGGAAAAAAAGAAAAAGGCCGGCTAAAGCCAAAATTAAATCTGCCCCTCTTATAATCATTACAAAAGCAGTGGCTGTAGCACCGGTCAATCCAAAGGAATTAAAAACAAAAAGTTGAGTGGCATCTTCGGTTCCCAATTCAGCTGGAATAGGAAGAACAGCTGCTAAGCTATAAAAGCCAAAAATAGAAAAAGCTGGTAAAAACTCCACTTGCTTGCCCAGAAAAAAAAGTAAAGACCAGCATCTCAAGAGCAAAACGCCGTTCTTCAAAAAAGTGAGACCAAGACTTTTCCAGAAAATTTTTTGTTTTATTCTAAAAAAATTAAAAATTTCTTCCTCCATTGGAAAAGGCGAATGGTCTTTTTCATACTTTTTTATAAAAAACCTTAAAAAAAATTTCAGAGGACTTTCTTTCTTTAAAACCTTATAATAAAAGAGGAAAACTCCAATTAAGAAAGCCAAAAATGTTGCCAAAAAAATCATTATTAAGCTACTCGGTGGAAGGCCAATTTTGAAAATAAAAATTAAAATTCCGAAAATAATAATAAAAAATCCAACAGTCAAGTCTAAAATCCGATCAATAATCACTGATGCCATCGCCTTAGAGAAAGGGAGAGAATTTTCTTTTTTAATCACATACCCCCTTAAAAATTCTCCGCCCAAACTAAAAATTTGAAAAAGATACATTAAAGAAAAACCGGCTAAATAGGCTTTAAAAAGCTGAAAAAAAGGAATCAAATTCCCTTGACTCTTTAAAATCTCCCGCCACTTCCAAATTCCCACTAAAAATGCTAAAGCCGTTAGAAAAAAAATTATCATTCCCCGCCAGCCGGTAAAAACCAAAAAGGCATCTTTAATTTCTTGCCAACCAACAAACTTGATAACCCAGATAAAAACTCCAAGACCGATAAAAAGAGAAACTAAAAAAAGAAAAAATTTCCTCATAATTTTATATTGTACCTTATTTTTCACCCAAAAAACAAAACCTCTCAAAAAGAGAGGTTTTGCCTTCCTTCAGACCGAAACTATCTCAGCAAAAATTTAAAGACCATAAAGTTTCCGCAAACCGATAATATCAGGTGACTCAAGAGTTCTCTTTTTGGTTTCTCCATAATTAGAATAACCATACATTGTCACTTCAAAACAGAGAGTTTGATAAACATCAGCTAAACCCAAACCATGACCTGTTTCATGAGTGGCGATATTTTGCCAATCCATTACTGTTGAAGTTTTAGTTGCGTCTCCCCAAGTAAAATCAGTATCAAACATTACATCATATTCTACTATTTGTTTTCCGTATCTTGTGTACCAAACTCTTGTTACCGCTATCACTCCGGATTGGGGATAATTTCCTAAACTGTACTCATTTTTCCCATCAGGAGTTTCATCAAAATTTGCTGAAGCATCTATTGTATATGTGCTAAATAAATTAGTACTTGTATATTTATCCCATTCTGCGGTAGCTGCCTCAATGGCTTTTTTATTTACATCGGGACCTATCACATAACTTATTGGAAAATTTTGCCATTTAATACCCATTAGTTTATAACAGGTTGGGTTTTTTACTGCTTTGCCAACCTCTTTCACGGTTCCATCTTGGTAATGAATAAAAGTTATTTTATCTACCGGTTCTTTTGGCTTTTTGGGGTCAGCAGTAATTGAGTTAGAAAAACCTAAAATCAGCAATCCGATTAAAATTCCCAAGAAAAATTTTTTCATTTTTTTATTCGCCGTTTTTAACTCTCTGACCTTTAATCCTCGTTTCCTCTCAATTTCTATTGAGGTTTTTTCTTTCCCTTTAAAGCAAAGATTATCCAGGCAACGATTCCAACAGCTAAAACGGCAATCAAAATAATCATCCAATTAGTCATTGCCGCCGGTCTCTCGGCTGAGGTGGCTTCAGCAGGTGAAGGTTCGCGGGGTTGGGAAGCTTCTTCCGGTGGCGGTGAAATATATTCTCTTTCCTCGGGTGAAGGAGTAAACGAAGGAACTTCTTCCTCTATGGCTATTGCTGCTCCTGCCACTTCCGGTGCAATTCCTTCAGTCAGATACCCACTTAACCTTGTCACGTCATCGCTCAAATCGGGTAGAGACAGATTGAGCGAAGGACACATTACCATATTAATCCAGCGCAAGGTTGTCTTGTAAACATATCCTGTCGGAATGTCCTCGCTGGAATGAACTCCTACTTCAACCCAAGGCCGCAAAACTTCATCTTTATATTTCAATTGGAATTTATTGACCCATTCCATCGTCGCTAAATCATAAATTCCGGTCACCGGCAAATTAGCTCCCATCTCTGAGTTCAAGAATTCTTGAAGTTTTTTGACCTCTGTCGGGTCATTATTCGCTCCATACTTGATATACTTGGTCATATAAATCTCGCAAGTTGCCGCGCCGGCAACTTCTCCTTTTGGAGCAAAATCAGCTGAAACTGTTTTGTGACTATTCATTACCAATTCGCAGGTGGCGCTTGTTCCGCTACAATCTCCGCTCCAGCCCTTAAACTCTGAGAATGCGCCAGCCGTGGCAGTCAATTTAACGTTGGAATTGGCATAATAATTTGCATAACAAGTAGTTCCGCAACTAATCTTTCCATCATTACTAGTAACCGTACCCGAACCCTTGCCGGTTTTATTAACCGTGAGAATAAATGAAACTGACCCGCCAAATCCACTCATTATAGGGGGACAAGATAAATCAGTACCATTACAATCTTCATCTATTCCGTTGCCACAAATTTCCGGGACTCCGGGATGAATATTTGGATTATTGTCATTACAATCGTCGTCATTAGATACATAACCTTCGGGTTTGGTAGCTGAACTTATGCCTTCATTAGGATTTCCATATCCATCTCCATCAGCATCACGATACCAAGTGGTTGGGGTTGGACATTGTCCACAATCTACAGGACATGTTTCGCAGGTCTCGTTTCCGTTACAGGTACCATCACCACAATAAGGTATCTCAAAAAAGGGAATATCTCCCCCTCCTGAATC
>DAIRUS010000015.1:0-9336 GCA_036803205.1 bacterium | reverse complement strand
TGCTCCGCGGGCAGGATTCGAACCTGCAACAACTGGATTAACAGTCCAGCGTTCTACCGTTGAACTACCGCGGAATAATAAGTTGATGAAATTTATTTTTAATTTTTAAAAATGTTTCTGAAAAAAGTCTATCAAGCTTTCCACCCGAAGTCAAATTTACTCTTTATTTCCATTTTAAAATTTGAAATTTGCAATTTTAATAGCCTTTTAGTTTTTTCAGGGCTTGGTGCTGTCTGATTTTTTCTAAAGCCTTAGCTTCAATTTGACGAATTCTTTCACGGGTGACACCAAATTCTTTGCCAACCTCTTCTAAGGTATGAATAACTCCATCTTCTAAGCCAAATCTCATTGATAATATTTTTTGTTCTCGGGGAGTTAAGTCAACTAAAATTTCTTTTAACCTTTCTTTGAGTAAAGTTCTGGCTGCTTCCAAAGATGGTGGCGGTGATTTTTCGTCGGCAATGAATTCGGCTAAAATCGAGTCTTCTTCATCTTCACCAACCGGCGTTTCAAGAGAAACCGCTCCCTGGGAAATTTTCATTAAATGACGAACTTTCTCTACTTCAACGCCCATTTCCGAAGCTATCTCTTCCGGCAATGGTTCTCTTCCCAAGTCCTGCAAAAGCCTTTTTCTTGCCTGATTATATTTAGAAAGAGTTTCTACCATATGGACGGGTATCCTAATTGTTCTAGCCTGATCAGCTAAGGCTCGGGAAATTGCCTGCCTAATCCACCAGGTAGCATAGGTGGAAAATTTATAGCCCCTTCGCCAGTCAAATTTCTCAACTGCTCGAAAAAGCCCCAGGTTGCCCTCTTGGATTAAATCTAAAAGGGTCAAATTGGGTGAACGGCCAATATATTTTTTTGCCACCGAAACTACCAATCTGAGATTAGCCTGAGCCAATTTTTTCTTGGCTTCTGCGTCGCCCTTTTCAATTCTTTTTGCTAATTCTTTTTCTTCGGCAGCAGTTAAGGGTTGGTATTGCCCAATTTCCCTCAGATACATCTGAACGGAATCAATTTTTGCTGCGCCAACTTCAGTCAATTCTTTTTCTTCTAATTCTAAAAGTTCTTTCGGTTCTCTAATTTCAACGTTCTCCTTCTCTAATTTGTTATAAAGTTCATCCAGGCCGCTGATATCATTTTCTATCTCCGGAAAAAAATATAAAATCTCAGCTGGCGTTACAAACCCTCTCTCTCTGCCCCTTGAAAGCAACTGTTTAACCTTCTCTTCCAAGAAAACTCTCTTTGGTCTTCCTGGTTTCAATCTAATCTTCTTTTTTTTCTTTGACTTCCTTTTTCTAGTTAAAGTTTTTCTTTTTTTCATATCGATTTAAGTGCGCTTTTTAAATTGGCAAGCAATTTGGAGTGAAAATTGAAATCTTGGCTTAGTTTCTCAATTTTCTTTAGATTTTTCTCTTCTTCGGCTTTTTTAATTTCAACTGAAATTTCGTTTAATTTTTCTTTGATTGCTAAAATCTGGATTTCTTTTAAACAAAATTTAATTTCGGAAGAGATATTCTCTTCCTCAAATTCTTCAATCTCCGACTTCAAAGCCAAATAATTAAATTTCTCTTTTGCCTCGGGGAATAATTTTTCGGGTAAAATTTTTGGCTCTTTCTTACAATTAAGCAAAATTTCTTTTCCAATCGGGGAAAGATAATTAATTTGATCTTCTCCAACTAAATTTAAGTTTTCCGGCTTCTTTAAAATCAAGGTAATTAACTTTTCTTCTAAAAGCTCTTTCCTTGTTTTAGGAGGAAGGTTCAAGATTTCTTCCTCTTCCAACCCAAATCGGTTTTTGTCTAGTTTTGTTTTCCTCAATTCTTCTTCAATATCTGTTTCTTTGGCTTCTAACTTTTTTGCCAGTTCCCCTATCCAATGAGATTGTTCAATTTTATTGGGAATTCTTTTTATCAAAGGAAGAAGAATTTTTGAAATTGCTTTTTTTCCTTCGGGAGTATTTTTATCAAACTGGGAAAAGGCGTTTTGAAAATAAAAATCTAAAATTGATAAACTATTTTCAACTAATTGCTGAAATTCTTTCGGGTTTCGCGAAATAACATCAGCTGGATCCTCTCCTTTGTTTAAAGTGATGATTTTTAAATTAAAGCCTTGCCATTGAGCCAACTCTATTCCTCTTTTGGTGGCTGAATCGCCGGCAATGTCCATGTCAAATCCTAAAAAAAGATTTTCGGTATATCTCTTTAAAACTGATAAGTGATGGAAACTTAAGGCGGTGCCAGAAACCGCAATCGTATTTTCTATTCCGATTTGATGAGCCAAAATGGTATCAGTATAACCCTCAACCAAGATGGCAAAATTTTTCTTTCTAATTGCAACTTTTGCTCTATCCAGGCCATATAAAACTCGACTCTTATCATATAAAAGAGTGTTTGGGATATTAATGTATTTTGCAATATATTCTTCTTTAGAGCGGGTGGAGGGAGCAAAAGGCTGGCGAAGGGGTCGTGGTTTCTCAAAAATCCTTCCGCCAAAACCAATTACTTGAGAATTTAAATCAAAAATGGGAAAAATAATTCGACCCCGAAATCTATCATAAAACGAACCCCGGTCGTTTTTAATAGACAATCCCGCTCTTTCTACTTCTTCCCTTTTGTATCCTTTGCTAATTAAAAAGTCAGAAAGGCTCTGCCAGGCATCGGGTGAGTAACCTAGTCGCCATTTTTTTATTGATTCTTCAGAAACTCCCCGACGGAGAAGATATTCTTTTGCTTCTTTCCCTGCTTGACTTCCTTCAAGTTGTTTTTCAAAAAATCTAGTCGCCAATTCACAGATTTCGTATAATCTTTGTCGCTCGGTTCTTAGTTCCGGTCTGATTGGTTTCAATTCTACCCCCGCTCTCTGGGCCAAGATTCGTAAAGCGTCTCCAAATTCAACACCTTCAATTTGCATTACAAAACGGAAAATATCTCCTCCAGCATTACAACCAAAGCAATGCCAGATTTGACGGACAGGAGAAACGAAAAAAGAAGGTTTTTTTTCCGAATGAAAAGGACAAAGGGCTTTATAATTTGATCCTGCCTTTTGAAGTTTAATATAACTTGAAATTACTTCAACGATATCTAATCTATTTTTAATCTCATCAATTACTAAATCCACAATTTCAATTTTAGAAAATTTTTCCTATTTTGGCAAACATTTAAATTTTTAAATAAGTTACCTAGGCAATAAAATTATTTAACAAACTACTAAAAATTTGGAAGAGAAAGTTAGATTCGGCCAGATTTTTGAATAATTTCTCTAATTTGATTATTTATTTTAAGATTGATTAAATTCTCCAAGGAAATTGGTAATCTTAGAGAAAAATTCTTTTTTGAAATTTTCCCTGGAAAATTTATTCTCCAGGCTCTTCCTTTTAAAATATCGCTTAGAAAGAGCCATTCAAAGATTAAGAGAATGCAAAAAATTGAATTTGTTGAATTTATTAATATTAAATTCTTTTTGATCAATTCCTTTTTTGAAGAAATCATTTCCAAAAATTTCTCTTTTTCTTTAAAGGTTTTTTTAAAAATTTTAATTAAATCTAAAATTTCTTTTTCTGGCCGATTTAAAATCTTAATCAATTTATTTTTATTAAGAGAGTTTTTCCAAAAAAGCCTTCCTTTTTTCTCTGATGAGAAAATCTTATTTCTTATTTTCTCAAAATCAATTTTCTTTTCTAAACATTTTTTTTTAAAAATTCCTTTTGAAACAGTTCCTATTTCTTCAAACCAGATAGGAAATAAATTTAAATCATGGGTTGAAAGGGTGGAAACTGAAATTGGTCGGTATTGATCTGGTTTCAAAAAATTGAAATTTTGCCAATCCTTTTTCCATCTTTGGACATCTATTCCTGGAATCCCAAGATCTTCTAAAATTTTATAGCAAAAATGGGGAACTGTCCCTAAGTCCTCGGCACAGGGAAGCATTTTTGTACTTTTAATTATTAAATTTAAAATCTTTCTTCCCTGCTCAATCCATAAATTTTCATCTTTTGGATCAAAGAGTCCCTTTTTGCCTTGAAATTTAAATGGGGTCTCAATTGGAATTGACCAGGTTCTAAAAATCCCAACTAAATGGTCAATTCGAAATAGATGATAAAAATTTTGGGCATATTTTAATCTTTCTTTAAAATAAATAAAATCATCTTTGAAGATCTCTTCCCAATTATAAGTTGGCATTCCCCATCTCTGGCCTTTTTCTGAAAATAAATCAGGGGGAGCACCGGCCGAAAAATTTAATTTAAAATACTTTCTCTTTGACCAGCAATCTGAACTATCTCTGGAAACAAAAAGGGGCAGATCCCCTTTAAAAAAGATTAGTTTTTCTTGAGCATAAATTTTTATTTTCCTTAATTGCTCAAACAATTGCCATTGGAGCCACTTTTGAAATTTTATTTTCTCTTGATTTTTTTTCTCAAATTCTCTTAAAGATTTAATATCTCTATTTTTAAATTTTTCTGGCCATTCTTCCCAAGATTTTTCTTTAAAATATTCTTTCAAAACTCTAAAAAGAGAATAATCTTCAAGCCAATAATTATTTCTTTTAACAAAATTTTCAAATCTTTTTGGAAAACTTGCCCTCCTTAAAAAGATCGACCAGAGTTTTTCAATCTTTGCCCTTTTAATTTGATAATTGACATATTTTTTATTTAAAGGAAACTTTTCAGCTAAATCTTTCAATTCCCTTTCTAAATTTTCCTTTTTTATTGAAATTAAATCCCATAGAGAAAGATAGATTGGATCTAAGGCAAATGAACTTTGGGGATTAAAAGGAGAAAAATCAAAGCCAGTATCATTAATTGGTAAGATTTGCAAAATAGTATTTCCGGTTTTTTTGGACCAATCGATAGCCAACTTTAAATCTGAAATTTCACCAATTCCTAAACTTTTTTTTGAAAAAACAGAAAAGAGAGGGAAAATTACTCCCGCCCTTTTCTTTAAGCCAATTTTTTTCCACTGATTTTTTAGAGGGGTTTTCAGTAAAAATTCAAACATTTAAAAGCTTTCGATATAATTTCAAATATTCTTTGGCCGATTTTTCCCAAGAGAAATTTTTTTTCATTGCCGATTTAATTAATTTTTTAAATTGATTTTTCCTTTTGTAAAATTGAAGAGCCTCTTTAATTGACTTTAAAAGACCTGATGAATTATTTTCTTTGAAAAGAAAACCATTTTCTCTATTTTTAATAAAATCTGAAAGACCACCGGTTTTTCTGGCAATTGGAATTGTCCCATATCTCAGGGCAATCATTGAAACCAAGCCACAGGGTTCAAATTTAGAAGGCATTAAAAGAAAATCCGAAGCTGAGTAAATTTTTTGAGCTAAAATTGGATCAAATTTAATTTGGCTAGAAACATTTTTGGGATATTTTTGAGAGAATTCTAAAAATTTTTTTTCATATTCCTTTTCTCCAACTCCTAAAATTACCAATTGACAATTTAATTTCACTAAATCAGGAATAATTTCAGAAATTAAATCTATTCCTTTTTGAAAATCCAATCTTCCAATAAAGGCAAATAAAGGAATTTCTTTTTTTATTGGCAATTTCAGAATTTTCTGAAGATCAATTTTATTTTCAATTTTTCTTTCAAAATTTGAAATTGAATAATTGGATTTTAAATTTTGGTCAGTCTCGGGATTAAATTTTTCAATATCAATACCATTTAAAATGCCAAAAAGATTTTTTTTCCTTTTCAAAAGCCATTTTTCTAAGCTCTGGCCATATTCCTTGGTCAAAATTTCCTGACGATAATTTTTACTAACGGTAGTTAAAAAATCGGAATTTAAAATTCCCTGTTGTAAGATATTGAAATTGCCATTTTTATCTCTAATTTTTAAACTCTCAATTTCATCTCCGCCCAATCCCAAAAAATCTAAAATTTCCTTTGGATTCCACTTCCCCTGATTTAAAAGATTGTGAATTGTCAATAGAGTTTTGATCTTAAGCTTTCTGATTTTAATTAAGGTAGATAAAATAGCCACGTGCCAATCATGGCAATGGATTATCTGGGGAGAGAAATTTAAATGGGGAAAACTCTCTAAAATTGAGAGGCTAAAAAATAGAAATCTCGAAATTTCTTCAAAAGGATTTTGAGGATAGACTCCATTTTTTGAAAAATATTTTTCATTTTCTAAAAGATATAAAATGACCTCGCTTTTTGGTAAAAAACCCTGATAAATATTTATTATTTCTTTTTTAACCTTAATATTTTTAGCAATTAATTTAAAAAGATGTTTCCTTTCATCAATAATTCCGTATTTTGGTATCACAATTCGAACATCTAAATTCAGTTTTTTTAAGGCCTTTGGCAAAGAACCAATGACATCAGCTAATCCTCCAACCTTAACAATTGGTGCACATTCCGATGCTAAAAATAGAGTTTTCATTTTAAAAATTTTTAATTGCTTTTTTAAAAAGCTTAAGATAATATTTTAACAAATTAAATTCTCTAGACTTAATTAAAACTGGGGTGGGATAAATTTTCTTCATTTTTCTCAATGCCTGCCAACACGCAGCAGCAAAATGTGTGGTAAGAAAAATCAAGACAAGTTGAAAAAGTTTTTCAGAATTGCGATGATTTTTCATCATTAAATTGAAAAATTTTTTTTGCCATTTTTTTTCCTTGTATGATAATAGCCAGACAAAACAAGGATCAAAGTAATAATTATTAAAATGAAACAGCTCCCAATCTAAAAGTAAAATTTTTTTATCTCTTGTGATTACAATATTATTTGGGTAGAGATCACCATGGGTTGGGAAATTTGCCATCTCATCCAAAAATTTCTTATTCTTCTTCAAAATCTTCTCGGTTTTCTCTACCTCTTTTTTTGTCAGAATTTTTTGATTAAAAGGAGATTTTAAAAAAAAATTTAAAAAATTTTTTTTGAGCTGAAGGAAATGCTGATAATACCACCAACCTCCATGTTTATGAAGTTTTAACTTTTTGGTATAACTTTTTGGTATTCTTTGGAAAGAAAAAATTGCCATATTCATTTCTTTCGGAGTTAATTTTTTTAAAAAAAATTTCTTATAGCCAAAATCTTCCCTAACTTGACCTGCTAATTCCCCTTCTATAAAATCCCTTAAATAAAAATTAAGACCTTGAAACTTTCCCTTTTTTAAAATCGAAGGAAAAAGAAAATTTAGAGAAATTTTTTTGGCAATCTTATTTAAAAATTGATATATCTTAATTTCATTATTTAATTGTTTGACAACTCTTCGAATCCTCAATACCCTTACTTTCAAAAAAAAATTTCTTCCTTTCTCATCTTTACAAACTGCAGTATAAAAACGCCTCAATCCTTGGTTTATCTTTTCTAAAATATCTTCTTTTTCGATAGGCTCGACCTTTAGTTTTTTAAAGAGTTTCAATATTTTTTTCTCAACTCCTTTTAAAAGGGGAGGCTTTACCATTTTTAATTCTATTTGATTAGGATGAATCTTTTTATACTTCTTTTATATTTTACACTTTTTGAGAATAATAATTTTTCCGCCTCAATTAAAAGCTCTTCCATTTTTTAAATATCTTTTTAAAAAATTAATTTAAATTATTTTCCCAGTATTTTTTGAGATGTATAATTTGAGAGATAAAAACTTTTGAAGTTTCTAATAAATCTTTTTTTCTCCTTTTGAGACAAATTCATTATAAAGGAATTTTGGCAATGTTTCGGGTTTTAAGTTATGGATAGAAATTAATATTTCTGCCGATTCTCTTACTTTCTTTAGCAAGGATTGGAAGGGAATTTTCTTTGTAATTAAAAAATAAAGAGATTTAGGTACGAAATACTCTCGAAAGATTATTTTTTTTCCAATATTTCCAAAAAGATGAGGTACATAAATTACTTTTCTCAATTCATTCAGAGTAAAAAAGGACCTCTTAAATCGTTCTACATGGTCATGGTTTTCTAAAACTATTCTTTCGGGAATGTTGTTCTTTAATCTCAGGGCGATAATTTTTTGTTCTTTAATGGATGAAGCTTCAATTATTTTTAGATTTTTATTTTTAAAAATCTTTTTAAATTTTTCCTCGATTTCCTGGGGACTTCTTTTGATGGAAGAAAAAATTTGGTAAAGTTTTTCCATAAAAAATCTAAGAAAATGAAATTTTTTTTAATTCTTTCACTATTTTTTTAGTATAGTTTATTGATTTTTTCCGAGCCCACCCAAATTCCTCCCACTTAAATGCCTTTCTCACGATCTGATAATAAAATTCCTTTGCTCTTTCTTTAATTTTTTTCGGAATTTTTTTAAGAAGCGAAATCGATTGGGATAAATAACGAGCTCCTTTCTCTATTAACCGGGGATCCCACCAAGGAACCGCTCCACCTGCCCAGTAGTGGCAGGAGAAAAGTGCCATATCTAAAATTTTTCTTGCCTTTTTGTAATTTGCGTCTGATTTATACTTCTCTACCGTCTCAGTTGCAAAATATGTTAATGCCCATTGTTTTTTATGAATGGGATGATTTGGATAATTCCATTGAGCATAATAAATTTTCTTTTTAAATTCCGATTCCAAAGTACCCCAAGTGCCAGGAAAAAGTTTTATTTTGCCATTTTGAGGGTAAATTTTAAATAATTCAGAAACATTCTTTGTCTCAATTTTTCTCTCTGAATAAATCTTTTCTAACACCTCTTCCATTCCTGGAAAATGATGGCCAAAAACTTCGCCATCTACCACCGTAATTAAATATCCATTTTTATTAATTTTTTTAAGACAGCTATAAAAATCTTCAGGGCTTTTAATTAATCCATTTTGAAAAAAATAAGAGGGTCTTCTAATCCTAACAAAGACCTTTAAAGGGTGACAGTTTTCTAAATTATAGATTTTTGAAGTATCGATTTTTTGTCCCAATTTTCCTTTAAAGCAGATTTCGTCAACAACAATCCAAGAATAACCCAATTTATTAATTATTTTCGCTACTTTTTTTGAATAAGCTAATTCAGGCAGATGAAATCCTTTGGGTTGATAAACTTTTCCAAAATAAAATTTATTTATTCGATAATTTAATTTAATCTGCCTTTCAATTTCATTTTTAGGTAAAAGAGGTAAAAAGGCATGATATTTTGAACTTCCAACAAATTCAATCTGCCCCCTTTCCGCTAATTTCTTTAAATCCTCAATCACCCTTGAACAGCCTCTTTTTGCTAATTGTTCAGTTAAGCAGGCGGTTATATTTAAAGTAACTTTGGCCCAGGGATATTTTTTAAGAATCTCTATAATTTTTATATAGGATGTTTTCACTACATTATCCAGAATTTCCTGCCATTGATTAGGTGGTTGATAAATATGTAAAAAATTTGCCCAAATCATGAAGAAAGTGCCCTTTTAT
>DAIRUS010000014.1:7912-13203 GCA_036803205.1 bacterium | reverse complement strand
GTTTCAACCTTTTGTTAACGGAATAATTTGGACAAGGTTTGGAGCTTTTTTGGCAGGATGCGCCTTTATCTTTTTAAAAGAGACAAGAGAAGAAGTTTTTAAAAACCGGAAAATTCTTAGACCAAAAACCCTTAGAGTTCTCATACCCAACCAAGTTTTAGGGATAACATCCTTTTTTCTCTTAAGCTGGGCGGTAGCTATAGTCCCTTTTAGATATTTGGCATTTATTAATGCTCTTGAAGGCACTAGATATTTTTTTATATTATTTTTAGCTACTTTGATTTCTTTAAAGTTTCCAGGATTCATAAAAGAAGATTTTTCAGGGACAATAATTATTCAAAAAATTTTTGCTGTTTCTTTAATAATAATTGGGTTAGTTGTTTTAAGCATTAAATAATGTAATATGAAAGATAAAAAATTTTTCTCAAAATTTAAGAATCCTTCAATTTCTTTCAGATTTTCTCTTTGGTAGTGTCATTCTGCTTTATCAAATAGAGGGAGAAATAGACAATAACGATATTTCTTTATTTTTGCCTATTTGGTTGATTTTTGGATTACGATTAATACAACGGAAGAATACTTTGGCAGGTTAATTTTTGCTTTTCTTATTTTTGCTTCTTGGTTTTTAAACTTCTTCTAATTTAGAAAACCTAAAAGTTTATTAAAAAAAGAGAATGTGTTAAAATTAATTTATGAAAATGAATACCCCCTCTGTTTTAGGCGCTTTTTTGGTCTCAATTGTTTTTTTCTAACCAATTATCTTATTTCTTTCTATCTTTTTTATGATTTTGTATTTTTTTACCAGAATAACAAAGAAAAAAACTTTTTATTTAATTTTTAGCCTCTTTTTTTTATTTTTTATTTTTTTAATTTCGAGATTTTTATGGCAAGAAGGAGTAGTTTCTTTAAGATATGGTGAGCCATATTTATCATTTCCTCTTCATAATTTTTTAGTTGTTGGCGCCGCCCTTTTTATTTTAGGAATTTTCTTTTTAACAATTTATGTCATTTGGTATGATTTTCGTTTGGAAAAAATTTCTTTTAATAATTTATCTTTGTTTTATATTTATTATAGTTTTGTAGTCTATGAAGCAATAACCTTTATTCGTATCTTCTTTTTCTATCCCTACCCTTATCTTATAATGCTTTTTTATCTTTTAATTCCCTTTTTAATATCTTTAATTAAAAAAGAAAATGACAAAAATCTATGATTAAAAGAAAAACTAGCATTTTTTTAAAAATTTTTAGCGCTACCATTTTAATTGTTATTTTTTCAAATTTAATTTTAGCTTATACTATTTACCAAGGCTACAAAACAGTTTTTTCTGAAGCAGAGCAGTTTTTGCCCAGGGAAAAAGTAGAAAATATTGTTGTTACTATTTCTAATACCTGGATTATTGTTGGAAGCACGATTTTTTTCATTATTCTTCTTACCACCCTTTTTGTTATTTTGTTTATTTCCAACATTTTAGGTCCACTTCAAAAACTAATGGAAGCTTTTTCTGAGGTCAGTAAGGGAAATTTAGATGTTAAAGTGGACATTCAAACCAAAGATGAAATTGAGGAAATGGGGAAAAAATTTAATTTAATGGTTCAAGATTTAAAAAACAGCCGAGAAGCGTTGGAAGACGAGAAAAAAGTTCTTGAAATTAAAGTTAAGGCAAGAACAAGAGAGCTAGAAGAATTAAATAAAATACTTGAATTGAAAATTCAAGAGAGAACCCAAGAATTGGCAAATAGAATTGAAGAGCTAGAAAGTTTTCATCGCTTAACCGTTGAGCGAGAATTGAAAATGATTGAGCTCAAAAAAGAGATAGAAAAATTAAAACAGCTTTTAGAAGAAAAAAAAGAAGAGAAATAAATATGATTTTTGTTATTTTGCTCTTAGCTTTTTTCTTTTCCTTCTTGCTTTTGTTTTTTTATTTGTATTTTTTTTCTTATTTAAGGTTAAAAAAATGATTTCAAGGATAAAAACCACAGAGAAAATTGCTATCTTGACTTTTGACGACGGCCCCAACAATCCTTATACTTTAGAAATTGGAACCTTTCTTTCCCAAAAAAAATAAAAGCCGTGTTTTTTCAGGTTGGCAAAAACCCAGGCTTTTTCGCCCGCCGTGGTTTTTTAACAATTTTTACATCTTTATTAAAAAAACACGATTTTTTATTAATTAGCGGAACTTTTTATGCTAATTTTGAACAACTTCAGCCTTCTTTTGAAAAAATGTCCCAAAGCGTTTTTAAAAGAACAAAACCGGGAGTTATTTTTATTTTTCACGATGGTTATAATGACACAAAAGCATTTCGTCAAGAGACAGTAAAAACTGTGGCAACAATTGGACCAAAATTAATGAATTTAGGTTATTAATTTGTTGGTTTAGATGAGGTATTAAAAATTTCTCCTTATCAATAAAATGCTGTTATCTATTATTATTCCTGCTCTCAACGAAGAGGAATATTTACCAATATTACTTTCTCAAATAAAAAAACAAAAATTTTCTGATTATGAGATAATTGTCGCCGATGCCGATTCAAAAGATAAGACAGTACAAATTGCTCAAAGTTTTGGTTGTAAAATCACTAAAGGAGGGCTGCCGGCTAAAGGTAGAAATGAAGGAGCGAAAGTAGCGCGGGGAAAAATCTTTTTATTTATGGATGCCGATAATATCTTTCTGCCAGAAAATTTTTTGGAAAATTTATTAAACGAGTTTAGAAAAAGAGATTTAGACGTAGCTTCTTTTCCCATTTTCCCAAAAGGAAATTTGCTTGATAAAATTTTTTATAGTTTTTATAACTGGTTTGTGAAAACCTTTCAGAGATTTTCTGTTTGGGCAACTAATTCGGTTTTGGTTAAAAGAGAGATTTTTGAGAAAATTGGTGGTTTTGATGAAGAAATAAAGATAGCCGAAGATCACGATTTCGCCCGTCGGGCAGCAAAAGTTGGTAAATTTGGTTTTATTAAGACAGAACCGGTTTTGACTTCCGGGCGAAGATTTGAAAAAGATGGTCGATTGAAAACCTATCTAAAATATCTATTGGCCGGAATTTATATAATCTTTTTTGGTCCAATTAAAAAAGATATATTTAAATATCGATTTGACGAGCTAAAGAAAAAAAGATAAAATATTTCAGGTATATGGAGGCATTGCCAAAATTTGAACCAGAAAAATTAGAAGAACCAAAAAGAAGGACTTTTTGGGCAGAAAAGGGGTCTTATTTTTTCTTTTTAATCTTGTTTCTTTCTTCTTTTATTTTTGGAGGAATTGGGGGTTTAATTTCTGGAGGCTACTTTTATCCAAAAATTCAGAATTTTTTAAAAAATTTTGCGACTTCCCCTCCAGAAAAAGCCAACCAAGAAAATACTGACAAGCCAATTTATTCTCCCCAAACTTCTCAAGAGGAAGCAATTATTAAGGTGGTCAAAGAGGCCTCGCCGGCAGTAGTGAGCATCATTATTACCAAAGACCTGCCGATTATTGAACAATATTATGAAGAGTGGCCACTTGAGGAATTTTTTGGCGAGCCATTTTTTGAATTTAGGATTCCTCAATATCGTCAAAAAGGAGTAGAGAAAAGAGAAGTTGGCGGAGGGTCTGGTTTTATTGTCTCGGAAAAAGGACTTATTTTAACCAACAAACACGTTGTTTTAGATGAAAAAGCCGATTATACTGTTTTGACCAATGACGGAAGAAGATTTCCTGCCAAGGTTTTAGCCAGAGACCCGGTGCAGGATTTGGCAATAATAAAAATTGAAGCAACCGACGGCTTAAAACCTATTAAGCTGGGCGATTCTGATAAATTACTAATTGGCCAAACAGTGATTGCTATTGGTAATGCTTTGGGTGAGTTTCAAAATACAGTTTCAGTGGGAGTGATTTCCGGCTTGGGCAGAACCATTACTGCTTCTGGCGGTGGACTAATTGAAACCCTTGAAGATGTTATTCAAACCGATGCCGCCATCAACCGGGGAAATTCCGGTGGCCCCCTCTTGAATTTAAATGGTGAGGTAATTGGAGTCAATACCGCCATGTCGGTGGAGGGAGAGAATATTGGTTTTGCCATTCCCATCAACAAAGCCAAGAAAGATATTGAACAAGTCAAAACCCTTGGCAAAATTGTTTATCCTTTTTTGGGGGTGAGATATTTTTTGATTAACGAAAAAATTCAGAAAGAAAATAATTTACCGGTAAATTACGGTGCCTGGGTTCAAAAAGGAGATGGGGGAGAGCCAGCCATTTTTCCCGGTTCACCAGCTGAAGCCGTTGGTCTAAAAGAAGGTGATATTATTTTGGAATTTAATGGAGAAAAAATTACCACCGAAAATACCTTAGCCAAAATCATAATGAAATACAATCCGGGCGAGACAATAACTCTTAAAATTTTAAGAGGGGACAAGACAAAAGTTTTAACTGTCACCTTAGCTGAAAGAAGCGAATAGGGCTAGCCAAAGACAGTTTTTTGCTATCCTTTTTAAGATGTTTCCAAGCTATCGAGCCATTACAACTTTCTTGACAAAATTTTAAAAAAATTTTAATATTAATAAATTGCACCTTACAAAGGAGGGGCAGGGATGGAACAATAAGGATGGAGAAATTATGAATAATGAAAAAAAAGAAAGAGATGTAGCTCTGCAAACAAGCACTTTGAGGATTTGGCTTAGGATTTTGCTTGTTGGAATAAAGATAGTTTTAATCAAAATCAGATTTGTTTTTGACGAAATAGACTCTCTCTGCTTAACGAATCCAAAGATTTCCGACCTAAAAAAAGAGACGGTAGAAATTATAGACTTGTTGGACTTTTTTTTGAAAGAAACTTCAGAAGAACTTAATAAAAACTTAAAAGAAAGCGAAGAAAAGAAAAAAGAAGAAAGGAGGAAAAATGCTTAAACAAGTAGAAGAGGAATATTTAAAGGTCCTTCGGAATCACATTGAAAAAATTGATGACTTGTATTTCAGATTAAAAGACCTAGAAACAAACCGAGAACTCACCAAAGAAGAAAAGTGGTTTAAGAATTTTTTGTGGCAAAAAGGCCAAGAAGTTTTAGGGGAGATTCAACTCCTCAAAAAAAGATTCTCTACGGCACCTTAGCATAGAGAAAGATTAACGCAGAGAAAAAGGCAAGAATGTAATATTCTTGCCTCTTTTTTTTGAGAGAATTTTATTTTTGACCTTTTTGCCAGATCAAACACATTTTGGAAAAATCCAAACCTCAAACCAAAGTCTAAGCGATTTTACTCCTTAGTCGCGGCAGAGGACAGTCTTCCGCGGGTTAAAGACTTAATTTTCCTTACTCT
>DAIRUS010000014.1:0-7812 GCA_036803205.1 bacterium | reverse complement strand
AATTTTTAGGATTTTTCCATGTTTAATACTCCAAATAAATGCCATGGCAATTAAATGGAGTATAGAAGATTTTGATGATTAATTTTATAATGAAGGTTCGCTGTCTTAAAATTCATTTGACAAAAATTTTTTTGTTTATGCTGAGAATTATTTTGTTAATGTCCCAGGCAAAGCTCTCACCTGGATTTTTTGTTAGATAAAAGCGAGCCGGATGAAAAATTTGACCCTAATTTGTATATTTTTAAAACAAAAAACTTGGCGACAGCATGAAAAGCGAAAACTTGAACTGGGTATTTTTCGATATTACTAAATCCAGGGAGGTTGAAGTGGTAGTGTTTTCTTCAAATGGAAGCAGAGTTTATTGGTTTTTGGTGTGAGCTATTACAAGTCTTCTTTCTAAAGTCTTTTTCTAAAGATCTAAAAAAAAGTCCCGTCAATCTTCTTGGAGCCCTTTTTTATATAATTTTATTTTGGTTTTTTCATATGCACTTTACTTGATTTTTTGAGAATTTTGCGATAGAAATAAAATAGCAATTAACTTTATGAACGGTAGCCAATTTACTCATAAAGCCCAAGAAGCAATTTTATACGCTCAAGATTTAGCCAGAGAAAAAGGACAACAACAAGTTGATGCCCTTCATTTGCTTTATAGCCTTTTATCTCAGGAAGGAAGCATTGTCTTGAATGTTTTAGAAAGAATTGGGGTTGACATTGAAGGATTGAAGAAAAAAACTAAAACATCTTTGAACACCATTGGCCAAATTTATACACCTCAATCTTTTAGCCAATTTTATTTAACCCAAGATATGACTAAAATTTTGGAGCGAGCCAAACAGGAGTCATTGAAAATGGGGGATGAATATATTTCAACCGAACATTTATTTTTGGCTCTTTTGGACACTGAAACGCGGGCAAAAGAAATTTTAGACAAAGCAAATTTTTTACAACCAGGCGGAAAGATTACTTCTTTAGAATTCGGGAAATTGGATTATCAAACTTTCTTGAAAGAATTGGGTAAAGTCAGGGGAGGTCAGAGAATTACCGACCCCGAGCCGGAATCAAAATACCGGGTGGTTGAGAAATATGCTCGCAATCTAACTCAGTTAGCCAGACAGGGGAAATTAGATCCAGTTATCGGTCGAGAAAACGAAATTCGGAGATTAATTCAGATACTTTCAAGAAGAACAAAGAATAATCCGGTTTTAATTGGCGAGGCTGGAGTAGGAAAAACTGCCATTGTTGAAGGTTTAGCTCAAAGAATTGTTTCTAGTCGGGTCCCGGAAAGCTTGAAAAATAAAGAGATTATCTCTCTTGATTTGGGGGCTTTGATTGCCGGAACAAAATATCGGGGAGAATTCGAGGAGAGGGTAAAAGTTCTCCTTAAAGAAATCAATCGAGCTGGCGGAAGATATTTATTGTTCATTGACGAATTACATACCTTAGTTGGGGCAGGAGGAGCCGAAGGAGCTATTGATGCTTCAAACCTTTTAAAACCGGCTTTGGCTAAAGGCGAGTTAAGAACGATTGGCGCAACCACCTTAAAAGATTATCAAAAATATATTGAAAGAGATCCGGCTTTGGAAAGAAGGTTTCAGCCGGTTTTTGTTCAAGAACCATCAATTGAAGATACCATCGCCATTTTAAGAGGAATTAAAGAAAAATACGAGCTGCATCACGGAGTAAAAATTAGAGACTCAGCCCTGGTAAGCTGTGCTCAATTAGCGGCTCGATATATCACCGATAGATTTTTACCCGACAAAGCCGTTGACCTGATGGATGAAGCTATGTCCGCATTAAGGTTAGAAATTGAGTCAGAGCCTAGCGAGTTGGATTTAATCAGGGAAGAAATCAAAAAACTGGAAATTGAAATGGAAGCGATTAAAAAAGAGAAAAATTCTCAAAAAAGAAGCAAGGCAATTTTAAGACAACTGGCCGATTTAAAGGAAAAAGAAAGGGAAATTAAAAGTAGATGGCAGTCAGAGAAAGAGCTAATTGACAAGATTAAAAATTTAAAAAAAGAAATTGATACTTTAAGATTTGAAGCCGAAAAAGAACTTTCTCGAGCCGACTTTCAGAAAGTGGCTGAAATAAAGTATGGAAAGATACCCTCTCTTTTAAAAGAGCTAAAGACAACCGAGAAAAAGTTGGCAAGAATTCAGAAAGAACATCCGCTTTTGAAAAAAGAAGTGACCGAAGAAGATGTGGCGGCAGTGGTTTCAAGGTGGACTGGAATACCGGTAACCCGCTTATTGGAGGAAGAGGCAAAAAAGTTGGAAAAAATGGAAGAAATTATTTCAAAAAGAGTGGTTGGTCAAAAAGAAGCAATTTTAGCCATTTCTAATGCCATTAGAAGAGCTAGGGCAGGAATTTCGGAAGAAAAAAGACCTTTGGGTTCATTTTTGTTCTTGGGCCCAACCGGGGTAGGAAAAACCGAGACCGCTCGGGCTTTGGCTGAATTTTTATTCAATGATGAAAATGCTTTAATCAGATTAGATATGTCAGAATATATGGAAGAGCATACGGTTTCCAAGATGATTGGTTCTCCGCCTGGATACGTCGGCTATGAAGAAGGGGGTCAATTAACAGAAAAAATAAGGAGAAGGCCCTATTCGGTTGTTTTACTTGATGAAATTGAAAAAGCTCATCCCCGGGTTTTCAATATTTTACTCCAGATTTTAGAGGATGGCAGATTAACTGATGCCAAAGGCAGAACTGCTTCTTTTAAAAACGCCATTTTGATTATGACTTCTAATATTGGCTCAGATATTATCGCCAAAGAAGCGGCTTTGGGTTTTGTCACTGGTGATGAAGAAAAATCTCAAAGAGAAACTCTGAGAGAAAAAGTTGTTGCCGCTCTAAAAGAAAATTTCCGACCAGAATTTTTAAACCGAATTGACGAAATCATTATCTTTAATTATTTAAACAAGACAGAAATCAAAAAGATTGTTGATTTAGAACTGGCAAAAGTAGCAGAGCGCCTAAAAAATAAAAAAATTGAAATTAGAATTTCTGATTCCGTCAAAGAAGTTTTGGCGGAAAAAGGTTTTGACCCCAATTTAGGAGCCAGACCATTAAAAAGAGTAATCCAGAGAGAAGTTTTAGACCCCCTCTCTTTAAAAATTGTTTCCGGCGAAATTAAAGAAGGGGAGACGGTTAATGTTTATTTTGAGCAAGGAAAAATCATTTTTCGAATGGTCAAGGATTTAATTAAAGCTCGTTCCCAAAAAGAAAAATTATCCGTCTAACCCCGTTACATAAAATTCATACGACCGCTTGCTTTTTATGTTTGGTGGGGGAAATTGTTTGGATTTAGTTTATTAAATTTGTGATAAAAAATATTTTTAAAATCATTGGGATTTTTATTTTAGGTATCTTTGGTGGAATTTTCGGCGATCAAATTCTCTGGCCCTATTTTGTTGAAAGGCCACTTTTTTATCAATATCGACTGGAGCAAAGCCCGGTTTTAGTTACCGAGAGAAAGGAAATTATTATTAAAGAAAATGTTGCTCTCAAAAATGCCATTGGAAAAGTAGAAAAGGTGGTCATCGGAGTAAAAACCGAAACTCAAAAAGGAAAAGTGCTTGAGGGTTCAGGATTAATTGTCACTACCGATGGTTTAATTGTTACTTTGGCTGAATTGGTCCCTCAGGGAGCAAAATTTAGTTTTTTTGTTGAAGGAGAAAAAGTTCGCTATCAAATTTTAAAGAGGGATTTAAAAGAAAATTTAGCCTTAGTGAAAATTGAAAAAACAAACTTACCGACATTAAGTTTTGCCGATTTGGAAAAACTGAAATTAGGCGAAAGGGTTTTTTTGGTTGGCGCAATTTTTAAAAAAGAAAAAATGGAAAAGATGGTCAACGAAGGCCTGGTGAAATATTTTGACCAAGATTTAATTGAAACTAATATTTTAGAAAAAAATAATTTGGTCGGAAGTGTTCTGTTTGATATTGAAGGAAATATTTTAGGAATAAACAAAATTGACCCTGAAGGAAAAATTATTTCTCTTCCTGTCTCCAAAATTAGAGCCTTCACCGGTTTTTAATACTTTCATTTAATTCTCATCAAAACTTCCTGTCCTACTTGATAGGATTTTTATTTATTTGAGTACAAAAATATAAAACCACAAGGAATGGATTAAACAATCTTGACAACCTTATTTAGATGTTTAAAAATAGAGTAATATGAAGCTTTTCAAGCTTCAGGCATTAAATATTAGGAAAGTTTGGCCGATTGTTTTAGGGATAGTTGTCCTAATGGGACTTGGCTATTATCTGCCAAAAATTTGGCAACTCCCACCGGAGTTTTTTCAACAGATGATGGCTGGTCTTCAAAGGCCAACTGAAGAAAAAGAAAAACCGGAAGAGAAGCTTGAATTGAAAGAAGTTGCTCTTGAAGGAGTGGAAATTTCAGAAGGCCAGAGAAGAGTAGATGGCAAGACCTACCGGGAAGTAGCCGGAAAGGCCGAGGGGATTACCCATTTAGCCAGGAGGGCGCTAAAAAAGTATCTCCAAGCAAATCCCCAACATTTCCAGGTTACTCCTGAACATAAGGTCTACATTGAAGATTATCTGGCTAAAAGTCTCGGTGGAAGATGGTTAATGGAAGGCGAAGAAATAGAATTTTCAACTGATTTGATTGAGGAGGCTTTAACCAAGGCCGAAGGACTTACTCCTGCTCAGCTTCAAAATTTAAGCCAATACTCCCAACTTGTCCCAGTTTTGAATAACTGATACTGATAGGACATTAGGACAATTTGACCTATCTAGGGCATTACCTAACTCTTTAATAAATTAAAAAGACTGGAAAACCCTTTAAATCCAGTTTGGTTTTAGTTTCTTAACCAAAATCTTTAAAAAATCTTATAAAAATCTGTGAACATTAAAATCTATACCATTAACATTTTTCCTTGGTTGAAGAAAAAAATCTCTTTTCTTCTTGTCATTTTTTAGTCCTCATTGTCAGAGGAGTTTTTTGTTTGCCAAAGGGGAATTTTTCAAAATTTAACCTTTTAAGAATGGTTTGGTCGGGAAATTACTCTCTTAAATAAACTCCCCTAACAACGGCATGAAGATGGTTAGTTAAGGTTGGCTAAAAGCCATAATATTGAAGCTGGGGAGAAAGAAGATGTTCTCATTTTTGCTAAATGTGATAGCAATTAAGATCCCCATTTTTTTCAGCGCTATCTGGTTAGGAATTACCTTGCCTCCAGAAAATTGGTCCTAATTAATCTTTTTTGCTCTAAAAATTTGAAAAATTTCCATTTGACCACTTTTTAAATTTTTGGTATAAAAAGGAATGCTTTATGGAAAAAGAGTATCTTTTACAAATAACTAATGAGCTTTATCGCCTGACTTTGCTTTTTCCCAAAAAAGAACCTTTAAGGTATAAAATGAGAGAATTAGCTGATGAGATTTTAGCCTCTCTTTTAATTTCCGATAATCCCTTAGGTCCGGACCTAATTTCCACTATTTCTAAATTAGAAGTTTTGGATGGTTTTTTCGAAGTTGCTCGGGCTCAAAATTGGCTGAAATCAGCCCAACTTTTAGTTCTTCAACAAGAATATCAAAAACTCAAAAATGAGTTAAAGGGAAATCTCAGTTTGCCTTTTAAACCAAAAATTGAGAAAAAAGAAAACGAAGTGATAAAGAGAGTTGAAGGACCAACAATTGGAGTGGGAGTCGGGCTTCGCCAGAAAAAAATTTTGGACCTTCTGAAAGAAAAGGGAAGAGTTCAAGTTTGGCAGATAAAAGAAGTTTTGCCGGAAGTAAGCAAGAGGACCCTGAGACGAGATTTTGATAGTTTATTAAAAAGAGGTCTGGTGGAAAGAGTCGGCGAAAGAAACAACACTTTCTATCGTCTTAAGATGAGAGAGGCTTAATATGAAAAAACTTAAAGAAAAATTTAGTAAAATTTACGATAAATATATAGAAAAGATATATCGCTTTGTTTTCTTTAAGGTGAATTCGCCAGAAGTGGCTGAAGATTTGACTTCCGAAACCTTTTTGCGGGGCTGGGAAGCATTTCAAGCCAAAAGTGAAAAAATTGAAAACCCTTCAGCCTTTTTATATCAAATTGCCCGAAATTTAATCACTAATCACTATCGAGAAAAAAACAAAGTTCAAATTGTTTCTGCCGAAATTCAGCCAATAGTCGACCCAAGACAAGACCTAGAAAATCAAGCCATTGCCGGTTCTGACTTGGAAAGAATAAAAAAAGCAATGGTTGATTTAAAAGATGATTACCAAAATGTCATTATTTGGCATTATTTAGACGACCTATCAATTAAAGAAATAGCCAGGATGTTGGATAAGACAGAACCAGCCACCCGTGTCCTACTACACCGTGCTCTTCACACCTTGCGAAATAAACTTAATTCCCAATCTTAATGGTGGTTAAAATTGAGGTGTAATAAAAGGGAGAGTTTTTTGTCTTATAATATAGAGGCAAAAAAACCGCTTTTTTTATGACTGAAAAAGAACTGGTCAAAAAAATTAAAAAGTTAAAAGGAATAAAACCCAGCCAGAACTGGGTTTTGAAAACCAAAATCAGAATTTTGGGTGAAACGCCTCAATTTGAACTTTTTCCATTTTTTAAACCAGTTTATGCTGGCTTATTCTTGGTTTTTATTTTCTTGGGAATAGTAGAATTAGCTCAAAGCGCTTTGCCCGGAGAACCTCTCTATCCTTTAAAAAAAATGACTGAAGGAATTCAGGTAGTTTTTGTTTCTGAAACTAATCGTCCCGGATTGCAGTTGAGTTTAACCAATAAAAGATTGGAAGAATTAAATGAGATTGCCCTCAAGAACGAAGCCAAGAAATTAGTTCCAGCCATTAAAGAGTTGGAAGCCAATGTTTCCCAGGCAGCTAAAGATTTAGTCCGGACAAAAAAAGCTGACAAAGAGGTTATTGAAAAGACAAAAGAATTGGTTGAAAATAAAGAGAAGGTAGAAAAAATTTTGGCAACCAAAATTGAAACTGAAGAATTAGAAAATGCCTATAAAGTTTTGGCTGAAAAAGAGATTGAAAACTTGGAAAATAGTTCTTTAACCGAAATCCAGATAGAGATTTTGAATCAAGCTAAAGAATTTTTTGAAAAAGAAGACTATCTCAATGCTTTTCTTAAAGCCATTGAAGCCAGTGAGAAAAGATAAAGAAAGATAAAAAATCTTAAAAAAATGGACAGTCGCGGTTTCGTGGCCCTTAACGTTAGGTCGCGAAAACAAATGGTCGACGCGACGGAAAAAAATAAAAATTAAAAAACAAACAAAAGAAAATGAGTTTAGGAAAAAAGATTGCTGCGGCTTTGACCGGTTTGGTTTTCTCTTTGGCAATGGTTGGGTTGGCTCAAGCAGCTATTAGCGCTCAGTGTCGAGCCAACCTCAACGCATGCACTCCTGCTGAACTGACTGAATACATTGCTGAATTAACTGCCACTATTGAGGCACTCAGAGCGAGATTAGGAGGAACTCAGACAACTGGTGTTCCTGCTGCCTGTGTTGGCATTACCTTCACCAGAGATTTGGCTGAAGGAATGTCAGGAGCTGATGTCAAGTGCTTGCAAGCATTATTGAATCAGTCAACCGATACTCAGGTAGCAGCTTCAGGTCCTGGTTCTCCCGGAGCCGAAACCAGCCATTTTGGTTCTTTAACCAAAGCAGCGGTGATTAAATTCCAGGAGAAAAATGCCAGCGAAATTTTGACTCCCATTGGCCTCACCTCTGGGACAGGTTATGTCGGAGCAAGAACGAGAGCAAAATTGAATTCCCTTTTGACTGTTACTCCTCCAACGCTTCCAACACCCGAATGCACCACT
>DAIRUS010000013.1:0-14752 GCA_036803205.1 bacterium | reverse complement strand
GCAGGGGTCGGACCTCTGTGAACGGCTACTGCTGCTAACTAACATGCCGAGAGCCTTAAGAAATTTTGTAAATGGAGAAATTTACCACGTAGTGTTAAGACGAATGGGGAATGAACTGCTTTTTGGTGATGTTGATGATTATTATCGCGGAATTTTCTCTATTTACGAATGCAACACTTCCAAGCCCATTACTATAAGAGAACGGCGCATAGCCAGAAATCAATTTAAAAAGTCCCACAGAGGTCAGACCTCTGCAGATAGCTGGAAGGATGAAAGGGATTTTTTAGTTGAGGTTTTTGCTTTTTGTCTGATGCCCAACCATATCCATTTGCTTTTGCGTCAAATCAGAGACGGAGGGATTAGTAAATATATTCAAAAAATCGGGTCTGGCTATCCGCTTTATTTTAAGCAAAAATATAAAATTTCTTTAAAGGGACATTTCTTTCAAGATCGGTTTTATGCGGTTCATATAAACAACGACGATTATTTACGAACTGTCTTAACCTATATTCACACAAACCCGACTTTGTTGGTTGAGCCAGACTGGAAAGGAAAAGGGGTAGAAAACCCCCAAAGAGTGATAGAGTTTTTAGAAAATTATAAATGGTCAAGTTATCAAGATTATTTAGGAAAGAAAGGCTTTCCATCTGTGACCCAAAGAGATCTTGTTTTAAAAATTATGGGAGGGCAGCAAGGATGCAAGGAGTGGGTTGAGGGCTGGATCAAATATAAAGGTGAAGTTAAAAAAATAATGGAAAGGAACGCCTTTCTCTTCTTAGATTAATCTTAACCTCTCCAGAGGTCCGACCCCTGGCCGCTGGTTTTGGAAATTGAGGAAGGTTTCTAAAGTTATTATTTATCTTTTGGTTTTTGTTTTGCCAAATTTCAGTTTGTTTTTAGCAAACGAGCTTTTAGATTTTGAAAAACAGGCGGTTTTATTTTTGGGCGTTTTTTTAGCTTTGTTTTTTTGGTTAATTGAATCTATTTTAGAACAAAAAATTATTTTGAAAGCCAGAATTTTTAATTTGCTCTTTCTCTCTTTCTTTTTTATTCTCGCTATCTCTACTTATTTTTCTCTATCGCCAGAAGGCAGTTTTTGGGGAAGGTCTTTGCCAACTGCCTCTTCTTTTTTGGCTTCTTTTTTGTTTTTACTTTTTTCTTTTCTAGTTTTTAATATTTTTCAAAAAGAAGAAATTTTTTGGCTTTCTTTTGTTTTTTCTTTGAGTTGTTTTTTTGTAATTTTGCTTTCTCTTTTTCAAGTTTTTAACAAAATTGCTTTTGTCTCTGAAATTTTTCCTCAAATTAATTTTGAATTTATTGGCCCACCAAAAAATCTAGCCATTTTTGTTGCCTCTCTTTTGCCAATTTTGATTTCTTTCTTTTTGATTTCAAGAAGATTGATAAAACTCTTTTTTGGAATTTTTTTGTTTTTAGCCTTGATTTTGATTTTTCTCCTCAATGTTAGTCTGGCCTGGATTTCAATTTTAATTTCAGCTCTTGTTTTTTGGCTTTTTCTCTTTTTAAAAAGAAAAACTTTTTCATTCTTTTTCTTGGTTTTTATTGTTTTTCTTTTAACCTCTTCAATTGTTTTTGGCGTTTTGAAGATTAAGGTTTTTAACTTAAATCTGCCAGATGAATTATCTTTATCTTTTAATCATTCTTTTGAGGTGGCAAAAAAATCTTTAGTTGAAAGAGGAATAAAAGACATTTTTTTTGGTTCCGGCCCGGGTACTTTTGTTTTTAATTATTCAAAGTTCAAACCAGTTGTAATAAATTTGACCAATAAGTGGGACTTGAGGTTTTTCCATCCTTCTTCCTTTTTGATTGAATTATTAATTGAATTTGGTCTTTTGGGATTTTTGATTTTTTTGGCAATTTTGGTTTTTGGTCTTTTTTCAGCGATTTTTTATTTTTTCAATCCTCAAAAGAGAGAAAAAGAAGAGATTTTGGCAGTTGGGATTTTGGCTAGTTTTTTGGCGATTTTAATAGTTTTTGTTTCTCATCCCGGAAATTTAATGATTAGATTTTTGTTTTGGTTTTTCTTGGCAATAATAGTTTTGCTTAATGATTTTAAAAAAGAGATTTTTTCTTTCAATCCGGCAAAGATCTTTTTTTTGTCTTTAATTTCCTTTTTAGTTTTGATTTTAATTTTTACTGGCAGCATTTCTCTTTATCGGCGTATTTTAGCTGAAAAAAATTATCAAGAAGGGAAAAGGGCTTTGGCAGGCGAAGATTATCAAGAGGCAATTGAAAAATTGGTTCTTGCTAAAGATTTAGTCAAAGAAAAAGAAGATCTTTATTTAAGAGATTTAGCTCAGACCTATCTTTTGAAAGGAAAAGAAGAGCTTGAGAAAGGGAATTTGAGCCAAAAAGAAATTGAAAACTTAATTACTCCTCTTTTTCGTTCTGCCAATTCTTTTGCCAAAAAAGCCGTCGAGCTTTCACCAAATAATGTTGCCAATTGGGCAATAAGAGGATTTATTTATCAATCTCTGATTAATCTTGCCAAAGGAGCGGAAGATTTTGCTATCCAAAACTATCAAAAAGCCTCAGAACTTGAACCAACCAATCCTTATTTTTTCACTCAAATTGGAGCTATTTTTTTGGTCAAAAATGAGATAGAAAGAGCCAGAGAGAGTTTAGAAAAAGCAGTTAATTTAAAACCTGATTTTCCGCCAGCTCATTTTCAGATGGCAATTTTATTTAAAAAAGAAGGGAAGGTTAAAGAAGCAATTGAAAAACTTGAAGAGTTAAAGCTTATTTTTCCTGAAGATAAAAATTTAGCCTTTCAATTTGGGGTTTTTTACTATCAGGAAAAGCAATTTGAAAAAGCCAAAGCTGAATTTGAAAGGGCAATTTTAATTGATCCTGATTATTCTAATGCCAGATATTATCTCGGCTTAATTTATGACAAAGAGGGCAAAAAAGATTTAGCCATTGAGCAATTTGAAAGAATCGAAAAATTTAATCCCGATCATTCTTTAGTCAAAGAAATCCTTCAAAGATTAAGAGAAGGAAAACCAGCCCGAGAAGAAATGCCAACCCAAATCCCCATCGAAGAAAAACTCCCTGAAAGAATTCCTTAGATATTAGCTCAGATTAGAAAATAGAGTACCAAAACAAAAAACTCCTCAAAAAACAAAAAATATTAACCGTAAAATCATTGCCATGGCTTTTTTATTACAGTTTCCTTGTTGTTGGAGGGTATTGTCTAATATGTTATGGGACTTATGGGCCCATTTTTTATTTGCTTGAAAATAAGATATAATGAAGAAAACTGCTTTTTCGATTATGCCGAGATATTTTTATACTGCTAAATCTTTAGATGGTGAGAAAAAAACCGGCACAATTGAAGTCAAAGATACTCATCAATTGGTCAGAATTTTGAAAGAAGAAGGTCTAATTTTAATTCAGGCAGTACCTGAAGAAAAAAAATTAAAAAAAGGCTTTCAACCCCTCCCTTTTTTTGGAGGTGTTCCATTGACTGAGAAGATGTTTTTTACCCGAAATCTTCAGGTGATGATTTTTGCTGGTCTTTCTTTAGCTGAAGCTTTGACAACCTTAACTTTACAAGCCAAAAATAAAAGATTTAAAATGGCTTTAACAAAGATTAGAGAAGAAATTGTTAAAGGTCAAAGCTTTTCAGCTTCTTTGGCGAAACATCCGAATATTTTTTCTGAGTTTTTTCAAAGTTTAGTTAAGGTGGGAGAAGAAACCGGAAATTTAGAAGAGGTCTTAAAAATTTTATCTCGCCAGATGGAAAAGGAACACGATTTAAAATCAAAAATTAAAGGAGCAATGATTTATCCAGCGGTAATAGTTTGCGCCATGATTGGGATTGGAATTTTGATGCTGATTTTAGTTATCCCCCAATTAGCAGCTACCTTTAAAGAACTGGAAATAAAACTGCCAATGACTACCCAAATTGTCATTGGCCTGGGAACTTTTTTGAGTCAAAGATGGTATTTTTTGATTATTTTTTTACTTTTTTTATTTCTCTTTTTTTGGTACTTTCAGAAAACAAAAATTGGAAAGAAAATCATCGACACCCTCACCCTCAAAATTCCCATTTTTTCTTCAATTATCAGAAATTCAAATTCGGCTTATACCGTGAGGAGCTTAGGTTCACTTATTTCAGCTGGTTTGCCCCTTCCCCGTTCTCTGGAAATTACTGCCGGAATTCTTGGCAATTCTTATTACAAGAACGCCCTCCTTGAATCAGCTGAAAAAGTAAGAAGAGGGGCGAAACTCTCTGAATCTCTAAAACCATATTCTAATATTTATCCTTTAACTATTATTCAGATGATTGCTGTCGGCGAAGAGACCGGCGAGACTTCAACCATTTTAGAAAAATTAGCCGATTTTTATGAAGAGGAGGTTTCAAATTTGACAAAGAATTTGGCTTCAGCTCTTGAACCGATTTTAATGCTGATTATTGGCGGAGCGGTTGGTTTTTTTGCCGTTTCAATGGTTCAACCAATGTATTCGATGCTGGGAGCGATTAAGTAAATTCAAAAATCAAAATGAAAAATTGCAATTTAAAGCCCAAAATTGATATTAGATTAGATGTTATAGATTTGGTCTTTGACTGATTGATTTTATTGAGAGCTTACCCACAAAAAGCCTTTTTTGTCATAAGTGATCAATTTTGAGAACAGAGAGAAGTGTTAGAGCAAATTTAATTGAAGCCAAGGTTGCGAACTCAAGAGCCAAAATACAAAAGATTTTGCGAAATTGCTTTAAAATCGGCTAATGAAACAAAATATTGGCTTGGTCTTTTGAGAGATTCCGGCAAAGCGGATAAAGAAAAAACCAATGAGATTTTAAGGGAAGTCACTGAAATTGCCAAAATTCTAGCTTTCAGAATAATAACTTTAAAAAAGAAAAAGTTTTAAATTTTAACTTCCAATTTTGACTTTTGTCTTTTAAATTATGAGGGGTTTTACATTAATAGAAGTTTTAGTTGGCGCCTTTTTGATTTTAATTGTTTTTTTGGGAATTTTTGGTGCTTATCAGTTAGGGGCAAAAGTAATTGGTTTAAATCAAAGAAAAATTACCGCCACCGCCATTGCTCAGGGTCAAATTGAAAAAATTAGAAATTTACCTTATTTGTCAATTGGAACAATAAATGCCTCATTGCCTTATGCTGAAGGAATTTTAGAGCCGATAACTACCAAGGTTCTTAATAATATTGAATACCAGATTGAAACTAAAGTAAAATTTATTGTTGATCCAGCTGATGGAGTCGGAACTGAGGATGCCTGCAACTGGGATTATAAAAGAGTGGGAGTTAAAGTGTCTTGGTCGGGAAGATTGTCAGGGGAACTACAACTAATTACCGATGTTGCTCCCAAAGATAAAGTGGAGGAAATTCAAACCTGCCAAGAACAACCAGGTGGAATTTTATCAATCTTGGTTTTTGATGCCCGAGGGATAATGGTTCCTTCACCCTTGATTGAGATTTTTGATCCCTCCACCGGCAGTTTAATTGATTCAGCCACTTCCTCTGATGGCCAACATGATTTTCCGCTGACAGCCGGAATTTATAAAGTTGTTGTATCAAAATCAGGATATTCAAGCGAGAGAACTTATGGCATTGATGAAACTGCCATTCCCCAAAAACCCCACCCCATTGTTTTAGAAGGTCAAATTGTCCCAATTAGTTTTTCCATTGATAAGTTGAGCTCTTTTTCTATTCAAACCCTTTCTCCCTGGGGAACTGATTATTTTTCTGATTCTTTTTCTGATGAAAGCAAAATTTCGGAAAAATCTGATGTGATTATTGATGGGGGAAAAGTAACCTTGGCCACTTCAGAAGGAAGCTATTTGTCTTCAGGTTTTTTGGTTTCAGTTGCCATTTCGCCAGTCAATGTTATTCAGTGGGAAAAATTTTCTTTTAGCGATGAAGAACCGGCTGAAACTGATTTGAAATATCAAATCTATTATCTTTCAGGAGGGAATTGGGTTTTGGTTCCTGATAGTGATTTGCCGGGAAATTCAACTGGTTTTGATTCTTCGCCAGTGGATTTGCGAAATCTTTCTTCTCATTATTCTCAATTAAAAGTCAGGGCCAATTTTTCAACCAACGATTCTTCAGTTAGTCCCACTCTTTTTGATTGGCAGATTTCCTGGATGAGTAGTCAATCAACTCCCATTGGTAATGTCGCCTTTAATTTAAGAGGAGAAAAATTAATTGGTCACGATAGTAATGAAGAACCGGTTTACAAATACAACCAGAATCATCAAACTAACTCTCAAGGCGAAAAAGAAATTTCAAATTTGGAATGGGATAATTATAATTTTTCAATTGACCCAGCAGAAGGTTTAGATTTGGTCAATATTGATCCTTCCCCTCAACCAATTTCTTTAGCTCCAGATACCAATTTAACTGTAAAATTATATTTTGAAGCCCAAAATTCCCTCTTGGTTACTATTCAAAACGAAGAAACATTAGAACCAATCTTTTCAGCCACTGTCAGATTATTTAAATCTGGCTATGACCAAACCCAATATACTGATAAGAAGGGCCAAACCTTATTTATTCCTTTAGAGGTTGGAAATTATAATTTAGAAGTTTCAGCTCCAGGATACGAGACAGAATCAACAACAATTTATCTCTCTCAAGACGTGAGAGAGACAATTAGATTGACACAGATTGAGTGACAGAAAACTTAAAAAAAGCAAAAAAGCCGGCGAAAAAATATGAACAAATTTCGGAATTATCTCAGGGTTTCAGGAAAAAAGGTTGAAATTTTGGATTTGCCTGGTTTTAGTTTATTGGAAGCCATTATTGTCATTTTTATTTTTGCCTTAATGATGGCTGTGCTTTCAGGTCTAGTTTTAATGCTTTATCAAACCCATTCTTATGAATGGCAACAATCAATAGCTCTTGGGGAAGCCAGAAAAGGGATTGAGATAATGGTTAAAGAAATTAGAGAGGCAAGGCAGGGAGAAAATGGCGCTTTTCCGATTGAAAAAGCCGGAGACAAAGAATTTATTTTTTATTCTGATATAGACAATGATGGGAAAACAGAAAGAGTGAGATATTTTTTAGGCCAAATCATCTCAGAAACCTTTGTCCAAAAATGCGTTACTTTTACTGCTGGCGGTAGTTGTAGCGTTAACTTTTCTAACTTTTTAAAAGGGACTTTAAAATCAGCCCAGTTGAAAGTTTCAGTGGAAGGGGATTTGGGAGCTTCCAATGAGTATGTTGAAATTTTTGCTGACGGAACAAAATTGGGAGATGTTTGCCGAACCGACTGTTCAGATTGTGCCGGCACCTGGCAGGGGACAACAATTTTTGATGTCTTTTCCCAAGCCAGCGATGGTAGCATTACTTTTTTGGCCGATGCTACCTCAAGAGTGGATTCAAATTGTAACTGGGAAGAGTCAAATTATAAAATGAAAGCTAATTTTGAATTTTCTATCACCCAGGAAATTCAGGGTACAGAATTTAAAAAAGGGGTAGTCAAATCGGTTGGAATACCACCCAGTTATCCTTTGAGCCAAGAAGAAGTTTCAGTCATTACCTTTTATGTCAGAAACGCTCCACCAATTTTTGAATATTTTGATCAGAATGGAAACAAAATCACTGAGTATCCAGCCAGATTAAAAGATGCAAAATTAATGAAGGTTTATTTGGTGATTAATGTTGACCCCAATCGGCCGCCAGATGATTTTGAGTTAGAATCTTATATTCAGCTGAGAAATTTGAAATTAGAATAAAATGAAAAAAGGAATTATTACAACATATGTTTTAGTTTTTGGTGCCATCTTTCTCATAATGTTGGTGGGACTTTTGAGTTTTATTTTAATGCAACTAAGGATAATAAATCAAAAAGTTGCCTGGAACCAAGCCTTAGGAATTGCTGAAGCGGGGATGAGTTATTACCGCTGGTGCTTAAATAATGAAGTGGCCGAGAATTGCCTTTTGAATAGGGAATATCAAGATTTAACTGGAAATTCAATTGGTGAATTTTCTTTAAATAGTGATATTACTCAAAACTGTGGAATAACTGGTTTGGTAAAAATTGTTTCCAGCGGCTGGACACATAAATTCCCAGACCTAAAAAGAAAAATTAGTGTTTTTTATGGTCGGGAATCAGTGGCAAAATATTCTTATATTATCAATGATAATCTTTGGGTTGGCCAAGACCACGAGATTAGAGGACATTTTCATTCTAACGGTGGAATTAGGTTTGATGGCGAGAATCAATCTCTCGTCACCTCGACTAAAGAAAATTGGGTTTGTACTGAATCTTTTGGTTGTTCTCCTTGTCCCACTACTTATGGCTGTAAAGTAATTGGCTCAAATTGTCTTTGCCCGGGAGTTTTCACCACCACTAAAAATTCAAATCCTAATTTATTTTCCTTTCCTGTTCCTCCTTTTGATTTTACCGGCATTACTATTGATTTAGCTCAACTGAAAACTTTTGCCCAAAACTCTGGGATTTACCTTCAACCATCTAAAAACATTAATCCCCAAGGAAAAGGGTATCGTTTGAGATTTTTTAGAGACCCAACCACTGGAACAGGAAAGGTGGAAGTAAGAATTATTACCAATCTTTCGCCAACTTGGGCCTATTCCCTACAAGAGGGTTGGCATTATAATTATTTCACAATCACCTCTGAATATACTTTCAATACCTATACCATTCCCACTGCCTGCCCAGCAATTTTTGTTGAAGATAATTTATGGCCGGAAGGAGAAATTAAAGGAAAAATAATTGTTGCCTCGGCAAACTTGATTGACCCAAATTTAGATACTGACGTTATTTTACAAGCAAACATTGACTATTTAGTGAAAGATGGTTCAGATGGTTTAACTTTAATCGGAGAGAGAAATATCTTAATTGGGCCAGATTCTCCTAATAAAATGGAATTGAGGGGAATTTTCGTTGCTCAAAAGGGTAGATTTGGAAGGAATCATTATCCCCAAAACTTTCGGGAAAAATTGGAAATTTATGGTTCAATCGTTAGTAATGGAAGAGTGGGAACACAGTGGACTTCCGGAAGTCAAGTTGTTTCTGGCTATTTAAAAAGAGAAACTTATGTTGATCCTTATTTACTCTACGATCCACCGGTTTTTACTCCTTTTATTGGGTCTCAATATAAAATTATAAGATGGGAAGAGTTATAAAGACCACCCCAATTACGAAATTTTTTAAATCAGTGTATAATAAATAGATATGGAGTTTTTATCTCTTAAACCAGAAGCCTTTGGTTTAGATATTTCTGATTTGTCCTTAAAGATAGTAAAACTTAAACCTTGGAAGAAAAGAACGTCCATTCTCTGGCCCGAAAAAGAGAAAAGGTTTTTTGAACTTGCTTCTATTGGTGAAGAAAAAATCAAGCCGGGCATTGTCGAGGCGGGAGAAGTAAAAAATGAGCAGAAGTTAGCCGAGACAATTAAAGAGGCGCTAAAGAAAGTTAGAGGTGAAAGACTAAAAACAAACTATGTCATTGCTTCTCTTCCGGAAGAAAAAGCCTTTTTGCAAGTTATTCAGATGCCTCGTTTGCCGGAAGAAGATTTGAGATCAGCCGTCATTTACGAGGCTGAAAATTATATTCCTTTGCCCATTGAGGAAGTTTATTTAGATTATCAGATTGTTCCACCGGTTTATAACCATTTGGACCATTTGGACCTTCTTATCGCTGCCATACCTAAAAAAATTGTTGACCTTTATCTTTCTTCTTTGAAATTAGCCGGACTTTTTCCTTTAGCCTTTGAAATTGAATCTCAGGCTATTGCCCGAGCCTTAATTCAAAGAGAAATTAGCACTTGCCCTCTTCTTTTAATTGATTTAGGAGCAACCAGAACCAGCTTTATTATTTTTTCTGGTTATTCTTTAAGACTTACTTCTTCAACCTTGATTTCTTCGCAAACCTTTAACGAGCTCATTGCCAAATACTTAAAAGTCTCTTTAGCTGAAGCTGAAAGATTAAAGATAAAGCATGGATTGGGAGGAAAAAAAGAATTTGAGTTTAAAAAGAAGACAAAAGAAGGAAAAATCTTTGAGGCATTGGTGCCGGCTTTGGTTGACTTAGTTCAACAAATCAGGAGGCATTTAGACTATTATCAAACCCATACCTCCCACGAACATTTACCGCCCAATAGTAAAGCAGTTGCAAAAATTTTGCTTTGTGGTGGCGGAGCTAATTTAAAAGGGCTTCCAGAATTTCTCTCTATGGAACTGGGATTATCGGTCGAAATGGGAAATCCTTGGGTTAATATTTTGCCGAAAGAAAAAATGAGTAGCCCCTCTATACCAATTTCCGAATCATTAAAATATACCACTGCTTTGGGATTAGCTTTGCGAGGGGCAAGAGAATAAATATGATTAATCTTCTTCCTCCCCAACAAAAAGAAGAGGTTTTATTAAGGAAGTATCTAGCCCTGATCTTAGTTTGGGAAATTTTGATTTTCGCTTTCTTAATTTCTTTTGCTTTGACCTTGTCTTTGGTGAAAATTTTTATTAACAGAGATTTAATAATTGAGAAGATTTATCTTGAAAAAAAAGAGAAAGAGGCCTTTTTGAGTAAAGATCTGGAAGAGAAAATAAAGAATTTTAATTTTAATTTTTCTCAATTAAATTCTTTCTATCAGAACCAAGTAAGTTTGACTGAAATTTTAGAAAAAATTTCCCAAACCATTCCACCAGAAGTTTCCCTGACAAATTTTAATTTCTCAACTCTTAAGGAAAAGGAAAAAGAAAAAGTCAACCAGATTTTTCTTTCTGGATTTGCTTCCAATCGTGAATTATTACTTTTATTTAAAAAAAATCTTGAAAATCAAGAAGAAATTTTTGAAATCAATTTTTCGCCCGAAAGTTGGATTAGTCCGACCGATATTAATTTTAATCTTAGTTTTAAACTAAAATGAAAATAACACCAAAAATAAAAATTTATTTATCAATTTTATTTTCTTTAGTTTTAGATTTAATTTTGATTTTTTTAATCATTTTGCCCCTTTGGAAAGGCATTACCAAGAGCTCAAAAGAATTAGTTTTGGCAAGGGGAAAATCGATTCTTTTGGAAAGCCAACTTAAAAACATTGGCGAGCTGAGAGCGGTTGAAAAGAAAATAGAACCGACCATTGAAAAAATTGAAAACTCTTTTGTTAGTTTGGAAACACCAGTCGAGTTTATCAGTTTTTTGGAAAACCTTTCTCAAAGTTGCCAGGTTGATCTTAAAATTTCTCCTCCTTTTTTTGACAAAACCAAAAATGAAGCCTGGCCATTTCTTCGATTGCAACTCACCCTAGCTGGCTCTTTTCCCAATATTTCTCGCTTTTTGGGAAAATTAGAGGTTGCACCATACTTAATTAAAATTGAAACTTTCAATATTGCTAAATTGAGCGAGAAAGAATTAAGTTTAAAGGAGCTCGAAAGATTTTCTCCCGGAGATGTCAAAGCTAATTTTATTTTAAAAGTTTATGGCAAATAATTAATGATTAATTTATGGTTTTTTTAAAAAAAATTAAATTTGAAAAGTTGAAAAATTTGCCTATTATTCTTGCCCAAAGAGCTTTTTTAACTTTTTTTGTCTTATTCATTTTTTCTTTAATTATTAGCGGAATGATTTTTTATCAATATAGTGTTTTGGCTAAAAAGAAAGTGCCGGCAGGGAGCGAAAAATTGCTTAAATTTGAAGAAAAAACTTATCAGGAGATTTTAAAAATCTGGGAAGAGAGAGAAAAGAAATTTCAAGAAGCCGATTTAAAGACATATTCTAACCCTTTTTACTAATTTACATCCTCAGCTAACTTAAGAAGGGATTGTCTCAAAGCATCTTAATTGTTTCAAAGTCCTAGCAGTTAGCGGAGGACTGTCTTTTGTTAGTTGAAATACTTTCATTTTTTGGTGGCTATTTTCTAACGGTTGATTTTTATTCTTTTTGAGATATAATAAAAAAGCTCAATTGTCTGTCCCCGTAGCTCAATTGGATAGAGCAAGGGGTTTCTAACCCCTAGGTTGCGTGTTCGACTCACGCCGGGGACACCACCTCGATATAAAATTTTTATCTCAGATTATTCCGACGAAAAATTGGTAGAAAAATTTTTAAAAAGCAACAAAGAATCTTTATGAATTATTAGAGAGGCAGGATATAGCCAATTTTTTAGATAAAGCATTAGAAAAACTCTCTCCTCAATCTCGTCTGGTATTATTGCTTCGCTATAATGACCATCTTATATTTCGAGAAATTGCTGAAATTTTAGGGGAATCAGTTAATACGGTTAAAAGCCGGCATCGACGGGCTATAATTTTACTTAAAAAGTTTTTATCTAAATCATAAAAGAGTGCTCTAGAGCTTATAAAATAACTAAAAGCACCCAAATGGGCGCTTTTTTCGTATTAATAAGTAGAGAAAAAGGTCGGTTATTTCAAAATTAAGGGAAAAACTATGAGAAAGAAAATTTTGACTTTAGCCTTTTTGTTAGGCTGGAGCGTTCGTCTTTTTACTCTCAGATTATTCTTGTATAGAAAAAAATTATTCCTTGGGTATTTTGGCTATTTATTAAATAATAATAATTAAGAGAAATGGCTGAAAATCAACAAAAAGATATTTTAAAATGGATTATTGGAGGATTGTTTGCGGTTATGGTGGCGATTTTGATTTTGGCAATTGGTATTAAAATTGGCGAGCGGAGGGCAAAATTTTCTTATCGTTGGGCAAAAGATTATCATAGAATGTTTGCCGGCCCGCCAGGCGGTTTTTTTTGGTAATTGGCGAAGTTTCCCCGAGGAGAATTTATTGAAGCCACGGAAATTTCGGAGAAATTATTGAAATTAAAGAAAATGAATTTGTCATCAAGGGAAGAGGAGATGTTAAAAAATTATTTTAAATTACCGATAAAACAATAATTTGGAAGGGAAGAGAAAAGGTGAAAAGAGAAGATTAAAGGTAGGAAAATTTGTGGTGATTATTGGCTTACCTAAGGAAGAAGGGAAAATTGAAGCCAAGTCATTCGAATTTTTAACGGAAAACAAAAATGTCCTCCAATGCTATTTAAATCGAAGCAATTTCCATTTTTCTAATCTATACCAAAAATTTTTAAAAACAAATTGATAATGGGAATAATTTTAGTCTTAATTTGTCTTGGCGGATATTTTAGTTATGGAAGATTGCAAAAAAAGGAAAATCAAACCCAATATCTTCTTTCAGCTCTTGAGAAATGGTCAATGTTGTTTCAATTTCTAGTTCGGGACAGATTGAAAGTTTAGAGGAAATTGAATCACTCCCAAAGTTTCAGCCGAGCTTAAAAAAATATATGTGAACAAAAACCAAGAGGTAAGGATGGGTCAAATTCTTTTTGAGTTAGAAACCGAGAAGGCAGAAGAAGAGATAAAAGATTTAGAATTCAATCTAAGTTAAAGATTAGCTTTTAATCCTTTGAGCAATTCAAATCTTTTACTTAGTTTATTTTTTGATATAATTAAGAAGAGGCGGTGGCTGTAGCTCAATTGGTTAGAGCTTCGCGCTGTGGCCGCGAAGGTTGCGCGTTCGAGTCGCGTCAGCCACCCAACAAAAAACGGCTTATATTCTTAGCCGTTTTCAATTATTATTAGATTATTTATTTTTTTTCTTCTAATTTTACTTTTAAGTTTATTTCCTTTTTTTCTCTTAAAACTTTTAAGGAAATTTCATCTCCGATTTTATATTTTTGTAAAATATCGGTTAGAGGGTTTTCTTCGGTGATTTTTTCTCCGCTAATTTCCAAAATTATATCATATTCTCTTAAACCTGCCTTGTCAGCTGCCGACCCTTTTATCACTGCCGGTTCTCCGAAACTTTCTCTGACAATTAAGGCGCCAACATCTACTGGAAGTTTATTGGCTTTAGCTATTTCTTGATTTAAAATCACATATCTGATACCCAAAAATGGCCTCCTAATTTTTCCATATCGCATCACTTCATCTAAAACTCGTTTGGCATAGTTTATTGGAATGGCAAAGCCAATATTCTGGGCCCCCATCACCATTGCCGTATTAATTCCGATAACTTTTGCTTGAATATTTACCAGCGGACCTCCACTATTGCCAGGATTGATGGCCGCATCGGTCTGGATTAATCCCCTTAAACTGGTGGCTTTAAAAGGGATGCCACCATAAGCTGTAATTTTTCTCGAGAGTCCAGAAATAATACCAGCTGAAAGCGTATCTTCAAATTCTCCCAGGGGATTACCGATAGCGATAACTGTTTCGCCAAGTTCAATTTTTGCTGAATCCCCAAATTCTAAAAAAGGAAGATTTTCTTCATCAATTTTTAAAACAGCAATATCAATTAGAGGGTCTTTTTCCAAAATTTTGGCGGGATATTTGTGTTGGGGATCTAAAATCACAGTATAATCAGCATTTGGGTCTTCGACTACATGATTACAAGTGAGAATGTAACCATTAGGGGAGACAATAAAACCAGAACCTCCGCCAATCCTTGTTTTTTCTTTTTTTCCTTTTTCCACCTGGGGAATGATGAATTGGTGTTCACCAAAAGGGAAAAAATAAAAACCCTCGACTTTGGGAAGGTCTCGGGAAACAACAATAGTAATGACTGCCGGACAGGCCTTTTTTGCCACTTTAACAATTGGCGATTTTTCCATGCCTTTATAAATTCATTTTATCATCAAGCAAGCTTGTCAACAAGTGGAAAAGTTGATATACTTTAAGTGTTGCTTTGCCCTCGTAGCTCAATTGGATAGAGCAAGACACTCCTAACGTCTAGGTTAGAGGTTCAATTCCTCTCGAGGGCACCA
>DAIRUS010000012.1:14287-17102 GCA_036803205.1 bacterium | reverse complement strand
TAAGTTTTTTTAATTCGCTTGGTCTCAAACCATCTGATAACTCAATTTTCTTTTCTAACTCAATTTTCTTTTCCACCACCGCCAGGTTGGTCACATTCAAATAGGTTTTTTCAAAAACTTGTTTTTTAATTTGAATGTAACCCGATTTTTCCTTAAACCAAAAATCACCTATATAATTGGGATTAGAAAAGGTTAAAACGAAATAGCCTAAAGGATTTTCAAAATAATTTTTGAGATTAACTGTAAAATAATTTTTAGTCCAGTATCTCTTTGGCAGCTCAATTTTATCTTTAATCAGTTTTTGACATTTAAACTCAGGTATTTTTGAATACTCTTCTGGTGGACTAGCTAAATAGTAAAGGAAGTCAAATGAACTCAATCGGCAAATCTCTAAATCTAAATATTCCATATTTCTTACGGCAAAATTCAAATTAGTTTTTGTCGGCGGGGTGATATTATATTTGTCTTGGAAATGATAGAAACTCAATTGTTCAAAGGGGATTTCGCCAGTTTTAAATCCTAAAGAAAAATCCAATTTTTGACCAAAAACATCCTCTAAATGAAAATCCAAACGATAGTCTGAAAATGGCATTAACCCATAATAAATTTCGGTTTGGAATTGATCAATCTTGCAAATTTCTTCTTGTTCTCGGTACCAAACCCGCCAAGAATTTTCCCAAAAATTTATATCAAGGGGTAAATTGGCCTTCAAAAATTTTTTATAGTCTTCTTTGACTGGTGCTAAAATTGGCGTACTGGAACAGAAAGTAAATTTAGTAACGCTCGCTTCGCTTGAATTATTTGCTGGACCTGTTTTAAAAATTTTAAATTCAGGATAGGTAATAATCGTTCTGAAAATTGGTTGAGGATTTATTTTTAATCCCTCAAAATTAACAATTTTTTCAAATTTTATCTCCAATCTTTCGCTCAATCCAATCTCTTCTGGTTTAAAAGTAAGATAAATTTTCTTTTTGTCAGGAATTTTTTGACATTTGTCCGAGGGCAAATCTTCTTCTTTACATTTTTGACCATAGTTAATTTCTTTTAATTTTGAAGCTAAGATTTTGCTTTTCCCTAAATCAATTTCTTCGTAAAAAGAAACCCAAAGTTTTCCCTTTGGGTCAAAGAAATCAGCGGTAACTAACTCTGTTCTTTCTGACTCAGCCGAGATATCTTTAATTACATCGGTAACACTGATTAAGGCGGTTCTCTTTTCTTCTAAAATAATATCTCCTTCAGTTGGATAAGCCCGATTAATTTCCAGTTGATAACTATTTAAAAAGTCCCAGAGTTTTTCCCGGCCAAATTTGTCTTTAGTAGGATAAATCTTAATTACTGATTGATCAATCTCCTCTCGGTTATCAACTGTTTTTTTACCGTATTCGGCAATAAAACCTATTTCTCGATCTAAAGTAGTGTTCTTCAGGATGATTTCTTTTTTTGTTTTTTCTAAATTTACCGGTTGATTGAAATAAATTGAAATCGGCTGATCATAAATGACTTCTCCATTAGTTAAACTAAGATAACGCAATGGCCGGGTAATAAAACCTATTTCTCTCCCTTCTACCTCCAAGCCATCCATTGAAATAAAGCCCGATTTAACCTTAACTATATAATGTGATGATCTTTGCAATCTTTCTTTTGGAATAAACTGTAAGTTCTGGGTAGAAACCCACTTAAAGCGACCTTCGGTTTTAGGATAAATTTCCACCGGCACTTCCTTTTCTTCCAAGTATCCCAAAGTAGTTAAAGGAACCATTGGCCGATTAAAAACAATGGTGATTTCTGATTTCTCATTAACTTCTGAATTTTCCGCTGGAAAAATGGCAACAATTTTTGGATCTTCAACTGCCAAAAAATCGCTTTTTAACAAAGTGCCATCAGCCAAAGCCAGTTGAACTGAATAGTAGCGATTGAGTCTTAATTTCTCTTTTGGTTTAAAAACAACTATTCTCTCTTCTTTTTCTTTTTCTATTACCTTTTGAAGACTAGCTAATATCCTGTCGAGAAAAGATTTTACCCCTTTCTTTTCTTCTAACCATTGACCCTCAATTTTCGGCTCAAACTTAATATTGGTTTTTGCTTCTTCTTCTACGCCTGGTGGTAAATAAATTTTAATTGGTGCTGATTGAGAGACTTTTTCTTCAACTAAACGATAACCTTTAGCATAGGCAGGTTTTGGTATTTCTCTTTTTTCTTTGGACCAAAAATAAAAACCGAGGAAAATTAATAAAATGAGAAAAGTTGACAAAATTAGATTTCTCGGCTTTAAAAATTTTTTTAATTTTTCTTCCATCTTATTTAATTTTACCAACTTAAGTAGCAATTTTCCAGAAGTTTTTGCGATCTAGCAATAATAAAATCAAAAGTATAAAGTAATGGAAGATAAATGAGACTTAATCCCCAAATTAGCGTTGGCCAATCTATTTTTGAGAGAACCTCCTTAAACTCTTCAGTTGAAATGTACTTTTCTGGGTGGGCCAGGGTGCTCCATATATAAGCATAAAAACGGGTGTTAGTATTGAAAAAAATAAAAAACATTAAAAACATCATTCCTAAAACCAAGGTCCACTTTTTTCTTTTTAATAAAAAAATCCCTGACAAACCAATTAAAAAAGCGGCTATAAACCAAATTGGCACAACAAGATCTCTCAGATAATATTCCCAGATGGTAGAAAATATCATTTGAAAAACCGCAAACACACTCACAATAAAAAACAAAATCATCCCCCAGGCAGCTATTTTTGTTTTGATTGGCAGAAGAACTTTTTCCATATTCATATTAATATATTTTACCGTAAATATTTGGCTTTGT
>DAIRUS010000012.1:0-14187 GCA_036803205.1 bacterium | reverse complement strand
TAAGATTGTGTTCTTCCAAGGTTTGGCTGAAGATTGTTTTCCCAGTGGGAGTAGATATTAATATATTTTACCGTAAATATTTGGCTTTGTTAAGATTGTGTTCTTCCAAGGTTTGGCTGAAGATTGTTTTCCCAGTGGGAGTAGAAAGATAATACCAGTACTCACTATTTTCAGGATACAATACTGCCTTAATACTTTCAAGGCCAGGATTGCAAATTGGACCAATTGGCAATCCTAAATATTTGTAGGTATTATAAGGGGAATCAATTTTAGTTTCTTCTTTAGAAATTTTTGTTGTTTTTTTTTCAGTAATATAAGTGATGGTGGCATCGACCTGGAGAGGAATTTTATTTTCCAGTCTCTTCCATAAAATTCCCGAAACCAATTTTTTATCTTCCAAAGTCTTCACTTCTTTTTCAATTAAAGAAGCCATAGTGACAATTTCAAAAATTGTTTTTCCTTGTCTTTCAATCTCCTCTCTCAACTCGGTTGTCAATTTTTTATCAAAATTTTGAAGCATTTTCTTGATAATTTCTTCAAGGTTCTCTCCCATTTTAATCTCATAAGTGTCTGGAAACAAATAACCCTCCAGGCCTAAATTTTTTGGCTTGTCTCTCAAAAAGGGAAATTCCTCAGAAAAATCTTTTGGTCTTGGCAAATTAGTTGCTTTGGAGTAATCAACCAAGGGAAAACCAATTAATTCCCAAACCTCTTTGGCCAGAAACATTCCCCTCTTCTCAAAATAAAAACCAATGTCTCTTAAATTCCAACCTTCAATAATGGTAATTTTTTCTTTTACCGTTTCACCCCTAACAATCATTTCGGTAATTTTGGGAATATTCATTGTTGAAGAATTAAAAAGATAGACTCCTGCCTGAAGCTTTTTTTCTTTTCTTTTGAGAATGACATAAAGGTCAAAGAAAAATCTATTGGTAATTATGCCTTCTTTCTCTAAGTTTTCGGCAATTTGAAAAATGTTTTGTCCTCTTTCAATTTTGAAATATTTATTTTTAGTTTCTGAAATAGGAAAGTCTTTTGGTAAATAAATTCCCCGCCAAAAAATCATCCCGAGAATTATTAAAAAAATTCCAAAAATTAAAAAAATAAACTGTCGCGATATTCTTGCCATAGCATAAATAAATAGGCAGTTTTGAATTTATTTTTCAATTAATGGCACGAAAGCAAAACCGGGGTATTCAATTTCTTCAAAATCTTTTTCCGTTTTTTTATCAAACTGCCAGATGGAGTTGCCAATGGGGGCAACAATTCTTCCCAAAATTTTTAATTGTTCTTTCCAGGCAAAAGGAAGCGATTGGGCTGAAGCCGAAGCCAAAATTTTATCATAGGGAGCTTCTTTTTCATATCCTTTGGAGCCATCGCCGCAAACAAATTCAACAATCCCCTTTTTAATAAAGTTATATTTTGCCACATTCTTTTCTCCGAATTCTTTTAATTGGGGAATTATTTCAATAGCAATGACTTTTCCTTTTTCCCCAACAATCTCAGTTAAAAGACCAGTAGTCCAGCCAGAACCTGAACCAATATCTAAAATTTTCTCTCCCGGCTGAGGATCAAGTTTTTCTAACATAAAAGCAACCACTAATGGCTGGGAGATAGTCTGACCATAACCAATAGGTAGGGCTTCATTTAAATTGGCTAAATTTTTCATATTATCGGGCAGAAAATCTTCTCTTTTTATTTTTTTAAAGGCTTCGATAATTCTTGGTGTCTGAAGCCATCCTTCTTCTAAGAGTGAGTTAATAAGATTTAAATAATTATTCATAATGCCTCAAGGCGTCAACCGGTTTCAGTTGGGCCGCTTTTTTGGCTGGAAACAAACCGGCTAAACAACCAACAAAAAGAGAAAAAAGTAAGCCAAAAATAATTAGGCTTGGCTTTGTCGAGGCGGAAAGATAAAACATTTTAGTTTGACTATATTTTTCAACAAATTTAGCTAAAACAATGCCTAAAATTGTGCCACCAAATCCTCCAATTACTCCAATTATTCCTGATTCAAAAAGAAAAATAGTTAAAATAGTTGAATCTTTAGCTCCGACCGCCTTCATAATACCAATTTCTCTCGTCCTTTCTCTTACCGAGGTAAACATTGTATTCATTATTCCTATTCCACCAACCAGTAAAGCAATACTGGCAAAAACCAAAACGACAATTTGAATAATACCCATAATATTGCTAGCAATTGAAGCCCAACTTTCAGCTGTCATCACCGAAAAACCGGGGGCATCTTCTCCTAATTTTCTTTTTCTGGTTTCACTTAAAACCGTTTTTATATTTTCTACCACTTCTTTCACTTTAAAACCAGCTTCCGGTTTAACTATCAAAAACTGACTACCCTCTTTTTTATTGGTCACTGACCTAAAATCAGCTAAGTCCAAAATAATCATTGAATCATCCTGTTTACTACCAACCGACATTAAAATGCCGGTAATTTTAAATTTTCTACTTTTAATTGTAATTTCATCACCCACCTTCATCCCAGGAAAAATTTCCTTTGGCACCAAACTTCCGACCAAAACCTCTTTTGTTCCCGGCCGAGGGAAATTACCTTCGGTTACCTGATATCCCATATCTTCTTTCACCACAGAAAGAGCCTTACCCCAATCAATGCCTGCCAACAAACTTATTTCTGCCTCTCCCTTATATCTGATAACATCGGCAGCATAAGGGAAAACTACTACTGTTTCTACTCCCATTACTTTTTCAATAGTTTGAATTTCAGAATTGCTAAACTCCAATCCTCCCAGAACAGTCATTATCATATTTTTAATTTCGCCCGGAATAATAAATATCAAATCTCCCCTCATCATTCTTAACTGAGTCATTAAAGATTCTTTCAATCCTTCACTTAAAGAAAACAAAGAAATAATTAAAAATACCCCAATCACAATACCTAAAATAGTCAGCCAACTTCTTAAAGACCGATTTCTCAGATTCCTCAAAGCCAAATGAAAACATTCTTTTATTTCAAGAAAATTAATCATAAAATTTTAAGAGATAACTCTTCCATCTCTAATTTGGATAATCTTTTCGGCATAAGAAGCGATTTCAAAATTATGAGTGACAACCACTATTGTTTTTTGGTAATTTTTATGAAAATTTTTTAAGATTTCCATTATTTTTTTCCCCATTTGTGAGTCCAAATTACCAGTGGGCTCATCAGCAACCACCACTTCCGGGTCATTAGCAAAGGCTCGAGCTATTGCCACTCTTTGCCTTTCACCGCCTGATAATTCGATTGCTCGATGAAAAATCCGGTTAGCTAAACCAACGGATTCTAAAATTTTTTTTGCCTTTTCTTCCCTTTGTTTAGCTGGAACACCCTGAAAAATCATTGGTAAAGTGACATTTTCTAAAGCGGACAGGTTTGAAAGAATATTAAATTCTTGAAAAACAAAACCAATGGTTTTCCCTCGCAATTGAGCTAATTCTTTTTCCGAAAGTTGAGAAATGTCCCGCCCTTTTAAAAAAACTTTGCCTTTGGTCGGCAGATCCAAACAACCAATCATATTCAAAAAGGTTGATTTGCCAGAACCCGAAGGTCCCATAATACTAACAAAAGCGCCTGGATAAATTTCCAGGTTGAGACCTCTTAGGGCCGGCACTTCAGTTTTGTCTAAACGATAAATTTTCCAAACATTTTCTAATCTAATGATTGGCTCTATCATTAATCTTATCTTCTAATTATTATCTTTTCTCCTAATTGTAAACCGGAAATTACTTCCACCATTCCGTCACGACCTCTTAGACCAATTTCAATTTCTCTTTCTTCAATTTGGCCATCTTTTAAAATTTCAACAAATGATTTTTTGTCTTTTTTGATAATCACTTTCTCTGGAATAACCAAAACATTTTCTTTAAAAGCGGTTTGAATTTCCAAATCAGCACTCATCCCTGATTTTAGTCCAGCCGGAGCATTCTCGAAATCAACTATCACTTCATAATAAACTACTCCTTCTTTAATTTTTTCTGCCGGCTCAATTGAAACTATCTTTCCTTTGAAAATTTGATCTGAAAAAGACACTAAAGAAATATTCACCGGATTCCCCACCTCTACTTTAAGAATCTCTCCTTCATAAATATCAGCTTTAATCTGAAATTGGTCGGCCGGCAAAAGGGAGATGACTACATCCTGGAGCATTGGTTGAACTATTTCTCCGACTCTTTTTTTGATTCTTATCACCTCACCATTGACAGGGGCTGGCAAGACTGTCTCTTCAATTTGGCTTTCCAAAAGGGCTACTTTTGCTTGGGCTTGTTTGACCAGGGCTTCTTGATAATCAATTTGTTCTGGAGTAGCTCCGGCTAATTTAAGATTAATTTGTTCATCATAATTTTGGACGATTAATTTTTGAGACTGAATTGCTTTTTTCTGATTATAAATAGAGGTGAGGGCATTATTAACATTGGTCAAAGCCAAATTGAGGGATGATTTGTTGATGGTAATTTTTTCTATCTCTGCCGGGAAAAGTTTGCAATCTTGGGTAATGATTAATGTCTCGTTCAGTCGATTAAGGAAATCTTGAAAGAAAAGCAAATAATTTTTTGCCTTTTCCAAGGCTGATTCAAGTGTTTTCCAATCATCTTTTAAATTTTTAATTTCAGTTCGCCAAACGCTCAATTTCTCATCGCAAATTTTTCTTTGAAAAGTTGAATCATTGACCGCCTGGTCATTACATGATCTATAAGTTAACTCGTAATAAGATGGCCTTTCCTCGGTTTTATAAAGGAAAAAACCGGCAATTTGTTGTCTAATCGCACCCTCGGCTAAATTATAGGTCTGATTCAAAAGCGTTGGAATATCTTGATATAAATTTTCTAAATCAATCTTGGCTTTTTCATGCTGAGTCTGAAGAATTTGAATTTCCTCAATTCTTGGTCCTTTTTCCAGTTCTATTAATCTTGTTTTTTGGGCTTCGAGATAAGCCCTTACCTCTTGAAGCTGAAGCAAAAGCTGATCTTTTTCCAATTCGGCTAAAATTTCGCCTTCTTTAACTTTCTGACCAACAATGACATATATTTTTTCAATTTTTCCGGAAGTTTTAAAAGCTAAATTTACTTCCTCTCCCCTTCTCACCTGCCCGGTTTCAGAAATAACCTGGACAACATTTCCCTGAGAAACTTCAACCAAAGAAAAAGCTGGTTTTTCCTCTTTTAAAAAAAAATTATAGGCAATGACTAAAAAAACGACGACAATAACAATTAGGAAAATAATTTTTTTATTCATTATTTTTTTTTCTGGTTATAATTTTGTACCAATCGGGGTAAGTAATTCCTTGAAAAACTGCCCCACCCAAAAATCCAAAAGAAAATTGTGGAAAAGGCAAAAACTGATAATAAAGGGCAAGATTTAAAAAACCAAAAATAATTAACCAATGATGAAGATGAATTTTCCAATTTTTAATTTCAAAGACGATCGACTTTATTTTTCCTGGTTTTCCGGCTTCTTTTCCGGCCAAGAATTTAGTCAAAAAATAACCCGCTAAGGCTCCAAAGAAAGTCTCCAAAGAATAGAAGGCCAAAGGAATGCCTAAAAGAATTTTTGGTTTAACCAGTTTTGATTTAAAAAAGGATAATTTTTTCATATCTTTGCGGGTCTGCCAGGATTCGAACCTGGAACCAACGGATTTGGAGTCCGTCATTCTACCAATTGAACTACAGACCCCTATTTCTTCATTTCTTTGTGTAAAGTATGTTTATGACACCAACGGCAAAATTTTTTCAATTCCAATTTTCTCTCGACTAATTTTTTTGATTTGCGAGTATAATAATTTATTCTTTTGCACTCTGAACATTGAAATTTTATAAATGGTTTTTTCTTGGCCATATTTTAAGCCAGAGATGGGAATCGAACCCATGACCTTTTTCTTACCAAGAAAACGTTCTACCACTGAACTACTCTGGCAATTTGGTGGGTAGGGCAGGATTTGCACCTGCGGAGGCTAGAAGCCGCCAGATTTACAGTCTGGTGCCTTTGTCTACTCAGCCACCTACCCATAGTTAAATTTTAATACAAAAGAAAAATTTAGACAATAGTCTTTTTTCTTTTTGAACGCCATTGTTCGATTTTTTTATGATTACCAGATAATAAAACTTTCGGTACTTTCCAAAAAACACCTCTTTTGGGCGAAAAAACTTCTGGTCGGGTATACTGGGGATATTCAATAAATCCCTTTTCTTTGGTAATCCTTTCTTTTAATAATTCTGGTTTTCCCAAAACTCCTGGGATCAGTCTCGCCACTGCTTCGATAACCACCATAGCCGGCAATTCCCCACCCATTAAATCATAGGGTCCGATAGATAACTCTACATCAGCAATATATTTTGCTATTCTTTCATCTACGCCTTCGTATCGGCCGCAAATCATTATTATCCGTTCAAGTTTTGAGAACTGATATGCTATCTTCTGATTAAATCTCTTACCACGAGGTGTAAACAATATGATTTTTGAATTTTTATTTGCAATTTTGAATTTTGAATTTTGAATTTTGAATTTTGCCAAAACCCGAAGAGCTCTAACGATTGGCTCAATCTTTAATACCATACCAAGTCCACCACCATAAGGTCTATCATCAACGGTTTTGTGTTTATCGGTGGTAAAATCCCTGAGATTGTGAATTCTAATTTTAATCAAACCCTTCTCCTGGGCTTTTTTAATAAAGGATTCTTTTAAAAAAGATTGAAAAATTTTCGGAAAAATGGTGACGACGTCAAATGTAATCATATCACCCATTATAAACGGCTTAAAAATTTAGTCATTTATTAGAAAATAAAGTTAAATGAAAACGGTGCTATTTTGATAATAGCACCGCTTCATTTTACTGTAAACTCAAATGATTTTACAGCTTTAGCTCATCCAGCTCTTCGGCTGGAGCTTTTTTCCCTCGAGTAGCTCTTCCGCCTTCTGGTTCTTCGATCTTTAAATTCACTCTGGCGTGATTTTTCAGACCGATTATCCGAACTAGAGACCTAATAGCTCTGGCGGTGGCTCCAGCTTTGCCAATGATCTGACCCATATCTTCGGGATTTACTTTCAGAGAAAGTAAAACCCCCATTTCATCAACCTTCCGGTCGATTTTGACATCTTCTGGGCGATCAACCAAAGCTTTCACCACATACTCAAGGAATTCTAAATCGGCTGCTTTTTTCTCAATCATAATCTGTTTCAATAACAACAACGAATCATTTCTAGTAGCCCGACCTTTCTGAAATCCTTCTAAGCTCATTATTTTTAGCCGAAGGATTCAAGCTGCCTACCTCTCCTTCAATCAAACGGAGAATCGGCCAATGCTGTAAAAAGCTACTATTTTCTTATTTTATGATTTTTTGGAAGGTCTGTCAAGCCCTGTATAAGTCCCCAACGTATTGGAAAAACCCAAAGGTTGGAATAGAGTAACCAATCCTCAGTTTCTGATTACGCTTTTCTAAATGATAAAAAAACTTCCTATCCCAATGACCGTTAAAATCCTAGTTAAAACAGAAACAAAGGGGAGTTGCCAAACACCACTTCCCAATAGAGCAACACTGATTACTTGTAAGTAAAAAAGAAAGCTTCCCGGCCCAATCCTCGTTCAAAAAAGACTCTGATAACCTTAAAAAATTAATTAAAAAAATCTCTGAACCATTGGCAGCTCCATCAGGAAAAAGGCTGATAGGAATTTTATTTATCTACCATCAACCAAAAAATCAGTGACAAAGAAAATAGTGATGTCATCGGCGTTTCAGTAGATGTCTCTGAGATATTATAGGTCTTGCTCCAAAGGCACGGTTAGCGCTTAGGTTGAAAGAGGCAGGCGGGGCGCCTAAGAAAGCGAGAAGTCTCATTTGCACCTTCTCGCACTTGCTTTCTTCACCTGAGTTCAACACAAAAGAGCGGTGCTCTCAGGAAGAGGAAAAAAAGTCCCCAAACTCTTAGTTAAAGTCCTTAATTTAAAACAAAAAAAAGCGAGGGGTTTTTACCCCTCGCGATTAAACTATTCCAGAATCAGGCCGCCGACGAGAAGGATGGCTCCGACGCCAACAATGGCGCCGAGCAACAACTTGAAGATTGTTCTGATTTCCTTGCCATCTGGTTTCTTCCACCGATACCAATAGAAGATGGCAATTCCACTTAAACTACCACTCATCAAACATCCTCCAAGAACTAATGGCAAAAGCCACATTTTTTCACCTCCTTTTTGCAGCTTGCCACATTATAAATTTTAGCACTATCTTACAATTTGTCAAGTTTAAGTTCCTCCTTCATTCGGTTTTTGGGGTAATTGTTCTGTTTTAATTCCTTCAGAAGGTTTCTCTTGGTCTGTTTTTTTCTTTTTGTGTTTCGGTATTTTTTTTCCTTCCAAAATTTTCTCAGTCAGCAATAAATTATAAACTGTTCTTGAAGGTTGAGCTCCAACCGATAACCAATATTTGACTCTTTCTTTTCTCAAAACTTTTTCTTTTGTTAAAGGATTCCAAAAACCAACCTCCTCAACAAAAAGTCCGCCTCGGGGAGGGTTTCGTTTATCTGTGACGACGATTTTAAAAGATGGCTGATTTTTTTTACCTACTCTAAATAATCTAATTGTTAACATAGAATTTTTTACCAATTTTTAATTTCTAAAGCATTTTGGGCCGCTTCTAGCTCAGCTTCTTGTTTTGAAGAACCATCGCCTTTGGCGACCAATTCATCACCCAAATACACACCAACAATAAAATGTTTGGCATGGTCTGGTCCCCATTCTTCCAAAACTTTATAAACAGGAGTAATCCCAACCCTTTCTTGGGCTTCTTCTTGAAAATGGGATTTGGCATCTTTAAAAAGACCTTTTTCAATAATTTCTGGTAATCTAATGATTAAATATTTTTTTATAAATTCTTGACAGGCTTTATATCCTTGGTCGAGATAAACTGCTCCGATAAACGCTTCGAAAGTATTAGCCAAAATGTATAATCTAGCCTTTCCCATCTCTCGGCTTTCTCCCTTAGATAATAATAAAAAATCATTAAAATCTAAGCTCTTAGCCACCTCAGCCAGCATCTTGGCATTAACTAAAGCGGCTCGCCAATTAGTTAGTTCGCCTTCTGATTTTTTAGGATATGTTTGATAGAGATATTCAGTGACTACTAATTCTAAGACCGCGTCGCCTAAAAATTCCAATCTCTCATTATGTTCTAAATAAAACTTTGGATTTTCGTTTAAATAAGAACGATGACAAAAGGCCTGGACAAGTAAATCCTTGTTTTTAAATTTTAAACTTAGTTTTTTTTCAAGAAAAGAAAAGTCTTTCATAAAATAACTGAAATATGTTTATATTATTTTTTCCATTTCTCGATAGATCGTTCCCAAAACGCCATTAATGAATCGGCCAGAGTTTTCACCACCAAAAGATTTTCCCAGCTCGATTGCTTCATTAAGAGCCACCTTTGGCGGAACGGCCTCTTTATTTCCAAATAATAATTCATAAATTCCAATCCTGAGGATATTTCTGTCAATAATAGCAATTTGGTCTAATGGCCATTGGGGAGCAGATTTTGAAATAATTTTATCAATTTCTTTTAAGTGTTGAATCACCCCCCTAATCAATTCCCAAACAAAACTTTTATCTTCTAACCCTGGACCAAACTCTTTAAAATTTCGCTCAACAATTTTTTCCAAGTCCGCCTTTTTATCCGAAAAATCCCACTCGTAAAGAGATTGCATAACAATACTTCTTGACAAATGCCTTGAACTCATAGAAGAAGGTATTAAAAATGTTTTCTTGAAAGCTCTTTCCAGCTCAAGGGTTTTTCTTTTTTTTCTTCTTTTTCTTTCATTTTCATTTCCTTTTCTCGCTTTTTTCTTTCCTTTTTGTCCAATTTGGCTAAAACATTTATCGCTTCTTTGCCTTTATAATAGCCACAGAAAGAACAGACCGTATGGGGTAAAATTAAATGCCCACATTTTGGACACTTAACTAAAGCGGGCTTTCTTAAAAAAATTTGTGATCTCCGTTTTAACTGCCGGGATTTTGATGTTCTTTTTTTGGGAACGGCCATGTTTTTTTATTATTCAAAATAAAAAATTGATAAAGCTATCTTTCATGATAACAAAAAGGTTAAAATTTTTCAAGGCTTCTCTTGAGCGGTTGAAAGTTCTTCCGATGAATTGGGCAGGAGCCAAATTTTTTTAACATTTTTAAATGATACTTAGTGGGATAGCCTTTGTGTTTATCAAATCCATATCTTGGATATTTTTTATGATAAAACATCATCGTTCTATCTCGCCTTACTTTAGCAATAATGCTCGCTACTGTACAGGAGAAAACTTTCTCATCTGCTTTGATAATTGATTTTTGGGGAATTGATAGTTTTAGTTTCATTTTGCCGTCCAAAATCAAAAAATAACTAATCTGTTTTTTTGTTTCTTTATTTTGACATTTTTTAATTAAATTCCTAATCGCTCTTTTCATTGCTAATTTTGTTGCCTCCAAAATATTGATTTTGTCAATAATTTTTTCTGAAACCTTACCTATCCCCCACTCAATGTTTGGATTTTTGATTATAAGTTTATAAAATTGTTCTCTTTGTTTTGGCGTCAACTTTTTAGAATCTTTTAAATTTATATTTTGTATTTTGTATTTTGTGTTTATTGAAACAGCAGCCGCCACCACTGGTCCGGCCAGGGATCCTCGGCCTGCTTCATCTAAACCAACAACAAATTGATATCCTTTTTTCCATAGTTTTTTTTCTTCGCTTGTGTTAGGGTATTTCATTATTTTAAATTTATTTTATCACAATTGACTTAGTTTTTGGGAAAAAGTAAAATGAACTAATCTCTTTGATTAAATTTTTATTTTATGAAGTTTACTCATCTTCATGTTCACAGTCACTATTCCCTACTCGATGGTTTGCCAAAGATAGATGAACTTTTGGACTATGTCCAAAAATTGGGTATGGATTCAGTAGCTTTAACTGACCACGGCGCAATCTATGGAGCAGTAGAATTTTACAAAAAAGCAACTGAAAAAGGAATAAAACCCATTATCGGCTGTGAAATGTATTTGGCTTTTGAGAAAATAAACCAAAAAAGGCCTAAGATTGATGATAAAAGATACCATTTGATATTGTTGGTGAAAGATAAAGAAGGTTACAGAAATTTAGTGAAATTAATTACCGACGCCCATTTAGAAGGTTTTTATTACAAACCGAGAATTGATGAGGAATTACTAGTTCAACACTCCAAGGGCTTAATTTGTTTAACTGCCTGTCTTCAAGGAAAAATTCCTCAATTAATTTTAGCAAAAGAGATTAAAGAGGCGGAAAAAACTGCCCTAAGGTATCAAGAAATTTTTGGAAAAGATAATTTTTATTTGGAAATACAATATCACCCAAATTTGAAAGAGCAAAAAATAGTCAATCAAGCCCTGATTAAAATGTCAAAAAAACTAAAAATTCCTCTGGTTGCTACTAATGATTCCCATTACCTAAAACCAGAAGATGCTGAGGCTCAAGATATTTTAATGCTTATTAATACCGGTGCCGATCCTAATGATCCTGAAAGGTTAACAATGAAAGCTGATGATTTTTCTTTCCGCCCTTCCGAAAAAATGATTCAAGATTTCAAAGAGATGCCTGAAGTTATAGACAATACTCAAAAAATTGTCTCAGACTGTAATTTCAGTTTTGAATTGGGAAAAGTTAGATTACCTCAATATATCCCTCCATCTGGAAAAACAGTCGAGGAATATTTAGAAGAGCTCTGTCAAGAAGGTTTAAAAAAAAAATTTGGCGAAAATCCAAGGCAAGAAGTTATTGAAAGATTAAAATATGAACTTTCGATAATTAAACAAACGGGTTTTGCCTCTTATTTTTTAATTGTTCAGGATGTTGTCAATTGGGCAAAAGCTAATCGGATTGTCACCGGCCCAGGTAGAGGTTCGGTGGGAGGTTCTCTAGTCGCTTACCTTCTCAATATTACCAATATAGACCCAATAAAATATAAACTCCTTTTTGAAAGATTTTTAAATCCGGAAAGGATTTCTTTGCCTGATATTGATTTGGATTTTACTGACCGAAGAAGAGACGAAGTGATAAATTATGTTGCTCAAAGATATGGCCGAGAAAAAGTGGCCCAAATTATCACTTTTGGAACAATGGCTGCCAGAGCGGTTGTCAGAGACGTTGGTCGAGCCCTAAATTATCAATATGCTTTTTGTGATAGAGTGGCAAAAATGATTCCGTTTGGTCTAAACTTAGATGAGGCTTTAGCGAAAATTGCTGAATTTCGTCAACTTTATGAATCAGATGAGAAAGTTAGACGATTAATTGAATGCGCCAGAAAACTAGAAGGAGTGGCTCGCCATGCCTCAACTCATGCCTGCGGAGTGGTTATCTCTTCGGAGCCATTGAATGAAATTGTTCCCCTTCAACATCCAACTCAAGACGACCAAAATATTGTCACTCAATATGAAATGCACGCTATTGAAGAATTGGGACTTTTAAAAATGGATTTTTTAGGATTAAAAAACTTAACCATCATTGAAGACACTCTATCAAGAATTTATAAGGTTCATAATCAAAAAATTGATATTGAAAATCTCCCCTTAAATGATAAAAAGACCTATCGATTGTTACAAAAAGGAGACTGCATTGGAATTTTTCAACTTGAATCAGAGGGGATGAGAAGGTATTTAAAACAATTAAAACCAACCGAATTAGAGGATATTATCGCCATGGTCGCCCTCTATCGACCAGGCCCGATGCAATTTATTCCAGATTATATCGCCGGAAAACATAAAAAGAAGAAAATTGAATATTTACATCCCAAGCTAAAACCAATTTTAGAATCCACCTATGGTATTTGTCTCTATCAAGAACAAGTGATGAAAATTGCCCAAGAACTAGCTGGTTTTTCTTTAGCCGAAGCCGATATTTTAAGAAAAGCAATTGGTAAAAAAATTAAAAATCTACTTCTGGCTCAAAAAGAAAAATTTATCGAAGGTTGTAAAAAAAACGAAATCGAAGAAAGTGTTGCTCAAAAAATTTGGAACTGGTTTGAACCTTTCGCTCGTTATTCTTTTAATAGGTCCCATTCCTGTGCTTACGCCATTATTGCCTACCAAACCGCCTATTTAAAAGCCAATTTCCCCCTAGAATTTATGGCCGCTCTCTTAACTTCCGAAAAGGCAGATGTAGAAAGAATTGGTTTTTTAATTGGAGAATGCAAGAGAATGGGTATTGAAGTTTTGCCGCCTGATATCAATGAAAGTTGGCGCAATTTCACCGTTGTGCCGGAAAAAAAACAAATTCGTTTTGGATTATTGGCAATCAAAAATGTAGGAGAAAACTGTGTTGAGACAATAGTCAAAGAAAGAGAATTAAACGGCCCCTTTCAGTCGACTGAGGATTTTCTTTTGAGAATAAATTGTAAAGATTTAAATAAAAAATCATTGGAGAGTTTAATTAAAGCCGGAACTTTTGAAAAATTTGAGGAGAGAAAAAAACTTTTATTAAATTTGGAAAAGCTCTTGGAATTTAACCGAGAGCATCAAAGAATTAAACTTAATGGCCAAAAAACACTTTTTGGGCTTTTCCAAAAAAACAGGCCGGATGCTCCCCAAAATAAAATTTATCTTGAAAATACAACCCCAGCCACCAAGTGGGAGAAAATTTTTTGGGAAAAAGAATTGCTTGGGCTATTTGTCAGCTCACATCCTTTAGACGACTTCCAGAAAGTTTTAGAAAAAAAAGCAATGAAAATTGCTAATTTAAAACCAAATTTGTTCGGTCGGCCAATCAGAATCGGTGGTATTATCTCCCAAATTAAGAGAATTTTTACTAGAAATGGAAGCCCGATGTTGTTTATGAATTTGGAAGATTTAACCGACAAAATTGAAGTGATTGTTTTCCCCAGCATCATTCAAAAAAACCCCACCGCTTTTCAAGAAAATAAAATTGTTTTAGTTTCCGGCCGGGTTGATGCCAGAGATGGCGTTCCAAAAATCATCTGCGAACAAATCGAAGAATTAATTGAAGGTTAAAATAAAAAATGACGGAAATATTGACTGATCAAAAACAAAAAATTTTTAATTGGCAAGAAAAAAATATTCAAAATTTTGGAATTGATTTATCTTTTGCTGACGTTCCAGAGTGGAAAAGAACAAAACATGTTCACAGATTACATCCTTATTTAGGGAAATTTATACCCCA
>DAIRUS010000011.1:7763-17490 GCA_036803205.1 bacterium | reverse complement strand
GAAAAGAAAATTGAGTTATCAGATGGTTTGAGACCAAGCGAATTAAAAAAACTTAAAAATCTTTATTGGGTCACTGATCTGACTAATTTAGAACCGGTTGTTGGAGCTAAAGTTTCTTTTTACCAGGGCGACAATTTAAATTTTACCGGTTCTTTTTTGACCAATTTTCAGGGAATTGCTGAGACTACGGTCTTTGATCAAGTCGAGGCAGTTATTGTTGAAAAAGGCGAAGACTCAACGGTTTTACTTACTAAAAGGAGCCAATTAAAATATGGAGGAGAGTGGTTTTTAGCCAAAAAAATTTATCTTTATACTGATAAACCAATTTATCGTCCATCTCAAGAAGTTTTCATTAAAGGGATTTATCGTCAGGGTTTTGATGGAGATTATGAGATTGGTGTGGAAAAAATTAACCTCAAGGTTCATAATTCCCGGAATGACGAGATTTTCAATCAGGATTTAGCTATTTCTGATTTTGGCACATTCAATACCAAACTCGTTCTACCAAAAGACGCCCCCTTGGGTTCTTATCGAGTTTGTACTGGAGATCAGTATTTTTGTTATTATTTTGATGTTCAAGAATATCTTCCCGCACCTTTTGAAGTCAAATTAAAAACTGATAAAGAAGAATACATTTCAAAAGATAAGCTTCAGCTCAAAGTTGAAGCCAATTACTATTTTGGTGTACCTTTGGAAGGAGGTGAGGTTTATTATACTATTTCTTCTCAAAACTATTATTTTGACAGATATCAAGACGAATATTTTCGTTTTGATAGCGACTGGTATTATTGGCCTTCCGGTTATGGAGATAAATTCATTTTAAGGAGAAAGACTAATCTTAGTCAAAAGGGAGAAGCTGAAATTTTAGAAGAGCTTGATTTTGATAAACTGTTTAAAGAAACAGAAAGAAAGAGCAAAATTTTTGTTATTGACGTCACGGTCAAAAATCCCCAAGGCCAAACCGTTTCGGCTCAAAAGTCATTTATCGTCCATGCGGGCGAATTTTATCTGGGAGTAAAAACTGATCGCTATTTTCTTACCAAGGGTGAGGACTTTAATATCAAGGTAAAATCAGTTGATACCGAGGGCAAAGAACAGAAGGTAAAAAATATTGAGCTGAAAATTTATAAGATTGACTGGATCTGGGTAAAAAGGCAGGAAGCTAATGGTCGATATTATTATGATTGGGAGAAGAAAAGAGATTTAGTTCAGGCTTTTCAATTTGATACTAATGAGAAGGGAAATTTTACTCAAAGATTAAAAATTACCGAAGAAGGAAGTTACGAGGCAGAAGTGTCAGCCAAAGACAAAAAGGGAAATTTAGTTTTCTCGATTTATGATTTTTATGTTTCCGGTCCCAGTCAGGTTTCAATTAGACCGAGCGAAGATACTTTCTTAGAACTGGTGGCGGAAAAGAAAAATTTGACGGTGGGAGAAGAGGGAAAAATTATTATCAAATCCCCTTACGCCAGGGCTAAGGCTTTAATTGTCGTTGAAAGAGGGAAGATTTTTGAATATCAAATTAGAGAGATTTCAGGGAACCTTTATCAATATAGTTTTGAAACAAAATCGGAATATGTGCCAAATATTTTCCTTTCAGTCACTTTAATTTCGTCAGAGCCATCAGTTAAATGTGGCGGAGTAGAGTTTACTGTCAATACTCAAGAAAGGGAATTAAAAATTGAAATTCAATCAAATAAAAAATATTATCTTCCCGGAGAAAAAGTTATTTTAGATATTAAAACCAAAGATTTTAAAGATCAACCAGTTTCGGCTGAACTCTCAGTGGCAGTGGTTGATTTAAGCGTTTTGGCTTTAAAAGGAAATCCCAAGAAAAATCCGGTGACATTTTTCTATAGTAGGTTTCCCTTAATCGTATCTACTGCTTCTAATTTGAAAAATGTTTTAGTAGAAACAGAAGTTGACATAATGGAGGATGGCAAAGGAGGAGATGGAAATGGTGTTAGTGGAGCGGAAGATTTAGCTAAGAAAAAGAGAGGAATTTTTAAAGAGACAGCATTTTGGGAAGCCCAAATTAAAACCGATGCTTTAGGTAGAGCTAAGGTTGAATTTACTCTGCCTGACAATTTGACCACCTGGCAAACCGAAGTTGTAGGAGTAACCAAAGATACCAAATTGGGAGTGAGTTATCTGGAATTTCTAACAAAAAAAGAATTGATGGTTACTCCTTTGAAACCAAGATTTGTTATCCCCGGTGACGAATTTTTCATTGGAGCAAAAATTTTCAACCAAAGCAAAAAAACCCAGAAAATTCTTTTGAAGTTTGAAAGCCAAACCCTTAAATTAGATGATTCCCCAGAAAAGACTTTGACTTTAAAACCAGAAGAAAGTCAAACTTTTTATTTTAAGGTTCAAGCTCCCCCTAATTATGCACAAGAAGAACATTACTTTTTACTTTCAGCCAAAACCGATGGTTTGGAAGATACAGTTGAGCAATCAATTAAAATTACCCGAAACAACACTTACGAAGTAACTGCTACCTCAAATTATACTCGAGCCAAAGAAACAAAAGAATATGTCTTTTTGCCAGACAATATTGTCAAAGATAAGGGAGAGCTAACAATTAAAAGCTCGGCAACCTTAGCTATCTTTTTGTCTGATGCTCTTAATTATTTATTGCAGTTCCCCTATGATTGTGTTGAGCAGATAGCCAGTAGATTAAACGCCATTGCCATTGTGAAAAAAAGTCTCGATTTGCCAAATTTAGCTGATAAATTTAAACTTGAAAAAATCAAAGACGCAGAAGGTAGGGAATACACTATTGATGAAGTAGTGGCCATTGGTTTGGCAAAAATTTACAATTATCAAAATTATGATGGGGGATTTAGCTTTTGGCCGAAAGGAGAATCAAACTTTTATGTCACCCTCCATGTTGTTAATACTTTAAACAACCTCTCTCAAGCTGGCTACGAGATTAATAGAAACAGCTTAAAGAGAGCAGCTGATTTTCTCTATAAAGTGGTTACTACCAATAATATTTATAAAGAAAAAAATACTGTCATTTTAACTGCCTATACCCTTTTTAATCTTCCTGATTTCCAAAAAGATGCTACCAAATATAGTCAATTGAGAAACCAGATTATTGAGATTGCCAACGATAATTACTTTATCAATGAAAAAATTAGCAATAACTCCCTTTCCTATTTAGCAATTTTGCTTTCCAAAGGAGATTTTGATAAAAATTTAAAGGATAAAATCTTTCAAATTTTAGAAAATCGAATTGATATTGATTCGAGGGGTGCCTTTTTATCACCGAACGAAAATTTCTTATGGTATTACTATGAAACTCCAATAAATAATACAGCTTTATTTTTAAAGGCATTGTCAACTGAAAAAAGAGAGATTCCGGTTTTGGACAAAGTTATTAGATGGTTGCTCAACAGTCGAGCCAGTGATGGTGCTTGGGGTTCAACCAACAATACTTGTTCGGTTGTTGATGCCTTTACTGAGTTCTTAAAGTGGAAAAGGGAGACCGAATCAGATTTTATTATCGATCTGTTAGTTAACGAGAAAAAAGAAGACAAATTCCATTTTAATAAAGAAACCATTTTAGACCAATTCAAAAAAGAAATTCCTCTTTCTAATTTAAAATTCAATGAAATCAATACTATCTCTTTCTTAAAAGAAAATCGCAACAATTTACCAAATACTTTATATTATGATATGGCTTTGAAATATTATCTGCCAGCTGAAAAAATTCCTCCCCGTGATGAAGGATTTACCATTGAAAGAGAAATTTATGCTTTAGAGGATAAAGAAAACAAAAATCCGGTCAAAGAAGCAAAAGTTGGTGATGTCTTAAAAGTCCATCTTAAGATTACTGTTCCTGAAGGTCGTAATTTTGTGACAGTTGAAGACTTCATTCCTGCCGGTCTGGAAATTATCAATCTGGATTTAGAAACTGAACAAAAATCACTTTTGCTGGAAGAAAAAAGGGAATCAAGTCATTGGTGGGATTACGATTATTATTTTTGGCGCTATAACAATAGATCATTTCTACCTAATTTCAAAGAACTTCGCGATGACCGGGCCTTCTTATTTAAAGAAAGGTTATTGCCCGGGATTTATGAATTTGAGTACTACGTGCGAGCCCTAATTAAAGGAAAGTTTATCCATTTGCCAGCCTTAGTCTCCGAAATGTATTTTCCAGAAAACTTTGGCCGCACCTCCGCCAGTTATTTTGAGGTAAAATAGTGAAACAACCATCGTTGTTATTATTCTCCCCATCAATTTAAAAATAAAAAATAAACTTATCAACTAGAAAGACAATAAATTGCCTAAGGAGTTAAAAGGGGTTAAAATAAAATTTGATGACAAAACTGAAACTAAGAGTATTTACTTAATTACGCCATGGCGGTGTTAAGTGGATACATTTTTATTACTAAGAGTTTTAACAATTTTTAAAAAAAATTAAAAAAAAATTGAGGGATTTTTTAAAATCTGTGTTTTGATTTCGGGCTAATTTTTTTTCTTACTAATTTGAGATTCATTGTTCAATTAAAAAGATTTCAATAATTTCATTTTGAGAGAGATTTTGAGCTTTGATTTTATAATTGCCAGATTTTGGGGGCGAAAAAATTACTTCTTCCCCCTGATTTAAAAATTCTCCGTTGATAAACCAACTAACTTTTTCTTTGGCTTTGAGAATTATTTTACTATTTTCCTCAAATAAAAATGTATCTCCCTGATGAGGATTTAAAATTAAACCTTTATCTTCGGCAATTAAGATATTTTTAATCCTTTGATAATCATCTTTTTTCAATCCATATTCTACCCCTTCTCCCATCTTAAATTCTTCAATTAGATTAAATTTGAAAGGAGTTTTTTTGTTATACTTTGAGTTAAAAAGGAGCTCCATAATTTCAGCCCAGATTCGACCTGCTCCTTCTTGACCAGAAAGGGCATTCATGGGCTCATTATCAGCATTGCCCAGCCAGACGCCGACTAAAAAATCAGAGGTATAACCTATTATCCAGCTATCCAAAAAATTTCGTGAGGTACCGGTCTTTAAAGCATAATTTTCTTCTGGTAGATTTAAATTGCTTATTAATCCAAATTGGTCAATGCCGGTTTTTCGGTCGCTTAAAATTTTATTGACAAGCTGAACATATTCAGGAGAAACAATTTCCTTTTTTGAATTTTCGTTTTGAGGATTAATTTTTAAATCCTTCAAGACTCCTTGTTGAGGGAAAATGGTGAAAAATTTGGCTAAATCCCAGAGACTCATTTCCAGCCCGCCCAAAGCGATACCCATCTGATAATTTTCCCAACTCTGAATGGGTCGAAATCCTAAATCTCCTTCAAAAAAATCAGCAAAATTTTTTAAACCTAAATATTCTAGGACCTTGACTGCTGGAACATTAAGGCTATTAGCTAAGGCATAATGTAAATTTACGTTTCCTCGATATTGTAAATCAAAATTTCGGGGATACAAAGGAAAGCCAATAGCGGTAATATATTTATATTCCCGGTCATCGATTAAAGTATAAGGCCTCAGTCCTTTTTCAAAGGCTTTCAAGTAAATGAAGGGTTTAATAGTAGAACCAACCGCCCGGGGCTGAAAAAGCATATTAATTTGTGCACCATCTTTAAAAGAATAGGGATTGGGCGAGCCAACCATCGCCAAAATTTCATTTTCTGGCAACAAAATCACGATGGCAGCCGCATTTTTCACCCTTTTTTCTTTTAAATCTTCCAAATTTCTTTTTACAATTGCTCTAGTTTTTTGAGTGAGTTCTTTGTCAATTGTTAATTGAGTGCTTGTAAAACCATTTTTTATCAAATCTTTGATTTCAAAATAACTTTCATTAAAGGCAAGAAATTTTTTGATATTTTCTTGAACTACTTTTGAGTTGGTAATTTCCAAATCTTCTTTTAAATTTAATTTTTCTGCCAAAGAAAAAGCGATTTTTTCGTTTATTTCTTTAGCTGGATTTCTTTGAGTAGGGGAACTAATAGTGGCTAAGATTTGGAGAATTTGTCCTGTGGTTAAAAAGTCGGAAAGAACTCCAAAATAAAGTTGACTGGCCTGGGCTATTCCTTGAGCTTGGTTTCCTAAATAAAGGGAATTGGTATACATCGTTAAAATCTTCTCTTTACTCTGGAAAATTTCTAAAGAAAGAGCATAAAAGGCTTCAATAATTTTGTTTTTTAAATTTCTTTCAAACTCCTTTTCTAATAAAATTTTGACCAATTGTTGGGTGATAGTACTAGAAGCTCTTTTTGGAGCCAAATTAAAATAACCAAGCGCTGCCCGAAAAGTACTGATGGGATTAATTCCAAAGTGATAGTAAAAATATTTATCCTCTTTTTCAATTAAGAGTTTTTTGAATTTTGGCGGAACCTCATTTAAATATCGCGCCACATTTCCTCTTTCATTTGGCAAAATGGCGATTTCTTTTCCTTCTCGGTCAAAAATCCTTTCTGATTCAAGTTGTTGATAAATTAAAATTAATTTCCTTTGTCCAAACCAGGCAGACAAAAGAAAACCAATTAAAAATAAACTAAAAATAACTAATCTAAAGCTATTCTTCATATTCCTTAGTAGATTATATATCTTTTAAAAAGAAAAACAAAGTCCATTTTCTAAATCATTTTCCTCAAAATAATAAAAATTTATAGATTCAAATTTGTACACTTAATTCTGCCATGGCGAATTAATTTTACACATTTTGAAAGAGCTGATAATATTAAGAAAAGGTCTAAAAAATTAATAACGAATAAAAAAAATTAATAACGAATAAAATGAGTAAGTTAGGAAAATACAAATATTATTTTAGAAAGCCGAAATCAGAGATCGTGAAAGATATTTTATCTTGGTTAGCAATAGCTGGAGCAATTTATGTAGCGGCAAGTTCGCCCTATTTTGTTATGCGTCTCTGGCGAAATTTGAAACGTTGGCAAAAATATCCAAAGAGAAAATTCTATACCGCCTTTCATCGTCTCCAAAAAGAAGATTGTTTAGAAATTAGAAAGAAAAACCATCAAATTTATATCACCTTAACCGAAAAGGGAAGAATAAAGGCTGGCCGATTCCAAATTGATAGCTTAGAAGTAAAAAGGCTAAAAAAGTGGGATAAATTGTGGCGAATGGTGATATTTGATATTTCCCAATTAAGAAAATTTTATCGAGATCTTTTCCGCCAAAAATTAAAAGATCTGGGTTTTTATCAATTACAAAAAAGCGTTTGGGTTCATGCCTTTGATTGTCGAGATGAAATAGAACTTTTGAAGGAATTTTTCGGTTTAAGCGAGAAAGAAGTTTGTTTAGTCGTCGCTAAAGAAGTAGACAATGATGACAAAATGCGAGAGTTTTTTGGGTTGAAATAATGCAAAGAAAATAAACATATTCAGGAAAAATGTGTTTACTTAAATACGCCATGGCGTTATTAAGTGAATATATTTGAACTTTAAAGATTGTTGATTTTGGGTTGCGGTGGTTAAGGGAAGATGGGGATTGGATTTTTCTTAGGATAAGTGTTATTATAATAATTAGAGTTTTGGATAAAGGTCTAATTGAAAGTGAGGTTTTCCAAAATTAAAATGGCAGAAAAAATTTTAAAAGAAAAAAGAGTGGCAATAATTATTGCTTTTCGGGATTTTCGTGATGAAGAATATTTTGAGACAAAAGAAGTTTTAGAGAAGGCAGGAGCTGAAGTTGTCACCGTATCGGATTCATCCGGCAAGGCCATTGGCAAATTTGGCGGGGAAGCTGATGTTGATATTCTACTTAAAGACCTTCGGGTAACGGATTTTGACGCTATTTTGTTTATTGGCGGTCCGGGAGCCATTCCTCGCCTGGACAATGATTTGTCATACAAAATAGCTCAAGAGGCTTTTTCTTTTTTTGAAAATAAGATTTTAGGTGCTATTTGTGTTGCACCAATCATTTTGGCAAAAGCCGGAGTTTTGAGAGGAAAGACCGCCACCGTCTGGACAAGCTTTACTGATAAATCAGCAGCAAGGATTTTAGAAAAAAATGGCGCTCGTCACTCATCGGAATCGGTTGTCGTCGACAATAAAATTGTTACCGCCAACGGACCGGGAGCAGCTAGAAAATTTGGCGAAGCTATCGTTGCCCTCTTGACAAAAGAATAAGAAATGATTAATCTAAAATAGTTTACCGTAGACAATAGGTCCTTCGGCGAATCGAAGATAAATCCTATCGAGGTAAAGATTTTTTGTTGTCTGCGGTAAAACGCAGTTTTTTTATGCCTTTAACAAAAATTCAAAAACAGAAAATTATTGAAGACTTAACAGAAAAAATTGAACAACAAAAAATAATGATCTTTGTTGATTTTACGAGTTTAAAGGTTAAAGACCTTCTCGGTTTAAGAAAAAAATTAAAGTCCGCTAATTCCGAATTAAAAGTCACCAAAAAGACTTTAACAGATATTGCTTTTCAAAAGGCAAAAATTGAGATGAAGACGAAGAAGTTATCAGGTCAAATTGCTTTAATTTTTGGCTATAGAGACGAGACATCTCCAGCAAAATTAGTTTTTCAATTTTCTCAAGAAAACCCCAAGTTAAAGATTTTGGGAGGGATTTGGGAAAGAAAATTCTTAGAGAAAGAAAGAATTATTGAGATAGCAGAATTACCGACAAAAGAAGAATTGCTGGCAAGATTGGCTGGAAGTATTTCGGCTCCAATCTCAAATTTTATTCACCTTTTGAGAGAAAATTTGAGAAATTTTGTTTTCCTTCTATCTCAAATTACTCAATTAAAGGTCAGCAAAAAATAAAATAATATGATTAAGATAATATGATAAAAGAAATTGAAAATGAAATTCCAGAAAAATTTAAAAAACTGGTAGAAGAAATTGAAAAAATGAACGTTTTAGACCTGGCTGAATTAGTTAAAATTTTAGAGAAAAAGTTTGGAGTTTCTGCTGCTCCCCAAATGGTTTCGGTTCCAGTTGCGGCTGCGTCCGCTCCTTCAACTCCAGCTGAAGAAGAAAAATCTGTTTTTAATGTTATTTTGACAGCCATTGGCGAGAAAAAAATTGAAGCGATAAAAGTGGTAAGAGATACTACCGGTAAGGGCTTGAAGGAATCAAAAGATTTAGTTGATGCGGTAGCTACTGGCCCTCAGGTAATAAAAGAAAACGTCAAAAAAGAAGAAGCTGAAGAGCTAAAGAAAAAATTTGAAGCAGCCGGTGCCAAGGTGGAATTGAAATAAAAAAAAGACTGATTGGCAAAAAAGAAAAGTGACAAACAGAGAAGATAAAGATTAATTGTTAATTGGATTTTTTTTAAGTGAAATTTTACTTGAAAAAATTTTTATTTTGATTATTATAAGATTGCCACCAAAAAGCTCTTTTTAACAAAAGGAGGAAAGATGAAAATTAACAAAAGGAGGAAAAAAGAGAGGCTTTTGTTTTTTCTGTTAGGAAAATTAGTTGTGATTCTTATTTTGTATAATTTTGTATTACCGCCAAACGGTGAAAGTAGAAATTTTGTTTTGGTAATAAGCGGACTTTTCTTTGTCTCAGCCATTGATTGTATCTTCCTAAAAAAACTCTTTTCTTATTCAAAAATTCTCGAATATCTTTGCCTAATAGGATTTATTTTCTTTTGTTTAATAGCGGGTTTTCATTTAGGAATAGCTTTTTGGGGATATTGAAGTCGTCGAGTATTCGACGGACATTTTTTATAAAGTGTTACCTAGTAATATTGTAGTAATTACTTGACAAAAGAAAAAAATTTG
>DAIRUS010000011.1:0-7663 GCA_036803205.1 bacterium | reverse complement strand
GAAGTAGAAGTCATCCGCAGCGACACTCCATTTCTGTTTGTCGCTGGGAGGAAAACACCGAGGGAAGCCGAAAACTACATTTACATCTTAGTATGGCGCACTGCTTCTTTGTTGGCGGACCCTCCGAAAAGGATTACTGAAATACCTTTCCAAGCACCTTATCTTCCTCTTTAGGCTCAGGAAAAATCCTGAGCCTTTTTATCGGCTAAGATAATTAAAAAAGACCCCCTGAAGAGAGGGGTCTACTATTTCAACAAAGAGTTGGTGAGTTGGTCTTTAGAACTTTAATCGAGGCTGGGAAAATTTTTTGAGTTTTTGAACTTTTTCAAGTTGATGAGCTATGATTTCGGCTTTCAATTTTCCTCCCCAATCAATTTGACTTACCGGCCAAGGCTTAGCGGTGATTAATTCTGGCGTTCCGCAGACTTCCAGATAATCACAAAATCGACAGTGAGGACCAAAGGCTTTAAAGAAAATCTCTTTTTCTTGGCAGGAGATAAAGAAATCAATCAGATTAGCCAGATCAAGAAAGTCACGTTCGCTTCGTGGTGAAATCAAAGCCTTTTTGTCGATTTTTTCGTCACTGATCGGATTTGTTCCTTTGTAACCCAAAGGATAACGGATAATTCCAGCTTCTTTTCGGCTATACTTTATTCTGAAGACCCAACTGTAAATAGTAAACTGGTAATCGTGATGAACTGGAAACTGAACCCGTGGATCTTCTATTCCATAGTCTTGCCACTCAGTTTTAAGGTCTAGAATATACCAATTACCGCTTTCACCGTCTAGATAAGGAATTTCCCTTATCTGGTCAATTGAGCCCCGTAAAAAAACATCGAACCGACCTGGTGCTGGGATATATCTAAAATAATCTTCAACTTTTATCGGTGGCGGAGCATTAACATTGTCTCGCCAGTATTTCCTAATCATCGTCTCTCCCAAAGCAAAGATAAGTCTTTTTTCCCTTTCAATTTCTTCAGGCTTCTTTCCCTCAAAACGAATTTTACCTTTGTGTTTGGTAATTTTTGCCTTTTCTTCCTGAAACATATCCGCACAATACATCCACCAGTAGCGAGCTGCTGCTTTTTCAGTTTTTGGTCGCAAAAGAGTTAAACCTTTTTTTAGTCGTTTTTGTTGAGCTGACGGTGATAAACTGTGAAAATAAGCAATTAGTTGGTGGACCGTTTGACCAAAAACTGCTTTTACTCCTTTAGGAACTTGAACGCGACCTACATAAGCGAGAAAGAATTTATAAGGACATTCCTGAAAGGTCAAAAGCTTTGTCGCCGACACCTCAATCGCCATTCCAACTCCCTCCTTTTTAAGATTTAAAAAGCTTCTTTATTTAATCAATATTATTTTTTTTGTCAAGAGGTTGAAAAAAACAGGCTTTTTGACAAACTGTGAGTTCGATGCTAATTTTGTAATTAACTCTTTAGAAAGGAGGAAAATATGAAAATTGCGTTTGATCTTGACGGAGTTGTAATTCGTACTATGTTGTAAAATGAAAAAGCCACCAAAAGGTGGCTAGAAAAGAGCTGTTTTAAGGCTTGGGGGAGGGCCCAAAAAGGAAGGAGGCCATGGGATTGGAAAACTTTTTGGACCCTCCCCCGTCAGCCAGGGAGGTGGGGGCATTTTCATTATATTAAAATCAAATATTTTGTCAAGTCCTTGTATAAGTCCATATGGCGGCCACAAGTCCAAATCGATTAAATTCCAATTCGATAGACTTTTAAATCATTTAAGAGAAAAATTGTTTTTCCGTCTTGAGAAATAGCAAAATCTAAAAGATTATTAAATTTTTCACTTTGAAATTGTTTTAAAATCTGTCCTGATTTATCAAAAATTAAAATTCTTTTTTGAAGAGGTTCTAAAATGTAGAGATGGGGAAGAGTAGGAGAGACAAAAATTTTCGAAAATTCTTTTGGTGGCGGGAAAATATCTGGTTTGATTCTTTCTTTTAAATCATCTGTTTGATATTTCAAAATTGCATCTTTATTTAAAATCCACAAAAATCCATCAACGCCAAACGATTTTGATTCATTCTCTATTACTTTTTTTAGCCAAACTTCTGGTTTTCCCAACTTAAAAAAATCTTGCTCTAATTGTGTTAAAGGATATTTTATAATCTGACCAGCCTTTTTATCAAAAAAATAAAGATTCTCCTTAAAATAAGCTAAATCGCTAAAATCAAAATCTTGGTGGGGAATTTCAAGAGAAAGGATAGAAAATTGGTCATTTCTTAAAATCGTTAGTTGATTGGGTTTAGTAAAAAATAAAATGTTATTTTTAAGAACGACCGCAGAATCAAATTTTTTGTCAATTTCCATAAGAACCTCTTTTTTGTTTTTATCTAATTTAAATATATTTTTTGAATAAGGACTGAAAAAATAAAGGGTGTCTTCGGCGAAAATTAATTTTTGAGGAATAAATTTTTTTGCCTCAAACCTAAAATAAATTTCAGGATTTTCAATCATCTCAAGCTTATTGAAAAGATAAAGATGAGATAAAATCTTTTCATTCAAAGAAAGAACCTTGGTTGAGAAATGTCTTGGTAATTCCGAAGAATCTTTTAGAATAGGGGAAATTTTTTCAAAACTTTCTTTTAATAATAAATTTGCTTTTTCTTCATTTTGAGGTTCCTTTTGCGCCAATAACTCTTCAGCCAATTTTAACTTTTCTTCAATTTCTTCAACGTCATCCAAATAGAGGTTCATTTTCTTCCTTTTCTCATTTCTATCAATTAAAAAACCAAAAAATAAAACGAAAATTAAAATTAGAATTAAGCCCCATTTTTTGTTGAAAATTAACTGCGGTTGAGGAAGTAGAGCTAAAATTTTAGAAAATTGAAAAGATAATTTTTCTTTGAAAAATTTGAAATAAGGTAAAAAAACTTCTTTTAAAGAAAATTCTTTTGAAATTTTTGGGGCAATGATTTCTTTTTTCCCCGGCACAATTTCTTTTATTAGAGAAATGACCAAAAGAATCCCTCTAATTTTAATTAGTTCTTCTTTCTTTTCTTCAAGAAGATTCTTTAATTTTTCTTCCAACAATTGTGGAGATTTGGCAATTTCATTTAATAAATTTTCTTTTTGAAAAAAGTCAAAGATATTTTCAGTAAAGATTAAAACTAAATCATTCAAATTTAGCTTTCCTGAAACAACAGTGCCAAATATCTTTAGGGGATAAGGTTCAATATCTTGGAATTTTAATTTTCGGTCAATGTCGACTATTTTTCCCCCTCTTAATAAAACAATTTTAATTCCGCCAACTTTGGCGAAATTTAATTTAAAATCTTTTAAAGCCAATACTGCCAAGCTTAAATTTCCTAACCAACTAACATCTCCCTTGCCAATCATTTGGTCCAAAAACACATTGGTTTCTTTTAAAACTTTGCGAAGGGACTTTTCTGGTGACAAAACCGCCTTTTTGTAATATCCCTCCCTGATAAATTGAGCTAATGTCTCTAAAAGATGAAGGTTTTTTGGCAAAACATTTTTCAAGAGCCCAACGAGATAGAGAGAACCCATTTTCTTTTCATAGATATTCAGGGGTTCGTAGCAAAAACTATCAAAAATCAGGTCAGTTTCTATCTTCTTTTTAGGTCCGGGGTTGAAATAAAACTCATAAACCTTCATATTTTAAAAATATCATTTCTTATTGTTTTTTTCAAATTGTTTTTTTCAAATGGCTGAATGTTAGAAGATAATAAAATCGAACGTAATTTAAAAAAGCCGGTTTATTCGGCTTTTTTAATTTAATATTTGTAGCCACTAAAATCCAGAAATTTCTTTTAGATAAAGAATCTTGATATAAAATTACTTTTATGATATATTTTTATAGCTCTTTCTCTTTTCTTTAAAACTAAATAGGAGGTGGTAAAGGTGAAGAGAAAGATTTCCGAGATTAAACCAGATATAATTTTCAAAAAGGGAAAATTGAAAATAATAGCTCGGGTTATAAAAAAACCTTTACGCTGTGGCGAAAGTTGTCCTACTTTTTTTTCTTCGTCGCTGGTGCTCTTGAAGCCAAATTGGAACCTCATTCCCTTAACTGATGGTGAGATTAACGAAAACTCTGTTCACCCTTTGGCAACAGCATTCAAGATCTTGGGTCTCTCTGCCTTTAGCATCTACGGTACCTCAATACTGATTGAAGTACCGTTTGACCAAAACCCATTGATGGTGGCCAAGGAAGTTGTTTGGCTTTTGATCAGGTGCGAAGAAAATAAAGAATTAAGAAGCCTTGTCCGTCTTGAGGGCGACTTCAAAATTTTGAGATACTTTTTGGACCTACCAGATTCTGAGATATAGTTTAGGCGGCGTCCTTCCCAAAGGACGTCTTTTTCTATAAATAACCCTCGGTAATAATTAAGGAGCTAAATTCCTTAAAATTTAATAATTCTCCATTTTGAATAATTTTGCAATAAAAAGTTTTACTGAAAAGTCCAGCCAGAAATCAGGCAAAAACCTCCAAAATCATCTCGACAAAAGTAAAAGTATCAAATGGATGAGATAAATTTGCCGTTTGAAAAATAATTCCAACGAACAATTTAAGAAAATGCCAATTACATAAAAGGCAAGCGGTCGTGTGAGCTTTATGTAAAAGTGTTTTCATCTTTTTAGGTTAATAATGTCATGAAATTTTACAAAATGGATATTATAGATGCTAATATTTTTGTTAACTCTGATAAAAGCCAAAGAATTAATTTAAGGAAAAATTAGAGAAATTGGGTTAACTCTATTTTAGTTAGCAAAATGGAGGACTGATAAAGAATGGTGACAAATTAAACATTAGCCAATAATTCTTTCGCTTATCTTAACTTATCTTCTGGATAGCCGAACACTTTTTTCTAAGGAATTTTTCTTTGCCTTTTTGGAGTGGTTTGTTTATTTTAACGTCCCTCCTTTTTTTAATTTACTGTCGAAATTTGATTTCTGTAAATTTTGAATTTCTACAAAGTTTGAATTCAGAACATTAGACTTTCCAATAGGTTATGGATTTATACTTTATACACTAAATTGATTTTTTTCCAAAAAGGTTTTATAATAAAGACACGATGATCGAAAAAGTTAAGTTAATTTTTATTCCCTGCAAGGAAAATGGTTATCGGCCAAAATTTTTAGATGGTCAAGTTCTTTTTTATTATGCTATTTTAATTTTGGTTTTAAAAATCTCGATTTTACCATTTTTTTTCTATTTTCCAAAAAGTATTTTTTTTGCCGAGATTACAAAAGATGCTTTAATTCAATTTAGCAATTCTGCCCGGCAGTCTTTAAAACTGCCACCATTAAAAGAAAATTCAACGCTTAATCAAGTTGCTTATTGGAAAGCAGTCGATATGCTTGCCAAGGACTATTTTTCTCATCAAACTCCGGAAGGAAATTGGGTCTGGGATTGGTTAAAAAAGGTCGGCTATAATTATAAATTAGCTGGTGAAAATTTAGCAATCGGATTTTTAGATTCCGAAGAAGTTCACCAGGCTTGGCTAAATTCTCCTTCGCATAGAAGTAATATTTTAAATCCTAAGTATCAGGAAATTGGAATTGCCGTTTTAAAGGGAGAATTTGAAGGAAGTGAGACGACGGTTGTTGTTCAGCTTTTTGGTAGCCAAGAAATTTTATCCCAAAAAGTAGAGGAACCAAAAGCTGAATTTCCTAAAGAAACCAAAGAGAAGCCAGTAGAAACGATTGGTGAAATCGAAGTTTTACCGGCCGAAATTTCCTCCTCCTCTCCCGAAGATTCTTTTTCACCCTTACCACCGGAACCTCTTCAGGTTCAAACTTTACCCCAATTCTCCATTGAAAATCCTGAAGAAAAACTTAGTTTTCGTTTTTTGAAATTTATGGCTTTGAATTACAATAATATTATTCAGAGATTTGTTTATGGCTCCCTCATTTTTGTTATTATCGCTTTACTAATTAACATTTTTGTCAAGATTGAGATTCAACATAAAGATTTGATTTTAAAAACTCTGGCTTTTATCGGTTTGTTGATTTTATTCATCTGGTTGGATAAAACAGAGCTTATTCAATTTATTCCTCATAAACTCCTTATTTATTAAAATATCTCAGTAAAATGAATTTTTCAAAATCAAAATTAGGCCTGGAAATTAAAAAATTCTGGCAACCTTTTCTTTTATTTTTTTTGATTTTCTTTTTGATTTTCAATTGGAGCGAAATCTCCTGGATTTTTAATTATAAAGCACTTTCAATTTTTATCTCCAATTTTTTTGAAAATAAAAATCAAAGAATAATTTCTGAGGAAAAAAATGAGGAAAAAAAAGAAGCAATTGACAAAGAGGTGATTGAGGAATTTGAATATTCCGAAAAAGAAAATATTTTAGAGATTCCCCGGATTGAAATTTCAGCGCCATTTTTTTTGTTAAAGAGTGATGAAGAAGAAAAGATTTTGGAAACCCTAAATAGGGGAGTGGTAATGTTTTCTGATTTCAGCTTACCCGGTCAACCAGGCCAAACTATTATTTTAGGTCATAGCGCCAGGCACGACTGGCCAAAATCAAATCCCGCCTGGGTTTTTACTTATTTGAGAGATGTGATTGAAGGAGAGGAAATCATTTTACATTTTGAGCACCGAAAATATACTTATTATGTGACGAAAAAATTTACTTTAAAAGAAGGAGAAGAACTTCCTTCGCCAAAGGAAGGGGAAAACATTTTAATGCTTATTACCTGCTGGCCTCCGGGCCGTTTGGTATTTAAACAGAAATTAGTTGTTGAAGCAAAATTGAAAAAATAATCAACTTTAAAACGATTTTTTGACCGGTTCCTTGACATAATTTTTGGAGTATGTTAAAATAAAGCCAGCTCTTAGAATTAAGGAGGTAAGGATGAAGAAGCAAAGTGTTGTGATGGTCGTAAGCTTGTTAGGAATTGTTCTTGGCATCCTCGGTAGCGGAGCGGGGTGTTGTTGTCCGAGAATAGTTTCACCCCCACCACCCCCACTTCCGGTCTGCCCTTATCAAACCACAACTATTGCATTTGAAAGAGTGGTATGGGCACTCCCCGTCGGAGTGGAAATTAGGTATCCGGCTGGTGTTGCTAACAACTGTCCGGTCATTATCTTGGCTTCTCGACCAGAACGTTGGATCTCTAGTTGGATCTCATGTATTACAACGGGTCGTATTCACACCTGCACTGACAAGGTATATATTGCAATCCCAGTGGCCGATCCTAGTAATATAATAGGGGTGAAGTGGTACCTCGTATTATTAGAGGACCACCTTGTAGAACTTGAGAGGATGGATGTGCCTCTCAAGTACATTGAGGTTTTTCCGATCATTCTTTAGTTTAGGTGGGCGGAGAACAACCTCTCCGCCCATATTCTTTAATCCTATTGACAGACTAAAAGCATTTTGATATAATAAAGCAGTATCGTTAAAATTTAATTTAAATTAAATATGACTAATAAAAAACAATTTTTCTCAATAGTGGCTGTTTTAACTATTTTCTCTTTATTCCAACCCTATTTTGGAGCTGATTTTAATTTCTCAAAAAAAGCAAATATTAGCCAAGCCGGTTTAGTTATAGAACCAACTTGTCAAAATGAGTGTTCCTACGGACAAAAAACTTGCTTTGGGACAAATTATTACAAAGTCTGTGGCAATTATGACTCTGATTCTTGTACTGAATGGTCAGATCCT
>DAIRUS010000010.1:0-29440 GCA_036803205.1 bacterium | reverse complement strand
TAAAAATTTCCAAAGAAATTGAAAAAATGACGGTCAATATAAAAAAACCCTTAAAAATTGCGGTGATGGGATGCGTGGTTAACGGATTGGGTGAGGGCAGAGAAGCTGATTTTGCTCTTGTGGGGGCAAAAAATCACGCTATTTTTATGAAAGAAGGAAAAATTTTTTCGCAAGTTTCCAAAAAAGACGCGCTTAAAATTATCAAAAAAGAGCTTGAAAATTATAAAGAAGATTAATATAGCTGAATTGATTCTTCCTAATAAAAAACTATTATGACCCTGTTTTGGGATTCAAAGGATGCTTAATGAATGTTTAAGGACAAAAAACAAGAAAAAATATTTGAGGCAGGATTTGGCAAAAAAATTAGCTAAAAAGGCTGGCTTGATGATTGTAGCGAGCGATAATAATTCCAAAAATACGAAAAACTTTTTAAAGATTTCAAAGAAAAACACTTCCTCCATCTTTATTTCAGATACAAAATTTTTAAATAAAAAAATAATAGGCGCTTCAACGCCCATTAAAAGCAGGGAAGTGATAATCAATTTTATTAAAAAAAATATGGAAATAAAAAAATTAACAAAAGAAGCGTTGGAAAAATTTAAGAAAGAATTGGAAATCCTTGAGACCGTTGAAAGAAAAAAGGTGGCCGAAAAATTAAAGCACGCGATTTCTTGTGGCGACTTGAGAGAAAATGCAGCATATCATGAAGCAAAAAATGCCCAAAGTTTTTTAGAGGGAAGAATCTTGGAATTAAAAAGAATAATTTCTCAATCTAGAATAATAGAACGGAAGGCGAGCGATCGCGTGGAGGTAGGGTCAATTGTTACTCTTAAGACGAATGGAAAAACAGAAAAATTCCAGATCGTTGAACCTGAAGAGGCAGATCCTCTAAGCGGTAAAATTTCTTATCGTTCTCCGCTGGGACAGCTTATTTTTGGCAAAAAAAAGGGTGCCAAAATAGAGCTAAAAACAGCAAATGGAAAAGAAAAATATGAGATTTTAGAGATATCATAATTTATATGAATAAAAAAGAAAACAATAATAATTTGTCAAATTCAACAGTCAGAAAAGATCTTATCATAGAAACGCTTATTCAAGGATCAGGAGACGAGACAGCAAGAAGCGGAGATAACGTTTCGGTTCATTATACCAGATGGCTTGAAAACGGAAAAAATTTAATTCAAACATTAATAGAGGAACTCTCTTTTCATTTGTGCTCGGAATGGGGAAGGTAATAAAAAGATGGGATTTTAGGGTATTGGGAAAGAAAGTCGGAGAAAAAAGAGAGGGCTAAAAAAAGAAAAAATAGCAATATTAATTTTTACGGCTCAACTATTATTCAGTACTTTCTTTAGTTTGAAATCTTCCTTTCTTGGTTTAATAATCATTGTCATTTTTGTGCTGCTTATTACTGTTAATATTTTTAAATTTTGCAAGACTTCCAAAGAAGCCGGAGCGCTTTTCTTGCTATATATTATTTGGGTAATTTTTGCCTCCATTTTAAATTTTGCTATTTGGAAATTAAATTAAAAAAACATTAAAATGCAAATCAGGGAAGAAAAATGTAAAAATTGCCAGATACTTCTTGATGATAAAAAAGGATCATGCGATTGCCAAGAAAACATTTGCGCCTGTTGCTGTGAGTGTAATACCAATTGCAACTGCGAATGGCGAAAAGAAAAACCTTAATAGCTATTTTTAATTTTTTGATCGACATGCAGATCATTACTAAAGAAAACAGCAATTTTTTAAAGCTCATTGGCGCTTTGTCAATGTTGATAGATCATATTGGCGCTTTTTTATATCCACAATATATTATTTTCAGAATTATTGGAAGAATATCTTTTCCCTTATTTGCTTACCAGATTTCTGTTAGTTATCAAGCAACTTCTAGCAAGAGTAGATATTTAAGAAGATTGATTACGTTTGGAATAATATCGCAATATCCCTATTATCTTCTGCACCGTGGGTATACGCTTAACATTTTATTTACATTTATACTTGCGATTTGGGCCATGTGGGCTTACGAGAAAAAAAAATATTGGCAATTTTTTATAATTGGACCACTTTCTCTTTTTGTTGATTACGGCATATATGGTATTTTAACTACCTTGGGCTTCTATTGGTTTCATAAAATATGGCAACAGTCATTTTTCTTCATTTTCATTACGGCCATTTATGCCGCATATTACAGAGCTATTATCCAATGGTATTCTCCTCTTGCCTTAATTCTTGTTTATAAATGTCATTATTTCAAAATAAAACTTCCAAAATATTTTTTTTATATATTTTATCCTGCTCATTTGTATTTGATATATCTTATAAAAATATATTTATATTAAAATAAGTTAATTTGCTTTGATAAGGAGAATTATTTTTTAGAGAATATTCTTTCGCGATTTCCATCTCAGCTGAAAAAATAAAACTATGGAATGTAAAAATTTAAAAATTATTCCTGCAAATATCCGGAATGTCCAAAAAAAAGAATCATTCATTATCTCTTCATTACTCTCTAGGGCAAATATTACCTCTAAAATATTTAATTTAAAACCTTTTAATTAGGGATCGCTAATCTGATTATTTTTTGGTAGAGTAAAAGAAAGGTCATTAGAAAAATTGATAAATTAAATAAAAAAAATATGCCGAATTTAATTTCCTTACTTCTGTCGGGATTTATCGGAGGAATAATGCGGGGATTGGTGGGATATGTTAAATATCGTAGTTCTTACAAAGACGTCCCTTTTAGAGTGGGCTATTTTTCTTTTATGGTGACGGTTTCTGGAGCAGTAGGATTGCTGGCAGCTTGGGTAACTCATGATTTAGGAATTAAATTTTTGGGTCTGCCGACCATTACTCCAGCCATCGCCATTATTATTGGTTATGCCGGTGGAGATTTTATTGAAAATCTTTTCAAAATTTTAGCCGGTAAAACCTCAATTTATGAACTACCGGCTGTTAAAAAATAAAAATTTCTAAATGTTTTTTTGGTTTTAGAGGTTATTCTTCTATTGATTTTTATCTATGAAGAAATTAAAAGCATTGCTTTTGTTTTCTGGCGGTTTAGATTCCATTTTAGCTGCTAAAGTTTTAATGGAGCAGGGAATAAAAGTTTTTCCGATTTTCTTTAAAAGTTATTTTTTTGGACCAGAAATTACTCAAAAATCAGCAAAAGAAATTGGTTTGAAATTAAAAATTTTTGATTTTTCCAAAGAACACTTAAAAACCGTGAAAAAACCAAAATTTGGTTATGGAAAATCAATCAATCCTTGTTTGGACTGTCATATTTTAATGTTAAAAAAGGCAAAAGAAATAATGAAAAGTGAAAAATTCGATTTGGTGGCAACGGGCGAAGTTTTGGGAGAAAGACCAATGAGTCAAAATAAAAAGGCCTTGGAACTGCTAGAAAGAGAATCTTCTTTGAAAGGATATTTGTTAAGACCTCTTTCAGCTAAATTGTTAAACCCCACGATTTTAGAAAAAAAGGGCCTAATTGATAGGGAAAAACTTTTAGATATTAGAGGAAGGTCAAGAAAAAAACAAATTGAGTTGGCAAAAAAATTTAAAATTAAATGGTATCCCACGCCGGCCGGTGGTTGCCTTTTGACCGATCTCGAATTTGGGAAAAGATTAAAAGATTTGTTAGAAACTTATCCAAAATTTAACGGAAATGAGATTGAACTTTTAAAATTGGGAAGGCACTTTTGGCAGAGAAAAATAAAAATTGTTGTTGGCAGAAATCACCAGGAAAATCTCAAATTGAAAGATTTAGCTAGGGGAAAAGATATTTTAATTGAAATGGAAAACTATCCGGGGCCGACAACTTTAATTAGAAATTACAATAAAGTAAAGAAAATTCCAGAAAAAACTTTAGAAAAAGCAAAATTTTTGACAAAATTTTACTCAACCCAAGCCAGGGGAAAGAAAAATGTAAAATTCAAAATTTTTCAGAAAAATTGACAATTGAGAAATACAGAAATATAATAAGTGAGAAAAAAAATGAAACAAAAAATTTTAATCATTATCGCCTTTTTTCTTTTTTTTAATTTTGGATTCGTTTTAGCTCAAGAAAAAATAGAGGTTTATTTTTTCTATAGCGCAACCTGTCCTCATTGCGCAAAAGAAAAAGTGTTTTTGGAAGAATTGGAAAAAAAATATCCTCAAGTTGAAGTTAAAAAATTTGGTCTTTTTGAAAGCAAAAACGTTGAGTTATTAAGAAAGCTTTATCAAGACTATAAAGTTCCTTCAGAAATTCAGGGTTATGTACCACTCACTTTTTTTGGAGAAAGATATTTTTTAGGGTTTGATGAAAAAATTGGTCAAGACATTGAAAACTGTCTTTTAGAATTAATTAAAGAAACTTCGCCAGAAAAGCCATGTCCGCCAGAAGAACAATTTTCTCCTGAGAAACCCTTAAAGGAGATTGTTACTCATCTGGAAAAAAAAGTCAAAATTCCAATTTTGGGCGAAGTCGATATTTCCAAACTTTCTCTTCCAGTATTAGCTGTGGTTTTGGGATTTTTTGACGGGTTCAATGTCTGTTCTTTAGGGGCTTTAGTTTTGATTTTAGGAATAGTTTTGGCTTTAAAACAGAGAAGTAAAATTTTGATTTTAGGCGGTACTTTCGTTTTAACTACCGGAATTATTTATGGGATTTTAATATTTTTGTGGCACAAAATTTTTCTAGTACTCTCGCTTTATCTTAGGAAAATGGAAATTTTAATTGGAGTTTTGGCAATTTTGGCCGGGATTCACTTTTTAAGAGAGTTTTTAAAGTTTAGAAAAAAGGGCCCGGTTTGCGAATTTGGGGGAATCTCTCAAAATTTATCACAAAAAATTCAAAAAGCATTTGAAGAAAAGAAAGGAATTTTGGCGTTGGTGGCGGTGGTATTTTCCTTTGCGGCAATAGTAACCATTGTTGAGTTTCCTTGTTCGGCAGCCTTACCAGTGGTTTTTGCCGGAGTTTTAACTGCAGTCAAAATTCCAGTTTTTCTAACTTTTCTTTATATTTTCTTATATTTGTTCTTTTATTTATTAGATGAAATCATTCTCTTTTTACTTTCTGTTTTTACTTTGAAAATTTGGGTTACGTCTCCAAAATTTGTTAATTTTTTAAATTTAGCTACCTCAATAGTTCTGTTTTTCCTAGGAATTTATTATCTTTTTGGTTTAGTTTAATAAAATCTCTAAAATATCCTTAAAGCTTGGCAGAGTTTAAAGTAAAAATATGCTTTGGGAATGAGAGGAGGTTTTGTGGCTATATCCCGACAGTTTGGAAATTAATTTACCGAACAATTTGAGAGTTGAAAAAGCAACAAAAATTTCTGAAAATTTGAGAGAGAATTTAATAAAAGAAATTAGAAATCTTTCTTATGTCGCCATTCAGATTAAGAGTTACCAAGTGGAAACTGGATTTTATAGACCGGCTTTTGGTCGGGGATTTGGCTGGCAAAGACGTGGCAGATTTGTGGGGCAAGCCAAAGGGGAAAGGGAAGAGGTCCAGGTGGAAACTGGATCTGTCTCAAATGCGTTTACCAAATATCCTAACAAAGAGGGGTGCTTTGAGGGGTGCCTTGCTCAACTTTAATTTGCCCCAATTGTAAAATTTCTTTAAAGAGAATATAAAATATAAATAATTAATAATATAATAAGGAACATAATAAGAGTATTGAACAACCATAATTCTGACACATATTTTTGCCATGGCATTTTAATGTGTAGAAATTGAAGAGGAAGATTTATTATAGTTTGTTAAAAAATCATAAACGATAATTATTCAACGCCCTCATAATGCCAAGACCCATAAAGCCAAGAAAGATTATTTTTGACTCAAAGGCAATTTATTTTAAACCTAGAGCGGTGCCTTTGTCGATGTTAGAAGAAATAGAATTGGGAATTGATGAATTAGCAGCCATCAGGCTTTGTGATTTTGAAAGATTAGAACAAGAAGAGGTAGCCAAGAAAATGAAAATTTCTCAAAGCACCCTTTCTCGAATTTTAATTTCAGCTAGAAAAAAATTTTTCCAAGCCCTAATTAAAGGAAAGGCAATTAAAATAAACAAATAAAAAGGTAAAAAATTGATTTTAGTTAAATTATGTAATAAAATTTAAAATCATGAGCAAGGGGCATTTTTTAGTTTTTTCAACTGCTATCATTTCTGGCTTTGCCATTTTCATTAATAAGTTTGGTGTTAGCGTTGTTAACCCATATATTTACACTTTTTTACGGGTTTTAACCGTTGCTATTTTTTTGACCAGCTTGCTTTTTTTTAAAGATTGGCAAAAATTAAAACAATTAACTAAAAAACAATGGCTTTTATTAATTGCCATTGGTCTGGTCGGAGGGAGTATTCCTTTCTTATTGTTTTTTAAAGGACTAGCGCAAACTACAGCTGCTCAAGGTTCTTTCATCCACAAAACAATGTTCATTTGGGTAGCCATTTTAGCTACTTTGTTTTTGAAAGAAAAAATAGATAGAAAATTTTTATTTGGTGGATTAATTCTCTTAATTGCCAATTTAATCTTGTTAAAAAAACTTCCCCTAAATCTCAACAAAGGAGATTTATTGATTTTCTTAGCCACTTTGCTTTGGGCGATAGAAAATACAATTTCAAAATATACTTTAAAAAATTTGGAAGGGAGAATTGTTGCCTGGGGAAGGATGTTTTTTGGCGCAATTTTTGTTTTTCTCTTTTTGTTTTCTACTAATCAAATTCACTTAATAATTGGTCTTACTTTAAAACAACTGGGATGGGTTTTAATTACGGCAATTATTTTATTTTTTTATGTAATGACTTGGTATAATGGCTTAAAATTCGTTCCTGTCTCTCAGGCAACCGCCATTTTACTTTTTGGTTCTCCAATTACTACTTTTTTGAATTTAGTTTCAGGTGATAAAGTTTCGCCAAAGGAATTTTTTTCAGCAATTTTAATAATTTTGGGAATTTTAATAATTTTGTTTACAAAAGAAACTTTTGAAAAAATAAAAAAATTGAAAAAACTAATTTATGTCAGGATTTAAAACCGCCGCTCTTTACAGTTTTCCTCCACAGAGATTTGGTCTTTGTGGTATGAGAGAGAAAGAAGGCGATGAGCTCTTCCACTTTTTGTTAAACGAAAAAGTTCCCAAAATTAGAAAAATTCTTGAAAGCTTTAAAGGCGCCTTTTTTTATTACCAATTGATTGCTAAAGAAAATAAAATTTCCGACCCTTTTAATGAAAGAGTGGTTAGGGCTTATTGGATTGGTAATGAATTGTTAGAAAAAGTGAGGATTTCAAAATTGAGAGAGATGATAGAGAAAGATTTTCAAAAGCCAAGGTTGGCAAAAATTTTGCCAGAAAGCGCTAGACCTCATCATTCTTTCCACGTTTTAGTTGCTGGTCCCATTGAAAAAACCTTGGAATTAACTGAAGGGATGAAAGATCTTTGCAAAATTAGTTGGGGAAGAGTTTTAAAAATTGCAGATTCTAAATTTCAAATTGTAAATTTGGAAATAGAACATCAACCATTGTTAAAAGAAAAACATTATTTTTTGGGAAAGCCAATAAAAAGAAAGATTTTTTGGGACAAAAGAATCTTGCCAAAAGTTAAAATTGGCGACTTTATTTCTTTCCATTGGGATTTGGCTTTGGAAAAGCTTTCCCAAACTGAATTGAGAAGTTTGAAAAAATACACAGAACTTTCAATTCAAACCGCTAGTTTTGTTGCTAAAATTAAAAAATAAAATTAAAATAAAAGAATGAAAAAACCTAAAGTTGCCTTCTTTTCTTTAACTTCTTGCGAGGGTTGCCAGTTTGTTTTGTTAGACCTTGGCAAAAAATTTTTTGACTTCTTAAGAAAAGTTAAATTGATTGATTTTTCTTTAATTGAAGAAGCACCTTTTCCAAAAGGCAAGATTGAAATTGATGTTTCTTTTGTTGAGGGGCTAGCTATTAAAAAAGAAGAAATAAAATTGTTAAAAAAAATTAGAAAAGAGTCAAAAATTTTAGTTACCATAGGAAATTGTGCAACTTTGGGAGGGATTCCAGAAATGAAAAATTATCAAGGAAAAGAAAGAACAATCAGATATATCTTTAAAAGATTGGATGGAGTTTTAAATCCAGAAATCAAGGAGGTTGATAATTTTGTTAAAGTTGATTTTGCCATTCCTGGTTGTCCGATAAATGGCGAAGAATTTTTAAAATATGCCAATCAATTAATCAAAGGGAAAATTTCAGAAATTCCTCAAAAACCAGTTTGCACTCAGTGTCTGCATCAGGGAAAAGAAAGTTGTTTTTTAAGAAAAAGAGAACCATGTTTGGGACCTATTTCTTTAGCAGGTTGCAAGGCTGTTTGTCCAATAAATGGAATTTTGTGTTATGGTTGCCGGGGAATTATAAAGAAAGCTAGCCCAAAGGGTTTTCTTGAAACACTGAAAAAATTCAAAAAACCAGAAGAAATCGAAGATAATTTAGAAATTTTCGGAATAAGAGACCATTTAGAAAAATTAAAAGCATTATGAAAATTACGATACCGCATATTCATAAAATTGAAGGGGAAGCAGGTTTTTGGGCGAAAGTAACTAAAACCGGAAAAATTGAAGAATTAAAATTCCAAACACTTTTGGGTTTGAGGCAAATTGAGGGGATTTTAATTGGTAGAAGATACTTTGAAGCACCAATCGTTGTTTCAAGAATTTGCGGAATTTGTCCTGTCCCTCATATTTTGGCTAGTTGTACCGCCTTAGAAAAAGCTCTGGATATTAAAATTTCCGAGCAAACTGTTTTATTAAGAAAACTGCTTTTAGCTGCTAATATCATTGATAGCCATACCTTGCATCTGTTTTTTCTTTCTTTGCCCGATTTTTTCAATATTGAAAACGACTTAGCTCTTTTAAAGAAATTTAAAAAAGAATCAAAAGCTGCTTTGAGAATAAGGGAAATTGCCGAAGAAATCACAAAAATTGTTGGAGGAAGAGTGGTTCACCCAATCACTCCGATTGTCGGTGGCTTTTCAAGGCTTCCAGAAAAAGAAAGATTTAAAAAAATTTTGAAAAAAATTTCCTTTGCTATTAACGACGCAGTTTTTTTAGTCGATACTTTCAAAAAAATTAACTATCCCGATTTTGAAAGAAAAACCCTTTTTGCCACTGTTTTCAATAATAAAGATTACCCATTTTATTTAGAAAGGATTATTAAAATTAGCGAAGAAAAATTCACTGTTGGTGATTTTTATTCAACTAAAATTGAAGAAGACTTGAAAAACCCACCAACAAAAAAAGTGAAATTTAAAGGAAGACCCTATATGGTTGGTGCCATTGCCAGAATTAATAACAACGGAAAATTTTTAGAGGGAATAGCAAAAGAAAAATTAGAAGAATTTAAAAAAGAAAACAAAATTTCAGAAGAAGCATTTTTTAAAAACACTTTCTTTAACCTTTTCTCCCAGGCGATTGAGGTTTTAAATTTTTTGGAAATTTCGAAAAATTTAATTAAAGAAATTTTGAAATTCCCTTTAAAAGAAGAGAAACCTGAAATTAAATTCAAACCAGCTAGCGGTCTGTCGGTCTTGGAAGCTCCGCGGGGAATCCTTTTTCATTATTATGAAATCGATAAAGATGGCCGAATTTTCAATTGCAACATTATTACTCCCACTGTCCAATTTTTATATAATCTTGAAGAAGATCTCAAAGTTTTGCTGCCAAATGTTTTAAATTTGGGGAAAAAAGATCAGATTCGAAAAATCAGATCTTTAATCCGAGTTTATGACCCCTGCATTTCCTGCGCCACCCATTAGATTATCGCTTAAAAGGAATAATAACCAGTTAGTCAACGAGAAAAATTCAATCAACAAAATGAAAAAAGTTATTGTTGGAGGAACATTTGAAATTTTACATGACGGTCATAAGGCTTTATTAAAAAGAGGTTTTAGGTTAGGTAAGGTAACCATTGGTTTAACTTCTGAAGATTTTGCCAAAAGATTGAAAAAAAGAGAAGTAAAAAGTTATTTTCGGCGAAAAGAGAAATTAGAGAGATGGGTTAGAAAGGAATTCAAGGTTAAGGCAAAAATAAAAAAAATTGATGATATTTTTGGACCAACCTTAAAAGAAAAATTTGATTTCATTGTTGTTTCGCCGGAAACCTTAAGAAATGCCGTGAAAATTAATAAAGAAAGAAAGAAAAAGGGGCAAAGCCCAATTAGGATTGCCAAAATTAATTTTGTTTTAGCCGAAGATGGAAAACCAATTTCTTGTACGAGAATTTTACGAGGTGAGATAGATGATAAAGGAAAAAGATGTGTTTTTTGTCGAATCATAGAAGGCAAAAAAAAGGTGATAAAAATTTACGAAAATAAGGATTTTTTAGCCTTTTTAGATGAAAAACCACAAGCTCTCGGCCATACATTGGTCATTCCCAAAAAGCACTTTCGCTGGGTTTGGGATATTCCTTGTCTTGGAAGATATTTTGAAGTTGTGGGAAAAGTCGCCAACAGCATTAGAAAGGCAATGAAAACCGACTGGGTAATTTCTCCGGTTTTTGGAGGAGAAGTTCATCACGCCCATGTTCATTTAATTCCCAGATTTGAGGGAGAGAGTCAGGATGTAGTTTCTTTGCCTAAAAAACCAAATTCAAGACTGAAAATGAAAAAGATTGCTCAAAAAATTAAAAGTTTTATAATTTAAAAATAATAAACTTCAACAGGTAGTAATATAAAAAATAATATAAAAAAGTGGTAATATAAAATAATGGCAAAAATTGGTCTCATTGTTGACGAAGCAGCAGATTTGCCGCGAGAAATCATTGAAGAACATCAAATCGGCATTGTGCCGGTAAAATTAGATTGGCCGGAAATAGAAAATTTACCTGGCGAAAATACCTTCCAGAAAATGAGAGAATTAGAGAAAAGAGGAATTAAAAGTTTTGGTAAGACTTCTCAGCCCTCACCAAAAGATTTTTTAGATAAATATAAAGAGCAATTAAACAAATTTGAAAACATTATTTGTATTACCTTAACCTCAAGACATTCTGGTACTTATAATTCGGCAATTACTGCTAAAACTTTTTTACCGGCCCAAGTCCAAGAGAAAATTTTTGTGGTTGATTCTTTGAACGGTAGCGGAGGAGAATCCCTTTTAGTTTTGAGGGCAATTGATTTAATTAAAGAGGGAAAGAAAATAGAGGAAATTGTTGAGGAGTTGAAAGATTTTCGTTCCAAAATTCGTTTTTTCGGACTACTCGAAGATCCAAAATGGATGGAAGCTAGCGGAAGAATTTCTCCATTGATAGCAAATTTTTTAAGAGAAATGGCTAAAAGAGGAATTCGGGTTTTAATTACTTTTAAAAATGGTTATTTAAAGCCTGGTGGGATTAAAATTCGAGCCCAAGATAAAGTAATGGTTTTATTTAAACAATTTGAAAAGGAAAATCAAAGAATAAAAAACACCGCTAAAACAATCAGAGTAATAATCACTCATGGTGATGATTTGGAGTCGACTCAAAAGTTAAAAGAAATGATTGAGAAAAATTTTCAAAATGCTAAAGTAGTTTTTACAAATATTATTAATAATGTTGTTGGCGCCCCAACTGGACCTGGAATTTTAATTCTTGCCTGGTGTGAGATTTAATTTACAATCAGAAAAACTTTAAGAAAGAAAAATGAAAAGAATCACTTTGATTTCAACTTTTTCTCTTTTATGGCTTATTTGTCTTTTGATTGTTATTTTTCCGGGAAGGGGATGTAGAGAATGTTTCTCACCGCCTGTAATGGCGGTTAAATTTTTTCTCTGTGGTCTATTAATCATTATCTCGACGATTTATTTTACGAAGGAGTTTCAGAAATTTGAAAAGATTATTTTTGATATAGAAAGTTTACCTCTTTTAGAAACCGATGAAGCGGTAGACGGTGTTCCTTTTGTTGGCGAAGGAATTGTTGAACCAGAGGGAGAAGAGATTTTAAGGTCTCCATATACTAAAACTCCTTGTGTTTATTTTCACAGCATAAAAGAAAAGTATGTCAAAGAAGGAAAAAATGAGTATTGGAAGATTGTTGAAAACCTTGTCCATTTTATCCCTTTTTATATTAAAGACGAAAGAGGCAAATTAAAGATAGACTTAACAAATTTAGATAAAGACTTTTCAGGTTATGAAATTCCTTCTAAAAAAGAAGACGTTCCCAATCCAAAAAATAGCGAGATTGACTGTGAACCACTATTAATCCATCAGCCGTGGCACCCTGAAGACGAAAAGTGGTTTTTCTTTTTTTTTCCGGAAGAAAAATATAGGATAAGCGAATTTGTTTTAAGGCCAGGAACAAAGGTTTTTGTCCACGGGATGGTTTCAAGAAAAAACGGTCAACTCGTCTTATGTGAAGCAGAAAATCATCCTCTCGTAATTAGTAAAAAAAATCGCGACCAATATGTCCGAGATTTTTATCGGGGATCAAATTTAACTTATATGAGCCATTTTTTTCTTGCCATTGGATTCACCTTTACTCTCTTGTCAATTAACTATTTTTTGAAGATAAACCCGACTAAGCTTTTAATCTCTCTTTTCCTGGGCAACAGTATTATTCTAGGAACCTCTCTATTTTCTCTTTATAATCGAATTATTACTCTTAAACATCGGGCTTTAAATGCTTTAAGTAATATTGATGTTGAACTAAAAAGAAGGGACGATTTAATTTCTAATATCATTGAAGCGGTTAAAAGTTATATTAAACATGAGAGCGAGCTTCAAAAAATTGTCGCTGAGGGAAGGGCAAAACTAGTTTTTTCCAAAGATTTAAAAGAAGAAAGAAAACCAGTCATTGGTGCCTTGGTTGCCACAATTGAACGCTATCCTAACCTGAAAGCCTCAGAAAATTTCCAAAAATTAATGAGAATTTTGATTGACACCGAAGAAAGAATTGCTTATTCTCGAGAGTTTTACAATCGGACAACAAGAAAGTATAATACTGTTATTAAACAAATTCCATTTTTATTTATTTCTTTACTTCTTAAATTAAAAGAAATGGATTTTGTGAGTATTGCTCGTGGAGAAGCGATTAAGCCGGAGGTTTCCATTTAAAAATATGAAAAAAAATTTACTAATTTTAATTTTTGTTTTAATCTTTGGTCTTGGCTTTTCACTCTATTTTTTCATTTTAAAACCAAAAGAAATCAAACCCGAGGAAGAGATTTTAATATCTTCACCAAAAAGAAACGAAAAAATCAAAAGCCCGCTCAAAATTGAAGGGCAGGCGAGAGGTTTTTGGTTTTTTGAGGCTGAGTTTTTAGCCAAACTTTACGATGAAAACAACAATTTTTTGGGCGAAGCGATTTTAACAGCAAAAGAAGATTGGATGACTGAAAATTTTGTTTCTTTTGAAGGAGAACTGGATTTTATGAATCCTTTAACCGAAACTGGAGTATTGAGATTTTTCAGCGCCAACCCTACAGGCTTGCCAGAGTATCAAAGGATCTTTGAAGTACCTGTCCAATTTGAAAAATTGGCAACCAGGAAAATTTTGCTTTATTATTACAACCCGGAAAAAGATCAAGACGAAGGGGGAGATATTAAATGTTCAAGAGATGGTTTAGTGGCAATTGAAAGAGACATTCCGCTAACAAAAACTCCTATTCAGGAAACAATAAAACTTTTGCTAAAAGGAAAGGAAAATTTGACTGATTTTGAGATAAATCAAGGAATTACCACTGAATATCCCTTAGATGGTTTTAGTTTGGTTGGAGCCAACTTAAAAGATGATGGCACTTTGATTTTAGAGTTTAAAGACCCTCTTAACAAAACAACCGGTGGTTCTTGTCGGGTAGGGATTTTGTGGTTTCAAATTGAACAAACGGCAAAACAATTTCCCCAAGTGAAAAAAGTTCAATTTTTACCAGAAGAATTATTTCAGCCATAAGAGTGAGCTATCAAAAAATGACTACTTATGAAACAATTTTAAAAAGGAGGACAATTCGGCTTTTTAAAAAAAAGAAAATTTCAAAAAAGATTTTAGAAAAGTTGGTTAATGCTGGCAGATTAGCTCCTTCAGCCAGAAATTTACAGCCCCTTGAATATCTTGTTGTTGATGACCCTATTCTTACCGATAAGGTTTTTGAAAATGTCTATTTTGGTGGAAAGATTGAGAAACTGAGAACAAGAGAAAATCGACCGGTAGCTTATATTTTAGTTTTGGTGAATAAAAAAATCCGTTCTCAGGACTTTGAGTATGATGTGGGTTTGGCAGCTGAAAATATTGTTTTGGCAGCTTTTGAAAAAGGGATTGGTTCTTGTATTATAAAAGTCTTTCAGTCTCAGAATTTAGAAGAAAAGATTTTTAGTTTACCTAAACATTGCTTCCTTGATTTGGTAATAGCTTTGGGCTATCCAGCGGAAAAACCAGTAATTGAGGAAAAAAGAGAAAATTATTGGCGAGATGAAAATAATGTTCTTCATGTTCCTAAAAGACCCCTTAAAGAAATTTTATACTGGAATCAATATGGAAAATTTAAAAAAGAAAATTGGTGAAAAATTTACAATATCAATCTTATATAATCTATCTATAAGATAGGTTATTGGAGATAGGTTATTGATGGCTTATTTTGAAAATTCCTATTACATAGATTGTTTTTTTCTAAAACAATATGATAGGATTAGAGAGATAGAAGTCGAAACTGACAAAGATTAAATTTTTATTTATTAAATTATGAAAGAGATTAAAAATATCGGTGGTATTGGTTCAATTTTGGGTTTAGCGATTGTCATTCCCCGCCTCGGTGGAGTTTTCGCTTTTGTGGGTTTCGTTATGGTGGTGATTGCCATCTATAAGTTGAGTAAAGCTGTCGGCCAAAAAGAAATTTTTCGTCACTATTTGATTGCCATTATTACGATTAGTCTTGCCTTTTTAATTTTGGGGCCGGGAATAGGAGGAGCCATTTTTTTTGCCTTAGAGAAAGAATTAAAAGCTTTGAGTGCTGGAGTTCTCGTCACTGCTCTGTTATGTTGGATTTTGTTGATTGTCGCTGGTTATTTTACAAAGAAAAGTTTTGAGATAATTAGTAGCGCTACCGGGGTAGAAGACTTTAAGATAGCTGGAAACTTCTATTTTATTGGCAATATCCTTTTAATAATAGCAATAGGGATAATTATTTCATTTATAGGAATCATACTGCAGACCGTTGCTTTTTTTTCTTTACCTTCTGTTTTGCCGACAAAAACCCAAAAACCGCCTTCAACCTAAAAATAAAGTTCAAACCACCAAGTAAACCTCTCTCAGTTTTAGATTAAGAAATGAAGAAGATTTATCAGCTTTATCGATTTTTATTGCGAAAACATGGTAGGCCAAAAGATTTCTGGAGAAAGTGGTGTAAGAGAAAAAAGACAAAAGAGGACAAAGAAGAAATTGCTTTAGGAGCAATTTTAACTCAGCGGACGAACTGGAAGAGGGTTGAGTTAGTTTTTGAGAATCTTAAAAGAGCAAAAATTTTGTCGATTAAAAAGATTTATCAGGCCGGAAAGAAAGATTTAAAATTGCTGGAGAAACTTATTCGGCCATCAGGGTTTTATCGCCAAAAGGCAAAAAGAATTTATCGATTTTGCCAGTTCATTGTTGAAAATTATAGAAACCTAGAAAAATTTTTTAGCCAAGATTTAAAGACCTGCCGAGAGGAGCTTTTGGATATTCCCGGAATTGGACCAGAAACGGCTGATAGTATTTTACTTTTTGCAGGCGGAAAACCAATTTTTGTCATCGATGAATATACTCGATGTTTTGTCAAAAGAGAGAAAATTAGTAACCAATTTTCCTACAATTATCTTCAAGATTTATTTCAGAAGAATTTGCCCAGAGATGCTAAAATTTATCAAGATTTTCATGCCTTAATTATTTTGGAAGGGCAATCAATTAAATTATGAACTTCTCTCAAAAAGTAATTTCGGAAGTTAGGAAAATCCCAAAAGGTCAAGTCCTCACTTACAAAGAGGTGGCAAAGAGAGTAGGGAACATTAAGGCAGTGAGAGCGGTAGCTAACATTTTAGCCAAAAATAAAGATCCAAAAGTCCCTTGCTATCGAGTGATCAAATCAGATTTTTCAGTTGGCGGATTTAGGGGGCAAAAAAGAGATTACTGGGAAAAAGCCAGCCTTTTGTTAAAGGAGGGCTTGGTGGGAGTAATTCCAACTGATACTATTTATTGTCTTTTAGGTTCAGCTTTTAATAAAAAGACAGTGGAAAAAATTTATAGATTGAAAAAGTATGACCCAAAGAAACCGATAGTGATTTTAATCTCTTCGCCAAAAGATTTAAAGAAATTTGGGGTAAAGGTTAATTTTTGGCAAAAGAGAATTTTGGAAAAATCTTGGCCAGGAAAAATTAGTTTCGTTTTGAAATCTCCTTTGAAAAAATTTTTTTATCTTCACCGGAGAAGCAATACTTTGGCTTTTAGGGTTCCGGCTAAAAAGGAGGTCTTAAAACTTCTTTTAATCACCGGTCCTTTAGTTGCCTCTAGCGCTAATTGGGAAAACTATCCACCAGCCACCAATATTTTCCAAGCCAAAAGATATTTTGCTAAAAAAGTTTTTTATCTCAACGGGGGAGAAATTACAGGGAGTCCTTCGACATTGATAGACCTTACTCAAAATAAATTGGAGGTTTTAAGGGTCGGCGCCTTTCAATTAAGCTCTCTTAGAAGTTTTCTTTATTCAAAAAAAGCTTGTCTAAAAATTGCCAAAAAGATAGAATGGAGGTAGGGTTAAATAAAATTATGGAACAAAAACAAGTTCAAATCAAAATAGGCGATAATGAATTAAAAGGAGTTTATGCTAATTTGATGAGAGTTACCCATACTAAAGAGGAGTTTGTCTTAGATTTTGCCAATATTATCTCCCCAGAGGAAGGAGGGATTGTTACTGCCCGAGTAATCACCAGCCCCAGTCATTTAAAAAGAATTATTAAAACCCTGACTGAGAATATGAAGAGATACGAAGAAAAATTCGGCAAGGTTGAAGAGACAAAGGGGCCGGAAACAAAAATTGGTTTTCAGCCATAAATTTAGAAAAATTGGAGACTTTTAGAATTTAAAGATTATGATACAATTTTTAATATGAGTGACTTTTTAAAAAAGAAAACTGAAGAGAAAACCGAAAAGAGAACAAGTTTAACGATTTTAATCAGTCTTTTATTAATTGGGGTTTTGATTATTTGGTTTGCTGGGAGAAATTTAGAATTGAAGACTCCCTTGTTTCCACTTCCTTCTCCTCAAGGAGTTCAAAAATTTTCTTCAGAAGAAGAATTTAAGAGTTATTTAGAAAAGGCAAGGGATAGGGCTGAATATTTTGGTTTCGGAGTAATATCAAAAGGATTTACGAGATTTCCAGAAGTACTATTAATGGAACCCCTTTCGGTAGCTGAAACAGCTACTTTGCCAGAAAGGGTTTCTGAAACTACTGTTCAGGTTGCCGGCATTGATGAACCAGATATTGTCAAAACCGACGGTAAAGAAATTTATTTTTCGCCGGGAAGAATTTGGCCCATTTGGCGAGAGCCGATAATAATGGAAAGCAAAATAATTCCGCCATATAAAGAAGCTAAAACTAAAGTTATCAAAGCTTTCCCGCCAACTGATTTAGCTCAAGAGGCAGAAATTGAAAAATCAGGAGATTTGCTTTTGGTAAAGGATATTTTGGTGATTTTCTCGGGTCAAGATATTCTAGGTTATGATGTTTCTAATCCTCAAAAACCTCAAAAGAAATGGGAAATAGATTTGGAAAAGAAAAATTCAATCGTCACTTCTCGGCTTTTCAAAGACAAAATCTATTTGGTGACCAAAAATTTAATTGACGAGATTCATCCTTGTCCCATTAAGCCCTTAATGGTTGAAGGAAAAGCAATTGAGATTAGTTGCCAAGAAATTTATCATCCAATTGTTCCGGTTCCCGTTGATGTCACCTTTTTGGCTTTGGTCTTAGATCCGGCTTCCGGAAAAATAGAAAAGAAAGTTTCCTTTGTAGGATCTTCCGGTCAATCAGTGGTTTATATGTCAGAAAAGGCAATTTATATTACCTATTCCTATTATGAAGATATTGTCAAGTTTTTCTCTCAATTTTTAAAAGAAAAGTGCCAAGACCTTTTTCCCAGTTGGATTTTTGAGAAACTGAAGAAATTAGAAACTTATGATATTTCTCAGCAGGCCAAAAACTTGGAACTTCAAACCATTTTGGAGAAATATAAAAATTCGTTGGATGAAGATGAAAGATTGAGAATTGAAAATGAGTTGACCAATCGAATTTCAGATTATTACCAAGAAAGAAAAAGAGATTTAGAGAAAAGTGGAATTTTGAAAATTGATTTAGAAAAATTTGAAATCTCAGCTACTGGCAATGTACCAGGTTACCCATTAAATCAATTTGCTTTAGACGAATATCAGGAAAATTTGAGGATTGCCATCACTGTTGGCGAAAGATTTAGTTGGTTTGGTTTTGGAATGGGAGAAGAAAAATCGGCTAACGATGTTTATATTTTGGATAAAAATTTAAAAATTGTTGGTTCAATTAAAGATTTGGGCTTGAGAGAAAGAATTTATTCTGTTCGCTTTATTGAAGATAAGGGCTATTTGGTCACCTTTCGTCAAATTGACCCTTTTTATGTTTTAGATTTAGCCAACCCCCAAAAGCCGGAACTAAAAGGCGAGCTGAAAATTCCCGGCTATTCTTCCTATTTACATCCCCTTACCAAAGATAAAATTTTAGGAATTGGCAAGGAAGATTGGCAGGTGAAAATTTCTCTCTTTGATGTTTCAAAAGCCGAAAATCCCAAAGAATTAGATAAATATATTTTAGATGAATCTTGGTCAGATATTTTAAATACTCATCATGCTTTTTTGCTGGATAAAAAGCATGAGATTTTTTTCTTACCTGGTAGTCGAGGGGGCTATATCTTTTCTTATAAAAATCAGAAATTAAGTTTAGTAAAAGCTGTTAGCGAGATTTCAGCTAGAAGAGCCATTTATATTAATGATTATTTATACATCATTGCTGACAACAAGATTGTAGTTTTGAACGAAATTAATTGGCAAAAAGTTAAAGAACTCGAAATCAATAATTAAAATAAATGGTGGTTTATCATTATTTTTGTTCTGAATATCTTAGCGACATTAGAAATTCTTTATCTTTTTTATTTCTCGAAAAAGAAAGAAAAATTGGAAATAAATAAAGAAAAAATTTAAATTAACTTCAAATACTTCGAGAGAATAAAATAATGATTGATTTTGAGGATTTTCAAAAATTAGACTTGAGAATAGCCAAGGTAATTAAGGCAGAAAAAGTGGAATCTGCGGAAAAACTTCTGAAATTGGAGATTGATTTAGGAAAAGAAAAAAGAGAATTGGTAGCCGGTATTGGCCAAGTTTATGGACCAGAAGAGCTAATTGGAAGAGAAATAGTGGTGGTGGTTAATTTAAAGCCAAAAGTGATAAGAGGAATCAAAAGTCAAGGAATGCTTTTGGCAGCTGATGTTGGTGGTCGAGCAGTGATTTTAGAGCCGGAGAGTCAAGTTCCTCCCGGCACTAAAGTAAGATAAAATTCTTAATTTATGGGAAAATTTAAAAGATATCCCTTAAAAATAGGAATTAAGAAAAAGGAATTTTTGCCTCTCCAGAATAAAATTAAAAGTAATTGGAAGATGTTGGCTAGTCGTTTAGAACATCGGCAAGTTGAGGGAAAAAGAAAAAAATGAAAATAACAAAAAATCAGCGAATTGAATTTGGAAAAGGAAGTCTTGCCACAAAAAATTTTGTCTAAAAAATATGACTCGGGAGGAGGGGTTAAAAATTTTAAAAGAAAATCTTTTCAATCAGAATTTAATTAAACACTCCCTGGCAGTAGAAGCAATAATGCGAGCTTTAGCTGAGCATTTTGGCCAGGACCAGGAAAAATGGGGCTTAGCTGGACTTTTACATGATATTGATTATGAAAAGACAAAAGATAATCCTCAAGAGCATTCTTTAAGAGGGGCAAAAATACTCGAGGAGTTAGGGGTGGAAAAAGAGATTTGCCAGGCAATAAAAGTTCATAACAAAACCCACGGAATTTTACCGGAAACTTTAATGGAAAAAGCTCTTTTCGTTGCCGACCCCTTGACTGGTTTAATTGTCGCTGCCACTTTGGTTTTGCCCTCCCGGCGAATAACCGATTTGACTGGAGAAAATGTTCTGAATCGCTTCAAAGAAAAAGCTTTTGCCCGAGGAGCAAATAGAGAAATTATTAAACAATGTGAATGGTTGCTTGGCTTAAAATTAGAAGAGTTTGTTGAAATCGCTCTCAAAGCTATGCAAGGAATTGCTAAAGAAATAGGCCTTAATTAAAAAAATTTAAAAATAGAAAAGTAAAATATTATGGAATGTAGAAAAAATGAAAATCTAAAAACTTGTCCCTGCTCTTATCCTAATTGTTCTCGGAAAGGCATTTGTTGTCTTTGCTTAAGACACCATTTAGAAAAAAAATGAACTTCCCGCTTGCTGTTTTTCAAAAGAGGCAGAAAGGAGTTACGACCGGTCAATAGAAAATTTTATTGGAGATTATAAAATGAGAGATTAGCAACATTATCGTCGGTAATTTTTTGAGGTTAATATGAAAATTAGAGAACTGGGTTTATCAATAAAAATTTTGGTTGGATTGATAACCCTTTTAATAGTGGCACTTTTATTTTATTCTTTAATACCTCAAAGTTATAAAGAAGAAAAAAATATTGAAGGGGAAGAAATCATTCTTCCTCAACCAAAAAAGAGTAGTCAAACTTCAATTGAAGAAGCGCTTTTGAAAAGAAGAAGTGTTAGAGAATATCAAAAAGAAACCTTGAATTTGGAAGAGGTTTCTCAGCTTCTCTGGGCTGCTCAAGGAATTACTGATCCCAAGACGGACAAAAGAACCGCTCCTTCAGCTGGCGCTTTATATCCATTGAAAGCATATGTGATGGGTCAAATTAAAGGACTGTCAATTGGAATATATCAGTACAATCCCCATCGTCATTCCTTAATTAAATTTGGAGATAAAGATTTAAAAAAAGAAATAGCTGAAGCTGCCTATGGTCAGAAATGGATTGAAGAGGCGCCAGTTAATTTTATCCTCACTGGGAATTATGGAATCATTGCTCAAAAATATGGCCAAGAAAAGGCGCCTCGCTATACCCAGATGGAGGTTGGCCATGTTGCCCAAAATATCTATTTACAGGCAGTCAGTTTAAATTTGGGCACGGTGAGTGTTGGTGGATTTGACATTGAGAAAGTGAAAGAAATACTCAGGCTCCCTCCGGAAGAAGAGCCTTTATATATTATGCCCGTGGGGAAATTGAGCGAATAAAAATAATTTTTTCCTTTTTTGGTAAAGGTCGGACATTAATTCCAAAAAAATAAAATGGTATTTTCTCTTATTTCGAGATTGGTTGAGGGCATCAAAAGAGGAGTAGTCTCTGGCTTAAAGGGAGTAGCTGATGTTGGTAGCTCTATTGTGGGCGTAGTGAGAAATGTAACCGTGACCACTTTAAAAGGAACAGGAGAATTTGTGGTCAAAGGGATTGAAGTTCCGGCATCAATTGTCAAGGGAACTATTACCGGAATTGCTGAGGTCGGCGAATCAGTCGTTAAAGCAGTAAGGGGTATAGTCCAGGGTACGATTCAGGGAATAATGGAATCAGGAGGAGAAGAAAAAACGGCGATCAAAGGTTCGGTTGCCCAGGCGATTTATAGTGCCAAAGAGTTGGGGTTAAACCTAGGGGAGGTGGCAGTTGAGGCGATTAAGGGTGCGGTAGATGGAATCAAACAGGTTGGTGGTGATACCGCTGAAGCCACAAAAATAGCTGTTCTTACTGCTCTCCAGACCGCTCGCGATATAGGAAGCGAAGCTGTAATTTCAGTAAAAGAAGCAATTGAAGCTGGAGTAGAAGGAGCCAAGGATATTGTTAAGAGTATCAAAGAGTGAAAAAGAAAAAATTTTTCCAATAGGACCTGAAGTAATTTGAGAAAAACTGAGAATTTTTTAGTGTTTTATTTTAACATTTTACCAACCCAATTTCTTAAGGAGCTAAGCTCCTTAAGATTATTCAGAGATGCTAATTTATTTCCTTTTGGGCATTTTGCAGGGGATATTTGAGTGGATTCCCATTTCCAGCGAAGGAATAGTGGCGTTAACCAGTCGTTTTTTTATAAAAGAATTTAATGCCATTGAGGTAGCCTTGTTTTTGCATTTGGGAACTTTAGCAGCAGTTTTGATTTATTTTTGGAAAGACTGGCGAGAAATTTTAGCGTTTCGTAACCCTAAATTATTTCGTTTTTTGATAATTTCAACTATTGTTTCTTTAATAATCGGTCTGCCGATTTATGAGATGGTGAAAAATATGGCAATAGGTAATAGCCTTTTAATAGTGATGGGTTTTGGCCTTCTTTTGAGTGCTTACTTTCAGAAGAAAAAGATGACTTTGGAAATAAATTTTGATCAATTAGCGATAATTGTTGGATTTTTGCAAGGATTGGCAGTTATTCCTGGACTTTCTCGCTCCGGCTCAACAATTTTTGGCTTGTCTTTGGCTAAAATTAAACCAGCCGAGATATTGAAAATCTCTTATCTAATGTCGGTTCCGGTTATTTTAGCCTCAAGTATTTATCTTTTTTTAGAAAATCCAAGTTTAGGCTTTCAAGCGTGGCCGGCTTTACTTTCCAGTTTCCTGGTTGGAATTTTAACTTTGGATTTTTTACTCAGACTTTCCCAGAAAATAAGTTTTTTTAACTTCGCCATCATTTTTGCTCTGCTTTGTTTCTTAGGAGCCGGCATTGGATTTTTAATTTAATTATTGAATTCAAAAAATTTAGTGATTTTCTCCTGTTTGAATTTAAATGAGGTGATAAACATTTGCCCGATTTTGTAAGTTATTAATGCCTAGCTTAAGGAAAAATTAAAATAAACAAATTGAGTTTTACCTAAAAACAGCCCTCCTAAAGCAGTGACTAAAAAGAAGATAAATAAAATCTTTTTTTTGAGGAGATTTTTGAAAATCGATAGATTAAAAATCCACTTTTCAGTTGGTACAAATTAAACTTTAGGCAAACCCCTAAACTCAATTGACAAAATAACAAAAGCCTGGAAAATAAAAATTATTTGGTTAATATAAAATCCAGAATCGAGGAGGAAAAAATGAGAGAGGGAATAGTTTTTGGATTTTTGTCTTTTGGCTTGATTGCCATTGACTCCATTCAGACTTTTTTCCAACACCCTCAGATAGCTATAATCTTTTAGAGGAAGAACTGAAAATTGGCTGTTTATCTTATCACTGGCAGCACATTACATAAAAAGCAAGCGGTCGTTTGAAGTTTATGTAATAGGGTTTTTTGGTGGTAATTTAAGGAAGTGAGAGTTACTTTCTGACCAAGGACTTGACAGTTTTTTTTAAGGGAATATGATAAAAAATAGTTTAAAAATTTAGACATATGGTTAATCTAAATTTTATCTCAATTTTTCTCTCGCTTTTGGCAATTTTTTTTGCCTTTTATTTAATCCGAAAGATAAAAAAATCTCCTCCCGGCTCAGAAAAAATGGTTGAAATTTCCGAGGCAATCAGAGAAGGGGCCAGAGCTTTTTTAAAGCGGGAATTCAAAACAATGGCTCTGGTTTTAATTCTCATTGGTTTTGGTTTGGGTTTGATTACCAAGAGTTCACATCAGGTACTAACTTTTTTTATTGGAGCTATTGTTTCAAGTTTAGCTGGTTATTTAGGAATGATGATTTCCACCCAAGCCAATGTCAGGACGACTGAAGCCAGCCGAACTAGTTTTTCAAAAGGATTTCAAATTGCTTTTTCCAGCGGTCAGGTAATGGGATTTTTAGTCGTTGGTTTAGGGTTATTAGGAATAAGCTTAATTTGGTTTTTGTTCCGAAATATAAACCTTTTAGTTAGCTTCGCTTTTGGTTCTTCCATCACTGCCCTCTTTTTAAGGGTGGGGGGAGGAATTTTTACTAAATCAGCTGATATTGGAGCTGATTTGGTGGGTAAGGTTGAACTTGGTATTCCCGAAGACGACCCGAGAAATCCCGGGGTTATTGCTGATCAGGTGGGTGATAATGTTGGCGATATTGCCGGAATGGGCTCTGATCTTTTCGAAAGCTATGTTGATGCTATTATTTCCAGCTCGGTGATTGGTTTGGTAGCTTTTGGCCAAAAAGGACTTTTTCTTCCTTTACTTCTGGCTGGAGCTGGAATTTTAAGCTCAGTTTTTGGTAGCTTTTTTGCCAAAGTTTCCAAAGATTTAGAGAGAGCTGACTTTGCTAGGCAGGTGGCTGGAGTGGAAAAAGCAATGAGCCGAGGGATATTGGTTGCCAACCTTTTAATGATTTTTTTGGGCTTTCTCATTTTCTGGAAATTTTTTGAAGAAACTAAATTTTTTTGGTGTTTCTTAATCGGTTTAGCCATGGGTTTTTTAATTGGCAAGGTTAGTGAGTACTATACTTCAGGCGACAAAAAACCGGTTTTCGGAATTGCTCGTGCATCTCAATCCGGCCCACCAGTTCTGATTTTAGAAGGGATTGCCACCGAGATTTTTGGCATCGTTTTGCCAGTTTTAGGAGTGGCGGTGGCTATGGTTTTAGTTTATTCTTTGGGTGGACTTTACGGTATTGCTATTGCTGGCTTAGGAGTTTTGGCGGTTTTAGGAATTAATCTTTCGGCTGATTGTTATGGTCCAATTGCTGACAATTCAGCCGGTATTGCCGAAATGGCTGGCCTTCCGCCAGAAGTTCGTCAGAAAACTGAAGTCTTAGACGCTGTTGGTAATACTACCGCTGCCACCGGAAAAGGGTTTGCCATAGGGTCGGCGGCATTGGTCGCCTTAGCCTGGTTAGCCGCTTTTTTCCAAAAAGCCAATCTTGAAATTGTCAACCTTTCTGAGCCAAAAGTTTTAGCCAGCTTATTTATTGGAGCGATGATTTCCTTTCTTTTTCCAGCTCTTTTAATTAAAGGAGTGAGCCGGGGAGCTTTAGAAACAGTAAAAGAGGTGAGGCGTCAGTTTAAAGAAATCTCCGGGCTAAAAGAAGGAAGAGGAAGACCAGAATATGGCAGATGCATTGACTTAATTACCAAAATTTCTTTACGGGAAATGCTCTTGCCGGGATTTTTGATTATTTTAATTCCAATTTTGATCGGTTATTTCTTAGGGGCCGAAGGTCTAGCCGGTTTTTTAGCTGGAAGCCTGATTGTTGGCTTTCCCTTGGCTTTAATTATGGCTAATACTGGCGGTGCTTGGGATAATGCCAAAAAATATATTGAAGCCGGCAACCTAGGAGGTAAGGGTTCACCGGCTCATCAGGCAGCAGTCATTGGCGATACGGTTGGTGACCCCTTAAAAGATACGGCCGGACCAGCCATTAATATCTTAATCAAATTAATTGGTAAGGTTGCTTTAATTTCTCTCCCTCTTTTTCTTTAAATTAAAGCCGTCAATTTTAATTAAGGAAAAATTGGCTATTGATGTTAAAGTTCTTTTAGTAGGAATCAGTATCTGGACTTGACTACTTTTTTTGCTTAAATTAAGCTAAAATAAGGTTGTGGAAACTTTTTTCTGAGATTTTTACTCCAATTTTAAAGGTCGACTTTTGAAGCTAATTAAGAGATCTAATTAAAAGATTAAGCTTATTAAAAGATTAAGGTATCGAAAAACCCATTTGCTTAATCTTTTTCTACCTCATTAACAATAATTATGCCGACAACTGCTTATTGCGTTAAATGTAAAAAAAAGCAGGAAATGAAGGATGAAAAAGAGGTTACGATGAAGGGAAAGGGAGGAACGAAAAGAAGCGCAATGACCGGTGTTTGTCCCAAATGCGGGACAAAAATGTTCAAAATTTTGGGAAAGGGAAAATAATCAATCTCTTTCTTTTCTGATAACTTTTAACCCAAAGTCACGCGAGGTGGTTTTGGGTTATTTATTTCCAAAATATAAATGAGGAGAAGAAATTTAGTTTTTCTATTTTTAGGTTTTTTAATTCTTCTTAATATTTTAGCCTGGACGGTTGTTTTTGAATTGATTAACAGTCAATTTTTAGAAGTTATTTTTTTTGACGTCGGCCAAGGAGATGCTATCTTTATTGAAACCCCCCAAAGACACCAAATTTTAATTGATGGTGGTCAAAATTCAAAGATTTTAGAAAAACTGGGAAAAACAATGTCGTTTTGGGATAGAGATATTGATTTAATAATTTTGACCCATCCCGAAAGCGATCACTTGGCGGGGTTAATTGAAGTTTTAAAAAAATATCGAGTGGAAAATATTTTTTGGACAGGAGTAAGGCGTGAGACGGGCGAATACCAAGAATGGTTAAGATTAATTAAAGCCGAAAAATCCAAAATTTTTATTGCCCAATCCGGCCAACAAATTATTCTTCCTTCATCAGGCATTAATAATTCAATAGCAATTTTGTATCCTTTTGAAACTTTGGAAGGAAAAGAATTTAAAGATATTAATAACACTTCGATTGTATTAAAATTGATTTTTGGCAAAAACACTTTCTTATTTACCGGCGATATTTATAAGAAAATAGAGAAAGAGCTTATTGAAAGGGGTTTGGACATTGATTCTGACGTTTTGAAGGTTGGCCATCACGGCAGTCAAGCTTCAAGCTCGGAAGAATTTATTCAAAAGGTTTCGCCAGAAATTGCCGTCATTTCGGTTGGAAAAGATAATAAATATGGTCACCCCCATCAAGAGGTTTTGAGAGTTTTAGAAAAATATGATATAGAAGTTTTAAGAACCGATTTTGATAGCGACATAAAAATTATTTCCGATGGCAAAGAAATAAAATTAAAGAGTTTAGCTCTTTAATGATTACTTCATTGATTATGCGCTTTCCTATTTTTAAAACCAAAATTGAAGGTGTAACTCGAAAATTTAATTTAACTCACCCCGAAGAACAAAAAGAGTATTTTCAATTGAAAGCGGGAAAAGAAATTGAAAAATTGGGAGGGTTTTTGAAAGAGAATACTTTCGTTGCTTATTTGCTGGGAAAGAAAAATGCGGGTAAGGGGACTTATTCAAAAATGTTGGCTGAAATTGTTAATCCCGAAAGAATAGACCATTTTTCGATTGGTGATATGGTTAGAGAGATTGACAAAGAGCTAATTGATGAAGCTAAAAAAGAAGAGCTTAGAGCCTTTTTAGAAAAAAATTATCGGGGTTTTCTTCCTCTGGACGGAGCAGTAAGAATGTTAGAGCAGAGAGACACAAAAACTCTTTTACCTACCGAATTAATTCTGGCTTTGATTAAAAGAGAAATGGAAAAAAGAGAGAAAAAAGCTCTTTTTATTGATGGTTTTCCTCGGGATTTGGATCAGATAAATTTTTCTTTATTCTTTCGAGACCTCATTGGACATCGGGACGACCCTGATATTTTTGTTTTAATTGATGTTCCCGAAGAAGTGATTGATGCTAGGATTAAATGGCGAAGAGTTTGTCCTGTTTGTCAGACCCCTAGAAATTTAAAACTTCTTCCCACGACAAAAGTTGGTTTTGATGAGAAAAAGAAAGAATTTTATTTAATTTGTGACAACCCCAATTGTCAAGAAGTTCCAATGGTGAGGAAAGAGGGCGATGAACTGGGGATTGAACCATTGAGAGAAAGATTAAAAATGGATGAAAAATTAATAAACCAGGCGCTTTCTCTATACGGAATTCCTAAGATTCTATTAAGGAATGCTTTGCCGGTTAAAGACGCTTTTAAATTTGTCGAAGATTATGAAATCACTCCTGAATATATTTTTGAATGGAGTGAAAAAGAAAAAAAAGTTATAAAAAAGGAAACACCTTGGATTATTAAAGACAAAGATGGAATTGAATCTTATAGTTTATTGCCTCCACCAGTCGTGGTGGCATTAATTAAACAACTGGTTGAGGTTTTGGAGATTTAAATTTTTCTATAAAAAAAAGAAAAGAGAGGTTGGGAACCCAACCCCTCTTAAATTGTTGTTAACAAATAGCGGTACTTTGGCAAACGTCCTTTTATGAGCTGGAAATAAAGTTTGCGAAGTTGCTTAGTGACAGGACCAATTTTCCCGTTGCCAATCGCTTGGCCATTAATAGAGGTGATAGCCGAAATATTACAAGCTGTTCCGGTGATAAAGACCTCACCAGCTATCAAAAGTTCGCTACAATCTACTTCTCGTTCTACAACATGCATTTTTAATTCTTGTTCAGCCAAACTTATCACTATATTTCTGGTAATGCCTTCGAGAATATTGGCGGTAACAGGTGGAGTAATCAAGCGACTATTTCTAACCAGGAAAAGATTGGCGGCTGAGGCTTCAGCCACATGGCCATCAGAATTTAAGACTATTGCCTCATCAAAGCCAGCGCAGAGGGCCTCATCTTTGGCCCGGGCTGAGTTGACATAGGCACCGGTAATTTTTGCTCGAGCAGGAATGGCTAGATCATCAATTCTTTTGACGCTGGAGATCATTGCCTTGACATTGGTTTCATTCGGATAGTAACTACCAAAGGCGGTGGTAAAAATAGCGATTTCATCAGCTACACCGGTTAACTTGACGCCGATAAGTTCAGATTTTTTATAAGCAATGGGTCGAATATAACCATTTTCTTGCCAACCTTCTTTTTGAAGAAGAGCAATGGTAATCTTGATAAGATCCTCTAAAGTATAAGGTAGTTGAATTTTTAGAATTTTGCAGGAATAGAGGAGTCGCTGGAGGTGGCTCCTGAGAGCCAAAACAACGCATTTTTTTGTTGAGTCGTCCCAAAAGAATCTGATTCCTTCAAAACAAGCTGTTCCATAGTTGAAGGCATGCGTCCCTATAGGAATCTTGGCTTCTTCATACGGTCTAATTGAGCCTTCAAAGAAGGCAAACTTTCCAAACTTCTTTTCCATCTTAACCACCCTCCTTTTTTTAAAGTTCAAACTAAGAACTATCTATATTATAAACGAAAAAATTAAAATAATCAAAATCTGTTATGTTTTAGATTTATCCAAACGATTGGCCGGTTGACAAGAGGTTTTAGAAAAAGATAAAATGAAAGTGGCCCTGCTTATTCTAGGATTCTGGGACAAAAGTTCTCGTCGGGAGTCGGAAATGATTCCATCCCCTTGGGGACGGACTTCGACGCCCACCTGACACACTTTCCAGATGAATCTCTAGAAATGAAAGCAGGGCCTTTTTTTATAAAGCTTATCAAATTGATGTTGAAAAGTTAATTAACAGGAATTGATATTTTCTCAATTAGTAGAAGATGGCAAAACGAGAGAAAAGGTTAAAGGAAATCGATAATTAATAATCTTTAATGCAAATATGGTTAATCAACAACTTCTCGATTACATTAGAGAAAGGCTTCAAAAATGAAAGAGCAGATAAGAGATTAAAAATTTACTCTCAGCTTCAGGTTGGAAAAAAGCTAATATCAATGAAGCTTTTGGTTTAATTTTCAGAGCTCCGACCCCTGTGCCAA
>DAIRUS010000009.1:0-31054 GCA_036803205.1 bacterium | reverse complement strand
GAGCAAGACACTCCTAACGTCTAGGTTAGAGGTTCAATTCCTCTCGAGGGCACCATTTAGGAAATTGCAAGTTTGAGACGCCCGCCTCGCTCCGCTCGGCGGTTAAAACGTATTGGATTTTGGACTCAAAAATGAATTGGCGGTTTTGCATTCGGGGAAAAGAAAATTTTTTAATCATACGAATTTGAGTCCAAGAGACGGCGATTTGCCGTCTCTTGACTTTTATTGCGTAATATGTTAATATATAATCGAGCCATAGTGGCTTGATCGCACATTCCAAACCAAATACAGGAGGTAGTCGGATGGAAATCCTGCTCATGATTAGCAAAGTTCTTCTTGTCCTGCTCGCGGTCGGTGGGGTCGCCATGACGCTCATCGCCGAACGGCGCAACTACAAGTTCGTCTGGTCGGTGTGGCGGCGGTTCCGGATCAAGATGTTCTTCGAGTGTCTGGGCATTGTTACACTGACAATCGCGGTTATGGTTGCGCTGTGGCAAGTACCCGGCCTCAACTACGGCTGGATCAATCTCTTCTTTGGCGAGAGCGGAAACATGCTCATCAAGCCGATTCAGGAGGGCTCCGATTCCGCCAACGTCTTGGTTCGTATGATGGTTCCGATGTTCTTCGTCGCTCTTGCTTTTGTACTCCCATTCTTGGCGCGATCCGAGGAGAGGAGTTTCCGCAAGGGATACAATGACTGGGGTTCCATCACCAAGCAGTCGGTCAAGTTTGGCCTTGTACATTGCTTGGTCGGCCTTCCGCTCGCGACCGGAATCGCGCTCATCATCCCGGGTCTGTTCCTCGGACTCAAGTACAAGCGTGCGTTCGACCGCAACGTGAACTACATGGGCTACTGGCGAGCCGAAGACGAGGCGGTGATGGTCAGCACCACGTATCACACGATGTACAACATGATTTTGATACCGATCCCATTCTTTCTAGCACTCCTGGCGATCTAAAAATGGTCGCCGTACAACCACGGGCGTGGCACTACAAGTGTTCCGCCCGTTTTCTTTTTCTTCAATTTTTTGATAAAATAAATTCATAAGGAAATGCAGGAAATGCCGCCAAAGAAAAACTTGAAATTGTCAGCGGTGCGGCTTCGCCGCCTTTCGGATTTTTCGCGGGGGTTCTCGCCGCCGCAGGCGGCGAAATGGGTTCGCACTAATTCAAGAATAGAGTATAGTAAAAATGAGGGCCCATGGCGCAGTGGATAGCGCGTCGGTATGGCATACCGAAGGTCGTGGGTTCAAATCCCACTGGGTCCAGAGATTGGCCGGAGTGGTGTAGGGGTCTGCACAGGTCTCTGAAAAAGATCTGGTGCCAGTTCGACTCTGGCCTCCGGCATTGCGGGTGTCGTATAACGGTTATTACGAGACATTGCCAATGTCTAAAAGAGGGTTCGACTCCCTTCACCCGCTCAACGGAAAAAGAAAAACTAGGTCCAATCTTATTTCAATTTCCTCCTTCTTTCAAAGCCTCCCCATCTAGCATTAACAGATTAGAAACCTTCCTAAAAACCTCCCAACAGAAGACAACCTTCCACCAGGCGGTGGAGTTGAGAGATAGGGGTGGTGTGAAGAAAATGGATACCAAAAACCTTCTTGCTCAGTTGCTGACTTTTTAGAAAGATTATTCTAGGTTTTAGAAGGTTATTTCTTAAAGGGTCTACACGATAATGATTCTGCTTTCCAAAAATAATTCCTCCAAGTCTGTCACTGATCCAGACCCTTAACCCTTACTGACAATCCAATCAACGAAAACCTTAACAGTACCCTTAAGAGAGAGTTCTTCAAGAGTAGTTTTACCAGAAAACAGCAAAAATATTACCTATGTTTCCGTCTCGTGTGTGTTCTTGACAGGGCTTTTTGAATTTGCTATTATATTTCAACTTGTTTAGATTTGGCGAAACTCTTTTTTAAAGTTTAAATATGAAAAACCTCTTAAAACGCCCAAAAATTTGGGAATTTATTGTCTTAATTTCTCTAATATTTTTGGGATTTTTTGTTGAATTCTCATTCTTCACCTCTTCAGAGGCTCATAGGATTGAAGCCAATTTATTATTTGAAGAATTTCCTTCCATAGCCACTTTTCAAGATAATACTCTTTTGGCTTTTCCAAACCCCGCCAATCCTCCTCCTCCACCACCACCAGCCCCTGAAAGGTTATGGGTGATAGCCACCGCCTATTCTTCTACTCCTTGTCAAACCGATGAAGACCCTTATATTACTGCTGCCGGTACTTGGGTTAGAGAAGGAGTGGTGGCGAATAATCTTTTGCCTTTAGGGACCAAAATCAAGATACCCGAATTATTTGGGGACCAAATCTTTGTTGTTGAAGATAGGATGCATTGGCAAAAAGGGAACTATCATATTGACATTTGGTTCCCTGATTACTGGCAGGCATTATCATTTGGAGTAAAGGAAACTTATATTGAAATTATTGAAGGTTAATTTAAGGCTTAGTTAATTTCGACCAGAATTTCTTTAAAAAAGAAAAAAAGTGGGCATTTAGCCCACTTTTTCAGGTGTAAAAAAGTTAAAGTTTGTACTGTTTTACCTGGCGCGAGATTTCTTCTCCGCCGCCGGGGCGAAGAAAAAAGAATTCTAGTTGGATGAGTTCGATGCCGGGAAGAGATTTGGCTACTGCCAGTTCCCTGGCAAGAGCTGCTTTGTTAATAGTTTTCTTGGTATTGACGAATTCGTCTAAGCCCATAGCCTCAAGCTTCGAGATGACCTCTCTCTCGTTTTTTATGAGGCGGACGGTAGGTTTTCCTCGTCGCCAACCGAGAACGCCGGTTGACCATTTTATTATTTTTCGTTTTCCTTGTTGGGTCAATTCTTGGCGGTGGGTTGAGGCGTAAGAATAGCAGGCTTCGACGAGACAGTTAAGCTCTTCGATTAAAGGTGTGATTTTCGTCTCTAACCGCGTTTTCAATTGAGCAACCTTTTCTTCGTTAGTATTCCTAATTTTGACAATTGTTCGTTGAAGCTGACCAATCCGGTTCAAAAGCTGTTTTACCTCTTCCTCATTTTGAGGAGTTGAAACAGTCGCCAGGAAACTCACTTTTTTACTTTCTGCCTTTTGTCTCTTCCTTTTTTCCATTTTTCCCTCCTTTCTGAAAATTTTTTTGGTACCAAATTTATAGTATAAAAACTTTCTAAAAAGTCAAATTGGGTAAAAATAAGTTAAAGATTGCTTTTTTCTGTGCCGAGGGAGGGACTTGCACCCTCACGGAGATTAAATCTCCAACGGATTTTAAGTCCGTACTGTCTTCTAGTTCCAGCACCTCGGCAGAAATTTGAGGCCTGGGCGAGAATTGCACTCGCGTATAACTCTTTTGCAGAGAGTTGCCTTGCTTCTTGGCTACCAGGCCAGTTTTTATTTTATCTTATTTTTTTCTTTTTTCAATTGTTCTAAGATTAATTCAATCTTACCCGCCTCAGCCGTTTTTCTTTCTTTAAGAAATGAGATTTTGGGGATTGGTTTCATTTTTAATCTTTGATTCAATTTTTGTTGGAAAAAATAAACTTTTTCAGTTAAATTCTTCAAAATTTTTTTGCCCTTTTCTTCTGGCCAGACACTGATAAAAACCCTGCTTTCTCTTAAATCAGTTGTTGTTTCGATTCTAGTTATGGTTACTAAAATCTCCGGCGGGAAATCACCTTCACGCAAAAGAATTTGCGAGAGCTCTTTTTTTATTAATTGGTTAACCCGAGCAATTCTTTTTCTCATTTTTAGAAATGTTTTTTTTCTCTTTTGTGTAAATTATTAATATATCTCCTTTTTCTATTTTTTGCTCTCCTTCATAGAGAATTCCTACTTCTTCGCCTACTTTTGCTTTTTCAATGTCCCTTTTGTCTCTTTGGAGGTTAACCATTTTTCCCTGGCCGATGATTTTATCACCCCTTAAAATTTCAATTAAAGCTCCTTTTTTGATTTCGCCTTCAATAACTTTTCCGCCGACAATCTGTCGGTTTTTTTCGGACCAAAAATCAACTAAAGCCTTTATTTTTCCCAAATCGATTCTGATAATTTCTGGCTCTAAGGTTTTTTCCATCAATTTTCTTACTCCTTCAACCAAATCATAGATAATCTCAAAATTTATTATTTTGATTTTTTCTCTCTGTGCCAAATCTCTTGCCAGTGGATTTATTTTCGTCCGAAATCCTAAGATGAAAGCTCGACCGCTTTTGGCGAGTTCAATATCGTTCGGATTGATCTCTCCCGCCTCCGATTTTAGAAACCTTAAAATAACTTTTTCTTGAGGCAAAGTTTTTAGTATTTCTTCAATAGCCTCAGTTGAACCTAAAACATCAGCTTTTAGAATTAAATTCAGGACCTTCTGTTCTGGTTTAATTTCTAAAACTCTGCCTTTGTTCTTTTTTTCGGCAATGAGCGATATTTTAGCTTGTTCAAAATTAGAAAAGGTTTTTACTTTTTCTCCAACCTTTGGCACTTTTTCAAAACCAATCAAGCAGACGGGTTGAGAAGGTTCAGCCCTTTCAATTCTTTTCCCTTGAAAATCCTCTAAGCTTTTTACTTTTCCTAAAGTTGAAGAGGTGGCTAAAATATCACCTAATTTTAGTTCTCCCTGACTTAAAATTAAAGTAGCAATTGGCCCTCTTTTTGAATCCAAATAGGCTTCAATAACCACTCCTTCGGTTGGGCCTGAAATTTCAGCTGACAAATTTTCCATTTCAGCCAAAAGCAATATTAATTCCAAAAGCTCTTCAATTCCCTGACCAGTTTTTGCTGAAGTAGTGACGACTGGAACTTTTCCACCAAATTCTTCAATTAAGACTCTTTCTTTTTGGAGCTCTCTTTTAGCTTTTTCCGGATCAGCATCAGGATGGTCAATTTTATTTAAAGCAACAATGATAGGAATATTGGCTAACTTTGCTTGAGTAATCGCCTCTTTAGTTTGGGCTTGCACTCCTTGAGTGCTATCAACAACTAAAATAGCGATATCAGCTACTTTTGCCCCCCTTGTTCTCATTGCCGAAAATGCTTCATGACCTGGAGTGTCAATAAAGGTAATTTTTTTATTTTGATGGACAATTTGATAGGCTCCAATATGTTGGGTAATACCTCCAACCTCTTTCTCGGCAACTCGAGTTTTCCTAATATAATCCAAAATTGAAGTCTTGCCGGCATCAACGTGACCCAACACCACTACTATCGGCGCTCTTGTTGCCTGGTCCATCTTTTCCATCTTTTTTCTCTCTTCCGGCACTGTTAAATTGGTTAAGTTTTGGTTTTCTTCTTTTTGCATATTCAATAGCTTGTTTTTCTTCTTCTGATAGTAAATATTCCGACCCCCCTTCTTTAATTGGTTTTCCGTAGATTCTGTTTCCTTCTTTTCCATATAAACTGGTAATAACTACGCCATTATCTTTGCCATCCAAAATGGCTATGGAAAAACTTTGATTTCCGCCCATTTCTTGAAAAGGGTTAAACCTAACTATACCAATCTTCTGGATATTAAATTGATTTTTATTTTCCAAATCCTCTAATTTTTTGGCAACTTTTTCAAAACTCTTTTTTAATTCTTCAAATTGGGCTAAAAGTTCTTTGGAATTTTGCGGTGTTTTTTCCTTTTTTTTGAAAAATTTCAACATAGTTTTTAATCTTTCAAGAAAGCGGTGGGGGCGAGACTCGAACTCGCAAGGGTATTTTTACCCGCCGCTTTTCGAGAGCGGTACCTTACCAATTCGGTACACCCCACCATATTTTCATTGGATAGATCTCCAAACTTTTTTAAAATAACATTTTTTTTATTAAAAATCAATTATGATATAATGAAGGAGCTTATGAGAATAGTTATTGTAGGAATTGGGGGGAGGACAGGAACTATGTTTGCTTTTGAACTTCAAAAGGTGGCTGAAGTTTTGGGAATTGGCAGAACAAGAGAGGTAAAAATGATTCAGGAAAAAAGACTTTATGTAAGAAAAGACGGAAAACCATTTTTATTTGAAGGAAAGGTTATTCAAGAATCAGAATTTTCAAAGGATTTTTTGCCCGAGATGATATTTTTTGCCATTAAAAATCCGGTTGGTCCAGCTATTAGATATTATTATCAAAAAATTAAAGATGAAAAAAAGCTTCCGGATTTGATTTTGTCTCAAAATGGAATAGTAGCTATAAGAGAGGCGGAAAAGGCTTTAAGGGATGTTTTGGGAAGGAGGATAGAGGAGGTTAGGATAACAAGAGTTTCTCTTTTTAATCCGGTGGATATTCAAGAAAGCAATGGAAAATTTTATGTAGATTATTTTTCTCCGGTGAGAATAGCTTTTAGTATTGAAGACGATTCAAAAGAAAAAGGTGATATTAAAGAGGTTTTTGGAAGGGCCGGAATTGAAGCTGAAGAGATTCCCTGGAAAAAGGTTGAGAGCATGGAGTTTTCTAAACTTTTTATGAATTTAATTGGGATGGCCAGCGCATCTAAAAGCCTTTCTATTGAGAAGGGCCTTGAAGATAAGGAAACATTTAAAGAAGAGATTATGGCTTTGAGGGAGTATATTAAGGTTGTTAGAAGAAAGAAAGGCGGGTTTTTAAATTTCCGCCATTATCCGATAAAACTATTTGCCTTTCTGACTGATTTCTTACCAATAGCAATTTTATCTCTTTTTAGAGAAAAATTAGCCAGGGTAATAACCAAAGAGAGAGAAGGAAAGCTAAAAGGTAATTTAGATGAAATTGATTATTACAATGGCGAGATAATAAAATTAGGGAAAGAATTGGGAATAGACACCCCCTTTAATCAAAAAATTTACCAAAAAATGAAAGAGAGATTATTATATCAACCTCCCTCAAGTGTTAAAATTTCTCAATAACAATAACAAGATGTGGGCGGTATAGGATTCGAACCTATAACCTTCTGAATGTAAATCAGACGCTCTACCATTGAGCTAACCGCCCCATTTTAGTAAAGGTATCATTTGACTAAGCTTTGGTAGATAGTTTAGAGAATAGATATCGGTTGATAATATTGTTTTATAAATAGTATTTAGGACAGTGAAAAGAAGTAGGCCGACAACTCCTCCTAAAAAGATAATCAGAGCCGGTTCTAAGATGGTGGAAAAATTATTAATGGTTCTTTCAACTTCTTTTTCATAAAAATTGGCTATATTCAATAAAGATTTAGCTAAGGCACCACTTTTTTCGCCGACTGTTACAATTTGGTTGAAAAAAGGGGGAAAGAGCTCGGGATAGTTTTTTAAGACACTAGAAATTTGATCGCCGCTCCGGACAGCATCTTTAGCCATAAAGATGATTTCTTTGTAGAGAGAACTGTTCACTACTTCACTGCTAATTTCCAAAGCTTGGCCAATGGGAATGCCTCCAGAAATAAGGGTAGAGAGATTCTCTCCAAATCGGCAAAGATTAATCATTTTCAAAAAAGAACCAATTAAAGGTAACTTAAGGGAAAACCGAGCGATAGCCTCTTTGCCTTCTGGTGTTTTAAAATAGACAATCAAAGCGCTTATTATTCCAATCAGAAAGATAATTAAAATAACCCCCCATTCCTTTAAGAATCTTCCGATTCCCAAAAGAACTTGAACAAATATTGGTGGTTCTACTCCTAAGCCGGCCGTAAATTCAGATAATCTAGGAACAATGACGAACAGGACCAAAAAGAAAACCACCAAGCTGGCAATGATAACCAAAATGGGATAAAATAGGGCACCCCGGATTCTGGAATTAAAATGGTAATTCCTTTCGATATTTTCCGCCAAGACATCTAAAGCCTTAGGAAGCTCTCCGGAAATTTCTCCACTTTTTACCATCGAGATATAAAATGGGGAAAAGGTCTCAGGATAACGAGAAAGAGCAGCCGATAGGGTGGTACCTCCTTCTACTTCTCGGGCCAAATCAAGAAATATCTCTTTCAATTTAGGATTTTTAGTTTCTTTGGCAATAGTGCTCAAGGCGTCAATAAAAGGAACTCCCGAGCGAAACATAATAGCTAGCTCCCGAGAAGCAATGACTATATCTTTAGCCGAGATTTTTTTGAAAAGAGCTATTTCCCTCGCATAAAATGGAAGACTTACCTCTTCAACAAAGGTAGGATAGAGACCGTGTTTTTGTAAAAGAGCAACCGCCGCTTCCTTAGAAAAAGCTTCAACCTGGCCGATTCTGATTTCTCCTTCTTTAGTTCTAGCTTGATAATTAAATTTCATTTTTTTGAACCGTCGTTGTATTAATCATCAAAGATATGGTTGTTTAAGAAGTAATTTTAATTCAGCCGGATTGGGCGAATAATTTAAAGCACTTTCTAAAAAGACTTCTTTTGCCTTGACTAAATTGGCTAAATATCTATTTAAAGAAATCATTCCTATTTCGGCTGATGTTTCAATAACCATGGGAATTTCATGGATTTTATTTTCTCGAATTAAATTGGCAATAGCCGGGGTCATTAACATTATTTCGCAAGCCGGGATTAATCCACCATTAATTCGAGGGATTAGCCTTTGAGAAATAATGCCCAAAAGCGATCCTGATAGTTGAGCTCTAATTTGACTTTGTTGTTCTGGCGGAAAAGAATCAACGATTCGGTGAATTGTTTGAGCGGCTGAATTTGTATGGAGGGTGGCAAAAACTAAATGTCCGGTTTCAGCCGCCGTGATAGCGGTAGCCATTGTTTCTGGATCTCTCATTTCTCCAATCATAATGACATCAGGGTCTTGACGAAAGGTAGAACGAAGAGCTTGAGCAAAAGAGAGGGTATCCTGATAGAGTTCCCTTTGGTCAATCATTGCTTTGTCGGGTTCAAAAACATATTCGATTGGATCTTCGATTGTGATGATGTGTTCATTCCGGGTATGATTTATTTCGTCGATTAGAGCAGCCAAAGTTGTTGACTTGCCATGGGAGGATGGTCCGCAGATTAAAAAGAATCCCTGACTTGGTTTGGTAAAAGAATGCAAAATAGGGGGAAGGTTTAACTCTTCAATTGTTCTAATTCTAGTTTGAATCAACCTGAGGGCAACGGAAATATATCCCCTTTGAAAAAAAACATTGACTCTAAAACGAGCTTTGTCTCCTAAATTATAAGAAAAGTCAATTTCTTTTTTCCGGAGAAATCTTTCTCTTTGTTCAGTCGTCATTAAGGCAAAAGCTAAATTCTGAGAATCCTCGGGAGACAATTTTTTTTCCTTGGTCAGAGGAACAAGTTCACCAGCTATTCTTAAAATTGGAGGATAACCAACCCCTAAATGTAAATCAGATGCCTCTTCCTTAATTGTTATTTCTAGTAATTTCTTTAGTTGGAGAAAATAACTGCCTATCATAATATCATAATAGAATATCGGATTTTAATTTATTCAAATTTGTTTTAAAACAGAGGACGACGAATTAAGTTTACTCTCTTATTTTAGCAAATTTTTTATTTCTTCCATCACTTCCGACGGTGTATAATGGGCTTTGATTAAATACTTGTTGCCCCCCAGCTTTAAACCTTTTTCTACTTCTTCTTTTTGGCCAAGATTAGAAAGAACTACAATTTTTAAATTTTGAAAATTTCCTTCTCTTTCTCTTTCATTTTTGATTTTTTCCAAAATTTCCCAACCATCAAAGTGAGGCATAACGATATCCAAGACTAAAAGGTCAAAATTTTCTTCTTTTAATTTTTTTAAACAATCTTGGCCGGTAGTAGCTATATCAACCGTAAAACCAAATTCTTTCATTTTTGTAGTATAAATATCAATTAAAAATGGGTCATCCTCAACTAATAAAATCTTTTGCATATTGATTTTTATTCTTCTATTGCCATAGCCATCTTCAAAACTTCTTCCAGAGTTGTAATTCCCTCTAAAACTTTAAGTAAGCCATCCTGTTTCATTGTTATCATTCCTTGCCTTTCTGCCTCTTTTAAAATTTTTGCTTCCGAAGGCTCTTTTAAAATTATCTCTCCAAGCTCGGGCGTCATTTCTAAAACCTCAAAAAGAGCAATACGGCCGGAGAAGCCTTCCTTATGACACTCAGGGCAACCTTCGGGTTTCCAAATGTAAATTGGTTCTTTAATTTCATTTTTAATTGCCATTGGAAAATTTTCTAATTCTTTTAAAATTAAATCTTTTATTTCCTTGTCGGGCTTTATTCTTTTTTTGCATTTATGACATAACTTTCTGACCAGTCTTTGGGCTAAGGCTATACTAAGGGTTGGAGGAATTAAAAAAGGCTGGATTCCTAAATCAACTAATCTAGGGATCACTCCTATGGCATTATTGGTGTGAAGGGTGGACAAAACAATGTGTCCGGTCAAAGCGGCATGGGTGGCTAGGCTGGCCGTTTCTTGATCTCTAATCTCTCCGACCATAATAATGTCTGGATTTTGTCTCAAGATATGACGAAGGCCGCGGGCAAAATCATAACCTATCTCTGGTTTAATTTGAGATTGGTTGATACCCTCAATAAAATATTCTACCGGATCTTCTAAGGTAACAATATTTACTCCTTCTTGATTAAGGATTTGCAAAATGGCATAGAGGGTAGTAGTTTTTCCACAGCCAGTTGGACCGGTAGCTAAAATCATTCCGTAAGGCTTTTGGGTTGCCCGTTTTATTATTTCATAATTTCTTCCCGATAAACCCAATTCTTCAAATTTTTTTAAACCTAGTCGCGGATCTAAAACACGGATAGCCACTTTCTCTCCAATAGAAGTAGGAAAAGTTGAAACCCGGAAATCGATATCTCGTCCTTCGGCTTTAATTGAAAATCGGCCGTCTTGGGGAATTCTTGTTTCATCAATTCTTAAATTTGATAGAATCTTCACCCTGGCAACAATAGCCGGCAAAATCTTTATTGGTAGAAAAAATGAAGTGTGTAATATCCCCAATCTTCTAAAGCGAATTCTTAATTTATCTCTTAATGGTTCAATATGAATATCTGAGGCTTCTCCCTCAACTGCATATTTTAAAATCACGGCCACAATCTTAGAAATAGGCGCTTCTTCTTCAAGTGCCCCTTCCACTTCAGCTAATTTCGAGATTTTTTCAGGTTTTAACATCTCTTCCATTTCAACTAAAACCTTTTCTACTTCCTGTTTGGGCTGACTATAGCGGGCCAAAATGTTTTTGAAAGTGCTTGGGGTAATAAGAAAAACTCGATAGTTAAAGTTTTCAATTCTTGATAAAAAATTCAACACCTCCTGAGCATTTAAATTTTCAGGATAGACCATTCCTACAGTTAAGGTTTCCCCCGTTTTTTCTAAAGGAACTATTTTATAATATTTGGCTGTTTCTTCCGGTATTATTTTTAAAACCTCGGGAGAAATTTCTTCTGGCAATATTTTTTTTAAAGGAATTTTTAAAATCTCAGATTTTAGCTCAAAGAGCTTATCTTCTGGCAAAATCTCCTTTTCCAAAATTATCTCTTCCTCGTTTTTGCCTAAACTTCTAAGCTCTTCGATTAAAGCCAAACCTTTTTCTTTATCTAAAATTCCTTTCTGGACGAGTTGTTCTATCAGAGCCATGTTTTATTTGTTGAATTGGCGAAAATGGATTTTCTCGACCAATTCCAGTTTCCAGAGGAATGATTTTTTCAATAGGATAGAGAGTTTCTAATGACCGGCTTTCCAAAAGCTTAAAATCTATCTCAATTTTTCTAATTGGCTTTGGAAGAATATCTAATTCGGGAGCTTCCTCTTTTAGAAAGAAATTTCGGCCAATGATAAAAATTCCAATAATCAATAGGGCCAGAAGCAAGAAAAAGAGAAAATATTGAGTTTTTAATCTTTCTTTGAAGATAATTGCCATAAGATTATCAATAGCTATATACTTTTATTTTTAAATTAAATTCAAATGGATTTTTTTCCTTTTCCTGGGGAGTAGAAAAAGAGATATTTTCAACCTCAATTAATCTGGCTGATTTTTCTAATGCTGAAAGAAAATTTTTAAGAGCGGAATAATCTCCCTCCAAGTTTATTGTTGTTCTTGTTTCTTTTAATCGACTATTTGGCAAGGGGGTTGTGGAAATCGAACCTATTTTTGCCAACAAAAGTCCTGAGGTAGAAGAGAAGTTTTTAATTAAATGAAAAAGTTCTGGTATGGAAGGGTTGGAGGGGAGAGCCGAATCAATCTTTGAAAGAGGATCTTTATATTTTTCTAAATTAACAGCAATTTTTTTGATTTCTTCAAAATAATTTTCTTGATTTTGCAATTCGATTTTTAGCTCATCCACCCTTTGCTTTAAAAAGCTCCAATTTTGGTATTGGGGAAAAACCAAAAGAAGAATTATCAAAATAGAAACGAAGAAAAAAAATATTGTAAATAATTGTTCGTTTTTCATTTTGCTATTATTGTTGGGTTATTTTTGGGGAAAAAGAAAAATTCAAAACGAAATCAATTTTTCCTTCTTTGCCAATAGCCAGCTGGTCTAACTTTAACTCTGAAATTAAGGGTTCTTGCTCTAAAATTAATAATTGTTGACCTAGTATGAAGAAATTATCTGTTTGCCCTGATAGATCAACCATTGATTTTTCCAAATCTAAATTAATCTCGGTAAAGAAAACTTGGGGATGGGTTTTTTCTTCGAGGAATTTTAAAAAATTAGAAGCCAAAATGTGTTTTTTTAAAAGAGGAGTAAAGTCTTTAATCTTCTTTTCATAATTTTCGACTTTTTCTTTCAAGGAAATAATTTCAGCTGGTGTCTCTTTTTGAATTTGGTCTAGCAAGTTTTGACGAGTAGTTTCAGCTCTTTTTTGGAGAGAGAAGAAAACGAAATAGGAGATAATGCTTAGGACTAAAAATAAGATGGAGATGTAAAACAAAATCCCGACTTCCTGAGATTCTTTTTCGGTTGACCTTGGAACGATTTCTACCATAAATTTTAACCTTATATTATTAAGTTAAACCACGAAGAGCCATGCCGACGGCGATGGCAAATAATGGGCCGATTTTTTTTAAAGTCTCTTTTAAGGGTGAGGGGTAAAAGATATTTGAAAAAGGATTTGCCAGCTCTACCTCCTTTTTAAAATAATTTTGGAAAATCGACAATACCCCTGGCATCAATCCCACTCCACCCGCTAAGATTATTTTATCAATTTCTTTTTCCTCTTTCAAATAGAAGCCATTGAAGATTTTACTAACTTCTTGAAGAAGGGGATTGACGGTAGAAATTAAAATTTCTTTAAATGATTCTTGCGTTTCTGCATCCCAGCCAGAGGGAGGATTTGAAATTCCATATTCTCTTTTTAATTTTTCTGCCAACTCCCACTCAATTTCCAACTCTCTAGCTATTTTTTCGGTCAAGAAACTACCTGAAACGTTAAGACTATGATAGACCCTTAAAACACCTTTTTCCACAATGCTGCAGGTTGTGCTTCTGGCGCCCATATCGATTAAACCGATTAATTTTTCCTCTTCTTTTTTAATTAGAGCCCTAATAAGTCCAAAAATTTCCGCTTCCATGACAAGAAGTTTTAAATTAGCCAGAATGGCAATTTGCTGACATTTATAGATGATTTCGTTTGGAACGGCCACCAAGAAAATGGTTATACTTTTTTTTCTTTGTTTGTCAAACTCTACTTCTCTCAAATGCCAGTCTAAGGTTACTTCTTTCAAGGGAAGGGGAATATATTTTCTTGCCTCATTTTTTACTGCCTGAGCCAATTCCTCTTTGGTCATTTTCGGTAGATCAAAAGCGGTGAAGAAGGTGAGGAAATCGGGTATTGAAATAACACAGTCTCTAGTCTTTATTTTAGCTTTTGATAATGCCGTTTTTATTGCTTCTGCAATATCTTCGCTTGGAAGAAAAATGACGCTTTTCTCTGGTGTTTGAAACTGTCTTTGTTGAAAGTTGGAGGTTGGAAGCTCGACATAGTTTTCCAACTTTATTCTTCTGGCAAAAGCTGACAGTTCAACTATTTTGATAGCTGAAGTACCGATGTCTATTCCTAAAAAACTTTTGGGGAGTAAATTCGGGGTCATTCTCTCATTATACTTGATTTTCTTGAAATGAGGTAGAAGTTTTTCCACAACTATTGTATTATATCAGAATGTTTAATAAAAGTAAAAAATTTTTTCTTGAACTATTTTTTCCCCAATTTTGTCTTGGTTGTCAAAAAGAAGGCATTTATCTTTGCCAAGATTGCCGAGCTATTTTAGAAGTTTCTACGCTGCATCAGGTTTTTCAAACAGAAAATCTTAATGATCTTTATTTTGCCTGCAATTATCAAAACGCCCTCCTCCAAAAAATAATTCAGAAGTTTAAGTATCCGCCCTTTGTTAGGGAATTATCTACCTCTCTTTCTTCTCTTATCATAGACCATTTTCAATTAATTGATAATCCTCCGGCCTTTCTGCAAGAAAAAAAAGAAGATTTTATTCTTTGCCCCATTCCCTTGGAGAGAAAAAAATTAAAATGGCGTGGATTTAATCAAGCCGAAGAAATTGGTAAAGAAATAGCCCAATTTTTAAAAATTCCCTTAATTAATGATGCCTTATTTAAAATAAAGGAAACAGCTCCTCAGGTTGAGCTTTCAGAAAAAGAAAGAAAAGAAAATGTCTTAGGAGCTTTTGTTTGTCAAAATAAAGAAAAAATTAAAGAGAAAAAAATTTTGCTGGTTGACGATGTTTATACCACCGGTTCAACGATGGAAGAAGCGGCTAAGACGTTGAGAATGGCCGGAGCAAAAGAGATTGTGGGAATTACCGTTGCCCGGGCCAATCCCGGCCAAGATCGTTTTCAAAATATTTAAAACCGGCTCGGCCGGTTTTGCAGTGTATTCTTAAAATAGCTTGAATCGAATTCCCTCGCCGCGCTTCCCGTGGCTCGGATGTGGCGGGGCAAAAATGAGCGGTCCGCCGCGAACATTAGCAATTCGCCACAGTGAAGCTTAGGAAACCGGGCGTGATTTTCTAGGGTTTAGGGTAGCAGCCCCTTCCTTCTATCCATGTATATCCTTGTTTTGCTAGACAACAGTCATAATCTGAACCTGCAACACACCACGAAGGACACACGCCATCAGGAACCACGTCGCATTTTGAACCCTCTGTGACTGTCAGCTTTTTCTTCCAGTAATCAAAACACTGTTCAGGTTCTTGCTTGCAATTTACTTTAGTTTCTGGTATCAACACCCGACCTTCTGCCAATAGATAATTTCCTGCTTTTTCAAGAATCCGCTTCAAGTTTGGTCTAGTATTGCATTTTCTTGTTGAAGTGTTACGTTTTCTTGTTGAAGTGCTACATTTTTCTGCTCAAGCTCGACAACATTTCTTCTTAATTTAGCATTTTTCACCCATAAAAGAGATAACAATATAACGCTAAGGATGACGAGTATACTTAATACGATAATTAAGATCTTCATAACTATCTTAGATATAGTAGAGCTATATCGACTTTTATTAAAATTGATAAAAATTTCTTTTGCCCTTATTGATAAATGCATTTCGTTTTCGCCTAAAAATGAATACAAATTGGCCGCCGAGCGAAGCGAGGCGGCCTCCAATCACTTGAAAAATCATGACACTGGCGGAGGAGGTGGGACTCGAACCCACAAACGGTTTTTTAAGCCGTTATGGCTTAGCAAGCCACTGCCCAACCATTAGGCGACTCCTCCAATATCTCAATTTTACCTTCTTTTGAAAATTGCGTCAATTTGAGTAATTTTTCAATATTGTTCAATTTTTAAATCCAATTTTTCACTCATCATTATTCTTAATAATTTCACCTACGTGTATTTATTAAGACATCAGATATCGAAGAATTTTCTCAAGAATTTATCATCTTCTAATTTAGTAACTTCTAAAAATTGGAGTTGTTTTTTATTTACTCCCAAAAACTCCCGGAGCAATTCTACTTCCGCCCTACAATCAAATGCCTGTACCCAGACGCTTTTTTGGAGAGGATAAAATCCCCACTCTTTCAATTTCCTTCTTAAAACGTCCCGGATAAATCTGCTCTTGTTGGGAATATCAAAAATAACTAATCTGTATTTTTTATCCCATTTTTTTGGTCGTTCAATCTTTAAATCATCTATTTGATATTTTCCAGCCAGTTTTTTCCCTTCCTCAGTTAAAGTCATTATAACATCGTGCCCTTCCCTTTTTATTTCAATTAATCCTCTCTTTTTTAAATAATTAAAGGTATTAGATACTTTCTTTTTAGTTAAGCCTCCTTTTATCCTAGAAATATTTTTAGTTAATTTTAGCGCAAAATAAGGAGAAGAGGCGGCAACGTAAATTGCTCCAGCCAAGAGCAAATATTTTAAAATCTCTTTAGAATAATATCTTATTTTTATTTTTGTAATTTCCCTCATTGTCTAAATAATTTCACCTACGCCTATTTATTCAGATTAGCTGTTTGTAGATTGTTTATCAAGGGTATACAAAAATCAAGAATATCGAAATAAATATAAATTAATATAAATATAAAAATATACAAATACAAAAATATACAAAATACAAAAAATAACGAAAACAACAAGAATTTTGGAGATTAATTGATTTTAGTTAAATCTTGTGATAACCTGAATCTAGCTTACGTCCTCTCGAGAAATGTCCCCATAGCTCAACGGATAGAGCGCAGCCCTGCGGAGGCTGATATGAAGGTTCAATTCCTTCTGGGGACACAATTTCTTAGGGTAAACCATGAATCTTTCTACGCCAATTGAGGAAATTCCTAGAATAGGTCCTCAATACCAAAAAAAATTAAAAAAACTTGGAATTAAAAACTTTAAAGACCTTCTTTTTCATTTCCCTCATCGTTATGAGGATTTTTCCAATTTAATGACGATTTCTGAAGTTAGAACAAATGAAAGGGCCTGTATTCAGGGAGAAATTTTAGAAATAGAGAACACCAAAACCTGGAGAAAAAGAATGATTTTAACCCAAGCAATAATTAAAGATGACTCTGGCTCAATAAAAGTAGTCTGGTTTAATCAGCCATATTTAATCAATGTTTTAAAAAAGGGAGATTTTGTCTGTTTGGCAGGTAAAATTACTTTTGATAAATATGGTTTATATTTATCAAACCCTGCCTATGAAAAAATAGGCAAATATGGATTAAAAAATAAAAATTATGAATTAATTCACACCGGGAGATTGGTTCCTGTTTACCCAGAAACCGAAGGTCTATCTTCACGTTGGCTGAGGTCTATTTTAAGACCGATTTTAATAAATTTAAAAAATAAAATCAAAGATTTTTTGCCAGAGAAAATAATAAAAAAATATGATTTTTTGCCACTTCAAAAAGCCCTGTGGCAAATCCATTTTCCTGATTCTTTAGAGTTAGCCAAAAAGGCCAGAGAAAGATTTTCCTTTGAAGAACTTTTTTTACTTCAGCTTTATATTTTAAAAGAAAGATTGGCTTTAAAAAAAGAAAAAGCTTTTTCTATTCCTCTCAATCTGGAATTAGTCCAGAGCTTCGTGAAATCCCTTCCTTTTAATTTAACCACAGCTCAAAAAAAATGTGCCTTTCAAGTTTTGAAAGATTTGGAGAAGCCCCGACCAATGAATAGATTGTTAGAAGGCGATGTCGGTTCGGGCAAAACGATAGTGGCGATGATAGCGGCTTTAAATGTGGCCAAAGCTGGCTATCAAGTTACGTTGATGGCACCAACGGAAATTTTAGCCAAACAGCATTTTAAAAATTTTAATCAACTTTTAAAAAATTTTAATTTAAAAATCGGACTTTTAACTGGCGGAGATTGTAAAATATCTGGAAGAAAAAATTCAAAAAAGCAAATGCTGGAAAAACTGAAAAAGGGAAAAGTTGATATCTTAATAGGTACCCATGCCCTCATCCAAGAAGGAATAAAATTTGGTGAATTAGCCTTGGTTATTTTAGATGAACAACATCGTTTTGGTGTTGAACAACGGGCAAAACTAGTTGCTGGGGGGCCAGAGGGAGAAATAAAAATTCCTCATTTATTATCAATGACCGCCACTCCCATTCCGAGAACTTTAGCCCTAACTTTATACGGCGATTTGGATTTATCTTTACTAGACGAACTGCCCAAAGGGAGAAAAAAAATTATTACTAAAATTATTCAACCAGAAGAAAGAAAAGAAACCTATCAGTTTATTAGAGAAGAAGTGAAAAAAGGTAGGCAGGTATTTGTAATTTGTCCCAGAATTGAACCCAGCACCAACCACCAACCGATGGCAAATGAAAAAAAAGTTATAAGTTGGGCGGAAGTGAAGGCGGTTAAAGAGGAATACCAAAGGCTCTCAAAAGTAATATTTCCTGATTTAAAAGTGGGGATGCTTCACGGGAAAATGAAAAGCGAAGAAAAAGAAAAAATAATGGAAGATTTTAAAAGAAGAAAGATTGACATTTTGGTTTCAACTTCGGTTATTGAAGTTGGCATTGATGTTCCCAATGCCACTTTAATGATCATCGAAGGAGCGGAGAGATTTGGGCTGGCTCAACTTCATCAGTTTCGAGGAAGAGTAGGAAGGGGCAGTAATCAATCTTTTTGCTTTCTTTTTACTGATTCACCGGCCAAAAAAACCAGCCAGAGACTAGCCGCTCTTTTAAGCTCGGAAAGTGGTTTTGAATTGGCTGAAAAGGATTTAAAAATTAGAGGTCCGGGGGAAATTTTTGGTATCAGACAATGGGGAATTCCTGATATGGCAATGGAATCTTTGAGAGATATTTTCTTGGTTGAAAAAGCCAAAAATAGCGCTAAAGAAATCTTAGAAAAAGATTGGCAATTAAAACAACATCCCCTTCTCAGAGAAAAATTACTGGAATTTGAAAAAAAGATTCATTTAGAGTAATAGACGGGACGTTTCCTTTCGCTATTTTCCTAGCTAGAAAAGATAAAAATGAAATTTTCCAAACTTTGACGGCCGCAAAGAAGTTGAACTTTCTTAATTTGGCCACTGCTCTATCATCAGAAAACTTTTTTTATTTTTAATTGGAAATCTTTGATAAATCTCTTCAGTAATGAAAGGCATAAAGGGATGTAACAATTTTAAATTAGTTTTCAAAATTTCTAAAATGAGGTATTGACTTTTTTGGCGGATTTTTTGGTTAGGATTGTGAAGAAAAGGCTTTTGCTCCTCAATAATTTTGTCGCAGAAGGTATGCCAAAAATAATGGTAGATCTTTTCGGCTGCGCGATAAAACTTAAAAGAATCCATCAATTTGGTTATTTCTTTATTAAAACTTCTTAAATTGTTAAGAATTTTTTTCTCTTTCGGTCCTAGTTTTGGTTTGCTTTCAGGGTTAAATCCAGCCAGATTCATTAAGACAAAACGGCTGGCATTCCAGATTTTATTAGCAAAGTTGCGATAACCCCGAATTTTTTCTTCGTAAATTATTGGGTCAGAGCCAGGACTATTTCCCACTATCAAAGCCATTCGGAGGGCGTCAGCGCCATAGAGATCAATTACTCCTAAGGGATCGATAACATTGCCTTTTGATTTGGACATTTTTTGGCGATCTTTGTCACGAACGAGGCCGTGTAAATAAACATATCGAAAAGGTACCTTTCCGGTAAAATATAGTCCTAACATAATCATTCTCGCCACCCAAAAGAAAAGAATATCCCAACCCGTTTCCATCACATTGGTTGGATAATATTTCTTGAAATCTCCACTTTTAGTCGTCATTAAAGTGGCAAAGGGCCATAAAGCCGACGAAAACCAGGTGTCAAAAACATCTCCTCTGAGATTTTCCTTATCCGGAATTTTAATTCCCCAGACAATTTGTCGGGAAATATTCCAATCTTTAATATTTTTCATCCAATGAAAGAAAATTTTTTCAAAACGTCTGGGAACAAATTTAACCTTACCTTGCCGAACCGTCTTTACGGCCATCTCGCTTAAGGATAATTTTTTAGATTTTGGTATCTTGCGCATTTTGATAAACCATTGATCATCTAAAACCATCGGCTCAATCACTGTTCCGCATTTATAGCAGAGAGCAACTCGATGTTGGTAATGGGGATTAATTTTTTCCACCAAATTCATTTTCATTAAGTCAGCGACCACTCTTTTTCTTGCCTCTTTAATAGTTAAGCCAGCATAGGGACCGGTTTTTTCATTAAGACAGCCGTTGAAATTAATGACCTGACGGATTTCTAAATTGTGTCTTTGGCCAATTTCAAAATCAAGAGGATCATGGGCTGGCGTAACCTTGACTACTCCCGTACCGAAATTAGGATCGACAACCTCATCAGCAATAACCTTAATTTTAAAGGAGCCCAAAAGCCCTTGAGCCTCAATTGTTTTTCCGATATATTTTTGATATCTTTTGTCTTTGGGATTAACAGCCAAGGCGGTGTCGCCAAACTTGGTTTCCGGTCGAACAGTAGCCAAAACTAAAGGGCCATATTTGATATAATAGAGGGGATCTTCTCTTTGTTGGTATTTTAATTCTAGGTCGGAAAGAGAAGTTTGGTGATATGGACACCAATTGATAATTCTTTTTCCTTTATAAAGAAGACCGTCTTCTTTTAACTTTTCAAAAACTTGATAGACAATTTTGACAATATCTGGGTCTAAGGTAAATTTTTCTCTTGACCAATCACAAGAAGCACCCAGTTTCCTTAATTGTTTTTCCATTATTTTTTTGTTTTCTAAAGTAAATTTTAAAATGTCTTGGTAAAGTTTTTCTCTGGGAATTTGAAATCTTGAACGACCTTCTTTTTCCAACTTTTGGTCAAAGACTACTTGGGTTTCAAAGCCAGCATGGTCAACTCCCGGTAACCATAAAGTTTTTTTTCCTCGCATCCTTTGATATCGAATCATAATGTCTTGTAGGGTGACAAAGACGGCATGCCCAATGTGAAGAGGACCATTGGCATTTGGTGGCGGCATAATAATGGTAAAAGCCATTTTTCTCTTTCCCGGCAATTTGTCAGGATCAAAAAAACCACTCCTTTCCCAGAGGTTATAAATTCGATTTTCTACTTTTTTTGGGTTGTAGATCTTAGAAAGTCTAGTTTGCATAATTTTTCATTCTTACTTAAAATATCATTTTTCTTGCTCTTTTTCAATTTTTTGCTAAAATTTATTTATATTAATACTAGGCCCCATCGTCTATCGGTTAGGACACTAGCCTTTCGAGCTGGTAAGATGGGTTCAATTCCCATTGGGGCCACCTGGTTTATGGTAAATCCTGAGATTGATTATTTAAATATTGCTCGGGTTGAAGATTTAAAAAGAAAGAAAGAAAAAATTTTTTATCGCTGCCTGGAAAGTCTGCCAGGATTTTTATCTTTAACTACTATATTCTTGGCAATAATTTTATCTTGGTTAAGACCAGTGGCGATAGCTATTTTTATTATCCTTTTTGATCTTTATTGGCTTATTAAGGTTGTTTATCTATCATTTCATCAGGTTTCTTCTTTTTTGACGATGAAAAGAAATTTAAAAATCAATTGGTTAGAAAAAATCAAGAAGATACCCAACTGGGAAAAAATTTATCATCTCGTCATTTTGCCCTTCTATAAAGAAGAAAAAGAAATAATTAAGGAATCTTTAAATTCTCTTTTTAATTCTTATTATCCAAAAAATAAGCTGATTGTTGTTTTATCCGGAGAAGAGAGAGCAGGAGAGGAGGCAAAAGAAATAGCTAAAGAAATTGAAAGAGAATTTTCGGGAAAATTTTTTCAGTTTTTAGTGACAATTCATCCAAAAAATATTGAGGGAGAAATCGCCGGTAAGGGTTCAAATTTCGCCTGGGCTTTTAAAGAAGTCAAAGAAAAAATAATTCAACCTCTTAAAATTCCTTCAGAAAACATTATTGTTTCTAATTTTGATATTGATACTAAACCTTACCCCCATTATTTTTCTTCTCTCGCCTACCATTATCTGACAACCAAAAATCCCGAAAGAGCTTCTTATCAACCAATTCCAATTTATAACAATAATATCTGGCTGGCTCCGGCTTTTTCAAGGGTAGTGGCTACTTCTGGCACTTTTTGGCAAATGATGCAGCAAGAAAGGCCAGAGCAACTGGTGACTTATTCTTCTCACTCTCTACCCTTTAAAGTTTTAGAGGAAATTCATTATCCTTCAAATGTGGTTTCAGACGATTCAAGAATTTTTTGGAAATCTTATCTTTACTATAATGGAGACTATCGGGTCGTCCCTCTTTATTATCCTGTTTCGATGGATGCTGTTTTGGCTAAAAATCTTTTTAGAACAATTGTTAGTCAATATAAACAACAGAGGCGTTGGGCTTGGGGAGTGGAAAATATTCCTTATCTAATTTTTGGCTTTTTCAAGAATAAAAAAATTCCTCTTTTCGAAAAAATTCGCCACAGTTTCATCATCTTTGAAGGCTTTTGGTCTTGGGCAACGGTTGCTCTTTTAATTTTCTTTTTAGGCTGGTTGCCTTTAGTTTTAGGTGGGGCAGATTTCAATACCACTTTGATTTCTTATAACTTACCACGAATAACCCGAAATCTAATGACCATGGCAATCTTGGGTATGATTGTTTCTGCCATTTTGAGTCTTTTAATTTTGCCACCCAAACCTAAAAATTTTGGTCGTCTCAAAAAACTTTCAATAATACTCCAGTGGCTATTGTTGCCCCTAACCTTGATTGTTTTTGGATCAATTCCTGCCTTGGAGGCTCAAATTAGATTACTTCTTAGAAAATATTTAGGTTTTTGGTCAACCGAAAAAACCAGGGACCAAAAAATAGAAGTTAAAGAGTCAGAGCTTTCGCCAAAATTTGAGATATGATTTCTGTCTTCAATTACCCTCTTTATATTTTTTTTGCTGTTTTACCAAGCCTTGCCTGGTTAAATTTCTATTTAAGAAAAGACAATCGACCGGAGCCAAAAAGGATGATTCTAAAGGTTTTCTTTTTTGGGCTAATAATTGTTCTACCAGCAATTTTTCTTGAGATAGGAATTTTTAAGACAATTGAAGAATTTTCTCTTTCTCCCTCTCTTTTACTTTTTTTAAATACTTTTTTAGGAGTAGCTTTAATCGAGGAGGTTTTGAAATTTTTGGTCATCAAAGAAAAAGTTTTGTCTTTCCCGGAATTTGATGAGCCTGTTGATGCTATGATCTATTCAATCGTTGCTGCTTTGGGTTTTGCTGCCGGAGAAAACCTTTTGATTTTTCTACCTTCAAAAATTATTCTTTTTCGGGAAATGTTAGGAATTTCTCTTTTGAGGTTTTTAGGAGCTACTTTCTTGCACGCCCTTTGTGCTGCTGTTTTTGGTTTTTTCATCGGACTCTCCTTTTTTAAAAAAGAAAAGATGTCAGGGCTTGTTTTCCTTGGTTTATTTTTAGCCATCCTCTTGCACGGCACTTATAATCTTGCTATAAATAAACTTAAGGAAGACTTAAAATATTTATATTTACCCATTTTTCTTTTAGTCACTGTCGCCATATTGGTTTCTTTTGGATTTAAAAAGCTTAAAACACTAAAAAATTACTAAAATTTTTCAAAAATTATGCCAAGTTTTTTAGAAAAATTGAAAAAAGGAATGGGAATCGAGGAGATAAAAATTGAAAAAGAGGAAAGAGAAGAAAAAATTATTAAGGAAACACCCTCAGCACAAGTCAAGACAAAAACAAAAGAAATTCAGCTTAAAAAAGAAGAACCTTCTCTGCCGGGAGTTAGGCCGCCGGAATTAAAGAAAACAGAAGAGAAAGAGCTAAAAGAAAAGAAGGAAATTTCAAAAAAAGAAGAATCTTGGCTGGAACCGGAAGGTCAGTTGGTGGTTGATATTTTTCAAACGGAAACAGATTTATTCATTCAATCGCCCATTGCTGGAATTAAAGCCGAAGATTTAGATATTCAAATTGAAGGTGACCTGATTACTATTAGAGGAGAGAGACAAAAACCCTTTCAAGAAAAAGCAGATTATTTTACTCAAGAGTGTTATTGGGGAAAATTTTCCCGTCAGATTATCCTGCCGGTTGAAGTAGATCCTAATAGGATTGAAGCCGCTCTTAAAGAGGGAATTTTAACTATCAAAATCCCCAAACTTTTAAAAGAGAAAAAAAGAAAAATTATCCCTAAAGAATAATAGCTAACTAAAATTAAACCGCCATTTTGGCGGTTTTTTGATTCTTACTGACAAGAGGATTTGAATCCCAAACTTTAAAAAATCTCCCGGCCTTTTGGTGTCCCCGGTAGGATTTGAACCTACACCCTTTTGGGATGTGGTCCTAAACCACACGTGTCTGCCAATTCCACCACGGGGACAGAAAATATCTTTCATCTCCCGGCTAAATAACTGTATATCAAGTTGACAATTCCGAAAGCCACTGCTCCAATTACTATTCCAATTAAAGAAAAAATAACCATTTTTTTAGCGGTCTCAATTTTATTTGGATCGCCACTAGCGGTGACGAAATTAATTCCGCCCCAGAGAACAAAAACGAAAGCCAACAAGACCAAAATATAGAAAAGAATGTCGCCTAATCGCCTCATCACTCTTGCTATCGGGATGGTTGGTAAGGTAAGAATGTCGGTTGCCTGAACAAAAAAAGGCAAAAATAAAATCAACAAGATTAAAAAGAGAAATCTTTTGACCATTTTGAAATATTTTAGTAAATTAACCTTCCCAAAAATCTGAGGGGAAGGGGGGAGTAAAACTTAACTTCCCCCCAAAATAATCTTTTACTATCTTACTCTTCCAATATAGGATGCTACCATATTCACTAATCCCCAGGAAATTGCTCCAACCGCAATGGCAATCAGGGCATACATAATCATATGACGGGCCAAATCTACTTTGGCTGGATCTCCACCTGCTGTTGCCATCACAACTCCACCCCAGATAACCATAATGAAAGCAATCAAAGCCAAAAGATAAAAAATTACATTGGCTATTCTTACTACTGTTGCTTCCAGTCCTACTGTTGGAAAAGTAAGTCCTGGTGTAGCTCCTCCCCAAGGTAAAGTATCAGTCACACCACCTCCAGCTAATGCTACCTGACAAAAGAGAAAAGCTAAACTGAGTACAACTAAAGCTAACAAAATTCCTTTTTTAGCCATAAATTTAAGTATTTTTTAATAGCTTTTTCGACCTTTAACCAAATCTTTTTTAAAGATCGGCTTTTATCTTACTTCTAATGCCTGTCTCATTAAAGCAATTAATCCTCTTGCTGCCAGAAGAATAATAAAACCAATCAGGCTATAAATGATAATTTTTTTTCCTTTGGCAATCTGTTCCGGATTACCAGCAGCCGTCACAAAGAAAATTCCGCCGACAACAATTACTACTGGAAGAGCATAAAGAGCAAGGGTAAAGAAGAAATTAGCAAGATTTTCTAAAACCTGAGGAATACTGGTGGCAGTAATAGGAGGAGTGAGTTGAACTCCGGCTTGACCGAAACCAGGAAAAATCAGGCTTATTAGAATTAAAATTAAATAAGTTTCCTTCATTAAATTATTTTACCAAATATTCAATTAAAGCCATAATTCCCTTGCTCATCAATACAATGAGGAAACCAATTAAGGTGTAAGTAATGATTTTTTTTCCACTTTCAATCTGAGCTTCACTTCCACCTGCCGTCACCATAATGATTCCTCCTACCACTATCATTACTACCGTCAGAGGCAGAGAGAGGGTAAAAATGACATTGATAGTATTTTCAACGAGCCTTTGAAAAGATGCAGACCTTAAGGGATTTGTGAATGTTATGGTTTGAGCCAAAACCCAACTGGGAAAAGTTACCATCAACAAAAACAGTAAAAATTTTTTCATTTTTCTATTATTGCAGATTAAAAAAAACAGTCAAGCGGAAAACCGGTAAATTATTCTTTGGTTAAAATTAGACCCCAGTGATAAGAACCGGCTTCAAACTCTTCTTTTATTGTCAAATTTAATTCTTGGGCTATTTTTTTTACTTCTTCAATTGAACAAAATTCAATCTCTTTGGTTAAAGGATTGTCTTTCTGCCAGTCAACAATTAAAATTTGACCCCCTTTTTTTAAAACTCTTTTTCCTTCCTCCAAGACCGCCTTTTTGTTTTCGCATTCAAACAACAAATTGGTCATTAAAACTAAATGGCAACTCTCACTTAATAAGGTTGTTCCCCTTTCCACATTTGCTTTTAGGGTGTCAATATTGAAAACTTTCTCTAATTTCATTTTCGCCCTTAAGGCAGAAAGCGGTTCTTCTAAGATATCAATAGCATAAACCCTACCTTCTTTTAAGATTTTTGCCAAGGGTATTGTCCAACCTCCAGAACCTGAACCAAAATCAGCCGCAATCAGATTTTCTTTTAGATTTAATTGGTTTAAAACCTTGACTGGATTGAGAAATTCAGTAGGCATTTTATTTAGAGGCAGGTGGCTGATGCCACCTTATCTCCTTCTTCTAATTTCATTATTCTCACTCCCTGGGTGGCTCGGGATAGTTTTGGAATCTGGGAAATTTTTATTCTAATTACCTGGCCTTTTTGAGAAATGACAATTAAATCCTCTTCTTCTCCGAGTAAGACCTTGGAAGCCATCAAATGGCTAGTTTTTTCTGTCACCTTGGCCGTTTTTATTCCCGCTCCGCCTCTTTTTTGTAATCTGTATTCTTTTAAATTCGTCCTTTTTCCGTAGCCCTTTTCTGTCACTACTAACAAATACTGTTTTTCTGTTTTTTGGTTTTTCTGTTTTTCAGTTTTAATTACCTCCATCCCTATTACCTCATCATCTTTTTTTAACCCGATTCCTTTAATTCCGGCCGCCGTCCTTCTCATTGACCTTACCTCTCTTTCCTTAAATCTAATTGCCTGACCTTTTTTTGTTAGCAAAAGAATTTCATCTTCACCACTGGTTTTGCAAACTTTTTTTAATAAATCTCCTTTCTTTAATAAAATGGCAATTAGCCCTGAACGACGGATATTTTCAAATTCTGCCAAGGCTGTTTTTTTAATTATACCATTTTTTGTAACCATCACTAAATATTTTGTTTCTTCTTTTTTGCTAAGAGGAATTAAAGATAAAACCTTTTCTTGGGGAGAAATTTCTAAAAAGTTGAGAAGCCCCCGGCCCTTAGCCAATCTTTGAGCCTCAGGGATTTCATAGACAAAAGTCTGGAAAACCTTTCCTGAATCAGTGAAAAAGAGAAGCTTGTCATGAGTGTTGGCAGTGATGAGATGTTCGACCACATCTTCGCCAATTGTTTTTGTCCCCACCATTCCTTTTCCCCCTCTTTTTTGAATTTTATAAGTTTTAGGATTGATTCTTTTAATGTAACCTCCTTGGGTTAGAGTGATAGTTGTTTCTTCTGAAGGAATTAATTCTTCCTCTGAGATTTCACCGATTTTTTGGAGATGAACTTTTGTCCTTCTTTCATCGCCAAAACTTTCTCTTAAAGAGCTAAGCTCTTTTTTGATTATCTCTTTTATTTTTTTTGGGCTTTTCAAAGTTTCAGTCAGCTCTTTGATTTTGACTTTTAATTCTTTTAATTCTTCTTCAATTTTCTTTCTTTCTAACTTTGCTAAAGACGCTAATTTAGTATCCAAGATGGCATTAGCCTGAATTTCATCTAACCGAAAGCGTTTCATCAGTCTCTTTTTAGCTTCTTCTCGGTCGGTTGAAGTTTTAATTAATCTGATTACCTCATCAATTTTACCTAAACATTTTTCTAACCCCTCTAAAATATGAGCTCTTTCTTTTGCTTTTTCCAAATCGTGCTTTGTTTTTCGCCAGACAACTTCTTTTCGGTGTTCAAGAAAATAATTTAACAAATCCACCAAATTCAATACCCGCGGTTGAATCCCTTCTACTAAAGCTAAAAGATTGAGATGAAAAGTTTTTTCTAAATCACTAAATTTATAAAGTTGATTTAAAACCCTTTTGGGGTTAGCTTCGCGGGAGAGTTCAATGACAATTCTTAAACCTTCTTTATCAGACTCATCCCTGATATTTTTGATTCCCTCAATCTTTTTCTCCTGAACCAGATTGGCAAATTGTTCAAGGAGGGCCGATTTTTGAACCTGAAAAGGTATTTCTTTGATAATAATTTGAAATTTTCCACCGCTAATTTCTTCAATTTCTGCTCGTCCGCGGGTCAAAATTGGACCTTTACCTTGAGAATAGGCCTGGATGATTCCTTTTTGGTCAAAAATTTCACCACCAGTAGGAAAGTCTGGCCCCTTAATAAATTGAAAAAGATTTTCGGTGTCAGCCTTGGGGTGAGAGAGTAAATAAATCAAGGCATCACAAACCTCTTTCAAATTATGGGGAGGGATATTAGTTGCCATCCCGACGGCAATTCCCAGAGAACCATTGAGTAAAAGCTGGGGGAGAGGGGAGGGCAAAACTATCGGTTCTTTTCTTGTCCCGTCGTAGTTATCTATGAAATCAACCGTTTCTTTTTCGATGTCTTTGAGCATCTCTTGACCAATTTTGGATAGACGACATTCGGTATATCTCATCGCCGCATATTCTGATGGGTCATCAATTGACCCCCAGTTTCCCTGGCCTTCGATTAAAGGATATCTTAATGAAAAATCTTGGGCCATTCTGGCAAGGGCATCATAAACCGCTATATCTCCATGAGGGTGATAACGACCCAAACAACTGCCGACGACAGTGGCTGATTTTCTAAATTTTGCCTCATGCCTCAATCCATCTTCATGCATTGTATATAAAATCCTTCTATGAACTGGTTTTAAACCATCTCTAACATCAGGCAAGGCCCGAGAGACAATGACTGACATTGCGTAGTCAATATAGGACTCTTTCATTTCCTCGCTAATTTCTCGAGGCAAAACTTTACCAACCTTATTGAGTTGGATTTTTTCCTTCTTCATTTTTTTGAAGGTTTTCATAAAATTTTTTCAATACTTCTTCCCACTCTTTTAATAATCCTTCTGTACTTTTATTCAATTCGGCTTCTAATTTTTCAAACTGAAATTGTTCTTTTAATTTCTCTTCCTCTAATTTTTTTTCTGTAAGAGTTTTGACCTTTTTTTGAATATCGGCAATATAAAATTTCAAAAGTAAAACACCCAAGATTATTACTGCCAACCAAACGATGAGTTTTTTCCTTCTCTCTGGCCATTGCTGAATTTTTTCTAAAAGATTCATACATTGATTATAGACTGTAAGGCTTCAAGCCCTCCAACACTTTTTTTAATTCTCCAGGTAGATCCGATTTAAATTCCCTTTCCTTACCATCAGGACATTTAATTTTTAAAAAAGAAGCATGCAAAAAATGCCTTTTCAATCCGGGGGGCAAAATTTGATTTTTAAAACCATAAATTTTGTCACCAACAACCGGATGGCCTAAATAACTGAAATGGACTCTGATTTGATGCTTTCGGCCGGTTTTAGGAATGACCTCGCAAAGAGTGTAACTTTGAAATCTTTTTAAAACCTGATATTCAGTTATTGCTTTTCTCTTTCCTTTTAATCTTGGCTCAAAAGGTAAATAAACTTTTTGCTTTTTGCCATTTTTTGGGGATCGACCCACTAAAGTTTCAATTCGACCAAAACTTTCTTTTAATATTCCTTCCACTAAGGCAAGATATTTTTTAATTACTTTTCTGGTTTTAAATTGTTTTTGGAAAAAAGACAAGGCTTTATCATTTTTAGCCACTAGCAAAACTCCGGAAGTTTCTTTGTCTAAACGGTGGACTATACCATACCTTGGTGATTTTCCGACGTCTTTTAAACCGGGATATTTTTTTAAGAGGAGATTAATTAAGGTTTCTTCTGTTTTTTCTTTTTCTGGAAAAACAATCACTCCTGCCGGTTTTTCCAAAACCAACAAATCCTCATCTTCATAGATGATATTCAACTTCATAGAATCAATTTTAATCTTTTTAATTTCAAAAATCAACCCCTAATACCGTCCCCAGTTAGAAAGCCACATCCTTGAAGTAAAAGCTGATTTGTCCAATGGAATGGCATAACTAAAAGGCAAAAAATAAACAAAAGCAGCTAAGATCAAAATTAAAATGCCAAAAAATAGAATATTGGAAATTAAGGGAGTAGTCTTTTTCAAGAGCTCAGTTGAAAAAATGGCAAAAACAATAATGGCAAAAACAAGGGCAGCGAGATAATGATAAAGCAAGGTAAATCTTTCAATTATGGCAAAAGGAAAGAAATAGGTTAAATAACCCAAAAGTAAAAGTCGGCAGTTTGGGTGATAAAAGTTGGGAGAAAGGTTCATTTTAAAATGATAAAAACAATTTCTCACTATTAAATAAAAATAGCTCAATACTCCAATTGTGCTTAGCCACCAAACAAAGGGATTCCCAAAAAAGAAAAGGAGGGAAGCTTTTTTCTCGCCTTGGGCTTCAAAAAAATATCCAATTGGTCTTATCATAAAAGGCCAGCTATACCATTTACTCTCCCAGTAAAAAGTAGTAAGCCTGCCTCCTAAATTTCCCGCTAACATTCGTTTATGAACCTCCCAGAACTTATTGAAGATAGTTCCTTCAGGAGGAGTATTAAAAAAACTAGTATCGGTGTCTTCTTTTAATAATCCTTGTTTTACCCAAAAGGTTTTATTTTCTTCCAACCACCAGTCAAGGACCTGACCACAATTTGAAAGGCAGGGAAAGGGTAATAGATAAAAATGAATGGCGAAAAAGGAAAAATAAAGAAAAAAAGGAAGAAAAAGGATTAAAATTACTTTAACAAATATTTCTTTTTTTGTTTTGGAAAAAAATTTTTCTTCAAAAATATCCCATAACCAAACAATCGCCAAAATGCCAAAACCTATCCATTTTATCGAAATAGCCGCCCCCAAAGAAAGACCTAAAAGAAAGTTAAAAAGATACCACTTTCGAGAAAAGACTTGAACTTTTTTTGCTAAAAGAAAAAAATATAAGCTTAGAAAAACAAAAAAGATCAAAATAATATCTAACAAAATTAATCTCGATTGAACTAAAATGGCATTATCAAATAAAACAAAAAAACTAGCCAAAAAGGCAGCTTTTTGAGAAAAACCCAATTCTCTTACTAAAAAATAAATTAAGACAACAAACAGAGAGCCAAAAAAAGCAGTCAAAGCTCTGAGAAAAAGAAAATGAAAGTCTGGATAATTGCTCGTCATTGTAAAATCAAATCCAGGCTTTGTTTGACTTAAAAAAGCCACCAATCCAAAAAGTAATTTTCCAAAGGGAGGGTGAATATCAAAATAATATTGGCGAGAAAGATATTTTGTCGCATAAAG
>DAIRUS010000008.1:0-38118 GCA_036803205.1 bacterium | reverse complement strand
AGTGTATTCTGACGCGGGATATACCGGAGCAAATGTCAATCGGCCAGCAATTCAAGAATTACTGGAAGATGTCCGGCAAAAGAAAATTGATATTGTTTTGGCTTACAAAATTGATCGGCTAACCCGTTCGCCAAAAGATTTTTATCAACTAATAGAATTTTTTGAGCAGAATAATGTTAGTTTTATTTCTGTTACAGAAAGATTTGATACCTCAACTCCGGCAGGCCGACTCTTGAGAAACATAATGTTGACTTTCGCTCAGTTTGAAAGAGAGCTAACTTCTGAAAGAACCAAAGACAAAATGTTAGAAAGGGCTAAAAAAGGACTTTACAACGGCGGCTACTCCCCTTTTGGGTACAAGAGGGAAAATAAAAAACTTATTAGAAACAAAAAAGAATCTGAAATTATTCAGCTGATTTTTGAAACATATATTAAAACTGGCTCTGTAAATAAAGTTTACGACTTTCTCAAAGAGAAAAACATTAAAAACCGGCAAGAAAAACCTTTTTACAAAACAGTTCTCGGGTTTCTTTTACGCAACCCAGTTTATGCTGGCAAGGTTAAACATAACAACAAGATTTATCAAGGGATTCATCAACCAATTATTTCTGAAGAAATTTTTGGAATGGCTCAAAAATTTCACAAAAAGAAAAACAAAAAATTCAGAGTGTACCGCGACTTTCTTTTTGGTGGCTTGGTGAATTGTAAGGAATGTAATTTCAAGATGAGCCCCTCTTTTGTCAACAAACACCCCAAAGGAAAATTGCAGAGGTATTACTACTATCGTTGTAATTCCACTACTCACAAAGATTGGCAGTCATGCCCGATAAAACAAGTTTCGGCTGACAGATTAGAAAATTACATTTTGGAAAATTTGGAGCGGATATCTTTGGATAAAGATTATATTGAAAACCTGGTTTTTCGGTTAAATCACGACTCAAACGCACCCCGCCGAGCTGGTTACGAACCGTCGGACCTATGCTCCAAATTTTCACCAGAAAAGGTATCCTCTACCCTAAAATCTTTCTTATTTACTCTCGCTAAAAAGAAAGGAATTGAAAGAAATCTTTTGGCCCGGAGGTTCATTGAGAAAATAATTTATTCCAAGGAAAATATCAAAATTTCCCTATTTTATTCGGGAATTTTGAAAAATTTCGCGGCTCAAAAAAGCCCCGCCCGGCGACAGCCGGGCGGGGCGTCGGTGCGAAGCGCCGATAAAGAGAATTCAGTTTTTTCTAAAAATCGGCGGTTCGCAACCGACAATATTATTGCTGCGGGGCCTGGACTCGAACCAGGATCTTCAGGTCCAGAGCCTGGCGTGCTACCATTACACCACCCCGCAATTTTTAAAAGAATTTTTGATTTTACCTTTAAATTCTCAAATATTTCCTAATAGCAATAGTTGTAGAAATGATTGCTAATAATATTCCGGTGGAAATCTGAATTAGAAACAAAATCCAAAAATTTTTGGCATATAAATTAAAGATATTTAAACCAGCCAGAAAAACTTCCAGCTTGGGACTCAAAAACCAACATAAAGAAGTTAAAATGAAAAGGGAAATAAAGGCAGCCAAAATTCCACAAATAATGCCCTGAGTCAAAAATGGACCCTTGATAAACCAATTTGAAGCGCCAACCATTCTTTGGATTTCAATTTCTGTTTTTGAATTTAGAATTGCCAGCCTGATTGTATTGAAGTTAACCAAAATGGCTATAATCAAAAATAAAATAGCCAAGACAATACCAACTCTTTCGACTAAAAAAGTCAAAGAGAAAATTCGGTCAATTACTACTTTGCTTTTGGGATAACTTCTATGGTCAATTAAAGCCTCAAGCTCTTTTTTTTCAAAAAATTCATCAATTACGGGGTATTGATATGCCTCAAAAGCTCTAATATTTAAAGCAGCGAAAAAGGGATTTTTCCCCACCATCTCTAAGCTTTCCATATAACTTGGGTTATCTTTGTATCTTTCAATAAATTTTTGAAAAGCTTCTTCTCTTGAAATATATTCAACACTTTTAACCTCAGGGATTTTTAAAAGCTCTTCTTTAACTTTTAAAATTTCTTCTTCACTAACGTCTTCTTTAAAATAAACGGAAACATCAGTCTTTTCCTTGATGGAAGTAATCAGAAAGCCGCCGACATCCCTTAGAAAAAAAATTAAACTGGCTAAAAAAATAGCAATTAACAAAACAAAAATTGTGGGAAAAATTGTCTCTTTATCTCGGAGAAAATTTTGCCAGCCAGATTTTAAAATTCTTTTTAATAAAATGAACATTTTTTTCTTTTTTTAAAATTATAAAACAAATCGACCCTTTTCCTCGTCTCTAAAAAGTCTGCCGTTCTCTAAAGAAATTACTCTCTTTTCTAAACTGTTAACAATCTCTTTGTCATGAGTGGCTAAAATTAAGGTTGTACCCATCTGATGAATTTTTAATAAAAGCCTAATGATGGCAGAGGTGTTATAGGGATCTAAATTACCGGTTGGTTCATCGGCTAAAATTACTTTTGGCCGATGAATTAAGGCTCGGGCAATGGCTAATCTTTGTTTTTCTCCGGCTGAAAGTTCAACCGGAAAATTATTAGCTTTTTCGGCTAAGCCAACAATCTCTAAAACTTTTGGCACATCGCGTTTAATTTCCAAATCAGAAAAGCCGAGAGCCTCCATTATATAAGCGACATTTTCATAAGCATTTTTTTTAACTAAAAGTTTGTAGTCTTGAAAAACAGTTCCAATTTTCTGCCGCAACATTGGTAGCTTCGCTGGTTTTATCTTACTGATGTCTTGACCTTCAAAAAAAATCTTTCCTTGAGTTGGTTTTTCTTCAGCTAAAATCAATCTCAAAAGGGTAGTTTTACCAGCTCCCGATCGACCAACAATTAAAACAAATTCTTTTTCTTTAATTTCAAAAGAGATATCTTCCAAGGCGACTGTTTCTTTTTTGCCAGAATTACTGGCTGGATAAATTTTGGTTACATTTTGAAAACGAACCATAAAACCAGTTTACTTACAGTTTAATTTCGGCCTCAATAAATTTATCAAGATCGCCATCTAAGACTGCCTCAACATCACTGGTCTCTACCCCTGTTCTTAAATCCTTAACTAATTTATATGGGTGTAAAACATAACTTCTGATTTGATTTCCCCAGCTGGCTGAGACTTTTTCTCCTTTAATCTTTGATAATTCTTTTTGGCGAGATTCTTCTAAAAATAAGTAAAGCCGTGAATAAAGAAGTTCCATCGCTTTTTCTCTATTTTGGGCTTGAGACCTTTCCGATTGACAGGAAACAACTGTTTTTGTTGGTAAATGGCAAACCCTAACTGCTGTCATTCTTTTGTTGACATATTGACCACCAGGACCGGAAGCTTTAAAAAATTCTATTTTTAAATCCTCAGAGCTAATTTTCAAATCAAGCTCTTGAGGTTTGGGTATTTCCGGCGTCACCTCAACCAAGGCAAAAGAAGTGTGCCTCAAAGCTTTTGGCGAAAAAGGCGAAATTCTAACCAACCGATGAACTCCGTTTTCTTTTTTTAAAAGACCATAAGCCATCCTCCCTTTAATTTCAAGGGTAACTGATTTTGTTCCTATTCTCCCTTCTGGTCCACCAGCTTCACCGAAGGATTGATGTAAAATCTTAACTTGAAAACCTTTTCTTTGACAAAATCTTTCATACATTCTTAGCAACATCGTTGTCCAATCTTGGCTATCTCTACCGCCAGTTCCGGCTGAAATTTCCAAAATGGCATTCCGGCTATCGTATTTTCCCGAAAGAAAAACTCTCAACTCTTTCTCCTTTAAAAGCGTCTCAAATTCTTCAATCTCTTTTTCGTTTTTTAAAGAAGCTAATCTTTCTTTTAATTTATCAAAATCAGCCAATTCCTCCTGCAAATTGCTAAATTCCTGAGTGATGTTTTTTGCCCTTTCTTTATTCTGCCAAAGGTTAGGGTTTTGAATTTCTTTCTCTAACTCCTCGATTCTTTTTCTTTTTTTTTCTATGTCAAAGATGGTCCATCAAAAGATGGAATTTATTTCGTAAATTTTCAATTCTGATATTTAAATCGTTCATAATCCCAGTATAACATAAAATTTCCAAGATCCAAAACCGGGTTTGGTGGTTTGACCAAAAAATTCCCACCCTAAGGTGTTGAGTTAATTTCTAATTTATAAGCCAGCGGTGAGGTTCGAACTCACGACCGACGGTTTACGAAACCGTTGCTCTACCCCTGAGCTACGCTGGCTGGTTAAAAGATTAGTTTCTATCCCAGAAAATTAAACGACCTCAAATCTTTCAAAACTAATCTCCCAAATCAAGGCGGAAAAGTTAGACAAGGGTCATATCTTCTAAACTCAAGCGGGTAACGGGGATTGAACCCGTGACCTATCCTTGGGAAGGATATGTTTTACCACTAAACTATACCCGCAAATAAAAACTGAGGTGATTGGTCGCAGTGAATTTCGCTTATTAGAAAATTATTTTAATAAAAAAGCTTTAATCTTTTCCAAAAGTTTTTCTGATAAAGTTTGGCTCGGCAGGATTTGTTCTTTTTGGGTTTGAAAAGGAGGTAAAATAATAACCGGATTTTCGCCCTTTCTGACATATCCTTCCTGTCTAATTTTTTCTTCCCAATAGCTCTCTTTTTCGGTCTGAGAAATCCCGGCTTCTAATCTTGATTTTTCCTTTTCTAAAGAGATAATTTTATCTTTTAGGCTCTGGAGCCTCTCTCTTAATTGCGCCCTTCTCTGAAATATTTTGAAATTGGAAACAATCAAAAATCCGGTAAAAACCAAAATCAAGATCAAGAAAAAAAATTGAAAAGTTTTGTCCTGTTTTAAGGTCTTCTTTCTTTTTTCGACCAACATTGGTATTATAAGATAAACACTAGCTTTGTTCTGGTGTTATATTATGAAATTTAATCTAAAAAAGGCTTCTAAAATAATCTGGGGAATCATTGTCATCCTAGTAATTTTAAGTACGATTTTGTTCACCTTGGCTCCCCTTCTTTAAATTACCTCTTTTTTAAAGAAAATCAAATTAAAAACCAGGTAGGCAATAAGCCGAATTCTGTTTTAGCAATCATCTGTCTGGATCTTGGGTTACCCCAAGATTCAAGCGAACTACTTTTTGCAAAAGTTCCAGATAGACCAGAACTTTTGTCTTGTTCTTGCTTTCAGTAAGGATTTAGCTGTTTCACCCCGAGAATTACTTCTCGGGCTTAACCTTTTACAAGGTTACTCCTTGCCTTTCGGCTTGGAGCATCTCTGTTCGCACCTCTAGCCTTACGGCCGGTGGGAATTACCCACTACTTTTTTATCCCCTCCTCTTTAAGGAAGGGAGAAAGTTCGGACTTTCCTCCCCCCTCCTAATTTTGGCCAGAGAGAATATGGTTTTTAAGTCTCTCTCTTAATTTTCTCTATTCCCTTTTATGTTTTTTAAGCATCCTTCTTTTCAACACTAAAGAACAAAATTAGAAGGGGGGCGATTGCTTTGCCTACCTGGTGATTTTATTCTAGCAAAATAAAAAACCAAGTCAAGAAAATGTATAAATCCATAACATATTGAAAAATCCAGGGTTTGAAGTTAAGAAGGTTTTAAACCTTAGAATTTTCCATTATGTTTCCGAAATTATACATTGAAGTTAAGGGCTCAATCAAAATAAAAAATAGGGTATTTTCCTGATAGAATTAAAATTTAAAAAATTGTCCGATTTATATTTCGAGTATCCAAGGCCTCATTGACTAAACAGTCGGCTTCTTTATTTTTTTCTCGAGGAATGAGTTTAAATTTAACTTTTTTAAAATCCAACTTCAAATTCCAAACTTCAAGAAAAAGGGGTTGAATTTTGGGTTCCAAAATTTTATACTCCCCATTCAACTGCTTGATTAAAAGTTCTGAGTCAGAACAAAGCTCAACCTCAGTATTTTTGGCTAATTTTTTTCCAAAAATTTGCTTAAATTTTTTTAAGGCAAAAATAGCTGCTAGATACTCGGCTTCATTATTGGTTGCTTCTCCCAAATTTTCGGAATATTTCTTTATACACTCCCTTTTTTCATTACAAAAAACCACCCCAATAGCAGCTGGCCCAGGATTGCCTCTTGAGCCTCCATCAACATAGATAATTATTTTCTTCATAAAACTAATAATTTTTATTTTTTAAATTTTCGGTCAAGCATTTTTTGAATTCTTCTAAGTTTTCATTTTTAATTCTAAAACCCGAAGCTTGGGGATGACCGCCAAAGCTAATAAGATGCTTTCGACACTTTTTCATCAGTTGAATGCTATTTATTTCCGGGGGCGTTCTCACCGTCCCCTGACTTTCTTCTTTTAATTTTTTGAAAATAAAAACGGGTTTTTGATATTCCTGACAAAAGGAAGAGGCAACAGTTGAGATTAAACTTAAATCAAAAGTTTCATCACCTTCAAAAATAAGGGGGTCTTTTTTTTCTGAAACTCTTTCTTTAATTTCTTCAATAATCATCCCTATTTTCTCTCTCCTCAATTCTGCTTTTTCCTTTAATCTTGAAATTATTATCTTGGCTTCATCTAAGGAGGTAGAGGTTAATAACCGGAAAGGGGCTGGCAGATTATTTTCAACGTCTCGGACATTTAAAAGAGAAATAATTTTGGAAATTTTTTGAGGCGAATTGTAATTTAGAAGAATTTTATCTTCAAGAAAAGCCTGGATTCCTGGCCGCCAAGAATTCTCCAAAGAAAATATTCCTCCTTCAATCAAATCTTTATTTTCTCCAGTCTGGGGCATCATGTCAGCAATGGTAGCTAAAGCAGCCAATTCCAAAAAATTATTTCTTAGGTTCTGACTCATTTTTCCAGCCAATAAATTTTGAGTTAATTTGAAAACAATTCCAGCTGTAGCCAGTTCTTTAAAATGGTATTCGTCTCCTGGTTGTTTTGGGTCAACGATAATTTCTGCTTCAGGTAAGTTGTCTAAAATTTCGTGGTGGTCAATTACTATCACTTCAAAACCTAGTTTTCTGGCTAGTCTTATCTCTTCAAAATTACTGATTCCGCAATCCAAAGCCACAAAAAGAGCCGGGCTTAATTTTTTCAACAGATTAAGAGCCTTAACTGAAATTCCGTAACCCTCCTCTTCCCGATCGGGAAAATAAATAGCACTCACCTCCCCCCCTAAACTTTCAATTGTTTCTTGCAAAATAATAACCGAAGTTACACCGTCCAAGTCAGCATCTCCATAAAGAATTATCTTTTCTTGAGAATTAATTGCTTGTTCAATACGATCAGCTGTTTTTTTTAAATTCTTAATTTCCATGATTGGCATCTGGAATTTATTTTAAGGCTTCAATCCCTGGCAGTTTTTCACCGGCTAGAAATTCTAACATTGCTCCTCCACCGGTAGAAAGAAAATCAAATTTTTGCGCTAATTCAAATTTATTGATAGCTGAAATTGTATCTCCACCGCCAGCCACCTTGAAGGCTGAATAGTTACGGGTTATAGCTTCGGCAATTTCTTTCGTCCCCGCCTCAAATTCTTTTTTCTCAAACATTCCCAAAGGGCCCGACCAAAAAATCGTTCTTCCCTTTTTAATTATTTCAACAAATATCTTTATAGTTTCGGGGCCGACATCAAAAATTTCCTCTTCTTTCTTTAAAGTTCCAACTCCGCCAATTCGAAAATAAGATTCCGTTCCCTCCCTTAAAGATATCCTTCCATCAAAAGGAAGATGAAGTTTTGGATCGGTAAGTTTAATCTTTTCAATCAACTTTTCTTCTGCTATTTGCCGTCCAATTAATATCATTTTTTGAGCCAAAATTACTTCTCCGATTTTACTTCCCAAAAGTAAATGATCGGCCTTTTCTAAAAAATTCAAAATGGTCTTAATTTTTGTTTCAATTTTTATTCCTCCAATAATTGCTATCAATGGTCGCTTTGGTCTCTCTAAAATTTGAGAAAGCGTTTTAATTTCTTTTTCCAACAAAAAACCGGCGGCACTTGGAAGATATTTGGGAATCCCAACGATTGAAGCGTGCGCTCGATGAGAACAAGAAAAAGCTTCATTAATATAGAAATCTCCCAGCTGAGAAATTTCTTTGGCAAATTTAGGATCGGCTTCTTTTTCTTCTTTGTAAAATCTTAAGTTTTCTAAAAGAATGACATTTCCCGCCTTCATCATTTCTACCTCTTTTTTAACGTTTTCTCCAAAACAATTCGGTAAAAATTTAATCTTTTTTCCCAATAGCCCCTCCAATGCTGAGAGTATTGCCTTCAAGCTAATCACTTTCTCTTTCATTTCTAAATGACTCATCAGAATTATTTTTGCCCCAGATTGAATCAGAAATTGGATCGTTGGAAGAGCCGATTGAAGTCGGAAATCATCTAAAATATCTCCTTCTGCCGAGATGGGAACGTTAAAATCGCACCTAACCAAAACTCTTTTATTTGTAAAATTAAAATCTTTTAATGTTTTCATTTTTCAAGGTTTATTTTTTTTTAACGCCCTTCCTAGGGCCTCTCTTAATTCTGATATATCGACCTTTTTCTTTTCTCCTTTTGGTTTTTTTTCTAAGGTCTTTTTCCCCGAAAAAGAAATGGGGCTAAAACTCTGGATTTTTTTTAAAGAAATAGTGGGAACAGGTGGTAAAATTTTCTCGCTACTTCCCATCCAACGACCAATCTTTTCTTCAACAATCTCTCGGGAAGTACTGTATCTTTCTCTAGAAACCATAATAATTTTTTCTCGATTTGATTTTTGAGGCTTTTTGGGTGGAGGTAAAGTTTCGGCCGAAAAAGGCCTGCTTGCCACTCCATCTATCATTAATTTTAAATAAATATTATATTTTGCCAAATTTATAAGGTTTTCGGCGACAAATTCTGGGACAAACTCTTTCTCTAAATATTCAGCGTCTTCGGCTCCCACCCGAAAAACAATCAATGTGCCAATATTGCCAAAAACCGCATCTTTTACTTTGGTGCTTTTTCCGAGGGCGGTCATTTCTTCTAATTGAGCAACGTATTGATTTGCCAAGGTTAAATTCAAACGATATTTTCTGGCCTCTGACAAAATCCCAACAAATGATTCGGTGGCAAAGTTTTGAAATTCATCAACATATAAATAAAAATCTCTCCTTTCTTCTTCCGGAATGTCTACTCTAGACATGGCAGCTAGATATAATTTGGTGATTAAAAGAGCACCCAACAATCGGGAATTATCCTCTCCTATCCTCCCTTTAGACAAATTGGCAATTAAAATTTTCCCTTGATCCATAACTTCTCTCATATCAATTTTGGACTTCACCTGACCAACAATATTTCTAATTAAAGGATTAGAAATAAATTGTCCAACTTTATTTTGAATGGCGGCAGTGGCTTCAACCTCATATCTCTGAGTATATCGTGCAAATTCATTAACCCAAAAAGATTTAACCACCGGATCGGTTATTCTTTCCACTACCTTCTTTCGATATTCTGGCTCGGCCAACATTCTATTAATCCCTAAAAGAGTTGAATTGGGGTATTCTAAAAGAGCTAAAATACTATTATTTAAAATATATTCCATTCGAGCCGACCAAACGTCCGGCCAAATTTTTTTAAAAACCCCCATTAAACCAGAGGCAACCAAATGGCGATGTTCCAAACCAACTTTTTCCATTACATTGAAAGCGGTAGGGTAATTTAAATCAGCAGGGTTAAAATAAACAACATCATTAATTCTTTCGGAAGGAATTAGGTCTAACAATCCTTCGGCTGCTTCACCGTGGGGGTCAATAAAACCAACTCCCCGGCCAGCTAAAATGTCTTGTACTGTCATGTTTTCTAAAAGAGCGGTTTTCCCCATTCCAGTTTTTCCAATAATATAAATATGGCGCCGTCGGTCATCGGTTTTTATTCCGAATTTTCGCCTCTCATTTCTAAATGTCGTCACTCCTAAAAAAGTAATTTCTTCTTTCATATTTATTCAACCGGTAAGCCGGCTGGAGGTCCGGCTTTTTTGGCTTCAACTGGAGCAATGGCTGGGGTAGTAATTTTTGCCGGAAAATGAAAAATGGTTGCTAATTCCTCAATATTTAAAATAATTGTTCCCCTAATTCCTGGTTTTCTTCCCTGAGAAAAACCAAATGGGAAAAAAGGTTCACCGGTCATTGTTCTTGGCCAAAGAGAGGGCATTCTCTCAATATACCTTCTCAATTGTTGGCGTTTTCTCAAATAAAGCCGGCGCTTTTTTAAGAAGTAATGAATTTTGGTTCTAGTTGGTCCCCAATAGACAAAGGAATTTAAGTTCTGGGTCATAAATTGGCTCATCAAATAGGTCCTGACCAAAGCGTAATTTCCAGAAAAATGGGGTTTATCCCGCTTATAAAGATAAACTTGTCTAATCCAGCATTGGTAGGCCGGCTTTTTAATTTTATTTTCAATGGCGGTTAAGACTTCCTTTTCTCCCGGAGTTAATCTTAATTCGGGCGCAATTAATTCTGCTGGTTTTGTTTCTTTCTTTTCTCCACCCGGTCCAAAAATTAAAATTTCTAAAGCCTCTATAAGTAGTGGTTTTTGAATAGGTGGTGATGGTCTTTTGGCTATTTTATTAACAGCGGCTTTAGCCTTGGCTAACCAAGGAAAAATTGAGTCAACAATGGGATTGCAGACGATTTGAAGCCAAATTTGCTCTCCGGATTGCAGCTTAGAAAGTCCTTCAAGCAAGGTATCCATCGGGTCTAATCTTTTTTCCTCTAATATCCTTCTTTCTTCCATTTCTTTTTCAAAAAACATACCATAGGTTTTAATTGGAAAATGATCATCTTTTAAAAGACTGTAATCTTCGGCATAAAGATCCCATTTTTGGTTGGGGATGTCCTGAGGCACGTTTTTGGTATAATCCTCAACCTGAAAAATCTCAGCCTCGGGATATTGAGAATAAATCACAGTTTCAGCCGTATTTCGAAAATCATCGGGAATCCTCATATAAAAATGAATTTCTCCGCCAAAAGAAACAATCTCAAAAGAAAACCAAAGTCCGCCTCCCAAAGGTAATACTCCACTACACCACGTCTCGCGCCAATTGGGCATATTAATTATTCCCCAAAGCATCGAAAAAACATTTTCCATGGCTGAAAAAGGTTTTAAAATTTCTCGTGGTGGTTTTATTTCTAGAAGAATCCATTTTTTCTTCGGATACCACACTTCCCACCTAATCCACCAAAAATAAAAGTATCTAGCTGGAAACCAAAGAATCAGGGGAAGAAAAAGCCACCACCAATTTTTTATAATTTGCCATATAATTTGCCAAATGATAGAGAAAAATTCCATGATGGCTAAAGTTTTAGGTAGGGAATTAGATATTGGACCAAAAAGGAAATGAAAATTAACAGGAGAAACCCTCCAATAAAAACCCAAAAGGTAAAAAGAATGCTGACCATAAATCCAATAGCAAATCTCCTCTCCGGATGCCATTCTTTTGTCCAAGAAGTGCAAAGAAAAAATAAAGAGAAAAAGAAAATGAGGGTAAAGATAAATAGAATTTTTATTCCGGTAGCAAAAATTTCCATTTAAGGTTAGATAACTTCAGGTTTCAGCCTGTATCTCCCTTGGCTATCTCTCAAAAAATACTTTTTGTTACTCAAATTCATTAAAATTGTATTTTCTTTGACAAGTCTTTGTCTCAAAACCTTCTCAACAATCTCCTCTTTTTTTAATGGTCTTTTCTCTTGCTCTAAGATTTTTAAGATTACGTCCCTAACCTGACCAGGTAAATATCCCCACTCGGCTAAGCCATAAATTCCTCGACCAACTAAAACAAACCTTGAATCTTTAATTAATTCGTTATGAACGGTCTGAAGATTTGCTTTTTCAATTAAGGCGGTAATCTCTTTAAAATGGAGGGGTTTTCCTGTCTTTTTTAGGGCCAAATAGGCTTTATCTTTTATCCCTCGGGGATTAATTTCTGGCCACTCTCTAAAGCCATACAGATTCTCTTGATTTTTTTGGATTTTTTTTGAAATTTCCAGATAAGACTCAAAAGCCTCTTTTTCTAGTGGAAAAAGAGGGTTTAATTCTTGAAATGCTAAGGGCCTTTTGGCTTTTTCAAATTGGGCTGAAACAGAATTAATCACTCTCTTGGCTAAATCAAAAGCGTTTAAATCGCTCGTCCAAAAAGAATGGAAATTTTCATTTTCAGAAAAACGCCGAAAAAGGGGTGTCAAGGTTAAAAGGAAATAAACTTCATTTTTTTCCTTTTCCCCTCCTAGTTCAGTCAAAAGAACGTCTTCTTTTTTCAGTCCGCCAGACTTTTTAAAATAATTTAAAAAAAACTCCCATACCTCTTGAAGTTTTTCTAATTTTGGTTTGATTTTCTTTATTGCCGCTTCCTGGATTTGACGAATCCTCTCCCGACAAAGACCATAGTCTTGACCAATCGCTTCTAAAGTTTGGCGATTTTTCCCTCCCAAACCAAAACGGCGAGAAATTACCTCTTTTTCTCTTTCGTTTAAATCAGAAATTAAATCTAAACAGATTTTTTGATAATTGATGTTTTTCATATTTTCAATCTGGTGATAATTTCTGACCTTTGATTTATTATATCATTTATACCCCATTTAAAAAGTTCAGTCAACTCCCTTCTTTCGTCTCAAGAAAGAAGGACCGAGAAAATTGCTACCAAAAAAATTCCATCAAAAACGCCTGCTCCACCAATAGAAACAAATCCTGGACTTAATTTTTGAACCCTTTTTAAATTTAAAAAATCAGCACCAATTAAAACCCCGAAAACTCCAGAAATGAAGGCTGAAGGAGCGGCAAATTCGGGCATAAAAATCAGAGAAAAAATGGCTGAAAGAATTGAAGGAATTAAAGCTGGTAGAGAAATTCCTTTATCAGGAATAATCTTAGCTAGAAATTTACAAATGATAATCATTAAGATGGTACTAATCCAAAGAGGTGTCAAATTAATTCCTTTTAGCCAAAGTGAATACAAAAAATAAAAAGAAAGAAAAATGGGAATGACTGCTCCTCCTAAGTTGATAGCTAAGCATTGGACCTTTAAACGGGGTGTCCGAAAAAGACCAAAAAATCTTTTTTCTATGGTATAAACCAATTTTCTTTTAGTCAGAGGGATATTAATGCCCGAGCCAATCAAAATTAAAAAAAGCAAAAGAATGGTTCCTTGAGGAGAAATACCCAATTTCTCAAAACCAAGAGTAATAATATGAAAATAGCCCAACAAAAATAAAATGGGCAAAGATAAAATAAAAAGGAGAAAGATTAAAAAAGCTACTGGAAAGAAGAACATAAAACCTTAGCCATATTTTGGCCAACAACATTTTTTATACTTTAAGGGCTTTCCAGTTTTTGAGTCAACTTTTCCGCAAGGACAAGGGTCGTTTCGACCCGGAGAGGCGGCAGAAGCAGAAAATTTCCTTTCCTGGTTAATGGCCGGAGTTGGTGATGATGGTTCTTTGATTAGACTAACTTTCATTAAAATCTTGCCAATTTCGGTTTCAATTTGCTCCAAAAGGGATTTGAAAATTTTATGTCCCTCGGTTTTATACTCAACCAAGGGATCGCGCTGGCCATAAGCGCGCAATCTAACCGAATCTCTCAGATAGTCCATATTTTCTAAATGGTCAATCCAAAAAGTATCCATCACCCTCAGGGAAAGAAATTTTATTAGCTCTATCATTTTTTCGGCTCCAATTTCTTTTTCTTTTTTTTCATAATCTTCTTTTTTAAAACCGGCTTTTAAAACAAAATGTATGGCTTTCTCTCGTAATTGCTCAGCTGATGCTCCCAAAATCTCTTTTCTTTTTCGATAAAAGGTTTCTCGATGAACATTCATCACATCATCATACTCTAAAAGATGTTTTCTTAAATCAAAATTCCAGCCCTCAATTCTTGACTGGGCTTCTTCAATTGCTTTTGAAACTAAATTCATTTCAATTGGTTGATCCTCAGGTATTTTCAATGTATCCATCATCTTTTTTATATTCTCTCCGCCAAAAATCCGCATCAACTCATCTTCTAAAGAGACAAAAAATTGGGAGGAGCCCGGATCTCCTTGCCGACCTGACCTCCCTCTCAATTGATTATCAATTCTTCTGGCTTCGTGCCTCTCTGTACCAATTACCTGGAGTCCGCCTAATTCCTTAATTTTTTTTGCTTCCTCTTTGTTTGGCGGATTTCCTCCTAAAATTATATCCACTCCCCGACCGGCCATATTGGTGGCAATGGTTACTTGTCCCAATTTGCCTGCCTGGGCAATAATTTGGCCCTCTTTTTGATGGTACTTAGCATTTAAAATCTGATGAGGAATACCTTCTCTGGCTAACAATCTTCCTAATTGTTCATTTTTCTCAACCGAACGGGTACCAACCAAAATTGGCTGACCCGATTGATGCCTTTTTTTTATTTCTTCTAAAATAGCCTGGAATTTCCCTTTCTCAGATTTGTAAACCCGGTCGGGCAAATCAATCCTAATCATTGGTTTATTGGTGGGAATAGAAATTACCTCTAAATTATAGACTTTATAGAATTCTTCGGCTGAAGTTAAGGCAGTACCGCTCATCCCGGCCAATTTTTTGTACATTCGAAAATAGTTCTGAAAAGTAATCGAAGCCAAGGTCACCGATTCTTCTCTGACCTCAACTCCGGAATGACCCCTAATATGTTCTTTGGCTTCAACTGCCTGATGAAGACCTCCTGACCATCTTCTTCCTGGCATCAATCTACCAGTGAATTCATCAACAATAATAATTTCATTATCTTTAATTACATATTCTCTATCTAAAAGGAAAAATTCTTTTGCCTTGACGGCATTTTCTAATTTATGAATTGTCCTGAAATCACCCTCAAGCCAGGGGTCTCTTTTTAAGATACTAACAACCTTTTCCATCCCCTTCTCTGTCCATTGAAAAGTCCGCTGTTTTTCATCAATTGAATAATCAATCCCTTTTTCCAATTTCTCAGAAATTGCAGCAAAGCTATAGTAAATTTCTGAACTTTCTCCAGAAGGGGCAGAAATAATTAAGGGGGTTCTAGCTTCATCAATTAAAATCGAATCAACCTCATCAATGATGGCATAATTGAAACCTCTTTGAACCTGCTGATTGAGATTATAGACCATATTATCCCTCAAGTAATCAAAGCCAAACTCATTATTTGTTCCATAAGTGATATCAGCTAAATAGGCCTCTTTCCTTGAACAAGGTTTTAAAAAATCCTCAACAACATAAAAAGAACCTAATTCATCTCTCATCTTTTCTTTTTCTTCGGCCGGCTTTTTATATTCTGGGTCATAGACGAAAGATTGCTCGTGATTTAAGCATCCTACTGATAGACCAAGGAAATGATAAATTTGACCCATCCAAACCGTATCCCTTCTTGCTAAATAATCATTGACCGTCACTAAATGACAACCCTTTCCTTCTAAAGCATTCAAATAAAGAGGCAGGGTGGCCGCCAAGGTTTTTCCTTCACCGGTTTTCATTTCGGCAATTTTCCCTTGATGTAAAACTATTCCTCCCATCAACTGAACATCAAAATGTCTTTGTCTTAAGGTTCTCCTACCTGCCTCTCTGACCAAAGCAAAAGCTTCTGGCAGAATATCATCAAGCGTCTCTCCTTTTTTTAGTCTTTCTTTAAATTCGATTGTTTTTTCTCTAAATTTCTCTTCCGGAAATGCCTCAAATTCTGCCTCCAGAAGATTGATTTTTTCAACCAAGGGCTTTATCTTTTTGAGATATTTTTCGTTGGAATTACCAAAGATTTTTTCTAAAATTGCCATATTTTAAATTTTATCCCAAAGTTAATTTTTTATCAAAGCTTGGTTCAATTCTTACATTAAATTAAAAAACCCCTTTTTCTTCAAAACAGCTTGTTTATAAAAAATTATAAATAGGCGTAGAGGGGTTGTTTTTTTGGTTCAGGGAGTTCAAAAGGAAGATAGTTAAAAATCCATAACGAACTTCCAATCAAAGAACTCTTTTCAATTGTTTTTTTGGAAAAATCTTTCCTTAATCTTTTAAACATTACTTCATCTTCAAAGTGGGTAAGGCGCCAAGGATAATAAATTTTACCAAAAATTACTTCTTCAATTTTTAGTTTTTTTTCAAAAAAGAATTTTTCCAAAAATAATATTCTATTTCCAATAGCTTCGTCAGCTAAATTTAAAAAAACATAGCCCCCATCTTTACTTAGATAATTTAAACCAAAATTTAAAAAATTTTTCACCCCTTCAAAGGTATAAACGGGACTAATGAGAAAGCCAACAAATTTTTCGGCCAGCCCTTTTTTCTCCAAAATATCAACTTTTTTAGTCTTAATTTTCAATCTCAATTTTTCTGAAATCTCTTCAATTTTTCCCAAAAGTTCTTTATCAATATCAATAACCAAAGATTCAATTTTGGGTTCGACAAGAGAAAGATAAATTGAAACTAAATCATCGTCACCAATAAATAAAAATTTTTGGTAAGATGGTAAATAATCTAAAATTTTTTTTATTAAAAAAAGAGTTGATGAGGTAGAAATCGGCAATTGATCATAGACCGGCTTGATAGTGGTCTGAAATAAAAAATTGCTGGGAGCTTCCAAATTTAATTTTGTCTTTAATTTTTTCTCAATAATTGTTTTTATTTCCTCCTCGTTTCTTGAACAAGGAAAAAAATTTAATAGTTCTTTTTTTAAAACCTTAATCTTGCCGTTTTTTTTGAGAGAAATGATCTCTTTCTTTTTTAAAAATGTAAGATAATAATAGGGTACCCACTGATCGGTGGACCATTTTCGATTTAAATTTAAGGCATTTTCAATGAAAAAAATATCTTTGAGAAATTTAAGAAAATTAAAAAAACTTTCCCTTTCGTAAATTTCAACCTCTTTTTTAATCTTTTTCTCGTCAAACCCTGCTTCTTTAACTCCAAACCAAAATTTTTTATCTTTAGCTAAATTTTTTATTTTAAAATCCAAAAATTGGGAATATAATCTTCTCAACTCATTCATATATTCCCCTTTTAATTTTATAAACTTTTACCTTTTTTGGCTCAAACTCTTTCTTTAAATAATTTAATGCTTTTTGAGGAAAACTTTTTTTTCCGCAAGTGAAAATATCAATAGCTAAATAATTAATTTCCGGCCAAGAATGAAAGGCAATATGGCTTTCGGCCAATAATAAAACCCCGGTGATGCCGCGGGGTGAAAATTTGTGAATAGCGGTTCTTAAAGGAGTATTACCAGCTTTTTTAGCTGCCAAAATTAAAATCCTTTCAATTTTTCTTGAATTTTCAATAATTTTTCCGCCCCAAAATTCGACAATTAAATGCAGACCGGCATATATTTTCTGTTTTTCCTTGACCCATTTTCTGGATCTCTTTGTTTTTGCCATGTTTTTAAAAGTCAATCGCTTACCCCTGGTTAAAGTTTGAACTATTTTGCTGAATTCGTCAAAATTCTCCTCGGGGGCTTTTCTCCCTCACCAGAAATTTCCCGGTGGGGTAAAAACAAAGAGAGAAACAAAAAGCGATTAACAATGATATTATATAACAAAAGTTATTATTTTGTAAATGAGTTTTGCCGCCATAAAATTAGGAGCAAAAAAATCCGGAATTGGGCATAATTCAACAAAGTCGGCTCCGATAACGTTTTTTCTTTCAAAAATTTTCTTTAAAAAATTATTGGTTTCTTCCCAAAAAAATCCGCCGGGTTGAGGAGTTCCTACTGAAGGCATAATCGAAGGGTCAAAAAAATCAAAATCCAAAGTTAAATAAACATTTTTTGAAAGCGTCTTCAAAATTTTCTCCGTCGGCAATGGAGAAGAAAAAAAGATATTTTTAATTCTCTCTCTTTTTATAAATTCAGCCACATCACAGTCAATACTCCTTATGCCTACTGCCGTAATTGGAACTCCCATCTCTTTAATTCTTCTCATCACGCAGGCGTGAGAAAATCTTTCTCCCAAATATTCATCTCTTAAATCAGAATGAGCGTCTAATTGTAAAACCGATAAATTTGAATATTTTTCTTTGGCGGCCATTACTCCGGCTAAAGTCAGAGTGTGTTCTCCACCTAAAATAAAAGGAGTTTTTTCTTTTTGAAAAAACTTTTTTAAAATTCGAAAAAGTCTTAAAATTGCTTTTTGAGGATTTTTTCCTAATTTGATTTCTCTAGTGGTAAATATCAGTTTTTCTCTTTCTATCTTTGAAGGAAATTCTTCGCCCCAAATCTCTTCAATTTGTTCTGAGGCTTCAAGAATGGCTCTTGGTCCTTTTTTGGTTCCTTTCAAATAAGAAGTGGTTGCCTCAAAGGGGACGGGTAGAATAACAATCTTTGCCTTTTTAAAATCCTGGTTTTTAATTCCACCAAAATAGAGATCTCTTCTGACGGTTAATTTTCCCATATCAGGGATTTTCAAAGATTTTTGAAAAATTGGGAGTTTTCCTTTTAAATTTAATTCTCTCGGCTAAAGCGTGGCAAATGATGGGTAAGGCGATGGTGGCATCACAGTAGCATTGGACCTTGGGAGCAGTTTTCTTTTCTTTTCCCCAACTCACCGCTTCTTCAAAAGTACAACCTGAAAGTCCGCCATAGACGGGATTATCGGTTGTAATCTGAATAGCATAAGAATGGGGAAACTCTAGTTTTTCTCCTCGCAAAAGAGCAACGGTGGCTGTCAACAATTGAGTATAATCTTTTGGTACCCCACCACCAATATAAATAACTCCTGTTTTCCTGGAGTACTCACCTATTTTGGTAAACTCATCAAAATCTTTAACCTGGTCAACAATAATATTTTTTTTATCTTTCCTTTTCGCCAAAACCGCCGCAATACCATATTCGCTATCCATTATTGCTGGGGAGAAAACTGGAACTTTTTCTTGATAAGCGGTAGATAAAATGCAATTGATTTTTCTTTTGGCTAAAAATTCTCCAAATAGATAACAAAATTCTCGGCTGGAATAAGGATAATTCTCTTTTAAGGTATTAATAAAATTTCTAATTAAATTGGTCATTTTCCGATACTTAATGCCATCGGTAAAAACATCATAATATCTAAAGATATTTCTTTTAAATAATTCTTCATCATTAACATTATGACTTCCCTGCCAATATCCGTGTCCTAAAGCATCTTGAAGATCTTCGGAAATATTGGCACCAGTTGACACTAAAACATCAATAAATCTATTTTTAATTAACCAACAAATTTCTTTCCATTGTCCGGTGGTACTTAAAGAACCGGCGTAACCTAAAAAAATTGTTAAATCTTTCGCCTTAAGCATTTTTTCCCAAACCTCAACCACCTCCCCTAATTTTCTTCCTTGAAAGCCGGTTTTGGCCATTTCGGCTATAAGTTGAGAAATAGTTTTTGGAGTTTTAATTTCTATGGCTTCCAGGTTGTCTTTCAAATAATTCCTTTTCATAAATTTTAGGGCAGAAAAACAATGGCGGCCACAACTGTTGTCCACAAACCATCTTTATTGCCTCGGGCTGACTGGGTAATGTTAATTGTCTTAATAATCTTTCCACTCATTTTATAAAGTTTTTCCCTTTCATCCCAGGCAGCATTAGGGTCAAACTCAATCCCCAGAGTGGTAGCCAACATTGAGGCGGCTAAATCTTCAGCATATTCCCCAGCATATTCTTCGGTTTGACCAAAAGCATGATGCTCGGCAATATAGCCATGATGGAAGCTATCAGCCGGAATGGCGCATCCAATAGCCGCGGCAATAAGACGATTGGGTTCGTTGGTGGCATTTTCGCTCATCACACAAAAAACAATCTGGCCTGGCTTTAATTCTCGGAAAGCCTCTTCTCTACTAATCCTTTTGCAATTGGGAGGTAAAATACTTGAGACGTGAACTAAATTAAACTTTTCAATTGAGGCGTCCCGCAAAGCCATTTCAAAAGAGGTTAATTTTTCTTTGTGAATTCCTACCCCTTTGGTTAAAAAAAATTTAGCTGGAATCATTTTTTATCTTAATGGCTGTTTTCACTTTGAAAAATAAAACCTACCCTTGAAGCAACTTCACAATTTACTATCCTTAAACCACAAAGATATGAGTGATAATCTAACCACAATCTTGTTTGAACTAAAAATTCTATTTCTTCTTTGTTTTCTTTTTTTTAGCCATAGTAGAAATATTTTTAAAATTTCGGCAAATAGTCGACTGCTATTTGCAAAATTTCTATTATAAAAATTTCTGAAATAATTTTTAAAGTAGTAGATTATTCTATTTTTTCATTTCAAAAAATATTGTCAATCCCATTGAACGTCAGTTATACACAATTATTAAAAAATTATTTTTAAAAATTTTTACCTTTATTTTTTAAAAACCTAAAAACTGTATTTCTTCTTTTAATTCAATGCCGAATTTATTTTTTACCTCCTTTTTAGCTAATTTTATTAATTTTTCAATATCCTCTGCCTTGGCATTTCCTAAATTTAAAATAAAATTGGCATGTTTTTTTGAAATCTGGGCGTTACCAATTCTTTTTCCTTTTAAATGACATTTCTCAATTAGTTCCCCAGCCGAAAAACCTGAAGGATTTTTAAAAATAGAGCCAGCTGAAGGAAAGTTTAAAGGTTGGGTTTCTTTTCGATATTTTAAATATTCTCTGATTTTCTTTTTTATTTCTTTTTTGTCACCTTTTTCAAGTTGTAAATTAACCGAAAGAATAATTAAATTTTTTTTGCGTTTGAAAATACTATCTCGATAACCAAATTTACATTCTTTATTTTTTAATTTTTTGATTTTTAGATTTTTAATATCGATGGCTTCAACCTCTTTTACAATTTCTGCCATCGATTTTCCAAACGCTCCGGCGTTCCCATAGATTGCTCCTCCCGCCGTTCCCGGAATTCCTATTGCCCACTCTAAACCAGTAAAACTTTTTTTTGCCGCCACTGAAACTAAAAAAGACAATAAGATGCCTGCTTCACAAAAAATTTTGCCTTTTGAATTTTCGTTTTGAATTTTGAATTTTGAATTTTGAATTTTGATAACCAACCCCTCAAATCCCTTATCCGAAACCAATAGTTTGCTTCCTCCTCCCAAAATAAAAAGAGGTAACTTTAATTTTTTCGCTACCTTCACCGCTTTTATTAAATCCTCTTTTGTTCTCGCTACAAAAAAATATTTAGCTGGTCCTCCAACCTTAAAAGTGGTGTAGTCTTTTAGAGAAACATCTTTTTGAATTGTGGGTAAATATTTTTCCATCCTCATCTTTTTCTTCGTATCGTTTTTGTTCTTTTATTTTAGTTCAAATTCTTAAAATTTAAAAGCCCGAACTAAATTCGGGCTTTTGAGCGGGCCGGGAGAGTTAACTCCAACTCTAAGTCTTTTGTGAGTGCTTCCTCCCGACCCAATCATATTATAGCATCCTCAAAAAACTACGCAAAATCACCTTTTTATAACACCCCCTCCGTACAAATTTTGCCATGGCTTATTTTGTACGTTTTTTATATGTTTATATTTTTTGTACATTTATATAAAATTATAAAAATTAGCTTAATTTAAAAACCTCTTTTAATTTACTATCGTCTCCTATATCTATGGCAACAATCAGTCTAATTTCTTTTTCAGATAATCCAAAAAATTCTCTTAATAATTCGATTTCTGCCTGACAATCAAAAGCATGAATCCAGACACTCTTTTGAAGAGGATGGAATCCTAATTCCTTCAATTTTCCTCGAAAAGCCTCTCGATAAAGTTTTTTAATTTGGGAAATATCGAAAATTACTAACCTCCATTTTTCATCCCACCTTTTTGGTCTCTTTATCTCTAAATCATTAATTTGAAACCTACCAGCGACTTCCTTTCCTTTTTTTGTTAAGCCAATATAAATTTGATGATTTCTTCTCCTTACCTCAATTAAGCCTTTTCTTTTTAAATTATAAAAAGTATCATAAACTTTTTTTCTTGGATATTTTTTTATCTTCTTTATATTTCTTATAAGATGGACGGTAAAGTAAGGAGAACTTGCTGCCACATAGATGGCTCCAGCAATTAATAGCCAAGACAAAACATCTTTAACAATCGCTGATTTTGGTTTTCGGAAATAATATTTATATTTCCTTATCGTCATATTTCTAAATTAATTCCCTTCTCACTTATTATAACGTACAAATTTTGCCATGGCAAGATTTATACGGTTTATGGCGGTTTTTTTGGCTTCCAATCTCTTGACTATTGTTTAATTTTTGTTTAGTTTTGATTTGGTTAAAAAAACTAACAAGCCTCGCTCGAGTGAGGCCTGTTAGCGACTTAGCGGAGTTGTATTAAAAGGACGCACTCACAATTTAATATTAGCAGATTCTGACTTTTTGTCAAGCTTTTCTTTAGGTATAATAAAATTATTATGGACTTTAAGGAAAAATTTTATCAATTTTTGAAGTGGTTAGAAAGATATACTCAAACTGATATGATTTATTTAGCCCAAGGGGGGTTTTGGTGGATTTTGGGAAAGATTTTAACTTTTTTTATTTCCTTGGTTACCCTGATTGCCTTTGCCAGGTTTTCGCCAAAAGAGGTTTATGGAGGATATCAATATATTCTTTCGGTGGCTGGCGTTTTGGTCATTTTTTCTTTGCCCGGAATTGATATCGCTCTGATCCGCAGCGTCGCTCAAGGCAAAGAAAAAATAATTTTTCCTTGCCTAAAAGAAAAGATTAAATTTGGCGGACTGGGTAGCTTGATTGCTTTTTTTGTTTCTCTCTGGTATTTTCTTCATCAAAATTCGGAATTAGGATTTTCTTTTCTCATTATGGCTCTCTTTTTGCCTTTTCTAAATTCCTTTTTAATCTATTTTTATTTCTGGCATGGCAAAAAAAAATTCGATATCCAAAACAAATATTTCATCTGGCATAATTTTTTAGCAGGCATAGTTTTAATTTTGGTAATTTTTTTAACCAAGAATTTGATTTTGATTGTTTTAACCTATTTTTTGGCTTTCACTTTGGCTGAAGGAATTTTCCTAAAACTAACCTTGAAAAAAGTTTCTGATGGCGATGATGCCAAAGAAACAATCTCTTTCGGAAAGCACCTTACCCTAATGCAAAGCGCCAGCTTATTTTCCGAACAGATAGACAAAATTATTCTCTGGCAATTTTTGGGACCCTTAGCCGTAGCTGTCTGGTCTTTTGCTCAAAAACCGGTTTTAAGATGTCAAGAAATCATTCCCATTTCTCCTTTAGCTCTGCCAAAACTGAGTCAAGTGAAAGTAAAAGAGAGAAAAAATCAAATTTTCAAAAAATTTCTAAAACTCTTTTTGTTCTCTATACCATTAACCATTCTCTACATTTTGGCCTGTCCCATTTTTTTCAGAATTTTTTTCCCCACCTATTTGGAAGCTGTTCCCTACTCTCAGGGTTTTTCTCTAATCTTAATTTTTGTCCCCTTTTTACTTCTCCAAACTGCTTTTTTGGCTGAGATGCGAAAAAAAGAGCTCTATATTCTAAATTTTGTCTCCCCAATTTTAAAAACAATCTTATTTTTGATTTTAATTCCCCTTTTTGAAATTTGGGGAATAGTAGCCTCTTTTTTAATCTCTCAGATTTTTAGCGGCCTCCTCAGTGTTTATTTTTTTAGAAGAATTTAAACTCCAAAAAAAGAATTGAGCTGGATTTTAAGGAGTCAGATTTTTACTTTTTTTCCACCATTCTCTAAAAAAGCTAGAAATATCCCCAAAAATAAACCTAAAATTCCGGCTATTGCCATATTAAGTAGAGGTTTTGGTGCTAGTGGTTCTTTAGAAACGGTCGGCGCTTTTATCACTTCTGTCATTTCAGAGTTGATTAACGCTATTTTTTTGTTTGAAAGTTGAGTTTGTAATTGGGCTATTCCTTCACCAGTATACGTCTTGGAAGATTTTAAAAATTTCAATTCTTCTTCGGTTTTAACTATTTCTTCTTCCAGTACAGCAAATTTTTCAGTAAATTTTTTCTCGTGTTCTTTCAAAATTAAATCTATTATTTTATTTAAAACATCTTTTGCTTCTTGGATTTTGCTGGTTTCGGTTGCTATTAAAACTAATCTTGTCCTTTTTGGGTTGTCGGCTTTTAGTTTTGGATATTCTCCGTAAACTCCTCTTGAAATTTTTTCAACCAGTTGAGCTGGTGATTCAATTTGGCTGCCAACCACCTGGCCAACTTTTAAAACGACCTCAATCTTGTAAACTTTTGGCAAAAGAAAACTGAAAATTCCAGCTGTTATTACTGCCGTCAAAAATAGGGCTAAAATAAAAGTTTTTCTCTTCAAAATCACTTTAATATAATCCATCAAATCAATTTCATCTTCTTCTAAATATTTTTCTTCCATATATTTTAGTTATAATCTTTCAAGAAAAATAAATCAATCTAATAAAAAATCATACCACAAAATGCCTAAGTGTTCATGAATTGCTAAATCTGAATTTCTAAGATTTTTTGAATCGGGAAGGAAATCTATAACGGCGTACTTTTCCGTTTTTATTTTAAAATCAGTTGGCGCAGGAATGGGATTTGCTTCCACCTTTTCAAATCCTCTTTTAGCCCTTTCCATATGATAAGCAGAAGTAACTAAGAAAAATGGTTCTTTTTTTAAAATTTCTTTAACATTTCTGATATTCTCCCAGGTGTTGCGAGATTGAGCCTCAATAACAATATTTTCTTCTTTTAATCCCCGGCTGACAAAAAATTTTTTTAATCCCAGTGCCTGCTCGCTTGTCGGCAACAAAGGATCAGTGCCAGAAATGATTATTTGGACATTTTGATTTTTCAAATGAGAAATTCGCAAAACCTCGCTTCCCCTCAAAATATCGGCTTCTCTTCCGCCCAACAAAAGAACAATTTTGTCTGCTTTTTCCATCTCTTTTTCAGTTAAAGGGTAATATTTGCTTTCCAAAGGTGAAAGCAAAAAATTGCTGACAGGAGTTATTGAAAAAAGATAATAAAGCAAGATGCCAACAATGACCAAAGATTTTCCAAGCTTTTTTTTCTTTAAGACCAATAAAAAAACAAATCCTATCAAAATTAAAACCAAAACAAAAGAGCTGGGTAATAGTAGCTGTTGTAATATTGTCAAGGATAACATTTTATTGTCTAAAAATTAGTTTAATTGTTTTTAATATAATCCCCAAATCCATAAAGAAATTCCTGTTTTTGATGTAATAAAGGTCGTATTTGAACTTTTCTTTCGCTTCTTCGACCGAGGTTGAAGCCGGATAGTTTATTTGCGCCCAACCAGTAAGGCCAGGTTTTATTATATGGCGAATATCGTAATAAGGAATCTCATTTTTAAGTTGATTAACGAATTCTGGTCTTTCTGGTCTGGGACCGACAAAGGAAATATCTCCTCTTAAAATATTGAAAAATTGAGGAAATTCATCAAGGTACAGCTTTCTTAAAACTTTGCCCACCATGGTAATCCGGGGGTCGTTTGGCTGAGCCCATTGAGGACCGTTTTGTTCAGCATTTTTTACCATTGTTCGGAATTTATATAAAGTAAATGTTCTGCCGTCCCTACCTATCCTTTTCTGTGTATAAAGAACTGGACCTGAAGAATCAATTTTAATGGCAAAAGCGACAAAAGGAAATAAAATAACCGTAACTAAAAGCCAAACAAAGGAAAACAAAATGTCAAACCCCCTTTTTAATATATCATCAACTTTCTTTTCCGGCCGGGAAATATTTTCCAAAAACCAAGCCTCGTTAACAGTTTCAATAGCCACTTTCTTGGTTAAATTTTCGTAAAAATCGGCAAAGGAAATGTAGTTCAATTTTAGAGGCAAATTGGCAAAAACCAGATTGATTAATTGCTCGTTGCCGGGCAGAAAGTGCGGGAAAACCACAGTTTCCACCTTTTCTTTTTCAATGATCTTTTTTAACTTTTTGATGTCAGAAACAACCCCATATTTTGCCTGCGTGGCAAAGGGAAAAAGTTTTTCCAAAAAAGAGTTCTCAGGACTGAAAAAGGCTAAAATTTCATAATTGGCTCCAGAAATAAGATTATTGTTTACCAACTCTTCTAATCCTGGTTGGAATCCGATAATCACTATTTTTTCGCCACCTTTTGCCATTCTTAAAATGCGAGAAAAAATATATCGCCAGAAGCCAAGAAAAAAAGAAAAGATTAAAACATCCAAAATCAAAATGGTTTTAGGAGCAATTGCCACTTCCGGTCTAAGGTAGAAATAAGTTGTGCCAAAAACACTGGCTAAAAAAATAAAAATTAATAAATTTCCGCAAAAATCAAAAACTTTTTTCAAAGGAGGAATTTCATAAAAATCAAAAATATAAAGAATTACGATCCAGAAAAAAGCCAAAAATGAAAAATGAAAAAGAAAAACTTTAGTTTGGGGTCCAGGCCAAAAAGAAAAATCGCCATATCTTATAGCTAAAACCAAAAGCAGACTAGCATATAATAGAAAGATATCGCCAATCAATAACAAAAACTTCAAAAATTTGTTCTTATTTGGCATTTTGATTTTTTTATATTATAACTTTCTATTATTTCTTTAACAATTTTTTCAACGTTGAATTCTTTTTCCACTATCTCTCTGGATTTTTTGCCGAATTTTTCCCTTAAATCCTTATTTTTAATAAGTATTTCTATTCTTTCGGCTAATTGCTGACTGTTTTTCGGTTCAATCAAAAAACCGTTTTCATTATTCCTGACCACTTCCTTGCACCCCGAAACATCAGTAGCAATTAAAGGTTTTTCCATCGCCCCTGCTTCAAGCAATATTTTTGGGATTCCCTCTTTGTAGTAGCTTGGCAAAACAACGATATTGCTAAGGGCTAAAATCTCTTTTACTTCTTTTCTTTCTCCTAAATATCTCACTATTTTTTTATTTTCCCATTCTTTTATCGTCTTTTCAGAAATGCCGGAAGGATTTTCTTTATCAATAGGTCCTACTAATAAAAATTCTGAATTAGAATATTTTCGTTTTAATTCCTCTGCCGCTTTAACAAATTCCCCTATTCCTTTTTGCCAGAGTAAGCGGGCAATTAAAGTAATTATTATCTTTCCCTCTTTATAATCTATTTCTCGCTTTAATTTATCTTGAACCTCTTTGTTAACTCTTTCTGTAGAAAACTCTTTTGTGTTTACTCCCTCGCTTAAAATCAGCAAGGTTTTTTCTTTTTTGATTATTCTTTCTTCCAAAAAAACTTCTCTATCGTCGGGATTGAGAAAAATGACTTTGTTAACAAATTTAAAAGAAAACTTATAGAGCCAAACAACTATCTTTTTTAACAAGCTTGATAACTTGGCTTCGGTAAAAACATATCCCAAGCCGGTTATGGTGCAATATATATTTTTAACGCCGGCTAATTTTTGCGCTAAAGTGGCAAAAATACAAGGTTTAATGGTAAAGTTGTGGCACAAAAAGAACTTTTCTCTTTTGCATAAAGAAAATACTTTTAGAAAGTAAACAAAATCCCCTCCTAAAAAATCCAGCCCTCTTTTCAAAGGAATGTTAATAAACTTTATCCCCTCTTTTTCTATTTCTTCAACAATTTCTTTGTTTGTCACAGAAGCCACGGCAAAAACCTCAAAACCATTTCCTTTCATCTCTCTCATCAATTCTTGGCGGAAATTAAAAAGAGAAAAATCAGTGTTGGCAAAGTAAGCTATTTTTTCCATGTCTTTCAAAAAGATGCATTAACCCGATAATTATTCCTAAAAGAACCCAAAAATGACGCCAATGGAGAGTGTCTATTACAAAACTATTTACAAGAATTCCTAATAAAGATGCAAATAATGCCATAAATATAACAGCTTTTTGTGGAGAAAGAATCAAACTGTATTTAAAACATTTCCATAATAAAAATATTAATAAAAAAATAAGCGCCAAAAAAGAAAACCAGCCGTTTTCTAATAGAACTCTTAAATAAGTGCTATGTGTCGCGAACTCTAAAACTATTTCTGAATGACCGGGACCAACCCCTAAAACTCTTTCTCGGGAAACAGCAAAAGCTTCTGCTTGTTTGTCAAATCTTGTCTCATCATATGGTTGTAATCCCATTCTTCCTTCTAAATATTCTGTTCCTAAGAACAAAGAGCTTCCGATGGCAATAAAGCTAATTAAAAAGATAAAAAAAGTTATTCCAATTTTTTTCTTTAGCGCAACTCGTAAATGAATAAAATATAACGACAGAAAAGCTAAAATAGCAACAGCTAAGTTTAACCAAGCCCCCCTGGAGCCAGAGAAAATTACACTTAACATAAAAATTAATAATAGTAATATTTTCCACTTCTTTTTTATTTTCCAAATGTCAGGATAAAAAATAGCGGCTAAAAAACCGGCTATCAAGGGAACAAAAAAGGGACCGAATACATTAGGGTCTTTAAAAAGAGCCATTGGTCTCGGGCCATACATCATAAAATCTGAAAAAGGAACTAAATTAAAATAAGCGAACCACCCAAAAATAACCGCTATAAGGCCAGCCCCCAAATATCCAAACCAAACTATACCCAGTCGATGCCAGGAAGTTATATAACTGGCTACAAAATAAAAGAGTAAAATTAGATATACAGTAGCCGAAATATAAAAAGTTGATCTTCCAACATCTGTGATAAAAAACAAAGATATTAAATTACCAATTATAAAAAGAGCAATTAATAGATTAATGAGAGAAAGAGAAAACCATAGTTTAAAATTTAAGCAGCGTAAAGCAATTCCCAAAAGAATCGCAATTACAATCAAAATATCAAAAGGCGCCGGCTCAAATCTAACAATACTAAAAAGCAAAAAAGTTAATAATATTAATCCGTCGTAGAAAGACCTATTTTTTTGCTGCATATTTTAATATTAGGTCTGTAAGTTTTTCTATCTGCATATCTGAAGAATATCGCTTTGCGTAATTAATCCGTTTCTGTTTTTTTTCCTTATTTTCCAATTGCTCTAAACCATCTAGAATCTCCACAAATTCCCATGGCTTTTTGCAAATATAAAGAAGTTGCTTTAAGTCAACTGAATAATTAGGCAAGTCGCTGGACAGCACCGGTTTACCGGTTGCTAAACATTCGTATATTTTTGCCGGAAGCACACCCTTCATCCAATCGGTATCGGTTCTATAAGGCAAGATTATGGCAGCACAATCCCTGATTCTATCTATCAAAACCCTCTGGGAAAAAGGACCTTCTATAAAAATATTATTGCTAGAATTGCGTTTGGATAAATTTACTCCATAAAGAAAAACTTTATATCCAGCACTTACTATATTTCTAATAATTTCCCAATCTAAACGTTGATTTATTGCGCCAAAATAACAAACCTTTTTTCTGTCTATAATTTCACTATCAGCTTTTCTGAAAAGATCGAAATTAACCCCATGATGGATTTGCTCAACATTGTTATGTATTTTTTTATGTTTCTCGTAAAGAAAATCCGAAGCAGTCAAAACTAAATTAGTTAAATTTAATAATTCTCTTTCTGTTGTTTTGTAATTTTTGGGAACATCAGGATGGCCTTCAAAATTATCTACACAATCATATATAAGCACTCTCGGCTCCATTTTTTTAATAATCTCAACTGAGGTAGGTGTGGGCAAATAAGTTATTATTACTAAATCTTTCACTAGGTTATATTTCTTTAACTTTTTAATTAAAAATGGAATTAGAACGTAACGATTTAGAAAAATATTAACTTTACCTACTGGAGGGAGCAGAATTGGAGAAATTATTTTAATGTTCTTTGGCACTAGATTTATATGTTTGGTAGCTGCTCCTGAGATAAAATTTTTTATTCTCGTTAAAATACGATTAAAATCCTTTAACTTTACTTTTCTAAATCCTGTATTTTCAATGAAAAAAACTCTGGCGCCCTTTTGAGCTAAACCTAAAGCAAATGCTTGGTGCCTTTGCCATAAAAAATCCCAATCAATACTGGAAATAATAACAAAATCTAACCTCTTAATTCTCATAATACAAATTGAAGTCGGATGCCAAAATGTGATTGTTGGGCTGAGGACATTCTGTTAAGAGAAAATGAGGTCTTCAGCCGAATAATCCTTGGTTTTGCGCTATTTCCTGCTTTAGCGCCGGTGATGACTTTGCCAGGATAAAAAATAACTAACGTTTTTGGAGACATAGAAATTTTATTTTATCAAAAATTCTGGTATTCAACTTTTTGAAACATAGTTAAAGCATTTTTTATAGCATCATCCATATTGTAATATTTATATTCTGCGAGTCGTCCAATAAAGTAAATATTTTTTAATTGTTTAATCTCATATTGATATTTTTCAAGTATTTTAATGTTTTGCTTTGTTAATATTAGCCAACCTATAAAGCCTTTTTTTCCCGGATACTCAATCCCAATAGTTGTTTTTGGATGTTTTTGTTGGGTTAATTTTTTAAATTCGGTAATCCTTGTAAATTTATAATGTAAATCTGGATAATTTACTACTAAAACCGGTTGATAGCTTTCTTTGCTTATAGTTTTAAAATTAATTTTTAAATAACGATAATCAAGTTTTCCAAATTTATAGCTAAAAAATTCATCAATTCGGCTGGTATAAAACAGTAAATCATAACTAATTTTGTTCTTTATCTTTTTGTAATCAGTTTTCAGTTTAACCTTGATATTTTTGTTTTCAAGCATTTTTTCAAACATCTTTGTATATCCTCCTTTTGGTATTCCTTGATATTTATCATGAAAATATCTATCATCACGAGACGTCACTCCTGGCACTCTTGCTGTAACTGAAGAATCAATTTCTTCCGCCTCATTTCCCACTGCTTTTGGGTATAAGGCAAAAATATTTTTTTATAAATAAATTCCGCTAAAAATCTTAATTCTTCATCTTTTGTTTTTCTAAGTTCTAAAATGGGTAATTTTTTATTATATCCAATTTTTTTCCAAAGTTTTCTCTCTAATTTTACCGCTTTTTCTTTGTTAAAAATCTGATGAAGGCTATTAAAATTAAAAGGGATTGGCACGTATTTTCCGTCAATAAATCCTAAAACTTTATGTTGATAAGGAATCCAATCTCTAAATTTTGACAAATAATCCCAAACTTTTTTGTAATTTGTGGGGAAAATATGAGGACCATATTTATGAACCAAGATGCCATCTTTATTCTTGAAATCATAACAATTACCACTAATATGACTTCTTTTTTCAATAATTAAAACTTTATTGCCTTTGCTGGCAAGTTTTTCTGCTAAAGTAATGCCGGTAATGCCCGCTCCTACAATTAATATTTTTCTACCCATAATTTCTTTGAAAAATAAAATTATCCCAGTCTAAAAAAAGTTCACTAACTTCCAGCCAGCCATACAAGGTATATATTTTATCGTTTAGAATACACTCAATTAAATCTCCAGATTGATTAATTCTATAACTGTTAAAACCTAATTTATAAAGTTTTTCTATTGCTATTTTTGAAAACTTTTCCCTTCTTTCCTTTCCCCAAACCTCCATTGCTATTATAGGATTATATTTTTTTAACAACTCAATGCTGCCCTCAATAACTTTAAATTCCCATCCCTCCACTTTTATCACATCGGGTGGTTTATGTTTTTCTATATAATTATTTCAGGAATTGGTTCAAAAGCATGAATTTTACCTTCTGACAGGACCTGAGTATTTTTGAAAATGAATCTTTTTTTTCTCCATTGCGTCAAGGAGTTTAAAAAATTTTTCTCTTTTTTCTTCTAAGGTCATAGATTTTGAAACCATTGAATAGTTTTTTCCAGCCCTTTTTCTAAAGAATATTTTGGTTGCCATTTTAATTTTTCTTTTGCTTTTTCAATATCCAAGCAACTTCTTTTTAAATCGCCCTTTCTTTCTTTTTCGTAAATTGGTTTTTGTTTTTGATTGGTTAATTCTTTTAATTTTTTAAAAATGGTATTAATGTCTGTTTCTTTTGCCGTGCCAATATTAAAAATACCTACTTTTTTGATTTTCATTGACAAAAGAAAAGCAGATATTACATCCTCAACAAAAATAAAATCTCTTGTCTGTTTTCCGTCGCCAAAAATAACTGGATTTTCTCCTCTTAGCATTTTCCCCAAAAAAATGGCTATTACTCCTGCTTCTCCGCTTCCATCTTGCCTTGGTCCATAAACATTAGCTAATCTCAAAGAAATATAGGGCAAGCCAAGGACTTGATAATAATAGTTTAAATATTTTTCAGTGGTTAATTTGGCAATGCCATAAGGAGAAAGAGGATTAGCTAAATAATCTTCTGGAGTAGGAAGTTTTTTTGCCTGGCCATAAATTGCCCCACCTGTTGAAGCGAAAATAATTTTTTGAACTTTAAAATTTTTACAATTTTCCAAAACATTGAGAGAGCCTAAAATGTTTGTCTTGGCATCAAAAAGAGGATTTTCCACTGATTTTCTGACATTAATTTGGGCAGCTAAATGAAAAACAATTTCTGGTTTTTCTTTTTTGAAAATTTGAGAAATTTTGGGAGAACAAATATTAATTTTATAAAATTTCGCTTTAGGATTTAAATTTTCTTTTTTGCCAGTTGATAAGTTGTCAATCACCACTACTTTATACCCTTTCCCAATTAATCTATCGACGAGGTGAGAACCGATAAATCCCGCCCCTCCGGTGACTAAAATTATTTTTGACATAATTTAAAATAATACTTTAAGAAGCTCAAAGAACTAAGCTCTTTAAAATCTTAAAATTATTTCATTAAGACCACTCAATCAAGGCTTTTTCGTATCGTTCCCAGGTACCACAGTCATACCATTTGCCATTATATTGAAAACCAGCCAATCGATTTTCTTGAGCTAATTTTGGGAAAATATCCTTTTCAATCATCAAAAATTTTGGTCCGGAATGATATTGAAAAATTTCTGGTGAAAGCAGATAAAGACCGGAGTTAATATAATTTGAGGGAGGAGATTTTGGTTTTTCTAAAAATTTTTTGATGTAGCCATTTTCACAGATAGCCACTCCATAATTAGAGGGGTCAGGCACTTTTATTAAGGCAATGGTGGCTAAAGAATTGGTCCTTTGATGAAACGCAACCATCTTTAAAAGGTTTATCTCCTTTAACTCATCGCCATTGGTGAGAAAAAATGGATTCTTCCCTATCCAATTTTTTAAAAGCCAAAGTCCGCCAAAAGTACCCAGAGGTTCATTCTCTTCGAAAAACTTAATTTTTGTTCGAGGATAATATCTTCTTTTCCACCAGAAAAAATCTTGATTAAATTCTTTATTGATTAAAATGGCAATTTCTTTTATTCCTTGAAAATAAAAAAGGTCAACTAAGTAATTAATAATTGGTCTTTTTTTTACTGGAAGCAAGGGTTTGGGAATTTCTTTTGTCACCGGATAAAGTCGGGTTCCCCTCCCTCCAGCCAAAATAACTGCTTTGTAATTTTTTAGATTATCCATCATTTTTATAGACAGTTTGTTAGAGTTTTTATATCATAAAATAAGATGAAGAGCAAGGCGCTAAAAAACCCTTGGCATAAATTGTCTTGGTTTTATTTAATTGGGTTTCTTTTAATTTTGGCTTTACCTTTATTAAATTTTCCGCCTTGGTTTTCACCATCTGATTGGGGAAAAACTTTTGTCTTTAGAATTGTTTTAGTGGTTTTAATTTTTCTTTTCTTGTACCAATTTTTAACTACCAAAGAGTGGTCCTCTTTCAGATTTTTGGGAAGGGCTAAAATTGGTTTTTATTTGCTTTTGGCACTTTTGGGAATTTATCTTCTGGCAACTCTTTTTTCTTTAGACCGGAATTTTAGTCTCTGGGGCGACCCTCATCGCTCCGGTGGTTTTGTCAATTTCGCCTTTTATATTTTTTTTACTCTTTTAGTTTTTTTGATTTTGAAAAAATCAGATTGGCAAAAAGTTTGGGATTTTTCCATTCTGATTGGAATTTTGGTCTGCCTGGTCGCTTTTTTTCAATGGCAGGGCTGGCTAAAAGAGTTTTTGATTCCTTTTGAGACGAGACCACCTTCAACTATTGGTGGGCCAATATTTTTGGCAATCTATCTTTTGCTTTTGAGCTTTTTGGTTTTGAGTTTTGGGTTGAAAACAAAAAATCTTCTTAAAAAACTTTTTTACTTTCTCTCTTTTTTCTCATTTGTTTTTGTGGCAATTTTTATCACCCAAACCCGGGCAGTAATGATTGGATTTTTTGTTGGATTTTTCTATTTTATTTTCTTTTATCCTTTTAAAAAATTTTTCTTCTCCCTGGCTTTAAAAATTATCGCCTTAATTTTTACCATCTTTTTGGTCTCTGGAATTTATTATCTCAATACTCAACCCAAACTGCCAACACTCATTCAAGAAAATAGAGTTTTCAGGCAGATTGCCAGTCGGCTTTCAATTAAGGCTGGTCTAACTGACCCAAGAATTTCTGGTTGGAAAGTGGCTTGGGAAGCATTGAAAGCGAGACCAATTTTAGGTTATGGCCCGGAAAATTTTGCCGTTGGCTTTGATAGATATTATGACCCTTCTTTACCGGGGATTGAAAAAATGCCAGGTAATGAAGCAGCTTCTTGGTGGGACCGGGCGCATAATTTTGTTTTTGATATTGGGATAACAGCTGGAGTGTTGGCTTTGATAATTTATTTGTCTCTTTTTGGAATTTTATTTTGGCAATTACAAAAATTAAAAGGGATTTCATCAACCAATAACGAAGACAAAGTCCCCCCTCCCCTCATATCCCACAGTCTCCAAGCCACATTCATTGCTTATTTAATGGCTAATTTTTTTAGCTTTGACACCTTTTCTACTTATTTAATTTCTTTCTTGCTGATTGGCTATTCCCTTTTCTTGCTGAAGGAAAGTTCTCCTTCAGCTAATATGGCAATGCCTCCTTCCCCAACCCGCAAAAGCTTAAACCTCAAAAAATGGGAAAAATACAAAATGCCTTTTTTGCTAATTTTGGCTTTGACAATAATCTGGTTTATCTGGGAATTCAACTTAAAACCCTTTTCAATTAATACTCAGATTAACATTGTCAAGGTTTTGGTCAATCAAGGAAATTGTGAATTGGCTTTAAATAGGTTGAATGAGTTCTTAAAGAAAAAAAGTGTGATTGATGCCTATTTGAGAAAAAAATATATTGAATTTTTGTTGGAATGCCAGGCAAAGAAGCTTAAACTGAGTTTTGATTTGGAAAAAAAGGGCCAGGAGTTGGCTAAAGAAGTGGTTGAAATTCAGCCTTACTGTACCCGAAGCTGGATTAATCTGGTTGCCTTTACTCTTGATCTATTAAAACAAGAAAAGGATCCAGAAATTGCCAAGAAACTAAAAAATGAAGCCTATTACGCCCTGGAAAGAGTTTATCAGCTCAGTCCAAAAAGGCAAGAAGTTTTTGTTGCCAAGATTACTGCTGACCTTTTGACTAACCAATATCAACAAGCTAAAGAAAGAGCAGAAGAATGTATCAATTTAAACTCAAGATTGGCTGAGTGTCATTGGCTAAAAGGACTTTCGGAAATTTTTTTAGGAAACCTTGAGGAGGGCGAAAAAAGCTTAAAAAGGGCGGAAGAGTTGGGATATCCTCAAAATTCTCAAAAAGCCCTTGAACAATTAGCTCAGGCTTATTTCCATCAGAAAAATTACAAAAAATTACTTGAAATTTTTCAAAAATTAATTCAAATTAACCCTGCAAATCTTCACTACCGCATCTCTTTATCTGTCTGCTACAAAGAACTGGGAAAAACTGAAGAGGCAAAAAAAGAAGCCCTAAAAATTTTAGAACTCTGGCCAGAATTAAAAGATAAAGTGGATGAATTTTTAAAAACCCTCCCCTAAAATTAAAAAACCCCATCTCAAATCCTCCACATTAAAAAGCCATGGCAAAATAATGTGTAGGAATTTAAAAAAAGAGAGTTTGGGGGGAGAATTTTTTGTTTTGGGGAAAATTAAAGGGGAAAAATTAAAATAGGAAAAATGAAGTGGGGAAAAATTAGAATGGAGAAATTAAGATGGTTATTGGGTGAAAAAAGAATTGATTTTGGCGCGGGTGAGAGGGCCAACATAGCCAGTGCCGTTTTCCAAACCAAGGGGTTTTAAAATTTCATTGGCGTATTTTTCTTGGAAGCGAATGACGGCCCTTTTGGTTAGTTGTAAAAAGTTTCCGGTAACTAAACCTTGGGGATAGATTTCTGAGCCCTGGGTTTTTAAAAATTCTTGAAGGCATTTGACTTCGTTGTTTGCCATCATTCCATAATAGAGATTGTTTTCAATTTTTTGGCAGGTTAAAAAATTTGATTCTGGTTTGGGCAAAAGAATGGTTTGAGCTTGAAGGGTGGCGATTTCTCTCTTTAATTTTTCAATTTGGGCAATTAATTTGGCTTTTAGCTCTAAATCTTCTTTGGCTTCTTTTTTGGTTGAGACCTGCCAAGAAAAAGAACCTCCGGCAGTTGAATGGACTTGGGGAATGAGAATTAAAGAATAATATTTTTGGAAATCGGAAATGAAAATTTGGCTTTCGTTTTTTTCATTGAGTTCTAAAAATCGGAGCTCACATTTTTCAGCACAAAGCAAATAAGGCACCTGAAAAGGAACGCCGTCTTGGCCATCAAATTTTAAAGAAAGATTACTGTCGCCACCAATAATTTTTTGCCAATTGCCCGCCCAGCCTGAAACCAGATGAAAGGTAGACAAAACACTTTCAGCTTTTGAAGGAAGATAATAAACAGTGGGAGTAATTTTTAGGTTCTTTAGGTTTTTTTGAAAATAACAATAATTTTTTCCCAACTGACAATCGTTAAGCAAAACAGCAATTGTCCAATCTCTAAAAATCTGAGAAAAGTCAAAATTGTAGCCCAATTTTTTCAAAGCCAAATTGATTGATTCAATGCCAACTTTGTTTGATTTTAGGGCTTCAACCAAAATTTCTTTGCCATAATGGTCTATTAAATATTGGCTGAATAAATTGACAATGGCATAATCTGGAGCTTCATTTTTCCATTCAGTTAAAGAATCAGAAGGATTTTTCAAAAAATCTTTCAATCTTCTTTCCAAATTTGAACCTTCAAACGGCTCTTCATAACCCAAAATAGAAATGGCTGACTCAGAATAGGCTTCAGTTAACCAAATTTCTTCTTCTAAATTTTGCAATTTCTCTTTTTGATTGAAGGTAATCAAATGCATAAACTCATGGGCTAAAAAACCTTTGACAAAAGGATCTTCAAGATATTTGGGATTAAAATAAAACATCTCTCTTTCATTTGATTTTGGGCTTAAAATTCGGGGATAAAGATCAGCCGTCCTGATATAGCCTCCGATTTCTTTTTTCATTGGTTGAATTAAAACAGTAATTTTTTCGTCGCCATCAATGCCGGGCTTTGGTTCAAAGCCAAAAATATTAGTTAGGCGAGGATAGATTTGATATTCAAATTCGGTTGATAAATCATATAATTTTCTATCTATTTGGTCTCTTTTTGAAATTTCTAATTTGTTCCACCAATAATCATCAGCATAAAAATAGAGTTTATTGGTCACTTTTATTAAAGTGGCAGAGATTTTCTCTCGGCTTTGAGCATCATAATTTAAATCAACAAAAAAATTAGTTTTTTGACCAAAAACATCTCCTTTTACAATTAAAGGCATTAACAAAAAAAATCCAGCAAGGAAAATAATTTTTCTTTTCATTTTTGAAAGCATTTTTTTATTATATTTTTATTATAACAAAATTTTAAAAAAAACCAAAACCCCCCACCAATTTTGGTGAGGGGCAATGGGCCCCACAAGGAAAAGGCAAAATGAAAGAATTAACAATTCATTTACTACTGGCTGCTAACGTAAACCTTATCGGTCTTGAAGACCAAGGGGATTGAAGACCAGTTCCAAAGAATCCAACCAGTAGTGCCATCATCAGTGTTCCATCTGATTTTGGTAATATGAGCACCGTTCATACCAGCTGGTCCTGCAAGAATACGACCTGAAACAGTAAAGGTCTTGGTGGCACCAATTGGGATATACCAATTCCCATTGGTAGAAAGAGTGGCATCACTGCTGATAGTGAAAACAATACCTCCGCCAATTGCTGACTCTATTTTTTCAGCTACCAAACCGCTATCTTGAGTAGTAGTAGCATCATACTTTCTGATATAGATATCGCCACCTAAAGCAGTGATTGCGACTTTAATATTCCAATTAGCTTCGCTTTTGCCACCCACTTCAACCGACTTGATATCTTGGCTAACCAAACTTACACTTGGTGCTTTCTCATAGAAGTAAATTTTATAACCCT
>DAIRUS010000007.1:0-42138 GCA_036803205.1 bacterium | reverse complement strand
AATTAAGAAAAGAAATTACTGAAGCCGAAAAAGCTCTATACTCTGCCTTTAAAGATTTAAAAGAAGAGATAAAAGAACAGATAGCAAAACTAGATGGTAGACCTGATTTAAGCGAAAGAGAAAGGAAAATATGCGATGAGTTAAAAAAAGCGCTGAAAATTTCTGAAAAATTTATCAAAAAAGAAATTGAGGACATTGAGAAAAAGATTAACTAACGTATGATAAAATGAATTGCTGGGTTAGTAGCTAACCATCGGATACAAACTTCCAAAGCAAGTATAATCTTCGGTTAACTACAAGGCAGGAATCTGTTGGTATGCTAACCCACGTCAGCAGATTTTTGTTAATTGAAAAGTTTTTGATTTTAGTAAGTTTCTTGTTATCGCCCGCGTACGGAAGGGTTGGGACAAGGGCGATCAAAAAATAAATACCCCCGCCTCGTCTTGATTTTTGAAAAAAGGATTTTTCAACAGGCGAAGCGGAAATTGAAGAATGGTTTGGGGAGAGGAAAATTTACGCTCCACCACTTGTCCCACAAAGGTAGACTGAGGGAAAAGGTGGCTGGCAATCAGTCAACGTTAGAATTTTTCTCAAAAAAAGTTCACACTTTGTCCAGTAATTGCGACCAGACGAAACTTAACGAATTTTGCGGGCGAGCGAGCAAACAAACTCGCCCCAAAATTCAAAATGTCTTTTATAGTCGGGGTATGGGGAATCGAACCCCATCCTCATCCACCCCAAGGACGTGCGCTACCATTACGCTATACCCCGGAAATAAAAATTTTCACTTAATTTTCTCCCTTTTTTCCATCGTCTTTAGGCAGTTGGTACAGATGAGGATTCTTTTTCCGGCAAAATTTTTAAAAGATTCTTTTTTTATTTCCAAAGGAATTTTTACCCATTGTAAATTAGGGTATTTTCTTTTTTTGGTTGTAGGATTATATTTCCCGCGCAGTTTTATTCTTCGACCAAAAATTTTACTACCTTTTCCGCAGATTGAACATTGTTTTTTCATATATTTGATTTTAACAAGAGTTTCTAATTTTGACAAGATTATGTTATATTAAATTTGATGCTTATTGAATTACTTTTTATAGAACCAAGATTATATTTAATGGTAGCCACTTCAATTTTGTTTGGATTTACCGTTCATGAATATTCCCATGCCCAGATGGCCCATTTTTTGGGAGATCCGACGGCTAAATACCAGGGCCGTCTTACTCTCAATCCATTTGCCCATTTTGACCCCCTCTTTACCACCCTTATTTTTATCGTCGGTATAGGAATGGGAAAACCAGTGCCATTTAATCCTTATAATTTAAGAAATCAGAAGTGGGGACCTTCACTGGTAGCTTTGGCCGGACCTGCTTCTAATATTTTGATGGCTTTAACGGTAGGACTTTTGCTCCGATTTTTAGAATTTTCAAACATTAGCTTAGTTTATTTTTTTTCGATTTTTGTCTGGATTAATCTTACCTTGGGGATATTTAATTTAATTCCTATCCCACCTCTTGATGGTTCATATCCTCTTTTAACTTTTTTACCTTTTTCTTTTGAAAAAATTAGAATTTTTCTTTTAACAAACAGCCCCTTTCTTGTTTTTTTCGCCATTTTCTTTATGTGGTTTATTGGCTTTCCCCTTATTTGTAAGCCTTTGTTTGCCCTAATCACCGGTATGCCCTCTTTACTTTTTTAAAATTATTTTGTAAGATAACAAAATTGTAAGCGCCAAGTCGCTTTTATTTATTATATTGTTATGTGTCCAACAATTCACCAATTAATCAAAAGAGGAAGAAAAAAGATAAAAGGGCGTCAAAAAATGCCGGCTTTGAAATTTGGCTTTAATCGATTAAAAAATAAACCCCAAAAATATCCTTCACCATTTAAAAGAGGAGTTTGCTTAAAGGTTTTCACCGTTACTCCCAAAAAACCAAATTCTGCCTTGAGAAAAGTTGCTAGGGTCCGTTTAACTAATGGAGCAGAAGTCACAGCTTATATTCCCGGCGAAGGTCATAATATCCAAGAACATTCAGTAGTTTTAGTCAGAGGGGGAAGGGTGAAGGATTTACCGGGAGTGAGATATCATATTGTCAGAGGAGTTTTAGATACTGGAGGAGTTGAGGGAAGAAAACAAGAAAGAAGCAAATATGGAACTAAAAAACCCAGCGAATAAAGAAAAAATTCATATTTCGTTGATAATTTATGAGAAGAAAAAAGAAAGTTAAACAAGAAACTAGTTCTGACCCCCTTTATAATAATATGACGGTGGCTAAGTTTATCAATCAGGTAATGAGACGGGGAAAAAAAACTATTGCCAGAAAAATTGTCTATGGTGCTTTTGAGACCATAAAAGAAATGACCAAAAAAGATCCTTTGGAGGTTTTTGGAAAGGCAATTGAAAATGTAGGCCCTCTTTTGGAGGTAAGACCGAGAAGAATTGGAGGCGCAACTTATCAGGTTCCAATAGAAGTAAAAGGAGAAAGGAGAATGACTTTGGCTATGCGATGGATAATTCAAGCTGCTAAATTGAGAAGGGGAAAGTCGATGAGAGAAAAATTAGCCGAGGAATTGATTGAGGCTTCAGAAAATCGAGGGGTAGCGATTAAGAAAAAAGAGGATACCCACCGGATGGCAGAAGCCAATCGAGCTTTTGCTCATTTTGCTTGGTAGATTTTATGGCAAGAGTATGTCCAATTGAAAAATACCGCAATATTGGCATTATCGCTCATATTGACGCCGGTAAGACCACCACTACCGAGCGGATTTTATTTTATACCGGATTAACCCATCGGATAGGAGATGTTGATGAAGGAACAACCATTACCGATTGGATGGTTCAAGAAAAAGAAAGAGGTATTACTATTACTTCGGCAGCGGTGACTTGCTTTTGGACCCCCCAAGAATATTTAAAAGGGGATTATTTGACGAAAATGCGAAAGGGTGAATATAGAATTAATATTATTGACACTCCTGGTCATATTGATTTTACCGCTGAAGTTCAGAGGTCTTTAAGAGTTCTTGATGGCGGGGTGGTCGTTTTTGACGGCGTGGCTGGAGTCGAACCGCAGTCAGAGACAGTCTGGCGTCAAGCTGATAAATTTAACGTTCCTCGAATTTGCTTTATTAATAAATTGGATAGGTTAGGAGCAAATTTTGAAAAAGCCTTAGAATCAATTTGGCAAAAATTATCTCCTAATGCTGTTCCCGTTTTTTTGCCTATCGGAGAAGCGGAAAAGTTTGAAGGAATTATTGATTTATTGAGAATGAAAGCCCTTAAATTTGAAGGAAAATTTGGCGAGGTCGTTATTGAAAAAGATATCCCTGAGGATTTGATTCAAAAAGCCAACGAGTGGAGAAAGAGTTTAATTGAGAAAATTGTTGCCGAAGATGAAACTTTATTAGAGCACTATTTGAACAAAAAAGAAATTCCTGTTGTTGAATTAAGAAAGGTTTTGCGAAGGGCAACCATTTCTTATAAATTAATTCCAGTTTTTTGTGGTTCAGCCCTTAAAAATCAAGGGGTTCAACCCCTTTTAGATGGAATCGTTTATTATTTGCCAAGCCCTCTGGATTTGCCACCGGTCAAAGGGACTGATCCCAGAAGTGGTCAAGAGGTAATTAGAAAACCAGAAGATAATGAACCTTTTTCATCCTTAGCCTTTAAAGTGGCCACTGATCCTTATGTTGGAACATTAACTTATTTTCGGGTTTATTCCGGCTATTTAAAAAGAGGTTCTTATTTGTTAAATACTACTTCTGGGACAAAAGAAAGAATTGGAAGGATTTTAAGAATGCACTCTAATACGAGAGAAGACATTGAAGAAGTTTTTAGCGGAGACATCGTTGCCACCGTCGGACTTAAAAATACTTCCACCGGCCATACTCTTTGCGATGAAAAAAATCCAATTGTTTTAGAAAAAGTTTCTTTTCCCGAGCCAGTAATTTCCATTCGGATTGAACCAAAGAGCAAGGCCGATGAAGAAAAAATGATTTTAGCGCTTAAAAGATTGGCTGAAGAAGATCCAACTTTTAAAATCAAAACAGATGAAGAAACCAAGGAAACGATTCTTTCAGGAATGGGAGAGCTCCACTTGGAAATTTTGATTGACAGATTAAAAAGAGAATTTAAAATTGAGGGGAAAATTGGCCGGCCTCAAGTGGCTTTTAAAGAGACGATTTTAGAAACAACCGAAGTTGAAGGAAAATATATCAGGCAATCCGGTGGGCGAGGTCAATATGGACACGTTTGGTTAAGATTAGAACCGAAAGGAAGAGGAGAAGGCTTTGAATTTGTTGATGCCATTAAGGGAGGAATAATCCCGAAAGAATTCATACCGGCAGTTGAAAAAGGCGTCAGGGAGGCAATGGAAAAAGGCGTTTTAGCCGGTTACCCTTTAGTTGATTTAAAAGTGACGCTTTATGATGGCTCCTTTCACGAGGTTGATTCTTCAGAGTTTGCCTTTAAAATTGCTGGCTCGGCTGCTCTTCAAGAAGGAGCAAAAAGAGCAAAGCCGGTTTTACTGGAACCAATAATGAAGTTGGAGGTAGTTTTACCAGCCGAGTTTTTTGGAGAAGTTATTGGCGATTTATCAGCCAGAAGAGGAAAGATTAAAGAAACAAAAGATAGATTGAATCTTAAAGTTATTGATGCCGAAGTTCCTTTAGCTGAAATGTTTGGCTATGCCACCAGCTTGCGGAGCTTGACTGAAGGTCGGGGAACCTTTACAATGGAATTTGACCATTATGAAGAGGTGCCCCAGAATATTGCTCAGAAGATAATTGAGGGCACACTGAGATAGTTCATTCACAGTCTATCTCTTGACTTATTTTTGAAGGTTAATAAAATAGTAATATAGTTAATAATAATAAATAGTTAATAATAAATGCGACATCAATTTACGAACAACACACGAATTTAAAAATTGGTAAATTCGGGTGTAATTCGTAACTAAGGTCGCTTTATAAATATGGCAGAAAGAGAAAAATTTATAAGAACAAAACCTCATCTCAATATTGGAACCATTGGTCACGTCGCCCATGGAAAAACCACAGTCACGGCAGCTATTTTAAAAGTCACAAAAATGAAAGGACTAAATGCTACTGAGGCTAGCGTTGATGATTTAAACGCTGCCCCAGAAGAGAGGGCTAGAGGGCTAACAATTTCTATTTCTCACGTTGAATTCGAATCAGAAAAACGACACTATGCTTTAATAGATTGTCCTGGTCACGCTGACTATATTAAAAATATGATTACTGGTGCTGCCCAGATGGATGGTGCTATTTTGGTGGTTTCGGCGGTTGATGGAGCAATGCCTCAAACGAGAGAACATATTCTTTTGGCTCGCCAAGTTGGATTGCCTTTTTTGCTGGTTTTTTTGAACAAATGTGATGCCGTTGAAGATCCGGAAATTATCAATTTAGTTGAATCTGAAATTAGAGAGCTTTTGAAAAAATATGAATTTCCCGGTGATACAACTCCAATTATTAGAGGTTCAGCTCTTCAGGCTTTAGGTGCTAATTCCGTTGAAGACGAGACAGCAAAACCGATTCTGGAATTAATAAAAAAGATTGATGAATACATCCCCGAACCGGCTCGCGAAATAGATAAGCCATTTTTAATGTCAATTGAAGATGTTTTTTCAATCGCTGGACGGGGAACAGTAGCCACCGGTCGGATTGAAAGGGGAATTATTCGGCCAAATGAGGAAATTGAAATAGTCGGTATAAAACCCACCTTAAAAACAACTGCTGTTTCAATTGAAATGTTCAAAAAAATACTGGATGAAGGAAGGGCCGGCGATAATGTTGGAGTTCTCTTAAGAGGATTGAAAAAAGAAGAGATAGAGAGGGGTCAGGTTTTGGCAAAACCAGGTACCATTACTCCTCATACCGAATTTGAGAGCCAAGTCTATATTTTAACCAAAGAAGAAGGAGGAAGACACACCCCTTTCTTTTCTGGCTACAAACCTCAATTTTATTTCCGAACAACTGATGTCACCGGAGAAGTTACTTTGCCCGAAGGAACCGAAATGGTAATGCCGGGAGATACGGTTAATTTGAAGATTAAATTGATTGTTCCAATTGCCATGGAAGAAAAACAAAGATTTGCCATCAGGGAAGGAGGAAAAACCGTAGGAGCGGGTGTAGTCACTAAAATTATTAAATAAACATCACGAAAAAATTTCAGTATTAGTGAATAAAAATTATTCCATAATCGGTGAGTAAATTATAATGTTCTTTTAAGATGCCAAAACAAAAACCTGTCCTAGTTGAAGAAAAGATTAAACCGAAGATTCGAATTAAGCTTCGGGCTTATGATCATAAAGTGATTGACAATTCTGCCAGACAGATTATCGAGACCATCGGTCGTTATGGAGCAAGAATTGCCGGACCAATTCCTCTACCAACCGAGATTCATAAATTTACAGTCAATCGTTCAACTTTTGTCCACAAAGATAGTCGCGAACAGTTTGAAGTAAGAATCCACAAAAGATTGATTGATATTTTTGAGCCAAATCAGAAAATAATCGAAGCTTTACAAAATATAAATTTACCGACCGGCGTTGATATTGAAATCAAAATATAAAAATCACTGATTCGGGCTTGCATTTACTAATTTTTGTTTTAAAATTAAAATGTTAAAAGTTAAGTTTTGAAAAATTAAATATATTTAAATAGCGCGGATGAAAGCCGGGCTGAGCCCGGCTTTCAATTATCAATTTTAATTACTTCAAAGAATATATAAAGTATTTTATGAGATTTATTTTGGGATTAAAAATCGGAATGTCTCAAATTTTTGATAAAAAAGGGAATCGTATTCCTGTTACTTTGATTGAAGCTGGCCCTTGTCAGGTTACCCAAATTAAGACAAAAGAAAAAGATGGTTATACGGCTATTCAAGTTGGTTTTTTGCCTAAAAAAAAGAGAGTCAAAAAAACAGAAAAAGGAAAAGAGTTTAGATTTCTTAGAGAAGAACGGATAGAAAATGAAAAACAATATAAAGTTGGAGATAAAATTGATGTTTCAATTTTTCAAGAAGAAAATAAGGTAAAAGTTTCGGGAATTTCTAAGGGAAAGGGTTTTGCCGGAGTAGTCAAAAGATGGAATTTTGCTGGCAGGCCTACCACTCACGGAACAAAACATGAAGTTAGAGCGCCGGGAGCTATTGGTTCGGCTACCCCCCGTCGGGTTCTAAAAGGGAGAAAAATGGCGGGTCGGATGGGCTGTGAAAGAATAACCGTTAAAAATTTAAAAATTATTAAGGTTGACCCAGAGAACAATTTATTAGTATTAAAAGGAGCTGTTCCCGGTCGTAAAGGGACCCTCTTGGAAATCAGGGGCTAAGAATTAGAACATTTTAAATTCAAACCAAAAGTTTACTGCTACATAGCAATAGACTTTCTGTCCAGTGGACTTTTTTTGATGGAAAAAGAAAACACTGCTGACTATTTGTGGGCGCTAAACACTGGCTTAAAGGGCGCTTTTAAAAAGGAGACTAAGTATACCGATAATAAATTTTATTTATGTTTGTTGATGTTTATAATCAAAATGGAGAAAAAATAGGACAGACGAGGCTGCCATCGGAGATCTTTGGGATTGAAGTTAATTCTGATTTGGTCCATCAAGTAGTAGTCGCTCAAATGGCAAATCGAAGGAAAGTAATTGCTCAGACAAAAGATAGAAGTGAAGTAAGTGGTGGGGGGAAAAAACCTTGGCGGCAAAAAGGTCTCGGAAGGGCAAGACATGGTTCAATTCGTTCTCCTCTTTGGAAAGGCGGAGGAGTAACTTTTGGTCCAAGAAAAGAAAAAGTTTTTGAGAAAAAAATTCCCAAAAAAATGAAAAGAAAAGCTCTTTTTATGGTTCTTTCAGGAAAATTAAAAAATAATTTATTGATTTTGTTAGACAAATTAAAAATTGAAAAACCAAAGACAAAATTAATGGCTGAAATATTAGATAAGTTATTGCCAAAAACAAAAAAACCAACTAGTGCCTTATTTATTTTACCGACAATGGATAAAAATTTAATTTTAGCGGCCAGAAACATTTCAAGAATTGCCACCATTCAAGCAAAGGACTTAAACCCTCTTGACTTACTTTCTTTTAAGTATTTAATTATGCCAAAGGATTCAATAAAAGTGATAAAAGAAACTTTCCTTAAATAAGATGAAAAAATATGCCCTTTAGTGATATTTTCAAGAAAAAACAGAAAAAAGAAAAAAATCTTAAACCAATTGAAAAGCCAAAGGCTGTTGAGGAATTAAAAGAAGTTAAACCGTTGGAAGTAAAAGAGAAAAAATTTAGCGGAAGTTATCAAATTTTGAAATCACCTCATATTACCGAAAAAGCAACCGATTTAACTAAAAAAAATCATTATATTTTTAAAATCTATTCCCAGGCAAATAAGACCGAAGTGAAAAAGGCAATCGAAAACCTATATGGAGTTGATGTTTTGAGTGTTAAAATTATCAATGTTCCAGCAAAAAAAAGAAGGTTAGGAAGAGTGAGTGGTTGGAGAAAGGGGTATAAGAAAGCAATTGTTAGAATAAGAGAAGGACAAAAAATAGAAGTTTTACCTCGTTAATTTCGAGTTTAGATAATAAAAATTATTTTGGATATTAGAGTATGAAAAAAATAGAGCCAAATAAAATATTAACTAAAAAAGAACCGGAAAAAAGACTGCTTTTGGCATTGAAAAAGAAGGCTGGTAGAGGAGCAAGCGGTAGAATTACCGTCCGACATCGTGGCGGCGGCGCAAAAAGACTTTACCGAATTTTAGATTTTGGCCAAGAAAAACTCAATATCCCCGGAAAAGTTTTAGCTTTAGAGTATGACCCTAATCGAACAGGCTTTATCGCTTTAGTAGAATATCAAGACGGTCAAAAGAGATATATTTTAGCTCCGAAAGACCTAGAAATCGGAGATGAAATCATCTGCTCAGAGGCTACCGAGGTGAAGATTGGCAATCGGATGAGATTAAAAAATATTCCGATTGGAACCCAGGTTTATAATATTGAATTGGAGCCAGGCGAGGGAGGAAAATTAGCCAAAGCTGCTGGCTCTTCAGCTAGAGTAATAGCCCAAGAGCCACCTTTTTCTCACTTGGAAATGCCTTCGGGCGAAATTAGAAAAATTTCTCAAGAATGTTTTGCTTCAATTGGTCAGGTTTCTCATTCCGAACACCGTTTTGAAAAAATCGGTAAGGCAGGAAGGAAAAGATTGAAAGGTTGGCGACCGACAGTTCGGGGAACAGCTATGAATCCGCCCGATCATCCTCACGGTGGGGGGAGCGGTGGTAAAGCTCCTATTGGTTTGGTTCATCCAAAAACCCCTTGGGGCAAACCAGCCCGCGGGTTAAAGACTAGAAAGAAGAAATGGACAGATAAATTAATTATTAAAAAGCGATCCTAATTTACGAATGCTCATAAATTATCCCAAGATGAGGAGTATTCGGAACATTTGGATCGGACTGTTATGACCAGGAGTTTAAAAAAAGGTCCATATATTGACAAAAAATTATCAGAAAAAATAAAAAAAGCAAAACCGGGTGAAGCTATTAAGACTTGGTCTCGCCATGCCACCATTACTCCCGAGATGGTCGGTTTTTCATTTCTTGTTCATAATGGGAAAGAATTCATTCCAGTTAAAGTCACAGAGGCAATGGTTGGTCACAAATTAGGCGAGTTTTCTCCCACGACTAAATTTCACCGACACGGCGGAAGAATCCAAAGAGAATTGGAGGCAAAGGCGGCTGAAAGAGAAGCTGATAAAATGAAGAAAACAGGATAATTGAAAGACAAAGATTTTTTCTTAATCAACTTAAAAACTATGGGAGTTGTTGCTAAACTGCGATACCTAAGAATTGCACCAAGGAAAGTTAGACTAGTGGCTGATTTAATCAGAGGGAAATCAATTGAGGAAGCTCAAGACATTTTAAATTTTACAACCAAAAGAGCGGCCAAGTCTATTTTAAAACTTTTAAAAACCGCAATATCCGATGCTCGACATAATTTTAATTTAGAAGCGAAAAAGCTTTATATTTCTAAAATTTTAGTTGATGAGGGTCCAAAGCTAAAAAGGATAATGCCGAGAGGTCGAGGACATAGTTCAGAGATTCAGAAAAAGACATCCCATATAACCTTAGTTTTAGAAGAAAAAAAGCCGGAAATTAAAAAATTGAAACCTAAATAAAAATGGCAAAAAAAACCAATCCAAAAGCTTTAAGGATAAAGGGTATAGAAAATTGGCATTCGAGAGGATTTTACGAAAAAGATTTTCCTTCATTTTTAGAAGAGGATTTTAAAATTAGAGAATTTTTAGGAAAGAAAATTGGAAAATTAGGAGTAGAGAAAATTGAAATTGAAAGATCGCCAGGAAAAATTAGCATTATCATTTCTACGGCCAGGCCAGGACTAATTATTGGCCGAGGTGGGGAAGGGGCAGAGAGGCTAGCTCAACAATTGAAAGAGAGGATTTTGAAGGAAAAATCAGAATTAAAAATTGAAATTAGAGAGGTCAAAAATCCTTGGACCTCAGCCTATTTAGTTTCTCAGTGGATGGCTGAACAGATTGAAAAAAGGGTTCCTTTTCGAAGAGTTTTAAAAGGGGCATTGGGTAAGATAATGTCTCAGAAAGGGATTCAGGGAGCGATGGTTTATGTAGCAGGAAGATTAGATGGGGTTGAAATTGCCAGAAAAGAATGGTTGAGAAAAGGTCGATTGCCAAGACAAACTCTTCGAGCCGATATTGACTATGCTGAGAATAGGGCTTTTTGTACTTATGGAGTAATTGGAATTAAGGTCTGGATTTATAAAGGGGAAAAATTCTAATAACCAATTCGCAAATTATCATTATGCTCTATCCGAAGAAAGTTAAATATCGAAAATGGCAGAAAGGAAGAAGTAAGGGGTTAGAAAGCAGGGCAACTGAGCTAGCTTTTGGTTCTTTTGGATTAAAATCTTTAGAGAGTTGCTGGATTGCCAGCAGACAGATTGAGGCAGCCAGAAGAGCAATTCTTAGATATTTAAAAAAAGGAGGAAAGCTTTGGATTAGAATTTTTCCTCAAAAACCCATTACCTCAAAAGGTACGGAGTTTTCTATGGGAGGAGGAAAGGGAGAAGTATCGTATTATGCCTTTCCTATCAAGCCCGGAAGAGTTATTTTTGAATTAGATGGAGTGAAAGAAGAAATAGCCAGGCAAGCTTTAAAGATAGCTTCGGATAAGTTGCCAGTGAAAACCAAATTTGTTAAAAAATAATACAAACATTCATAATTTTATGAAAATAAAAGAACTGCGTGAAAAATCCGAAAATGAATTGCAAAAACTCTTAAAAGAAAAAAGAGAAAAGTTGCGCCAATTGAGATTTGATTTAGCTTCTGGCAAGATAAAGAATGTAAGAGAGATAGTAGTGATTAAAAAAGATATTGCCAGGATAATGACTTTGTTCAATGAATATAAGACCAATTTACGAATTAATATCAACAAGAAGAATAAAAAAAATTAATAATATTTAAATTATTAGGAGATTAGTTTTGAATTTTATGCCAAAAAAACAATTAATAGGAAGAGTCGTTTCAAATAAAATGGAAAAGACAGTTGTTGTTGAGGTTGAAAGACTGAAAAAACACCCAAAATATAAAAGAAGACACAAGGTCTACAAAAAATATAAAGCTCACGATGAAAAGGGAGAATTTAAAATTGGTGATAAGGTTGTGATTGAAGAATGCCGACCGATTTCCAAAGAGAAAAAATGGAGGGTAATAAAACGTCTTTAATTTAAAATGATTCAACCACGAACAATTCTTAAAGTTACCGATAACACCGGCGCAAAGATACTTCAATGTATCCATGTTTTAGGTGGGACCAAAAAAAGATATGCTCGGGTAGGCGATGTTATTGTTGGAACGATTAAAGAAGCTGAACCAAGAAGAGAGATTAAAAAACATGATGTTGTCCGAGCGGTAATTGTTCGACAGAAAAAAGAAATCTGCCGACCAGACGGTTCTTATATTCGCTTTGACGACAATGCCTGTGTAATTTTGGAAGGAAAGACGAAAGAACCAAAAGGAAACAGAATTATAGGACCTTTAGCTAGAGAAGTAAAAGAAAAAGGATTTGATAAAGTGGCTATTTTAGCCGAAGAATTAGTCTAATAAATTTCGCTAATTTCCGTTTCCAATATGAAAATCCAAAAAGGAGATACAGTCTTAATAATTGCTGGTAAATATCGTGGCAAAAAAGGTAAAGTTTTAAAAGTTTTTCCGAAAGAAAAGAAAATTCTGGTTGATGGAATAAATTTAGTAAAAAAACATCGAAAACCTCGACGGAGCGGAGAAAAGGGTCAAATTGTTGAAATACCAGCTCCCATTGCTGTTTCTAATGCTAAGTTGATTTGTCCGAAATGTGGAAAAGCGACAAGAGTGGGATATAAAATTGAAGAAAAAAAGAAGTTTAGGGTTTGCAAAAAATGCCAGCAAGAAATCTAATTTCAAATTCATAACTTAATTCTATGCGTCTAAAAGAGAAATACCAAAAAGAAGTCATCCCGGCTATGATGGAAAGGTTTGGCTATAAAACCAAGATGGCCGTTCCAAGAATTGAGAAAGTGATAGTTAATACTGGTTTTGGTCGTTTGGTAAGCGGGAAAACCTCTGAAGAGCAAAAAAAGATTCAAGAAGTTATTTTAAATGATTTAACTTTGATTTGTGGCCAGCATCCAATCTTGACTAAGGCTAAAAAAGCTATTTCTGGTTTTAAAACTCGAAAAGGTCTACCAATTGGGGCAAAGGTGACTCTTAGAGGAAAAAGAATGGTTGATTTTTTAGAGAGATTAATTCATATTACTCTTCCCAGATCAAGGGATTTTCAAGGGATTGATTCTGCTTCTTTTGACAAGAAGGGAAATTTAACTATTGGCATTAGAGAACAGATTGCTTTTCCGGAAATTTCGCCAGAGAGGACAAAAATTATTTTCGGTTTAGAAATAACGGTTGTGACTACGGCAACAAAGAGAGAAGAAGGCATAGAATTGTTGAGATTGATGGGATTTCCCATTAAAATCTAACTTGGGTCAAAATATTGGAAGCTAATTTAGATTAGTTATTAAAAATAAAAGGTTATGTCCACTACCGCTCAATTTGCTAAATCAAAGAAAAAACCAAAATTTAAAAGTCGAATTGTTCGTCGCTGTTTTAGATGTGGTAGGAAAAGGGGATATATGAGAAAATTTGGATTATGTCGGATATGCTTTAGGGAGATGGCAAGTCAAGGCTTAATCCCGGGAGTGAAAAAATCATCTTGGTAAAAAAATATATGAATGATCCTATTTCAAACATGCTCACTTCTATCAGGAACGCCTTAGCCTGCCAGCATTCTCGAGTTGCAGTTCCTTTTTCTAATTTAAAATACGAAATAGCTAAAATTTTGGAAAGAGAAGGTTTTATTGAGAGGGTAGAAAAAAGAGGAAGGATTAAAAAAAATTTAATTCTCACTTTAAAATATAGTGAAGATGGGGTTCCGGCAATTTTGGGTTTAAAAAGAATTTCCAAACCGGCTCAGAGAATTTACAAAAGTTCCAAAGAAATAAAAAAGGTCAAAGGGGGTTATGGAATAGCCATTATTTCTACCTCAAAAGGCTTGATGACCGATAGAGAAGCGAGAAAACAGAAAATTGGGGGAGAGGTAATCTGTGAAATATGGTGAGTCGTTTGGGGTGGTGATCTTTGTTTTGTTAATTTTATTCATAATTTAGAAAAAAAATATTATGTCAAGAATAGGAAAGAAGCCAATTTCAATACCGAAAGATGTAGAAGTAAAAATTGACGGTCAGAAAGTGATAATTAAGGGCCCTAAGGGCGAACTTCAAAAAGAAATTCGTCCGGAGATTAGTCTTGAAGTTAAAGAAGGAGAAATTTTTGTTTTGACAAAGATTCAAACTAAGAAAACGAAGGCTTTCTGGGGGCAGACCAGAGCAGTTATTGCTAATATGGTCGAGGGAGTAACCAGGGGTTACGAAAAAAAATTAGAAATTGAAGGTTTAGGCTATAAAGCAGTTATGGAAGGAGACGTCCTAGCTTTATATGTCGGTTTTTCTTTACCGGTTAAAATCGTTCCGCCGCCAACTATTAAAATATCAGTTGAGAAAAATGTTATTACCGTTTTTGGCATTGATAAAGAATTGGTTGGTCAAATAGCGGCTGAAATAAGGAAAGTTAAATTACCAGAACCATATAAAGGTAAAGGCATAAGATATCTAGGAGAAAAACTCAGAAGAAAGGTTGGGAAAAAGGCAGTAACTACCGCAGGATAAAACGCCTAGGATATTGATAATTTTATAAAAAAATTAGAAATTATTTATTTTAAACCATGTTAGAAAGACAGCAAAGACGAAAAAGAAGACATCGGCGCATAAGAGCAAAGATTTTCGGGACTAAAAGTAGACCACGGCTTTGTGTTTTTCGTTCAAACCAACATATTTATGCCCAGTTGATTGACGATAAAGAGGGAAAGATATTGGTTTCAGCCAGCGACCGGGAACTTAAAAAAAGCCAAACAAAAAAAACAAAAATAGAAAAGGCAAAAGAAACCGGAAAGTTGATTGCCAAAAAAGCTATCGAGAAAAAAATAAATGAAGTTATATTTGACAGAGGAGGTTATAAATATCATGGGAGAGTCAAAGCCTTGGCTGAAGGAGCAAGAGAGGCCGGTCTTAAATTTTAATTTTTTTATTCAAAAATTATGGTAACAAAAAATAAACTAGCCGAAGAGAAAAAAGAGGAATTCGAGTCCAAATTATTAGATCTGGCAAGAGTGGCTCATACCCGGGCTGGAGGGAAAAAATTGAGATTTAGGGCTTTGGTCATTACTGGAAATAAGGCAGGAAAAGTAGGAATAGGAGTGGCTTCTGGTTTAGACGTTGCTCAGGCAGTAGAAAAAGCGACTTTTCAATCAAAGAAAAATATGATTGAGGTCCCAATTGTTGAAGGAACCATTCCCTACGAAGTTTATGCTAAATTCGGTGCCGCCGAACTCTTATTAAAACCTCAAAGGAAGGGGAGGGGGCTGGTAGCCGGAGGAACTGTTAGGGTTATTTGTCAATTAGCTGGAATTAAAAATATCTCTTCAAAAATTCTGGGAAGAACTGGAAACAAAATCAACAACGCCAGGGCTACCATTTTAGCTTTCAAAAAACTAAAAAAACGTCTTTAATTACGAATTATTATTTTTATGCAATTACACCAATTAAAGCCTATTTCTAAATTAAAAAGGAAAAAAAGAGTTGGTCGAGGTGGTAAAAAAGGTACTTATTCTGGTCGAGGAATAAAAGGGCAAAAAGCCAGAGCAGGAAGGAAGTTAAAGCCAATAATTCGAGAATTAATAAAAAGATACCCAAAGCTCCGAGGATATAAATTTAAGGCAAAAAAAGAAATTGCCTTTTTGAATTTGGATATTTTGGAAAAAAACTTTAATTTTGGGGAAAAAGTTACCCCTAAAATCTTGTTAGAAAAAAAAATAATTCGTAGAATAAAAGGGAAAGTGCCAAGAGTGAAAATTCTGGGAAAAGGAAAACTTACTAAATCCCTCATTATTGAAAATTGTCAACTATCAAAGCAAGCTAAAGAGAAGATTGAAAAAGCCAAAGGTGCAATCTCTTTAATGAAAAAGCCAAACGAGAGTAAATGAAAAATAAATATTAGCTAGATTTCATTTAGATTAAAAAAAATGTTAGGAAAGATTGTTCAAATATTTAAAATAAGAGCCATCCGGAATAAGATATTATTTGTTTTAGCCGTTTTTGTCATTTTTAGAATGATGGCTCATATTCCCATTCCAGGAATTGACACTCAGAATTTAAAGGCATTTTTTGAACAATTTCGAATGTTGGGGATATTAAACATTTTTACCGGTGGCGCCTTGGAAAGAGTTTCAATCGTAATGTTGGGCTTAGGTCCATATATCACTGCTACTATTATTCTTCAGTTATTAACAATGATTTTTCCCCAATTAGAGAAACTTTATAAAGAAAGCGGTGAAGAAGGCAGGCAAAAATTTGAACAATATGGCAGAATATTAACCGTTCCTTTGGCCGCTCTTCAAACCTTTGGAATGTTGACCTTTTTTGTCCGTTTGGGAACAATCGCTGAATTGGGTTTTTTGCCGAAGTTGAACGCAATTTTAACCGTTACAACCGGGACAATTTTTTTGATGTGGCTAGGAGAACTGATTAGCGAAAAAGGAATTGGTAATGGCGTTTCCCTTTTGATATTTGCTGGGATTATCAGTGATTTTCCGGGTAATATTCAAGATATGATTGCTGGTTATTACCAATTTCTGGCCTCTGGGTATAGTAAGAAATTAATTTTTCTCTTTTATTTTCTTTTTTTTCTAATGACATTAATAATTATTACTGGAGTGATTTTAGTCAATGAGGCCAGAAGACAAATTCCGGTTTCTTATGCCAAAAGAGTGAGAGGAAGAATGGTTTATGGAGGAACCTCCACTTATTTACCATTAAGCATTAACCCGGCTGGAGTAATGCCAATTATTTTTGCCCTCTCAATTTTAACCCTGCCTTCAATGATAGCTAATTTTTTTATTGACTCGACTGGATTATTGGGACAAATTGCTAAGGGAATTAATGTTTTTTTTGAGAACCAGTTGGTGTACGGAATTTTCTATTTTCTTTTGGTGTTTCTTTTTACTTACTTTTATACAATGATCACTTTTGATCCAAAATCGATTTCCGAAAATTTACAAAAAATGGGAGGATTTATTCCGGGGATTAGGCCGGGGGAAAGTACGGCAAAATATTTGAATTATATTTTACATCGTATTCTGCCATTCGGCGCTTTGTTTTTAGGAATTATAGCGGTAATGCCCACTATTGTCCAAACTTTTACTGAAATAACAGCCTTTAGTTTTTTGGTTGGCGGAACTTCAATTTTGATTATGGTTTCTGTTATTTTAGAGACAACACGAGAAATCAATGCTCAATTAGAGATGAGAGAGTATGAGACATTTTAAAAATCCCAAAGTGATAATTATTATGGGACCGCCTGGTTCGGGAAAAGGAACCCAAGCCCAATTATTGGCTGAAAGATTAAATCTTTTTTATTTTGAAACCAGTAAAATTTTGGAAGAAAAATTTAGAGAGATAAGGAAAAAAAATCAGCTAATAGAAATTGAGGGAAAAAAATACTCTTTAAAAAAAGAAAAGAAACTCTGGGAAAGCGGGAAATTGTGTAGTCCTCCTTTTGTCACTTATTTAGTAAAAGAAAGAATTAAGAAATTGGCTCAAGAAGGAAAGAATTTGGCCCTAGCCGGCTCTCCCCGAAGTCTTTATGAGGGAGAAAAAATTATCCCCTTGCTAAAAAAAATGTATGGCTCCAAGAATATTAAAGTGGTTTTACTAGAAATTAGCCCCGAAGAAACAATTTTTAGAAATTCTCATCGTCGGATTTGCCAGTTAATGCGTCACCCAATTGTTTATAATGAAGAAACTAAAAATTTAAAAATTTGTCCTCTCGATGGCTCAAAACTAATTAAACGGAAAGGCTTGGACGATCCTGAGACAATCAAAGTAAGATTGAAAGAATATCAAGAAAGAACCATCTTCCTAATCGAATATTTTAAAAAAGAAAAATTAAAAGTAAAAAAAGTTAATGGTTCACCGCCACCTGGCATAGTTTTTGAAAATATTTTAAAAACCCTTAAATTTTAAAACCCCGAATAAATGTTACATATAAAAAAGCCATGGCAAAATAATATGTAAGGTTTTTCGGCGGTTATTGTGATGATTAATATAAAAACAGAAAAAGAGATTAAAATAATGGCTGAAGGTGGAAAAATCTTGGCCAAAATTATGAAAGATTTAGAGAAAAAGGTTGAGCCAGGAATTACCACCAAAGAATTAGACAAGCTCGCCGAAGAGCTTGTTTTAAAATCGGGAGGTCAGTGTTCTTTTAAAGGATACAAAAATGATGGCCATTCAAATCTTTCTTTTCCGGCTTGTCTTTGTACTTCTATTAATGAAGAAATTGTCCACGGTGTTCCTTCTGATAGAGTTCTTAAAAAGGGAGATATTATCTCTCTTGATTTGGGACTTTTTTATAAAGGATTTCATACTGATATGGCAATTACTTTACCGGTTGGCAGAGTTGACCCTGAAGTTTTAAGGTTAATAAGAGTAACTAAAAAAGCTTTAAAAAGGGGAATAAAAAAAGCAAGAATAGGAAACACTTTCGGCGATATTTCAAATACTATTCAAAGATTTGTTGAGAGTCAAGGTTTTACTGTTGTTCGAGAACTTTGCGGACATGGCATTGGCAAAAAATTACATGAAGAACCGCAAATTTTAAATTATGGCAAAAGGCATACTGGTCCAGAAATCAAAGAGGGAATGGTTTTTTGTCTTGAACCAATGGTAACAATGGGGGATTGGCGAATAAAAAGAACCAAAAACGGCTTTGGTTATCAGACAGAGGACGGCTCTCTCTCAGCTCATTTTGAGCATACTCTGGCAGTGGGAAAAAATGGTTGTCAGATATTAACAGATTTGAAATAATTTATTATTTAAGAAGGGTTTTTTAGGTAGGGCTTCTTATTGAGCATCCTATTTTTATTTTGGAGAATTTGTGGTAAAATAATTTAATATGCATTTGTCAGTGATAATCCCAGCTTACAATGAAGAAAAGAGATTGCCCAGAACCATTAAGGAGATTGATGCTTATTTAAAAAAACAAAATTATGACTATGAAATTTTGGTAGTTAATGACGGCTCAAAAGATCGCACAGCGGAAATTGTTAAAGCTCAGACCCCCGCTATTAAAAATTTAAAATTGATTGATAATAAAATAAATCAGGGAAAAGGAGCGGTAGTGAAACAGGGAATGTTGGAGGCAAAAGGCGAATATAGATTATTTACCGATGCTGATAATTCAACTTCCATTGACCAGATTGAGAAAATGTGGCCAGAATTTGAAAAGGGTTTTGATATTGTTATCGGTTCGAGAGATATTAAAGGAGCAATTTTAGATCCACCCCAGAATTGGTTTCGGAGATTTGTTGGAGATGGATTTAAAATTTTTCGGAAAATCGTTGTCGGTCTTTGGGAAGTTGAAGATAGTCAGTGTGGCTTTAAATGCTTTACTAAAAAAGCAGTCGAGGCGATTTTTCCCAAATGTCAAATCAATCGTTTTGCCTTTGACCCGGAAATTTTATTAATTGGAAAAAAAATAGGATATAAAATAAAAGAAATCCCAGTTTATTGGAGAAATGACCCAGAAAGCAAAGTAAAATTCAAAAGCATATTTAATATGGCGTTAGATTTAATAAAAATAAGATTAAATTTAATTCAGGGTAAATATAGATTATGAAGATTACCAAAAAAGATTCTCAATTTCCCTCAGAATTGCGCCTTGACTTAATTTCAAGAGATTGGGTAGTGATTGCTACGGGGAGGGGAAAGAGACCGGAGATGTTCAAAAAAGAAAAAAGGAGGGAAATAAAAATACCAAAAGAACAATGCCCTTTCTGTCAGATCGAAAGCCAGGAAAAACCGGTTTTAATTTATTCTCAAGGAAAAAAAATTTTGCCTGAAAACGGAATTCCAAAAAATTGGACCTGCATTGTCATTCCTAATAAATATCCCGCCCTTACACCTAGTTTAAAACTAGAGAAAAAAACTGAAGGGAAATTGTTTCAGAAAATGAATGCGGTTGGATTTTGTGAATTGGTGGTCACTAGAGACCACCAAAAACACTTTCCTCATTTCGAAATTTCCCAACTTAAAGAAGTTTTTGATGTCTATCAAGAGAGATATTTGGTTTTAATGAAGGAAAAATTTGTCAATTATATTTCTATTTTTCATAATCATGGAGTTGAAGCTGGAGCTTCTCAACCTCACCCTCATTCCCAGATTATTACCACCCCTTTAATTGATGTTGATTTAAAAAATGCTCTTTTAAACAGCGAAAGATACTTTAAAGTAAAGAAAAAGTGCCTCTATTGTCAGATGAATGATTGGGAAAGAAAAACTAAAAAAAGGGTCGTTTTTGAAAACAAAAAATTTTTAGTTCTTTGCCCCTTCGCTTCAAAAGCAGCTTTTGAAACGATTATCTCGCCCAAAAAACATTCTAGCAACTTTGAAGAAATTGGAGAAAAAGAAAAATGGGACTTAGCTGAAGCTTTTCAAATTATAATGAAAAAACTTTACCGAGCCCTTAATGATCCGCCTTATAATTTTTATTTGCATACTACTCCTTGTAACGGAAAAGATTATTCTCACTATCACTGGCATTGGACGATTTTGCCCAAAACCGCCACTCCAGCTGGTTTTGAATTGGGCACCAGAATAGAAATTTCAACTATTGAGCCAGAAAAGGCAGCTGAATATTTGAGGCGTCAAAAAACATAATGAAATGAAGTTATTAATCGTTGCCAATTGGAAAATGAATCCTCAAAGTTTGGCTGAGGCTAAGAGACTTTTTAATTCAGTAAAAAAGGAGATAAAAAATGTAAAGAAAGTCAAAATTGTTATTTGCCCTCCTTTTGTTTATTTAGCTAATTTGAAACTTGGAAAAAACGATTTACGTCTTGGGGCACAGGATGTTTTCTGGGAAGAAAAAGGAGCTTATACTGGACAAATTTCTCCCTTAATGTTAAAAGATTTGGCCATAGAATATGTAATCATTGGACATTCGGAAAGAAGAAAATATCTGAGCGAGACTGATGAAATGATAAATAAAAAATTGAAAGTTGTTCTTAAAACAAAACTTAAACCGATTCTCTGTATTGGAGAAACGGAAAAAGAGAAAAAAGCTGGCCAAACAGAGAAAGTTTTAAAAAGTCAATTGGAGAAAAGTCTAAAAAACATCAGCCGGGACAAATTTCAATCAAACTTATTGATAGCTTACGAACCCATCTGGGCAATTGGAACGGGAAATCCTTGCCATCCGAAAGAGGCGAAAAAAGTTTTATTATTTTTGAGAAAAATTATAAAAAAAAATCAGATTCTTTATGGAGGGAGTGTTAATTCAGAAAATGCCAGAGATTATATTGAAAAGGCCGGATTCCAAGGTCTTCTAGTCGGCGGCGCCTCTTTAAATGCCCAAGAATTTATCAAAATTATTAGGAACACTATTTGACATAAAAAAGACACGACCGCTTGCGTTTTATGTTATATAACTTGATTTATTTTAGAAATTTGATAGGATGATTTAGTATGAAAAATCTATTAGAAGGGAATTTTTATAATCCGAGCCGAGGAAATTTAAAAATTTCTGAAGTTGTCAGGGAGATTTTTAATTATATCGCTGAAAAACCGGAAAAGTTTTATGATATTATTGTTGGTTGTGATTCTTCTTCTGGACAAGAACCTCATTTTCCAGTGGCAGTAGTGATTTTGAGAGTGGGCGAGGGAGGGAGATTTTTTTTAAAAAAAATTAATTACAAAAATCGGAAGTTTTATAACTGGAAACAGAGAATTTTAGAAGAAGTATTTTTATCTTGTCAGTTGGCTCTTTATTTGAAAGAAAGGTTGGAGAAAATAAAAAAACAAAATTTTAATTATCAATTTCGTTATATTCACGCCGATATTGGTGAAAATGGGGCAACCAAAGATATGATTAGGGAAGTAATTGGATTGATCAAAGGAAATGGTTTTGAGGCGAAAATAAAACCTTTAGCTTTTGTTGCCTCGACTGTTGCTGATAGATACACTTAATAAATTCACTTTCTAATGACCTCTAATAGTTTAAGAGAGAAATTTTTAAGTTTTTTTGAAAAAAGGGGACATAAAATCGTTCCCTCTTCTTCAATTTTACCGTCCGATCCAAGCGTCCTTTTTACCACCGCCGGAATGCAACAGTTCAAACCCTATTATTTAGGTGAAAAATCTCCCTATGGGAAAAATGTTGTTTCTTGTCAAAAATGTTTTCGGACCTCTGACATTGAAGAAGTAGGAGACGAAAGACATTTGACCTTTCTGGAAATGTTAGGCAATTTTAGTTTTGGTGGTTATTTTAAAGAAGAAGCAATAAAATTAGCCTTTGAATTTCTTTTTCAAGAATTAAAATTGCCTCTGGAAAATGCTTCTTTTACAGTTTTTAAAGGAGATAAAGAAGTGCCGGCTGATGAAGAATCAATAAAAATTTGGAAAAGTTTAGGAGTTTCCGAAAATAAGATAAAAAAGGCAGGAAGAGCCGATAATTTTTGGGGACCAACTGGTAAAGAAGGTCCTTGTGGTCCGACGACCGAAATCCATTTTAATGAAGTAGAATTGTGGAATTTAGTCTTCAACGAGTATTACCAGGATGAGAAGGGAGGTTTGACTTCTTTGAAACAAAAAGGAGTGGATACCGGAATGGGCTTGGAAAGATTAACGATGATCTGCCAGGGTAAATCTTCGCTCTATGAAACTGATTTATTTGAGCCAATTATTGAAAAATTAGAATTCAAGAATTATGGGTTAGAAAAAATCAAAGCTCAGAGAATTATTGCCGATCATATTAAGGGGGCAGTTTTTCTTATTTCCGAAGGGGTTTTTCCTTCCAATCTGGAAAAAGGATATGTCTTGAGAAGAATTTTGAGAAGAGCGATAAGATATGGAAAATTGCTTAATTTACCGAAAAATTTTTTAATTTTTTTGGCTCAAAAAGTGATTGAGCTTTATAAAGAAGTTTATCCCGAAGTTAAATCAGGCGAAGCCGATATTTTGACAGTCATTCAAAATGAAGAAGAAAAATTTGAAAAAACTCTTAATCAAGGTTTAAAACAATTTGAAAAAATTACTAAAAAAGGCGAGATTTCAGGCATTGATGCTTTTCATCTTTTTGATACCTATGGTTTTCCTTTGGAATTGACTAAAGAGTTAGCCAGAGAAAGAAATTTAAGAGTTGATGAGAAAGGTTTTCAAGTAGCTTTTGAAAAACACCGAGAAATTTCTCGATCAGGAGCAGAAAAAAAATTTGGTGGAATTGGTAAAGAAGCTACTTATGAAGCTACAAAATTGCATACTGCCACTCATTTATTGCATGCTGCTTTAAGAGAAATTTTAGGAGAAAATGTAAAACAAATGGGTTCTGATATTACTCCTCAAAGATTGAGATTTGATTTTTCTCATTCAAGAAAATTAACAGAAGAAGAAATTAAAAAAATTAATAATTTGGTTAATCGAAAAATTAAAGAAGATTTAGAAGTAAAGAGAGAGGAGATGTCATATTTAGAGGCAATAAAATCTGGAGCTTTAGCTTTTTTTAAAGAAAGATATCCAGAAAAAGTAACAGTTTATTCAATTGGCAATTTTTCAAAAGAAATTTGCGCCGGTCCTCACGTAAAAAGAACGTCGGAGTTGGGTAATTTTAAGATTATCAAAGAAGAAAGTTGTGGAGCCGGCACGCGGAGAATTAGGGCAATTTTAAAATAAAAAAATAATATGGTACAATAGGTAAAACTATGGTCCAGAAGATATTTGATATTTTACCCCCTAAAAAGGCCGAAAAGAAAGAGAGATTAATTGCCCAAATTGAAAAGGAAACCAAAGAAAAGAAATTTTTTCCCCAATTATCTTTAAAGAAAAGAGGCCTTATTTTAATTCTTCTACTTTTTTTATTATTAGTTACTTCTGTTTCTTTTCAATTTTCAAAAGCTAAAATCAAGATTTGGCCAGAAATGGAAACCGTCAGTTTTCAAACAAAAATTAGTTTAAACAAAGGAGTTCAAAACATTGATTTTGAAAATAAAATTCTACCGGGGAAAATTTTTGAAGTTGAGAAGATTTTTACTGAAGAGTTTCCGGCCACTGGTAAGACGCCAAAAAATGCCGAAGGTAAAATCCGCCTTTATAATAGTTTTACTACTCAGGATGAGACTTGGCTGAAAGGGACACGATTTGTTTCAACCGAAGGAAAATTGTTTTTATCGAAAGATAAAATCTCAGTTCCTGGAGCAGTGGTGAAAGATGGAAAGATGATCCCAAGCTATGTTGACGTTGAAGTAATTGCCGCCGAGCCGGGAGCAGATTATAATATTGGCCCAAGTAAATTTTCGGTTTTTGTCTTTCGGGGAACTCCTCGGTATGAAAAATATTATGGAGAATCTTCCCAGCCAATGACTGGAGGCGGGCAAGCACCCCAAGTAAAAAAAGAAGATTTGGAAAATGCAGAAAAAATTTTAACTGAAAAAGCAAAAAATGAAATAATAGAAGCCTTGATAGGGAAAATTCCGCTTGAATTTATCTTTTTAAAGGAAGCTTCAGAAGTAAAAATTTTAGAAAAATTTCCCCTAGCTAAAGAAGGGCAAGAAGTAGAGAGATTTCAATTCCAGGTTAAAGCTAAAGCCTTCACCCTTTCTTTCAGAAAGGAGGACTTAGATAATTTCGTTCTTCAATATATCCTTGAGCAAATACCCGAAGAAAAAGAGGTCTCTCGAGATAGTTTAAAAATAAATTATTCTCCTATTGGCTTAGATTTGCAATCGCAAAAAACTTCTCTTTCCCTTGATTTTTCGGCTAAGATTTATCCAAAAATTGATATAAATTTGGTAAAGGAAACTTTAACTGGAAAATCCCTTGAAGAAGCTAAAACCTTTCTCGAACAACAGCCAGAAATTTTGAGAATAGAAGCCAAGTTTTTTCCCTTCTGGGTGAAGAAAATTCCTTCAGAAATTGAGAGAATTGAAATTGAATACCCAATATTGACTGAGTCTTAAAACTTTGATAAGATTTAAAATTAATGAAAAAAAGGAAGTTATTGAAGATAGGAACAGTAATTGAATCTTTGCCTAGTGCTAATTTCCGGGTGAAATTAGAAGAAGGCAAAGAGATTTTGTGTCATTTAGCTGGGAAGTTAAGAATGTATCATATTAGAATTTTGCCTGGAGACAAGGTGAAGGTTGAGGTTAGCCCCTATGACGAAAAAAGAGGAAGAATAATCTACCGCGAATAATAATCTGAAGAAGTTATTTTTAAATTCGGATTATATTTATGAAGGTTAGGCCATCGGTTAAAAAAATTTGTCAACACTGTAAGGTCGTCCGACGAAAAGGAAGGGTATATGTGATATGTAAGAAAAATCCTAAACATAAACAACGCCAAGGTTAAAAGATAAGTTAATGAATTTTTGGTAATCATTCCTGATTCATAATTTAATATCTAAAAATGCCAAGGATTGCTGGTGTTAATATTCCCGAAGATAAAAAAATTTGGATTAGTTTGACTTATATTTATGGAATAGGTCGATCTTTGGCTTGGAAAATTTTAAATGAAGCAAAAATTTCCCCTTTTGTAAAAGCCAAAGATTTAACCGCTGATGAAGTCAATCGGTTAAAAGAAATAATTGAAAAAAAATATAAAATTGAGGGAGAGTTAAGAAGAGAACTAATGATGAATATCAAAAGATTAAAGGATATAGCTTGCTGGAGAGGTTTGCGCCATCTGAAAAGGTTGCCGGTCAGAGGACAAAGGACGAGGACTAATACCCGGACAGTAAGGGGCAATGTTAGAAAAACGGTTGGAAGCGGTCGAAAACCGCCTCCCGAACCCACCTAAATCTTGGGTAAAATATTTATTCCTATAATTTCCTAATTTCTATAATTTAGGATTTCTTCTCCCAAATAAATGGTTTATGGGCAAGAAACGTATTATCAAAAAAACTGAAGAGGAGTTATTAAGGGAAAGAGACAGGGTTGAGGTTCAAGTGAAAAAAGAAATCAAAGTTGCCCCGGCCAAAAGAATTAGCGACGGGAAAATTTATATTTTTTCTTCCTATAATAACACAATCTTAACTCTTACTGATTCTGGAGGCAATGTTTTGTATTGGACCTCAGCTGGCAGAATTGGTTTTAAGGGAACAAAAAAAGGAACTCCTTTTGCCGCTTCAAAGGTAGCCGAAGCTATGGCTCAGGCAGTAAAAAAATTAGGCGTGGAAAAGGTTCAAATTTTAGTTAAAGGCATTGGCTCTGGCCGAGAATCGGCTTTAAGGTCTTTGGCTGCTCGAGACTTGAATATTATCTCAATAAAAGATATTACGCCCATTCCCCACAATGGCTGCCGTCCGCCAAAAGTTAGACGGGTTTAAAAATGATAAATTCCAAATGTAAAATCTGTCGTCGGCTTGGCGTTAAGCTTTTTTTGAAAGGTGAGCGTTGTTTTTCACCCAAATGTGCTATGATAAAAAAACCTTATTCTCCGGGATTAAAAGGAAAAAAAAGAAAGTCTCCTCCTTCTGAATACTCAAAACAATTGAGAGAAAAACAAAAATTAAAACTTTTTTATAATCTCCAAGAGAAACAATTTAAAAATTATGTAAAAGAAATTCTGAGTAAAAAAGGAAAGATAGAAGATGCCTCAGCTGCCTTAATTAAACTTTTGGAGTCACGTTTAGACAATGTAGTTTTTAGATTGGGGTTTGCTACTTCAAGAACCCAAGCAAGAAAATTAGTTTCCCATGGCTACTTTTTAGTTAATGGAAGAACAATTAATATTCCTGCCTATCAAGTTAGAAAAGGAGACGTGGTTTCAATCAAGCCAACAAAAAGGAAAAAAAAGGTTTTTCAAGATCTTAAAAAACTATTGGAAAAACAGAAAATTTTCCCTTGGTTAGAATTAAATATTGAGAAATTAGATGGAAAAGTTGTAGGAGAACCAAGTCTGTCAGAGGTTGCCCCAGCGGTGGAAATATCAACAATATTTGAATATTATTCAAGATAATATATATAAATATATATAATTAAAAATCAATTTTAAATTTATGATACCATTACCTCTCAAACCAAAAATCGTTGAAAAAAAAGGAAATTGGGCGAAATTTGAAATTGAGGCTTTATATCCTGGTTATGGAGTGACTATTGGAAATTCTTTAAGAAGGGTTTTACTTTCTTCTCTGGAAGGAGCAGCGGTCACCCAGATGAAAATTAAAGGGGTTTCCCACGAATTCTCAACTATCCCTGGAGTATTAGAGGATGTTATTCAGATTATGCTTAATTTAAAGAAATTGAGGTTTAGAATGTTTACTCAAGAACCCCTTCGGGCAACTTTGAAAGTTAAAGGCGAAAAAAAGGTGACTGGAGCGGATTTCCAACTGCCGAGTCAATTGGAGCTGGTTAATAAAGATTGTCCAATTGCCACCCTGACGGATAAAAAAGCCGAATTAGAAATGGAAGTTCAAATTGAAAAAGGAGTTGGCTATTTAGCCCGAGAGAGAAGGAAAAAGGAAAAAATAGCCATTGGGACCATTTTGGTAGATGCTATTTTCACTCCTATTAGGAGAGTAGCTTTCAGGGTGGAAAATATGAGAGTGGGGGAGAGAACTGATTTCGATAGATTATTTTTGGAGATAGAAACCGACGGTATTATTTCGCCAGAAGAAGCTTTATATAAGGCGTCAGAAATTTTAGTTAATCATTTTTCTTTAATTCAAGAAACTTTTAAAAAGGATGTTATTTTTCCTCTAACTATTACCAAAGAGGTTTCAGGAAAAAAGGAAAAAGCAAAGAGAAAAGAGAAAACTAAAAAATCTTAAGATATTCTTTTAATATGAAAAAAAGAAAGAAAGGTAGAAAATTGAGTCGAAAAAGGGGACAGAGAAAATCCCTTTTGAAATCTCTTATAAGAGAGATTTTTTTGCGTGAAAGAATTACCACCACTCAGGCAAAAGCCAAAGAGATTGTTGGTTTAGCTGAAAAAGAAATTAATTTAGCCAAAAGAGGAGACCTTCATTCGAAAAAATTATTAGCCAGAAAATTTTCTCCGGAAATCGTTAAAAAATTGGTTGAAAATATTGCTCCAAGATATAAAGAAAGAAAAGGAGGATATACCAGAATTATAAAATTGGAGCCAAGGAAATCGGATGGAGCCAAAATGGCGATTATAGAACTTATTAAATAAATTTTATGGAACGCCAAAGCCACACAATTGATGCTACTGATAAGGTTTTGGGTAGATTAGCCTCTGAAATAGCAATTTTGCTTCGTGGGAAACATAAAAGGAATTTTGACCCCTCAAAAGATGTGGGTGATTTTGTTGTTGTTAAAAATATAAGAAAAATGAAAATTACTGGAAAAAAGATGGAAGAAAAAAAATATTATCGCCACTCTGATTATCCTGGCGGATTGAAAGAAAAGACTCTTAAAGAGATTTTTGAAAAAAATCCGGCCGAAGTTTTAAAAAAAGCAGTTTTTGGGATGTTGCCAAAAAAAATAAGGGAAAAACAAATCAAAAGATTAAAAATAAAATAAATATAAAAGTTGTATGGAACAAACGGAAAAAACAACTAAAAAGAGAGGAAGACCTAAAAAAACTAAAGCTTTAAAGGAAGAGGAAGAAATTGTCAAACCGGTGGCAAAATCGGAACACTATTTTGAAGCAATAGGCAGAAGAAAAACTGCCATCGCCAGAGTGCGTCTTTTTACGGTTGGAGAAAAAACTATTCTCATCAATAAAAACCCATTGGCGAGTTATTTTCCTTCTTTTGAATTACAAAAAATTGTTCTTTCTCCTTTAGAAATAACGAAACACCTTGATCAATTTAGAATTTCAGTTCTGGTAAAAGGGGGAGGAAAGGTATCGCAGGCCGAAGCTATTCGTCATGGTCTTTCGCGGGCCTTGGTTCTTTTTAACCCCACTTTCAGAAAGAGATTAAAAAAAGCCGGCTTTTTAAAAAGAGATCCGCGGATGAAAGAGAGAAAAAAATTCGGTTTGAAAAGGGCCCGTCGAGCCCCCCAATGGCAGAAGAGATAAAATAATACTTTAAGCTTCAGGTAATATCGTTTGGGGAGACAGGCAGTTAGCTTTAGTGGTGAAACAAAACCATTCCTTGCTGGTGCTATTTCTCGCTAAGCCAGCCGTTTTAGAGGAAAATTCAAGATTATTCCTGGACTTGGCTGGAAAGTGTCTCCCTTGACAAATATCCTCATTATTATGCTAAAAGAACTTATTGACAAATTCTATTTAGATCGAGAAAGAGATAAAGAACAGCACCATTTTTATATTACCGATGCCGGAAAGTGTCCGCGAGCAATTTTTTTTAAATTTAAAAACGTCCCCCGAGAAAAAATGACGCCAGAAGTCTTGCGAATGTTTGACCACGGTGATTATATTCAAATGCAAATTTTGAGCAATCTTTTTAGCTTGGGGATTGTTCGGGCTTCGGAAGTAAAAATTCCTCCCCAGGAGTTAGTTTCCGGTCGGGCTGATGCCATCGTTACTCTTAATAACGAGCTTTATGTTGTTGATTTTAAAAGTATGAACAGTTTGGTTTTTAAGAATCTCCAGAAGCCAAAAGAAGATAATGTCAATCAACTTCAACTCTATTTACATTTTTTCAAAATTCCAAAAGGCATTCTTCTTTATATTAATAAAGACACTCTTGAATTAAAAGAATTTGTCATTCAATACAATCAAAATTTAGCCCAAAAACTCCTTAGGGATTTTCAAAATTTAAAAAAACAAATTGATAGCGACATTGTTCCAGCCAGAATCCCTTCTTTTCCAGAAGATTGGCAATGTCAATATTGTCAATTTAAAGAAGTCTGCCAATTGGCAGGGCAAGGAGAGATTTCTTGGCAAAATTTTAAAAACCTTTGTCTTCGGCAGGAATCTTAAAATTCCTTGGTATTATTTTTAAAAATGAAGCTTTAGGGCAGAATCCCGACAATAGTATAAACATTGCCCTCACTTAAGACATACAATTTTTTATCAAAAAAATTCCAAAATATTTTGGGATTTTTTAATTCAACTAAATTGTCAGCCAAAATCTTTTTTAAAGGAAGTTCTAAAATATAGATTTGGTCACGGTCATCAATTTCCGCCACCCTGAAAATATTGTCTGTATTGAAAATCAAATAATCAGAGTTTAGCCAAAAGACATCTCCAAGCTCCTGGGAAAGTCGACCGATAAGATTTTTTTCCCCGACTTTTTTTCTTGGTTGGGAAAGCCTTTCTTCCAGAAACAAAACCCAAATTTCAAAATTGGAAAAGAAGGCTAATTTTTTTCCATCGGGAGAGAGCTTGATGCCTTTTTCATTTTTAAAAAATTTTTCAAATGATTTTGTTTCTCGGTTTAATAAATAAAAAGTGTTTCCTTCTTTTAAAAAAATATGATTTGGAAAAATCTCCAAGCTATATTTCTCTTCATTCTGAAGAGGAAACGATTGATCGTTTATTCTCTCTTCATTTTTGTAAAGATAGCCAGAGCGGTCAAGATGATATAAGTCATCTCCAATTTTTTTTGAAATCAAAACATTTTCTGGCAGGGTATTTAACTTTTCGATTTCTACTAAACTACTTGGACTTTTCACTAGTGATAAACTGAAATATTTAATTTCTTCTCCAACTCCTATTTGGAGGACTATCTCTTTGTTATTTTCCTCAAACTCCAGTTTGATTAAGTTTGCTCCTTTTTTCGTAATATCTTTCTCTTTGATGAGATGAATTTTGAGTCGTTTATCAATTTCATACAATTTTAAAAGCCAACCCTCTTCGCTTTTTTCCTTCAAAATAATTTTTTTTCCATCCGGAGAAAACCAAAAATCTTCTACCTCTTTAGTCAAATGTTCAAACGATAGATTTTCCGGAAATAGAACAACGTTTCTTGCCTCGGTGACCTCCTTTTCTTTTATTTCCAGATTTTTTTTCCAAGGAAAATAACCTCTTTTTTGGAGGAGAATTTCATATTTTCGGGGCAGTAAATTTTCAATTAAAGCCGAGCCAAATAAAAAATCGGTTTTTTTGATTAATTTTCCATCTAAATAAACCTCAACTTGTTTTGGAATTGCTTTGATAAAAAGCCCGCCAGTTTGGGTTAGTCTTCTTTTGTTTAAATCAACACGATAGCCTTGGAAATAAAGGACTACCGTTGGAGCAGTTAAAAGAAAAAGAGAGCAACAAACCAAAAAAAGAATTCTTCTTGTTTTTCTTGTCATCTTTTTTGATTATAATTGCTTGACACAAAATTTGCAAAATTTAAAATGGGAGAGTAAAATAATAAATATATGAAAATAGGAATTGATTTAGGAACCTGTAATTCAGTAGTCTTTTTGCCTAAAAAAGGGGTGGTTTTGCAAGAGCCTTCAATTGTCGCCGTAACTCTTAGTGAAAACAAAATTTTAGCCGTTGGAAAAGAAGCAAAAGAAATGATGGGTAGGACTCCAGATACAATTAGAATTTATCGACCGCTAAGAGATGGAGTGATTGCTGATTTTCGGGTCACTCAGGCAATGATTAGATATTTTATTGACAAAGTTTCGGGCCCCTTTCGTTTTTTAAAACCAGATTTAATGATTAGCGTTCCAGCCGGCATTACCTCTACTGAAAGAAGAGCAGTCATCGAGGCCGGCCTGGCTGCTGGCGCCAAGATAGTTTATCTGGCAAAAACTCCTATTTTGGCCGCCCTTGGAGCGGGTATCCCTATTGAATCTTGCTCTGGTAATATGATTGTTGATATTGGTGGGGGAATGACTGAAACGGCCATCATTTCTTTGGGTGGGATTGTGACCTGCCGTTCGGTTAGGGTGGCGGGTGATAAGCTTGATCTGGCTATTTCTGATTTTATTAAGAAAAAATACAATTTAGCTATCGGTGAGCAAACGGCTGAAGAAATAAAAATAAAGATTGGAACTGCCATTTTAGAAAAAGAACCAAAAGTAATGGAATTTCGAGGAAGGGATTTGATTACCGGTCTGCCAAAAAATATCAAGATTTCTTCGAATGAAGTTTGTGAAGCCATCTCCGATATGCTGACTGAAATTATTCAGCTAATCAAACAGGTTTTACGCCACACCCCACCTGAATTATCAGCTGATGTGATGGAAAAAGGAATAGTTATGACTGGTGGCGGGTCTCTGCTTAGGAATTTACCAAAATTGATTGCTAAATCTGTAGGGGTGCCAACAATTTTATCCGAAAACCCCTTGCTGGCAGTAGCTAAGGGGACGGGTATTATTTTGGAAAATTTGGACATTTATAAAAAAACCCTTTTGACCAAAAAATGATTTTATGGAGATTATTGGTCATCAAAGTCAAATCAGATTTTTGGAAAAAATGGTCAAGCAAAAAAGAATTCCCCATGCCCTGCTTTTTTCCGGACAGGAAAAACTGGGAAAAAAGACAATTGCTTTAGAGGTCGCCTTTTGGTTTTTAGGAGAAAATTTAGAAAGACATCCTGATTTTATTTTGATTGAACCCCCTCAAGAGAAAAAGGGACCAGGCCAAATTCAAATTGACCAAATAAGAGAACTTGCCTGGAGATTGAGTTTGAAACCCATCAAAGCACCTTTAATGTTAGCGATTATAGATGGAGCTCATTTGATGACAAAAGAAGCCCAAAATTGTTTTTTGAAAACCTTGGAAGAACCGAAAACAAACAGTCTATTGATTTTAATTACCGAACATCCCGGTTTTCTCTTGCCAACTATTCTTTCTCGTTGTGAACAAGTTAAATTTTATCCGGTTCAAAAAGAGGAAATTAGTAATTTTTTAAAGAAAAAAGGAGTTTCCGGGGAAGATCTTAAAACGCTTACTGAGATTTCTTTGGGAAGACCGGGAGTAGCAATTAGTTTTTTAAAAAATCCAAAAAAAATGAAAGAAAGAGAAATATGGATAAAAGAGTTAATCAGGCTTCACAAAATTTCCATCCCTGAACGCTTTCAATTAGCCAAGATACTTTCAAAAACTGAAAATCTAAAAGAAATTTTAGAAAATTGGTTAGTTTATTTTCGTTTCTATTTGATAAAAAAAAGTCTGGTTGGAGAGGTTCAAGATTCCTATTACTCTCTTTCTCGGTTAAAAAAAATTATAGAGCAAATCCAGGAGACAATTTTTTTCATATCTACCACTAATGTTAATCCAAGATTGGCCTTAGAATTATTAATGTTAAAATTTTGAATTATGACTGAAGAAAAAATATCATATCAAGAGATTATTAAAAAAATAAAACCGGAATTAGAAAAAGTCATTCATTTTTTAGAAAGAGAACTCCAGGGAATTAGAGTCTCGAGAGCTTCTCCTTCGTTGGTCGAGGATATTCAGGTTGAATGTTTTGGTCAAAAATTTCTTTTAAAACAATTAGCCGCAATTTCTACTCCGGAAGCAAGACAAATTCTAATTCAACCTTGGGATAGTTCTTATATTGAAGGAATTGTTAAAAGTTTAGAAAAAAGATCTTTTGGGGTTTCTCCCATTGTTGACAAAAATTTGATTAAAGTGAATTTACCCCCTCTGAGTGAGGAATTTAGGCAAGACTTAATAAGAATGATTTCTCAGAGAAAAGAGCAGACTAAGCAGACGGTGAGAAGATGGCGGGAAGAAGTTTGGGGCGAGATTCAGGAAAAATTTAGAGAAGGAAAAATTTCTGAAGATAATAAATATCGGGCAAAGGATGAATTGCAGAAACTGATTGACGAATATAATAAGAAAATTGAAGGAATGATAGAAAAAAAAGAGAAAGAAATAAAAGAATAAAAAATCAAAATTTTAATTTGATATTATGTTGTTCACAATTCTTATTGCTTTTTTTAGCTTGGTTGGTTTAATAATTTTCCATGAATTTGGCCACTTTATTTTAGCAAAGAAACTTGGAGTAAAAGTGGAGGAATTTGGTTTGGGTTATCCTCCCCGAATAATTGGAAAGAAAATCGGTCAAACTTTTTATAGCTTAAATCTCTTGCCCTTAGGAGCGTTTGTAAAAATGCCAGGTGAAGTTGAAAAAAGAGAAGAGAAGGATAGCTTTTCTACCCAATCCATCCCAAAAAGAGCACTAATTATTTTGGGAGGCTGTCTTTCTTTCTGGATTATAGCCGCTATCCTCTTTACTATCGCCTTTAAACTTGGTACTCCGGTGGCAATTTCAGACGAAGAAAATCATAATTTAGTTTCCTCCCGGGTTCAAATTTACCAAATCGCCCCTAATTCACCCGCTCAAATTGCGGGGTTAAAACCGGGAGATATTATTACGTCAATTAAATTGAAAGTTAAGGACAAAGAACCTCCTGCCAACCAAAACGAAGTTTCTGAGAAAGGATTAGAAATTAGGAAAGTAAAAGAACTTCAAGACTTTATCCAGACTCACAAAGGTGAAGAAGTTATTTTAACCATTAAAAGAGAGCCTGTTTCTGGCGAAAAACATCAAATTTTTGAGGTGAATTTGACCCCCAGAGCTTCACCACCACCACAAGAGGGTCCGCTAGGTGTCATCTTAATAAGGACAGCAATTAAAAAATATCCCTGGTTTCAAGCAATTAAAGAGGGGATTTTTGGTACCTTTAATTTAACTTTGGCTATAATTCAAGGATATGTTCAACTCATTGCTAATGTTTTGAAAGGAAGGCCATCTTTCGTTCAGGCGATGGGACCGGTGGGAGTTTTTCACTTATTTACTCAGGCTGCCCAGATGGGAGTAAATTATTTTTTACAATTTGTCGGAATGATTGCTATTTACCTGGCGGTATTTAATATTTTGCCAATTCCGGCTTTAGATGGAGGAAAGCTTCTATTCTTAACTATTGAGGCTATAAGGAAAAAACCAGTTAGCGAAAAAACAGAAAAAAATCTGACCACCTTTTTCTTCGGTTTACTGATTCTTTTAGCCACTATCATTACCATCAAGGACATTAGTCGCTTTTTTTATTAAAGAGGATTTTTATGAGACAATCAGAACTTTTTTGTCAAACAAAAAAAGAACTACCAAAAGAAATCCAAGCCATTTCGTACCAATATTTACTTCGAGGCGATTTTGTTGAACAGACAATTAGTGGCGTCTATCGGTTTTTACCTTTAGGACTGAGAGTTCATCGAAAAATTGAAGAAATTATTAGAGAAGAAATGGTAAAATTGGGAGCTCAGGAGGTGAATTTACCCGTTTTACAAAACAAGGCTCTTTGGTTAGAAACCGGAAGATGGAACACCATCGACCCGCCGCTTTTTAAACTCAAAGACCGCCATCAAAAAGAAACAGCCTTGGGCCCAACTCACGAAGAGGAAATAGTTGATATTGCGAGAAAAAGAATTACCTCTTACAAAGATTTGCCAGTCTATCTTTTTCAGATTCAAAATAAATTTCGAAATGAAATTAGACCAACCGCCGGTCTTTTGAGATTAAAAGAATTTGTTATGAAAGACCTTTATAGTTTTCACCGCGACGAGAATGATTTAATTCGTTTTTACAATGCGGTAAAAAGAAGTTATTTTAGAATTTTTCAGCGATGTGGTTTAAAGACACTCTGCGTTGAGGCTAACCCAGGAACAATTGGCGGGAAACTTTCCCATGAGTTTATGGTGCTTTCTGAAAACGGCGAGGATAGTATTTTTATTTGCCAAAAATGTGGTTTTGGTGTAAATCTCGAAAAGGTTGGAGAAATCAAAAATTGTCCGGTCTGTCAAGGAAAATTGGAGAAAAAAAGAGCGATTGAGCTTGGCCATATTTTTTATCTCGGGACAAAATATAGCCAAGCGATGGGAGCAAAGTACCGGGACAGAGACGGAAAAGAAAGATTGATTTTAATGGGCTGTTATGGAATAGGGGTACCAAGATTGATGGCAGCTATTGTCGAAGTTCATCATGATGAAAAAGGAATTATTTGGCCAAAAGAGATAGCTCCTTTTCAGGTTCATTTGATTCGGATTGAAAACTCTCCTAAAGTGAGAAAAACCAGCGAAAAATTATATCGCGAATTATTTTCCTTTATTTCTCAAAAGAAAAGTTCTGGGAAGTTAACTCTAAGTAGAGAAAAACAACCCTTCCAAGTATTATATGATGATAGGGAAGACAAAACTCCGGGAGAAAAATTTGCCGATGCTGATTTAATTGGTATTCCAATAAGAATTGTAATAAGCAATAGAACTTTAGCCAAAAATTGTTTAGAGATAAAAAGACGCGAAGAGAAAAATCCGAAGTTACTAAAAATAAAATCATTAAATCGGATATTTTAAGATAAAAGTCCAAAGCTTTCAAAAAAATATGTTAGACAAGATTTCTCATTTCTTTTCCGAAGACATAGCCATTGACTTGGGGACAGCTAATTCTGAGGTTTATGTTAGAGATCGGGGGATTGTCATCCAAGAACCGAGCGTTGTGGCTATTAATCAAAAGACAGGTCAGATTTTGGCAATTGGTTTAGAGGCAAAAAAAATGGTAGGCAGAACCCCCGGTCACATTGTTGCCACCCGTCCCTTAAGGTCAGGCGTGATTTCTGATTTTGAAGTAACCGAGCAAATGCTTAGATATTTTATTGAAAAAGCCAGAAAGAGAAAATGGTTTTCTCCTCGGGTAATTATCGGCATTCCTTGTGGAGTAACGGAAGTGGAGAAAAAGGCAGTAATTGATGCCGGAAAATCGGCTGGAGCAAGAGAAGTTTTTTTGATTGAAGAGCCAATGGCAGCGGCTATCGGAGCCAGACTGCCGGTTCAAGAAGCTGGTGGTAACTTTATTGTTGATATTGGAGGGGGAACAACCGAAGTGGCTGTTATTTCTTTGGGCGGAATAGTTTTGGCAAAAAGCTTACGAATAGCTGGAGATAAGCTTAATGAAGATATAATTCGTTTCGCTCAAGAAGAATATAAATTGTTGATTGGCGAAAGAACGGCGGAAACAATTAAAATTGGCATTGGTTCGGCTTACCCTCTCAAAGAGAAAAGAGAGCTTCCAATGAGAGGGCGAAACCTAGTTACTGGTTTGCCGGAAGAAATTTTAATCTCTGATGAGGATATTAGAAAAGCAATGGAAAAGTCAATCTGGCAAATTGTTACTGAAGTAAAATCAGCAATCGAAGAAACTCCGCCAGAATTACTGGCCGATATAATGGCTAACGGAATTTATCTTTCTGGTGGGGGAGCTCTTTTGAGAGGACTAAACACTTTGATCCAAAAGGAGACAAAGATTCCAACAAAAATTATTGAAGATCCAATGACGGCTGTGGTGAGGGGGGCAGGGATGGTTTTGGAGAATTTAGATACATTGCACGAAGTTTTAGTGGAAAGCGGAGAATTGGAGCCTCCAAAATAAACTAATCATACTCTATTTTTGTCAAGAAATAATATGATGAGTAAAAAAGTAGTAAAACATGTTGCTAAATTGGCAAGACTGGGGCTGACCGAAAAAGAGATTACAAAGTTTCAGAAGGAACTTTCTAAGATTTTAGATTACATTGAGAAGTTAAAGGAAGTTGAAATTTCGAAAGTTGAACCAACCAGCCATTCAATTTTACTTAAAAATGTGATGAGGAGCGATGAAGTAAATTCAAAAGTAAAAATTCAAGAGTCAAAATTAATGGATTTGGTCCCCGAGAAAAAAGAAGGCTATGTGAAGGTAAAATCAATTTTTCAATAATATGAAGGGGGAGAAATTGACAATAAAAGGTATTCATCAGGCCTTGATGAAAAAAGAATTTTCCGCCTTAGAACTGACCAAAACTTATTTAAATAGGATTAAAGAAAAAGATAAGGAAATTTCTGCCTTTTTAACCATCAATGAAGAATTAGCTCTTTCTCAGGCTAAAGCGATTGATGAAATGATTGCCCAGGGGAGGGAAATTCCGATTTTAGCTGGCATTCCTTGTGCTATCAAAGACAATATTTTAGTTGAAGGAATGAAATGTACTGCTGGCTCTAAAATTTTGGAAAATTATATTGCCCCCTATGACGCTACTGTCGTTCGGAAACTGAAAGAAGAGAAGGTGATAATTTTAGGTAAAACAAATCTTGATGAATTTGCTATGGGCAGTTCGACTGAAAACTCAGCCTTTTTCCCGACAAAAAATCCCCACGATTTAAAAAGGGTACCGGGCGGTTCCTCCGGTGGGTCGGCAGCAGCGGTGGCGGCAAATTTTTGTGTTCTTGCTTTGGGTTCTGATACCGGAGGTTCAATTAGACAACCGGCTGCTTTTTGTGGTATTGTTGGGTTAAAACCCACTTACGGAGCAGTTTCCCGTTATGGATTGATTGCTTTTGCTTCTTCTTTGGACCAAATTGGACCAATGACAAGAACGGTTGATGATGCCGAGATAGTATTTGAGGTGATTGCCGGCAAAGACGAGTTAGATTCAACCTCAGTTGAATTTCCAAACCCCAATTTAAAATTTGAAACTCGTAATTTACGACTCGGTATTCCAAAAGAATATTTTATTAAAGGAATTGATCCTGAGGTAGAAAAATCGGTTAAAAATGCAATAAGAAAATATGAAGAAAAGGGAATAGAAACTTTAGAAATTAGTTTGCCTCACACCGAATATGCTCTTCCTTGCTATTATATTATTGCTCCTTCTGAAGCCTCGGCAAATTTAGCTCGCTATGATGGCATAAAATATGGCTATTCGATAGCTAATCAAAAAACTAAAAAATTAAGTGACATCTATTTTGAAAGTCGGGGAGAAGGTTTTGGCGCCGAGGTTAGAAGAAGGATTATGTTAGGAACTTATGCCCTTTCAGCTGGTTACTATCAGGCTTATTATCTAAGGGCTTTAAAGGTAAGAACTCTAATCAGAAAAGATTTTGAAGAAGCATTTAAAAAAGTTGATTTTATTCTTACCCCAACTACTCCCACTACCGCTTTTAAATTAGGCGAGAAAATTGATGACCCTCTTTTAATGTATTTATCAGATATTTTTACTGTTTCCGTTAATTTGGCTGGATTACCGGCTATTTCAATACCTTGTGGTAAGCTTAATGAATTACCAATTGGTCTTCAAATTATTGGAAGACCGTTTGAGGATAGGCAGCTTATCAAAATAGCAAAACTTTATGTCGATTAAAAATCCAATTCAATTTTTTTTGGGCCCGGAGTGGAACAGTTGGTTAACAGTTGTTAAGATTATCTTTCTCCTGTTTTCTGCCTTTTTTGCCGGGTTTATTATTTGGGCTTTGGTTAAATTCAGTTGGCTAAAGAGAATTTTCCTTTGGGACCTAAAAGAGTTTTTGGCTTTCAAACCTATAGAAAAAGAGAAATGGATTAAAGAGTGGGGAAAAATCAAAAAAAGACTTCAATCTAATTTGGAGACCGAGGCAAAGTTGGCAATAATTGAAGCTGATAGTTTATTGGATGAGATTTTAGAAAATATGGGATATAGAGAAAAAGATTTAGAAGAAAAATTAAATAAATTACCCCCAGACTTTTTAACTAATCTTCAAGAAATTTACCGAGCTCACAAGATAAGAAACGATATCGTTCACGATCCGAGTTATAAACTTGACCTGGGAGAGGCAAAAAGAGTGTTGGCAGCTTACGAAAAAGCCCTTGCTGAAGTTGACATTCTTTAAAAAAAGCTTAAAATAAAAAGATATTAGTTGAAAAAATTTATTGCGGGGTGGACCAGTAGTAGGTCGCCAGTCTCATAAGCTGGAAGCGGTCGTGCAATTCGACCCCCCGCGACAAAAATTTTTTCAGGCTGGGTAGCTCAGCGGCAGAGCAGACGTTTCATAAGCGTCGGGCCGTGGGTTCAAATCCCACCCCAGCCAATAGGGACCCGTAGTGTAGCCCGGTTTAACACGCTTCCCTGTCACGGAAGAAATCGTGGGTTCAAATCCCATCGGGTCCGCTACCATCAACACACACGAACTCTCTTTGTTGAGGGGGGAGCGAAATTTCCTTATCTGCTCCGAAAAATTTAGCCCTGCCTTGCTTTCGCAAGGCAGGGCTTTCTTTGGTTTCAGAAAATTGAAAATCTTTCAGATTTTCCGAATAAAATAGGGTTATTTTGATGTTTTCCGGAGAGTAAACAATCTATTTAAGAAATTTTTTAACTAATAAATTTCTTTCGACCCCCCTTCTTTGAGAAAGAAAAGAGAGAAACGATTTGAGAATAGAAACGATAGTTTCCGCTGAAAATTCAGAAAATTTAGAGCATGAAGCCGAGGGTTCAAGTCCTGTTTGTTTGGGTGCTTGTGAGTTTTTTAAGCGAGGTTTCGAACTTTTTAAATTATGGTTTAGTTTAAAAACTAAATTTTCTAAATAGTTTTTATCAACAGAAATTCTTTCTAAATTTTCCAGAATATATTTTTCCAACCTATCGGCGCTGACTTCCTTTGTTGAGCAAGCCTGCCAGCCCTTTTTATCAACGGAAGTACAGCGATAGTAATAATACCTTTTCATTTTTCTTTCGCGCTACTTGTTGGTAAAACAAGAAGTCATTTTGTGTCCGCATTCTCCGCAGTTGACCAAACCGCCAAAAAGAAAATCCCGATAAACCCTGAACTTCCTTATTCTCTTTTTGTGGGTTTTTTGAGTAAGCTCAAATAACTCCTCTGAAATTATGGGTTGATGAATTCCCTGAAAAATCTGGTTAGCAAATTTAACTTTGCCGGCATAAACAGGGTTTCTTAAAATGAAAGTAATGATTCGTTGGCGAAAAAGATCACCTTGCCTGTTTCTAATGTTTTTCTCTTTGAAAAATCATAAACCCTGTTTATCAAGCCAGTTTCAAGATATTTTTCAAATATCAACCTGATAATTTCAGCTTCTTTCTGGTTAATGACCAGTTTTTTGTTTTCTCGTTTGTAGCCGTAGGGCGCATTTCCGCCGTGCCACATTCCCTTTCTGGCACGCTCTAACAGTTTGTCTCTTGTTCTTTCTGAAGTTAATTCTCTTTCAAATTGAGCAAAGGTAAGCATTATGTTTCTTAACAATCTGCCGGCTGGAGTAGAGGTATCAAATCGTTCTGTAATAGAGACAAAATCCGTTCCGTACTTATCAAACACTTCTATTAGTTGATAAAAATCTTTTGGAGAACGGGTCAATCTATCAATTTTGTAAGCTAAAATAATGTCAATTTTCCTTTGCTTTATATCCTCAAGTAATTCTTGTAAGGCAGGACGATTAGTGTTAGCTCCGCTATATCCGGCGTCAGAATAAACCTTATAGACTTGCCAGTTATCCTGGCTTTTCACAAAAGCCCGAATTTTTTCTTCTTGCGATTCGCAGGAGGAAAATTCTATTTCCGCTTGCAGATCGGTTGAGACCTTCGTATAGATGGCGCAGTTTTTGATTTGTTTTTTGTTTATGTTTTTTTAACCAAAAGGGCAACCCTGTTGTAACCAATCATGTAGGATACACGATTGAACAGAAGTTGCCCGTTTGGTGATACAATTACTGATTATAATTACATCAAAAGTGTATCCTCGATTGGTTACAATTTCATTATAACAGAATTTTACCTGTCAAGCAAAATATAGACACTTGTTATTTCCACAAGAGAAGGATTTGACAGGCAGTTATTATGGGTATATATTCATAATAGATAGTCGTTTATAAAGGTCGGACTATCAAAAATTGTTAAATTATCAGAAACAAAAATATGCCAAGATATGACGGAACAGGCCCTTTAGGTTTCGGTCCCGGCACCGGCTGGGGTTTAGGTCCCTGCGGTGCTGGCATGGGTTGGCGGAGAGGATTCGGTCGCGGATTTGGTAGATTCTGGAGATTCGGTCCTCAAATAACCAAAAAGGAAGAAAAACAAGCGTTAGAGGAAGAAGTTGAGGTTTTGGAAGATGAGCTAAAAGCTATTAAAGAACGCTTGTCCGAACTAAAGAACCAAAAATAAAAGAGGGGCCTCGCTTCTGGATTAAATCTTAGGAGCGAGGCTCACCCTCAATTTTATTATATAAAATTTTAAAAATATGGTAAGACCAAGACTTTGTAGAAGAATTAGATTCAATCCGAATGTAACTTATTTTAAGCCTCAAGGAGTGCCACTGAGGTTTTTAGAGGTAGTTGAATTAACTACTGAAGAAGCAGAGGCCTTAAGATTGAAAAATATAAAAGATTTAGACCAAGAAGAAGCAGCTAAAAAAATGAATACTTCTCAGAGCACTTTTCAGAGAATTTTATCATCAGCTTATAAAAAAATCACCGAAGCATTGATTGAAGGTAAGGCGATAAAAATCATCAAATAAAAAAGAACTGGAAGAAATCGTTCGTTTTCCGGAAACCATCAAAATAACCCTATTTTATTCGGAAAATCTGAAAGATTTTCAATTTTCTGAAACCAAAGAAAGCCCTGCCTTGCGAAAGCAAGGCAGGGCTAAATTTTTCGGAGCAGATAAGGAAATTTCGCTCCCCCCTCAACAAAGAGAGTTCGTGTGTGTTGATGGTAGCGCTTGTATTAAACGATTTCAAACTTTCTCCATTATCTTACTAAGAAGCAGGACTAAAAGATTCTATCTT
>DAIRUS010000006.1:0-47108 GCA_036803205.1 bacterium | reverse complement strand
ACTTGTTCCTTGAGTGCCATCGGAAGTAAAACAGGCGCCACTTGGGCAATTACCTACTGCTGTAATGTCACCAGCTCCACCAACAGCCGTAACTTGTTTCCACGCCAATTGATTTCCTGACTGCCAGGTCAAAACAAAATCATCTGAGGGAGGAGTAGTATCGTGGTGAGGTAAAATATAAACTCGATTAGTGTCTAAATTTGCCGGAGCTTTCAGTCCAATATATTGGCTAGGATTTGCTCCTCCTTCAATAAATCTTAATTCTTGGGCACTATTAGAAACATTACCAACAACCGCATTACCGGAAAATAAGGTGTCGCCAACAATTTCTAATTTGTAGCCAGAAGCTGGATTTTGAGTGTCAGTTCCACCAATAATCGCACCAGCCGTTGCTCTCAAATAATTAGTTACTCTTTCAATATGGCCAACAATCACTTCTTGAGTGTCAAGATTATAATACATATTGGCGGCCCACAAAATTCCAGCAGCAATTGCCATTGAGCAGGCGATAAACAAAAAGGAAGCAAACCTTGTGCCAGGCACTAACTCTAGTTTTGGTTTTAAGAGATTTTTTATCTTTTCAGAGGACATATTTTTTAACTTTTGTTTTCGACCTTTTTCCCCTCTTTGACCTTTTTCATTTAATCTAAAACTAAAAAGGGAAGTTAATTCAATTGATCAAAAGCTAATAAGAAAATGTTAAATATTCTAATTGCTCTTCCTGAAGGAACTCTAACTTCCAATTGCCAATTATTTGCTGGTAGTTCTGAATATTTGATTCTGGCTAATCCTTCTTCTAAAGAAGACATATTAAGACCGGGGAGAGTAAAAGAGGTATATTCTCCTACCCCTGGCCGATAAATTCTCCACTCTGAGTTTTGGTTAGTTGGAATGTTATCTGCTGAATTGATTAAAAAAGCATATTTTCTGGTTGTTCCTCCAAGAGGGGGTGGAAAAGCCGCTATTTCTCCTTCAAAATGTTTTGAAATTTGGGCATAATTTGTTGAACTGGTTTGAGCTGGAATGCCAAAGCGATAAATTGGAATTGCTCCTCTTAAAACCATCTCGCCTGATTTTCTAACTGAGGCATCATCAGAGAAAAAAGAAGCAGCCGAAACAGTAGAGCCTGAAGCATAAATTTTTCCAGTTAATGAGTTAATGATAAGGTCTCCACTTGTTACCAAAAGTGTTTGCCCCTGACTAACAGCAAAAGAAAGGTAGTTGTTGGAATCGTATTGTAAAAGTAGTTGGGCAAGAGAAGAGGTTATTTTTAAAGGGCCGGCCAAATTCATATCACCATTTACACTTAAAGTGGCAGTTGGATTAGTTGTGCCAATGCCAATTCTGGTGCCAGAATTATATAAAAATGAGGTGGCAATCCAGTTTGAACCATCGTGTCTCATAGTTTGACCAAAGCTACCAGGTGGCATCGTTCCTGGTGGTAATGACTGCCAACTACCAATACCCAAATTATCAGAAACTAAAACCCGACCTTCTCCTGCTCCAGTGGTTAATTGAAAACCAGTCATTTTAATTGTTCCCACAACCTCTAATTTTTCTACTGGCGCATTGGTTCCAATCCCCAATCTTTTGTTATCTATATCCCAGAAAAAATCATCATCGCCAGAAATTGATGAAGCGCTGTTCCAAAAGGCAAGCTGTCCTTTTTTTCCTGCGCCACCAATTCCTGTAGTGTCAGCAGTTAAATCAAAAACTTGGCCAGTTTCATTTTTGAAATAAAGTTTGCCATCAAGGCCAACATAAATTTTTCCAAAATTGCTATCTTTTTCTGGTTCCTCAATTTCTGCTAAACTGAGAGCACCAGTAATAGTCAATCTTTCATTGGGAGTGGTAGTGCCAATGCCAATCATTAAGCCGGTATCGTACAAAAGAGAATTTCTCAAAGTGGTGCCTTCTATCCATTTGGCAAGATAACCAGCTGTTCCCGAACCACTAATCCCAGCAGCAACAGCAGGTGGGGTTCCGGCACCAAGGGGAAGAGTGCTTAAACATCTTCCACCAGCTAGCTCAGTACAAATATCACCGCTAGCTTGAATTCTGCCTTTTACTTGAAGGGCATATTGGGGATTATCTACTCCAATACCTAATCTCTCTTTGGCAAAAAGATTATTACTTCTAATGTCTCCTATTACTTCTAACTTGCTGGTCGGATTGGCCGTGCCAATGCCAACATTTCCGACTGTCGTAATATAAAGTAAAACTCCCTCATAAGAATCACTTATGGAAGAGTTGCCAATTTTTCGGGGAGCGATAAATTTAGCTAATCTGTCTGTCATTCCTTCCAATACCGAAACTTCTCCAAAAAGTCCAAAACAGTTACCACTGGTAAGACAAATTGTCCCTGTTTGGTCTGGCAAGGTATAGGTTTGGTTTTCAGTTAAGTTTCCAAGAGTAATTGTTCCCTGCAATTGGTCTTGGAAAAAAGAAAGTCTAGCTGGTCCCTCTTTGTTTTTTAAATTTAAAGGAGCATTAATATCAGTTTCAGCATTAATCGTCAGATAGGGTTCGGGAATGAGGAGAGGAAAAAATTCTTCACTTTTTTCTTTTGGCAAAGTTGGAGTAGTTCTTTGAGTTAATTTTTCTCTCGTCTCAACTAAGGAAGCCAAAAAATTAGAAAAATTTTTTTCAATTGTCTGTCTGGTAAAAAAGAAAATACCTCCTATAGAGATAAAAACCAAAAAAATAATTTTCAAAATGTCGGCTATTTTTCTAAAGGAATTTTGAGTTTTGGGTACTGAAGGTTTAAGTTCAACAGGCTGAACTTCAATAGTTGGTGGGTAATATGTATAAGGAACTTCGGTCAAAATCTTTTCTTCTTTTTCTCTTTTTATTTCCTGAATGCTTTTGCCGAGTTTGAGTTTTTGGTCAATTTCAACTAAAAGTTCGATTACATATTCGGGATAAGCACCGTTGGGCGAACGACCGTTAAAAGATTTTCTTTTGGCATGAGGTAAAAGTCCGATTTTCGTTAAATAGCGAAGTCGTTCTCGAGGATTACCTTTGCCAAAATCAACGCCTCGCTTTTTTGCCCGAAAAATAACCTCGTCAATGCTTATTAAATTGTTTTCTTTATTTTGAGGCATTAGGCTTGACAAGATTTTTTAAAGGATTAAAATCTAAATTAGAAGGCCCGGCCTACATTCTTAATGTAGGTAAAAGAAAAATCGGCTATAAATTTTCGACCTTGACCATTTTTCTCGGGCCTTCTTTTTTTTCTGTGAATTTTCTATAAAAATCCACAGATTATTTTATTATCGTCTTTTCAAAAAGGCTTGTCAAGTCCTGACGGGAAATTTTTCTCCTCCCACGGGAAATTATAAGTTTATTTAATTATCTAAAACCAAAAAACCTTGTCAATTCTTTTAACCCTTGCTTCATTTTTAAAAGTTTTTCCTCAAACATTCAAGAAAGTGACCCAAAAAGGCAATCAAGCAACAAGTCAGCAAAAAAGCAGATTTTCCTTAATTTATAACCTTCTTTCTTGAATTGTATAAATGATGTATAAAATCTGGCTTCCGAACTCTCCTAATCGCCGCACCATTTTTTCTCTTCCTCTGGTATTATCTGAATAACACCAATTTCTGTTCATTTTTTATGCCTTTTGTCTTGCGAACTCTTATCTCAAATAATTCTAGAAAAATTACTACTTTAGTCAAAAATAACTACGAAAATAAATTTTTGTCGCGCCATTTTGTAAAATTTTAATATTTATTGTAGATTAAAAACCAGTAAAAATACCCTATGTTGCCAGTGAAAGTGCTCTATCTTTTCCTGTGGCGGGAAGTTTCTTTCTTTTGGCGGGAAAAAAAGAAGATAAATCCATTAAGGAAAACCTTTTTTATCTTTGCGATATAATATATATTTTAGATTTAGAGGTAGAAGGACCGAAAACTAACCTTAAAAGAGTAAGAAAAGCTTTTGTTAAATCTTCTTTTTCTTTTCCATCGCTTCCAGTTTAAAAATTAAAAAAGAATTCTTTCCAAAAACTTCCCCTTTCATATACCGCAAACAAAACTGTAATAAAAAAGCCATGGCAGTCTTATTACAGGAATAAGAGACGAAGGGTGGTAAGTTTGGTGGAGAGTTTAGGAAAAACATTTTTCTTTTTAAACGAGTTTGATGGTATTATAATAAATGTATGAAATCTATTGGCAATCTCGGGCGATCGAAGTTTCAATTAATTTTATTTACTTTTTTAGGGATTTTTGTTTTTATTAAAATTGTTTTTGGTCTAGTAAAAATTCAGTTTTTACCAGAAACATCTGGTCAAGAATTACCCTTAATTGCCAGCAATTTGGAAATTAGCGATCCAGAGGTAAGGGTTGGAGATATTATTTCTCAAACCAAGGAGGGATTGTCTCGCTCAAACATTCCTTACGATGAGAATATTATTGGAGTAGTTGGAGAAAGTCCAATTATGGTTTTTGGCAGAGCAACGCCCACTACTTTGCCGATAGTTTCCTTTGGCGAAGCATTAACAAGAGTAAGTAATATCAATGGAGAAATAAAAAAAGGAGATTTTATTACCTCTTCCAATAAACCCGGAATTGGACAAAAATCTACTCAGTCTGGATTTGTAATTGGTAAAGCTAAAGAAGATTTTAATGAAGAGGAGGGGCTAATAATTGTTTTCATCAATCCCCAGCATATAAATATTCCATCGGGAAAACCTACTATTAGGGAATTATTAGGGAAAGTTGCTGAGGGGTTAACCAGGCCAGAAGATTTTCCCAAAGTTCTTCGTTATATTTTTGCTCTTTTGGTCGGCGGAGGAAGTTTTTTATTTGGCTTTTTGGCTTTAGGAAGAACTTTAAGAGAAGGCGTAGTCGCTATTGGCCGAAATCCTTTAGCTAAGGGAAGTATTCGATCAGCTATGATATTAAACTTAATTGGAATTTTAATTTTAACTCTAGCTGGACTGGGCTTAGCTTTGTTTGTTATAATGTATTAGTATGTTGTCGGATATTTTATTTTACCTATTACCTATTTTAGGACTGACAGGAATAATTTTTGCTTATTTTCTTTTTTCTTCATTAAAAACCAAAAACGAAGATATCGTTTTAAAGCTAACAAAAGAATTTGAAGAAAAATTAAAAGGGGTATTAGAAAAAGAGTTAAAAAGGATAATAGATGATTTGGATAAACGAATCCAAAGCTTCTCAGTTGCTCTTTTGGAAAAATATAAAGAGGAAAGCTTGGCTCTAAGCAAAAAAACAGAAAATGAATATTTAAAATTAAGTAATTTTAATAAAGAAATTCGGGAAAAAATAACCAAAGACTACTCCCGTTTATTTGAAAATTTACAGCAAGAATTTAAAATCTTGATTGCAAAAATAGAAGAAAATTCTCAAAAAAATCAAACCGCGATGGTCAACAAAAGTAAAGAAAAAATAGAAGAATTAGAAAGTGGAATCGCCAAAAACATTGATGGACTTTATCAGTCAATTTCTAAAAGATTAAACGAAAAAATAATTGAGAGTGAAAAGTTAATAGAAAATTACAAACAAAAAAGATTAAGGGAATTAGAAAAGAATATTTACCAAATAATAGGGGAGGTGGCAAAAAAAACCATTGGAAAAGCCATTGATCTCTCAACCCATGAAGAATTGGTAATGAAAGCTTTGGAAAAGGCTAAGGAAGAAAAATTTTTTGAATCTCAATGAAAGAAGAAACATTCTCGTTGTTAACAAAAGAAATTATTACCGCTGAGGACCTTTATTTTTTCATTGAGCAGATAAATGTCATCAAAAAATATCTCTTTGCCGACATAACTAAGGGGTCGCTTTTTGAAAGAATAAAGGGTAAGGTAGATGAAAGAATACGACTAAAATTGGAGGAATTAGAAAAGAAAAATTTACTTCCTCAAGAATTGATAGAAAAATCCGTCTTTTTTGAGGAATTAAAAAAATATCTTCATTCTTTACCTCAGATAAAATTAGAGGTGGCTTTTCTTCCGAATAAAACATTTTTAACTAAAATTAAAAAATGGTTAGAAGAGACAATAAATCGAGAGATGGTTTTAGATATTCTTGTTAATCCCGAGATTGTCGGCGGGGTAAATATAGAGTATCAAGGTAAATATTTTGGTTGGTCTTTGGCTGAGAAGTTAAGAGATACAAAATTGTTGAAACAATAATTATGGAAATTTTTTGGGAGCATTTATTCAAAACCCAAGAAATAGGCCATATCTATTCTCTTTCCCACAATATTGCTTTTGTTTCCGGCCTGCCCGGTTTAAAATTGGGAGAAATGATTGTTACCGAAAGTGGGGAAATAGGATTTTGTCATGGTTTGAAAAAAGATTTGGCTGAGGTTTTAATGATCGCTACTCAAAAATTAAAAATAGGAGAAAAAGTTGCAAGAACGAATAGAGGATTGGAAATTCCGGCAAAAGAAGGATTGTTAGGACGAATTATTAATCCTCTCTGCCAACCAATCGACAATTTAGGTCCAATTCAGGGAGCAATAACCTACCAAAAAGTTATTGAGAAAGCTCCGCCTTTTATTGAAAGAGTAAAAATAAATAAATTTTTAGAAACCGGCGTAATAATTGTTGACCTTTTAGTCCCCATTGGGTTGGGTCAAAGAGAGTTAGTGATTGGCGATGCCAAAACCGGCAAAACAGCTTTTTTATTACAAGTTATAGCCTCCCAGGCAAAAAAGGGTGCAATTTGTATATATGTAGGAATTGGGAAAAAAGATACGGCAATTAGGTGGGTAGAAGAATCTTTAAAAGCTCAGGGGATATTGGCTAATACGATTTTAATGGCCACCTCACCCGATGATTCCCCTACTCTCATTTATTTAGCTCCTTATAGCGGAATGGCGATTGCCGAATATTGGAGGGCAAAAGAGAAAAATGTTCTTATAATTTTTGACGATCTTACCACTCATGCCAAAATTTATCGAGAAATTTCTCTTTTGTTAAAGAGAGCGCCAGGAAGAGACTGTTATCCGGGCGACATCTTTCATATCCAGGCAGCTTTAATGGAAAGAGCCGGAAATATTAAAGTTGGCGAAAAAGAAGTGAGTATTACCGCCTTGCCTGTGGCTGAAACATTAGAAAATGATATCTCGGGATATATTCAAACTAATCTGGCGGCAATGACTGATGGTCATATTTTTTTTGATATAGATGAATATAGAAAAGGGAAAAGGCCGGCGGTCAATGTTTTTTTATCTGTCTCAAGGGTGGGCAATCAGACAAAAACAACAATAGAAGGGCTTCTTTCGTTTTGGCTAAGAAAAAAAATGGTAGAGTACAAAAGGGCTTTGGAAATTATCCAGTTTGGCAGCGAATTGACATTAGAAACAAAGGAAATTATAGAGTGGGGAGAAAGATTAGAAGCGCTTTTTAATCAAGATATAGAGATATTAATTCCGCGAAAACTGCAATTATTGTTAGTGACTCTTTTGGTGGCGGGTTTTTGGAAAGATAAATCAGTGATTCAGATGAAAAAAGAAATTGATTCTCTTTTAAAAGCTTATAATGAAGGCGTCTTGCCTGAAATTAAAGAAAAAATTGAATTTATAAAAGATTTAGACCATTTGCTTTTCCTTACAAAAGAAATTATTCCTGAAATTGAAAAAGTATTAAAAAATTATGCTTACTCTTAAAGAAATAAAGAAAAATCTGGAAGCTGTTTCTGTTATCAAAAATGTTGTTCTTACTTATCAAGAGATTGCTAATTTAAAAATGAAGAAAATAAGAGAAAAGGCTTTTAAAAATCGAGAGTTTTTTGATCAATTATTAGAAATTTATAAGAGAGTAAAAACTGCTTTTCTTTTTTTTAAAAAAAATAAGGGGCAAAAAGATTATTTCCTTAGCGCAAAAAAAGAAAGGGTGGTCGTTTTTTTATCGGCCAATCATCTTTTTTACGGAGGACTGATGTCAGAAATCTGGTCAAAGATTTTTAGTTTTTTCCAAGTAAATAAGGCTGATTTGGCAATTGTGGGAAGGGTGGGTCAACACCTAGTTGAAGGGTTTGGAGTAAAAAAATTTTTTTTCTTTGAATTGGATGACGACCAGCCGGAAGAAAAAAATGTCGAAAAGATTGTCAGTTTTATTAAACAATATAAAGAAATTATTGTCTTTTACGGAAGATATAAAAACGTCCTCTCTCAAGAGGTCGTAGCCAGCAAAATTACAGAGTTAGAGATTGGAAAAAAAGGAGAATCAAAACAATATATATTTGAACCCTCTCCGGAGGCAATAGTAGAGTTTTTTGAAAGAGAAATCATTGCCACTCTTTTTCATCAATGCCTTTTGGAACATCAATTAGCACGATATGCCAGTAGGGTAATTGCCATGTACCAAGCAACGGAAAAAGCAAAGGAAACAGAGCGAAAATTAATAGCCAAAATGAGAAAATTGAAAAAACAATCAGCGACCAAAAAACAAATAGAACTTTTTGGTAAAATATCAATATGAAAGAAACCGGAGAAATTATCTCAGTTCAAGGAAATATAGCAGAAGTAGAGTTTAGAGATGAAAAACCTTTTTTGGGCGAGATATTAAGATTAGAAAAAAATTCTAAAATCCAACTTGAAGTGGTCAGTGCTAAAGAAAAAGACATTTTTCTTTGTCACTGCCTTTCTGAATGCGAGGAATTAGCTCGAGGCGAGAAAGTTATTAAAACTAATCAACTATTCAAAATTCCAGTGGGAACTAAACTTTTAGGTCGGGCAATAAATGTTTTCGGAGAACCTCTTGATAAATTAGGTCCGTTAGAAAAATTAAAAGAAAAAAACCTCTATCAACCCTCACCCCTCTATCGGGAAGCGGAATTAGAAAAAGAATTGATAGAGACGGGAATCAAAATAATTGATTTTTTTACTCCCTTAATAAAAGGAGGAAAATTGGGTATTTTTGGAGGAGCAGGTTTAGGAAAAACGGTAATTTTGCTTGAATTAATGCACAATCTTGCTTTTTATCAAAAAGGTATTTTAGTTTTTGCTGGAATAGGTGAAAGAATCCGCGAGGCCCAGGAATTATATCAAACGCTTAAAGAAAAAATGGTTTTACCGCGCTCTGTTTTAGTTTTTGGCCAAATGAATGAATCGGCGGTAATCAGAACAAAAACGGGCACGGCTGCTATTACGGTGGCGGAATATTTTCGCGATGAAGAAAAAAAAGATGTTTATTTCTTTGCCGACAATGTCTATCGTTTTATTCAAGCTCAAAGCGAACTTTCAACTTTATTGGGAAATCTTCCTTCAGAGGGCGGTTATCAACCAACTTTAGAAACAGAAATCGGAGCCTTTGAGGAAAGAATTATTTCGACAGAGAATGGTGCCATCAGCAGTATTCAGGCAATTTATGTGCCGGCCGATGACATTACTGATCCAGCTGTTCAAGCTCTCTTTCCCCATTTTGATTCTTTGGTGGTTTTTTCAAGAGACGTTTATCAAGAGGGGAGATATCCGGCTATTGATATTTTATCTTCCTCTTCTTCTTTAATTAATCCTCAAATTTTAGGAAAAAAACATTATCAATTGTTAATAGAAACAAAAAGAGTTTTAGAGAGACATCGAGAACTGCAACGGATTGTTTCTATCATCGGAGAGGCAGAGCTTTCTCCTGAGGATAGAATTATTTATCATCGGGCAAAAAAGATTTTTAATTTTATGACTCAAAATTTTTTTGTTATTACTGACCAAACCAAAAAACCAGGTCAATATGTTAGGAAAATAAAAACGCTCGAGGGAGTAAAACAAATTTTAGAGGGAAAATTAGACCATTTTCCAGATGAAGCCTTTTTGGATATTAGCGACGTCAATCAAATCTCAAGCCATGAAAGGAGATAAAAAGTTTCTGGAGGTAAAATTATTTTGGTTACCAATAATAAAAGAGGTTTTTTATCAGGGCAAAGCTGAAGCCGTTGGGTCTCAAAATGCCTTAGGAGATTTTTCTATTTTGCCAGGACACGCTAATTTTATTACTCTAATTTTTAATAATCTTTTTATTCTAACGCCCGAAAAAAAGAAAATTAGTTATCAGTTTAGAAGAGGCGTCTTAGAGGTAAGCGAAGATAAAGTAAATATCTTTTTAGGTTTATAAGGAAGGTTTTAAAATATTTTTTATTTTATCAACAATTTCCGAAAGAGAAACGTTTGCCTTGATGAAATACTCTGTTGCCCCCAAATTTTTAGCCCTTTCAATGTCATCTTTCTGACCAAGATTGGAAACAATAATCACCGGAAGAGAAGTCAGTTTTGGGTCTTTTTTCATTTCAGTTAAAACTTTAAAGCCGTCTATTCCAGGTAAAAGTAGGTCCAATAAAACTAAATCGAATTGCTGTTCTTTCATTTTTTTTAGCCCCGCTTCTCCCAAAGTTACTTCTTCTACTTCAAAGCCCTCCTCAATCAAACTTTTAGTCAGAAGAAAACTTAAATACTTTTCGTCTTCAATAATTAAAATTCGCTTTTTCATTTTAAGGGTAAGGTAAAATAAAAGACAGTGCCCTCTTTTTCAGTTTCAAACCAAATTTTGCCGCCATGAGCCTCAATGATATTTTTAGCTATAAATAAATTTAGGCCGTTTCCTTCGGGATTTATTCTGAGAGCATTGGACCCTCTAAAAAATTTTTTAAAGATATACTCTCTTTCTTCTTCTTTAATGCCAATGCCGGTATCTCGGATAGAAAACACAATCTCTTTTTTTGTTGATTTGAGATGAATAGCCACTATGCCGCCATTTGTTGTATATCTGATGGCGTTATCAAGAAGGTTTTGGATAACTAAAGTAATCGGCTCAAGATCAATTTTAACTTTCGGTAATTTTGGAGTCAATACCTGAAATTCAAGTTTTATCTCTTTTTTTTGAATTGCCTCTTGATAGGATTTTATCACCTCTTCAACCACTTTTTCTAGGTCGCAAAGAGAAAATTTACGAAGATACCTTCCTTCTTCAATCCGGGCGGTATCTAAAAAGATATTTAATACCTGGGTCATTCTTTGACAAGAAATAATCCCTTCTTGAATTATCTTTTTTTGATTGTCGGTTAATTTTCCCAATTCCTCTTCTAACAATTTCTCGAGGGTCCATCTTACTGCCGAAATGGGCGTTCTTAATTGGTGAGAAGCAATTGTAATAAACTCTGACTTTATTTTATCAATGGTTTTTTCTCGAGTAATGTCGTGAAGAATAACTAGCTTTCCTTTGGTGTTAGAATCAATAAAAATTGGACTAACGGATGTTTCCAGGATTAAGTTAAAACTAACTTCTAATTCTTTTTTCCAAACCTCTTTAATTTCCCTTCCCAAAAGGAAAAAAAGATTTTTTAAAAGAGGGAATTGGCTAAATTCTTCAATTTTTTTTCCCAAAATTTCTTCATTTTTCACTCCAAAAAAATCCTCTATTTTTTTGTTTGAAAGAAGAAGTCGGTTTTCGCTATCAAAAACCATTAAACCATCGGTTAAGCTATTAATAATGACTAAAAATTGATTTGGATTGATTAATTTTCTCTCTACCTCTCTAAACATATCTATTGTCTCTCTTTAATTTCTCTTTCCGGGGGTAATTGTTCAATTAATGATTGGGGAGGCGTTGTTATTCCCTCAAAAAGGGGAAGGCCCTTTTCAAGGTTTTCTAAAATCTTTTTGATTTCATTGTTTTCCGGGTTAAGTTGGATTACTTTTTCAAATTCGGCTTTGGCTTTTTCTATTTCTCCTTTTTTGTAATAAACCAAACCTAACATATAATGAGCATTAGAAAAACCTGGTAGCTTCTTGCTTGCCTCTTCGAACTCTTTTTGGGCTTCATCTATTTTTTCTTTGCGCCAAAAAAGTAATCCTCTTTGAAAAGGAAGGCCAGCATCGAAAACAGCGTTAATTTTGGCTATAGCTAATTGTTCAATTGCTTTGTCGGTTTTTCCTTGCTGATCATAAACAACAGCTAAAAGATAATGAGCAAGGGCATAATCCGGTTTAAGATTAACAGACTGATTGAGATATTCTAAAGCTAAGGATAAATATTCTTGTTTTTCTTTTTCTAATTTTTGCTTATCAAATTCTTGAGCCATCAAAATATAAACCCTACCCAATTCTCCGTAAGAAAAAGGAGAAGATGATTCAAGCTCAATGGCTTTTTTATAAGAAACTATCGCCTCTTTGTCCGGGAAAATTTCCTTTCCATTTAATTTAATCGCCTTTATTCCAATTAAATTCCGATAGAAAAAACCTCTTATATTCCAGTTAACCACATTAAAAGGAGCCAATTCAACCGCCTTCTCCAGGTTTTCTATTCCTTCTCTTAATGCCGCCGAAGTTAATTGTTTCTTTTGGTCATCTGTTAAATAATCTCTTTGAGGAATAAGGGAAACATAGTTTAAATAAAGCTGAGATAAGTCGCGATAATAAAAATCTACATTAGAGTCAAAATTACCAATAGCTTTTTCTATTAAGGAAATAGCTTGTTCAATCTTTCCTTCTTGAGATAACTTTATTCCTTCTAGGTGGTAAATATTGGCTAAATATTTCTTAGTCTGGACAAAAAGCAGTCCTAAAATCATAATGATAAAAATAAACAAAATAGCATTAAAAAATCCTCTTCTCAGAAGAGAGTGAATAAATTTAATTTCTATTAATCCTTCTCTTCTAAACAAAAGCGTCATTGCCAAAATTATCCAAAATAAAAACCAAAGGGAAAAATTAAAAGTATAAAAAAGGGCAGATAAAACAAAAATAAACAAAGAAAGAGAAAGGGTAAATTTGATTATTTCTTCTTTTTTTTGAAATTGATTGTTTTTAATGTTTAAAAAGGCAGAATGGCCGCCAAAAAATAAGAGTAGAGACAGAAAGACGCCTCCAAAAATACCTTTGGTGATTAACCAGTCAAAAAATGTGGAATTGCCTCGAGAAAATCTAAGGTTCCAAAAAATGTCTTGATTTAAATCCCGAGGGCGATATTTTGAAAAAGGAAAAACAAAAGTTCCAGGGCCTGAACCAAAAATAGATTTTTTAATTCCTTCAGAAAAAGTCCCTTTTAAGATATCCATTTCACAATCAAAACCTGGGGCGACGTCTAAAGGAATATTTGGAAAAAATTTGGGGACAAAAGGAAATAGAAGGAAGAAAAAGGAGATAATCAAAAAAAACATAAGTAAAAATAAACTAAAAACTCCTCCTTTTTCCCAGATAAATTTTAAAGCAAAAATTGAAATTAAAAAAAGAGTCAAAATAAAGAAAAGGAGGGTGGTTTTAGAATTAACAAAGATAACGATTATAAAAAAGAGGAAAGAAAAAAAGAAAAAGAAAATTTTCAACCATTTTTTCTCAATTAAAAAGGGGAAGAAAAAAGAAAGAGGAAAAAAAACAACAGCTAGCAAAGAAAAATTGTTTATGCCGCCAACCGTGCTGACAATATTTGGCAAAAATGGTCTGTAAAGATGAATGATAGTTAAAGTTGCTGAAATTGTTACTGAAAATAAAAGCAAAAATAAAAATTTCAATATCTCGCTAATCTGAAATGATTGATAAAGTAAAAAACATAAAAGTAAAAACAAACAAAAAGTAATAAAACTATCGGTAATATCCAAGGGCCAGCCGAAAAAAGAGGCTTTTGGCCAAAGAGAAAAGAAGGTAGAAACAGTAAAAGAAAGCAAAAGGAAAAAAGTCAGGAAAAAAGGCAGGGGCCCTTTTTTAATTATTATTTTATCTTGAATGATTTGGCCAATCGTCCAGCTTATTAAACTAAAAAATAAAAGAATAATTAACAGCAATTGCTTTGGAAATTCTAAAAAATCTTGTCCAAGGGGCAAAAAAAACAAAGGAAGGAAAAAAGCAGTTAAATAGAGAAAAAATTTATTGATTCTAAAAAATAAGGTATTGGCTATCATATACTTTTGGTCTTATTTTTTAAAGATATTATAACCTATTCAACAATCACCCGTAAAATCTCTTCAATACTGGTTATTCCTTGGGCAGCTTTAATAAAACCATCTTCAACCATTAATTTCATTCCCTCGGCCTGGGCCTGTTTTTGAATTTGATCGGCAGTTGCTTGTCGAACAATTAATTCTTTTATTGTCTCCGTCACCGGTAAAACTTCATAAATTCCAATTCTTCCTCGGTATCCATCGGGACATTCTTTAGTTTTTTTAGGACGATAAAAAGGAATATTTTTCCAGCTGGCATTAGGTTTAACAATTTTTTCTGCTTTTAAAATTTTTAAAATTCTCTCGGAGTCGCAATATTTAGCCAAATTTTTTAATTCCGCTATTCCTAAAAAATATTTTTCTTTTTCCTGGCATAATCTTCTGACTAATCTCTGGGCCAAAATACAATTTAAGGTCGAGGAAATCAAAAAAGGTTCGCATTTCATATCAATTAATCTCGGGATGGCACCTGCCGCTGAATTGGTATGAAGAGTAGAGAGCACTAAATGGCCGGTCAAAGCAGCATTAATAGCTAAAGAAGCGGTTTCATTGTCTCTAATTTCTCCGACCATAAGGATGTCCGGATCCTGCCTCACTAATGCCCGAAGACCAGCAGCAAAAGTTAACCCAATTTTTGGATTCACCTGAGTTTGATTAATTCTTGACATCCGGTATTCGATTGGATCCTCAATAGTAGAAATGTTTACTCCAGGATTATTCAAAATTTCCATCATTGAATAAAGAGTAGTTGTCTTTCCGCAACCAGTTGGTCCGGTAACCAGAATCATTCCCACTGGTTTTCTTAAATTATCCTGAACCCTCTCTAGGTCCTTTCCCCTTAGACCTAACTCTTCTAATGTAAAGGCTTTGGCTGTTTCTGCTAATAACCTCATCACAATTTTTTCTCCATCAAAAACCGGCAAGATTGAAACTCGAATTGAATATTTGTAGTCTTCGATTTCAACTTTGAATCTGCCATCTTGAGGAAGACGATGTTCATCTAATTTCAGATTAGACAAAACTTTAATCCTGGCTACAATCCCTGGGGCAGCAATTTTTGGTAAAGTCATTGCCTCTCTTAAAATTCCATCAATCCGATATCTAATCAAAACCTCTTTTTCCATCGGCTCAATATGGATGTCTGAAGCTCTTTGTAAGATGGCATGCTTTAAAAGAGTATCAACAATTCTGATAATCGGTAATTCTTCAGCTATCTTTTGAAGTTCTTCTTTCTCTTTAACTTTTTCTTCCTCTTTAATTTCTTTAATCCCACCAACTTCTTTTTTAATGATTTCCCCAAACTCAACATCGAGAGTTTTCTGGTATTGCCTAAGGATATTTTTAATTGATTCGGGATTGGTCAATCTAGGTAAAATTCTCAAATTAGTGGTTTTTTTAATAAATTCAATTGTTCTCAGATCCTCTGGGTCTAACATCGCTACTTCTAAATCGTTTCCTCTCTTTCTAAAGGCAACGATGTTATTACTTCTGGCAATTGGTTCGGGAATGATTTTTAAAATTTCGGGGTCAACTATTTCCTTTTCCAAATTGACAAACGGGATTCCTAAAATATAGGCTTTTAATTTGAGCAATTCAACTTGAGAAATTAAATTTTCTGCCACCAAAACATCTTCAATCTTCCGATTATTTTTTTTTGCTTGAGCCCAAGCCTCATCAAACTGTTGTTCGGTGATTAAATTAGCATCTATTAAAAAAGCTCTTAATTGTTGAGGTTCTACCCTCATATTTTTCTGTCTCTAATATTAAAAGATGTCTTATTCCCCTAACACTTTTTTAATTTTTTCAACCACCTCTTCCAAACTATAGTGGGCTTTAATCAGATAAGCATTGGCTCCAGATTCAATGGCTTTATCAACATCGTCTATTTCTTCCAAATTGGTTAAAACAATAACAGGAATTTCTTTTGTTGCGGCATCAGTTTTCAATTGCTTTAAAACCTCGAATCCATGAAGCCGGGGCAGAACAAGGTCAAGTAAAATTACATCTGGCTTTTTCTTCCTGGCTAGTTGCAAGCCGGTTTCCCCATCTAAAGCGCTAATCATTTTATAGCCTTCTTTTTCCAAAAAGTCGCCAAGGGATTTTTGCAAAGTCGACTCATCTTCAATAAATAATATCTTTTTCATAGAAATTATTTTATTGGTAAAGTAAACCAAAATGTCGACCCTTTGTTTTCTTCTGAGTAAAAGCCAATTTTACCTCCTGATTGCTCAACAATGGCTTTGACAATATAAAGTCCGAGGCCGGAGCCCTGGGTCTGGTACCTCAAAATATTTCTCGAGCGAAAGAATTTTTGAAAGATATATTTCTGCTCCTCTTTAGGAATACCCACGCCATTGTCTTTTATTTCAAAATAAATATTTTTTTCCTTTTTCTTTAAGTTTATTAAAACCTTACCCTTTCCTTTAATATATCTAATGGCATTGTCTAAAAGGTTTTCAACTGCTACTCTAATTTGAAAGGGGTCAATAAAAACTTTTGGCAAATTTTTTTCTTTCTCGAAAAAAATCTCAACGTTTGAAGCCCGAGCAAAGGGCTCAAGTTCTTTAATTATTCTTTCGATTAATTCTTCTAAAAATAATTCTTGCTTTTTTAAGGTCAGTTTGGCGGTTTCAATCCGGGCAACAATTAATAGATCTTTTATCAATTCACGCATTCTGTCTGAATTTTCTTTTATAATTTTAAAGTACTCTAATTGTTTTTCCGATGGAGGAATAATTTTTCCTGACATAACTACTTCCAGGGTCCATCTTAAATTAGAAAGGGGTGTCCTTAATTGATGACTAACAATATTAATAAACTCTGATTTCATTCTTGAGGCCTCGGCTAATCTTTCGAAAGAGCGGGTAATGATAAAAGCAATAGTAAATAAAATAATAGTTATTAAAAAAGTAATCAGGGCAACAATTTCTGGCTCTTCGATATAACGAGTTCCAATGAAATAGGTAGCTAAAATCGAACCAATAATGATTATTCCCATAATCAGAAATAAAAACTGAGGACACTGCCAGAGAGGAACTCCGTATTTTTTACATTTTTCCGGAATATTTAATTGGGAAAATATTTCTTTAAAGGTCATCTATTTTATTATATCACTTTATTGTAATCTTTAAAAATAACATCAAACAAATTATCGTTGACCAAAATAAAATAAAATGCTATATGGAGTTATTGGAGACGGGGGCTGGTGTAATGGTTAACATAGGCGCTTTGGGAGCGTCTGATTGGCGGTTCAAGTCCGCCGCCCCCGATTGAAAAATTATTTAAATACTTCAATAACTTGACCTATTAAATGCGAGTGTAGCACAACGGCTAGTGCGCTTGCCTTCCAAGCAAGAGACGAGGGTTCGATTCCCTTCACTCGCTCAATAAAAAAACGGCCTTCAAAGCCGTTTTTTTATTCTTACTTTAAGTTTATATGTTTTACTTGGCGTACTCAGTCACTCTCATTTCTCTAATAACATTAACTTTTATTTCTCCTGGATATTTTAGTTCTTCTTGGATTTTTTGGGCAATACTTTTGGCTAATTTTTTAGTCGCCAAATCATCTATTTCTTCTGGTTTAACAAAAACTCTAATTTCCCTTCCGGCTTGAAGCGCCCAAACGTTTTGGATCCCGCTAAAAGATAAAGCAATTTTCTCTAAATCGGCCAATCTCTTTAGATAATTTTCTAAGGTGTCTTTTCTTGCTCCTGGTCTGGCGCCGGAAATCTGATCAGCCACCTGAACCAAAATTGCCTCAAGGCTTTCGGCTGGATAATCGCCGTGATGGGATTTCATCGCTGAAATAACCTCTTTTTCTATCCCAAATTTTTCTAAAATTTTAATTCCGATTTCAATATGAGAACCCTCAATCTCCTGGTCAACCGCTTTGCCAATATCATGGAATAATCCCGCCTTTTTGCAGACTAAAGAGTCTCCGCCAATTTCATCGGCAAGAGCTTCTGCTAAATAAGCTACTTCCAAAGAATGGAGTAAAACGTTTTGGCCATAGGAAGTTCTAAATTTTAATCTACCAAGTAACTGAATTAATTTTGGATCCAATCCTATTAACCCAAGCTCATAAACTGCCATCTCCCCGGCTTCTTTGATTTTAGAACTCAATTCTTTTTTTGCTTCTTCAACTTTTTCCTCAATTCTGGCTGGCTGAATTCTTCCATCCTGAATTAGTTTTTCTAAAGCCAGTTTGGCAATCTCCCTCCTGATAGGATCAAAACAAGAAATGGTTACTGTCTCTGGCGTCTCATCAACTATTATCTCCACGCCAGTCAATTTCTCAAGAGTTCTGATATTACGTCCCTCTTTACCAATAATCCGACTTTTCATCTCTTCGTTGGGTAATACAACAATAGAAGTGGTAATCTCTTGGGTCTGGGGGAGAGCATACTTTTGAATAACAGTTGCTAAAATTTCTTTAGCCCTCATTTCAAATCTTCTTTCACCTTCTGCTTCCAGTTTTTTTATTCTTTCTAAAACTTCTTGTTGGTGGTCTTTTTCTAAACGAGCGAATAATTCCGCCTTTGCCTTTTCTCGGTCCATTCCTGAAATCTTCTCTAGGTTTTCGAGTGCTTCTATCTTCATTCTTTCTAGGACCTCTTTTAATTCTCTCAGTTTTTCAACTTTTTGGGTAAATATTTTCTTTTCTCTTTCAAATTCCGAAAGTTTTGCGTCTAAAATATTCTCTCTTTGAAGAAGAATTTCTTCCCTTTTCAAAAGATTTCTTTTCCTCTCTTCCTCTTCTCTCTCAATTTGAGCCAAAAGGGTCTTTGTTTTTTCTTTCGCCCCTAACAAAAGGCTTTCAGCCTCTTCTTTGGCTTTCTGAATTTTCTTTTGAAGTTTAGATTCAATTGTCCTAACATCTCTCTTGGCAATTGATTGACGGGCATAATACCCTAAAATTGAGCCAATTGAAAGAGAAAATATTCCAATGATAAGAATAATTAACTGGTTCATATTCAAAGGTGAAATTAGAAAAATAAATTTTTCTTTTCATATTCTAATTCTAATAAAGATTATTCTTTGTGCTTTATTACTTCATCGATTAAGCCGTAATTTTTAGCTTCCTGAGCTGAAAGATAAAAATCTCGATCGGTATCCTTTTCAATTTTTTCCAACGGTTGCCCGGTATGCTTGGCTAAAATTTTATTAACCTTATCTTTTAGTTTCAGAATTTGTTTTGCTGCAATTTCAACTTCAACTGCCTCTCCCGAAACGCCGCTAACTGCCACCTGGTGAAGTAGAATCTCGGCATTAGGTAAAGCATACCTTTTTCCTTTTGCTCCGGCAGCCAAGAGAACGGCTGCTCCGGAAGCAGCCAAACCAATACAGACAGTAGAAAGGGGACATTTGATATACTGTATTGTATCGTAAATAGCCAAGGCTGAGGTCAAAACTCCTCCTGGTGAATTTATGTAAAGCTGAATATCTTTTTGAGAGTCTTTGGAGGCTAAATAGAGAAGCTGGGCAATGACAGAATTAGCAACCGGATCAACAATCGGTCCTCCCAAAAAAACAATTCTTTCTCGCAATAACCGAGAATAAATATCATAAGCTCGTTCACCGTATTGGGTTTTTTCTATCACCGTAGGAATAAGATTCATGTTTTTCTAAATTATATTATAACAAATTATTTTTTCTCTTCAACTTTCTCTGATGGTCTAACGTCAATTTTCCACCCAGTCAATTTGGCTGCCAATCTTACATTCTGACCATCTTTACCAATAGCTAGCGATAGTTGATCTTCTGGTACAATTACCAAAGCTTTATTTTTTGGCATTATTTTTACTTCCAAAACCTTAGCCGGGGCAAGAGCATTGGTAATATATTCTACCGGGTCGTCCGAATATTTAATCACATCGATTTTTTCCCCACCTAACTCGTTAATTACCATCTGAACCCTCGTTCCTTTGTGTCCAACTACGGCGCCAATTGGGTCTACCCCCTCGGCATTTGAGGAAACAGCAATTTTAGTTCTTGAACCTGGCTCTCTGGCTATTGAATTAACCTTCACTTGACCGGCTAGAATTTCCGGCACCTCTAATTCAAAAACTTTAGAAACCAATTTTGGATAAGCCCGGGAAAGAAAAACCATTACCCCTTTAGATGTTCCCTCAACTTTCAAAATATAAACTTTTAATCTCTGACCGGGGCGATAAAATTCTCCCGGAACCTGTTCTTCTTTTGGCAAAACCCCTAAAGTTTTACCAATATTCAAGAAAATGTTTTTCCCTTCCACCCTTTGAATAACTCCAGAAATAACCTGGCCTTCTTTTTTCTTATACTCCTCCAAAACACTTTCTTTTTCGGCTTCCCTAATCTTTTGTAAAATTACCTGCTTGGCAGTCTGGGCAGCAATTCTCCCATAGTCTTTTTTTGCCTCTAAAGGAATAGTTAGTTCATCTCCTGGCTTAATTTTTGGGTTAATTTTCTTTGCTTCTTCAATCATAATATGTTTCTCGGAATTAAAACAAAACTTTTTTTTGCCTTCTTCTGTCTCCTTTTTTTCCAGTATGGTTTCAGTTTTTGGGCCAGTTTTTGCTTTTAATTTTTCCAGTTCTTTTTCAGAATAAATCATCGTTTTGTCGACTACTATTTTTACCTGCCAAAAGAAAAGCTGGCCGGATTTTAAATCAAATTTGGCTTTAATTATCTGTCCCTTTTTCCCATACTCTTTTTTATAAGCTGCCGCTATCGCTTGCTCAATGCTTTCTAATACCTTTTCTTGGGGAATGTTCTTCTCTTCGGCAATTTGAACAATGGCTGAGGTGAAATTTTTTATATCCATAATTTGCTGGTTAAATTAAGAGTTTTCTGGTTTTTAGGCTATTTTTTTATCTACAAGTTTAATAAAAATCCGTTTTTAACGGACTTTTTATAGTTTATCAAATTTTATTTTCCCGTCAACTTTCTGATTATTCTTTTTATTCTTAAATCCAAACACAACTGGTCATTATCAAGAATTAGACGATTTCTAATCAAAAATAAATTATTTTTTAAAGGAAAAATTTCTTTAATTGGACTTAATCTTTTTATAAAAATTGGAAAAAGAGAAAGTGTCACAAAAACGCCAATGGTCTCCCATTGATTAAAATAACCTGACAAAAAAATGGCGAAAATTAAAAAAAAGATAGTTCCAATTGAGGTGTTCCAAATTATCGCCAAAATCAGCCCGGGAATTAAAGAAAGGCTCAAAATTTTTGGAGAAAGAATTAAAAAAGCACCAATTAAAGTAGCAATCCCTCGACCACCAGAAAATTTTAAAAAAACCGACCAATTATGGCCGACGATTGCCGCAATACCAGAAAGAATCTGAATATCTGCAGGACTATTTAAATTTCGCGCTAACCAAACTGCTAACGAACCCTTAGCGAGATCTAAAATTCCAGTTAAAACTCCCTGCCAGATGCCGACGTTTCTAAAGACGTTAGAGCCCGAAGTTTTCCTCCAGCCAATCTCTAAGATATTTTTTCCGGTTGAGAATTTAGTAATTAAATAACCAAAAGGAATAGAGCCCAACAGATAGCCGGTGATGATAATAATGAATGACAAAAAATTCATAAGGGAATATTGCCGTGCTTTCGGACGATTTTCGGCTCTCTTTTATTCAAAAGAGACTCCAAACACTTAATTAAAACGGTTCGGCTATCTTTTGGGTGGATGATAAGATCAATTTGACCCAATTTAGCTGCTTGATAGGGATTGAGAAAAAGTTCTCGCAATTTTTTAACCTTTTCTTCAGCTAGTTTTTGGGGTTCTTTACTTTGAGCTAATTCCTTCTTATAAATAATCTCTACCGCCTGCTCCGGACCCATTACAGCAATTTGGGCTGATGGCCAGGCAAGGACAATATCGTAGCCCAATTGACGGGAAGCAAGGGCAATATAAGCTCCACCAAATGCCTTTCTTAGAATTAAACTAATTTTAGGAACGGTGGCTTCAGCATAAGCATATAAAATCTTAGCTCCATGTCTGATTATTCCCCGATGCTCTTGGTCTTGACCAGGAAGATAACCTGGAGTATCAACCAAGTTAATCAAAGGGATGTTAAAACAGTCACAAAACCTGACAAAACGGGAAATTTTATCCGAAGAATCAATGTCTAAAACGCCGGCTAAAATTTTGGGTTGATTAGCCACTACTCCAACTACATTGCCGGCCAATCTGGCAAAACCAATGATTGAATTTGGGGCAAATTCTGGCTGAATTTCAAAAAAAGAGTTTCGGTCAAAAATTTCTCTAATTATCTCTCTCATCTCATATCCTTTTCCTTCTTCTTCTGGAACGAGCTCCAATAACCTGTAATTTTCTTCTTTCTCAAAAAATTCCGTCAATAATCCTTTTTGTTTAGGCGGATCTTCAAGATTGTTTTGAGGCAAGAAAGAAAGTAGTTTTCTAACTGCCGAAAAACAATCTTCTTCTGACTCAAAAGTAAAATTAGCCACACCTGATTTTCTATGCTGAACTCCAGCTCCCCCTAGTTCTTCAAAAGAAATTTCCTCGCCGGTAACTTTTTTGATTACCTCCGGGCCGGTAATAAACATAAAAGAAGTTTTTTTAACCATAAAAATAAAATCAGAAAGTCCCGGCCCATAACAAGCTCCACCAGCCGAAGGACCAACCAAAATTGAAATTTGGGGAATAACGCCTGAAGCTTTAACCTGTTCTTGAAATATTCGAGCATAACCGTCGAGACTCAAAATTCCCTCTTGAATTCTGGCGCCGCCAGAATCAATAATACCAATGACAGGACAACCTACTTTCTGAGCCAATTCTAAAACCTTAACAATTTTTTTGCCATGCATTTCACCCAAGGTTCCGCCCTTTTTTGAAAAATCTTGAGAATAAAGATAAACCTGGCGGCCTTGAATTTTCCCAAAACCTGTAATAACCGCATCACCGGGAAATTTTTTCTTTTCCGTTTCTAAAAAATCTTGTCGACTTTCGACAAAAGGATCCAGTTCAACAAAGGTCTGCGCGTCCAAGAGTAAATTAATTCTTTCTCTAGCAGTCAACTTTCCTTTTTGATGTTGTTTCTCAGCCAATTCAGGTGTTTCTAATTCTTTCAACTTGCTATTCAATTTTTCAATTTCCTTTTCAAAAGCCATAAAATTATGTAAAATTATTCGTTATTGGCTGATGGTGACCAATTGTTCTTTTAATCCTTCAATAATCTGGCTTAAAATCTTTTTATTGTCTACTTTCTTACCCAATTCTATTTTAAGCGATGTAGCGATATTTGCCAAGTCTTTTGGAAATTTTTCGATATTGGTATTCAATCCAATTCCCATTATCGACAATTTAACTTCACATCCAATTACATTTTCGGTCAAAATGCCGGCAACTTTTTTTCCATTTAAGAGAACATCGTTTGGCAATTTAATTAATGGTTCCAAAGAAAAATTTTCCTTCAAAGCTTTGGCGATTACAAAAGCAGCCAAAATTGTCAAGGTCTGGAGGTCTTCAATTTTGCTTTTGGGGAGGATGATTGAAAAATAAAGTCCACCCAAAGGGGAAAACCAGTTTTCGCCTTTACGGCCATAACCAGCTATTTGTTTTTTAGCCAAAACTACTGTCCAGGGAGAAATTTCTTTTTTTGCCAATTCTTTTGCTTTGAGATTAGTAGAAAGAATTTTGTCAAACTCTAAAATTTTCAATTTCATTTTTACTCCAATATTAACAAGGTTTCGCCAGCTTTAACTTTTTGCTCTTTCTTTACAAAAATTTCCTTTATTTTGCCTTCGAAATCCGACAAAACCTCATTCTCCATTTTCATTGCCGAAATAATAAAAATTTTTTGACCTTTTTTAAGAAAATTTCCTTTTTGGACAAAAATTTCGGAAACAATTCCGGCAAGAGAAGCCTTAATTTCCTTTTTAGTAAAATCTCTTTTTGGCAAAAACATTTGGAGAGGAGAAGCTTTTTCTTTAGCTTCCTTGCCAAAAATAAATTCTTTCTCCCCTACCTTAATTTTTATTTCCTCCCCAATTTCTAAAATTTTAATATCGTATTCTTTATTTCCAATCTTTAATTTAAAATCCATAGACTGATTTTTTATCATTAAATTTTGGTAATCTGTCGCCAAGAAGAATTTTTATTAAAATTTGTCTCCGGACCAAACCTTCCAGCCATTTTCCAAAAAGAAGACGCCTCTTTTTCTATTGGAACTTCCTTCTCTTTTTTTAAAGCTTGATAGATTTGATAGATAATTTGAGCAATTTTTTCTTCGGAAAGCTCTTCTTTTGTGGGTAAACGTATCTTGCAGATTTCTGGTATTTTAATTTTTTCTAAAATTTTATTTTTTTCAATAAAGTCAGTAGTAAAATCCCCACTCAAAAACTTTCCATCGTCCAACACTGCTTTCAAAAAAGAAATATTGGTTTTTATTCCGCCAATCACAATTTCGTTTAGGGCTCTTTTTAATTTCGCAATAGCCTCTTTTCTTTCTTTCCCATAGCCTATTACTTTAGCTAAAAGGGGGTCAAAATAGGGAAAAACTTCCTGTCCCTCATGCAAAAAGGTGTGAATAAAAATCCCTTGACCGCCAGGAGGTAAATATTTTTCGATTTTTCCCGGAGAAGGCTTAAAATTTTGATTAGGATCTTCGGCATTAATTCTCGCTTCGATTGCCCAACCGTTCAAGAAAATATCATCCTGGGAAAAGGAAATTTTTTCTCCCTGGGAGATTCTAATTTGTTGCTCAACTATATCTATTCCTGTTATTGCCTCGGTTACCGGATGCTCAACTTGAAGGCGGGGATTAACTTCTAGAAAATAGAAGTTTTTTTCCTTGTCAACCAAAAACTCAACCGTGCCAACGGTTTGGTATTTTAATTCTTTAGCCAATTTTAAAGATAAGTTTCCCATTTTTTCTCTCGTCTCCTGATCTAAAATTGTTGATGGCGCTTCTTCTAAAATTTTTTGAAACCTCCTTTGAATTGTACACTCCCTTTCACCCAAGTAAAGAAAATTTTTACCATCTCCCATAATCTGAAACTCAATATGTTTTGCTTCCGGTAAATACTTCTCAAGAAAAAATTCGGTATCGGCAAAAGCCATTCTCATTTGTCTTTTTATTCCCAAAGCCACATTAAAAATTTCACCAATACTAAATTCACCATTAATTGCTCTAATTCCAATTCCTCCTCCCCCTCTTCGGGCTTTTAAAACAAATGGGGGGTTAATTTTCAAAATCCACTTTTTTAAATCTTTGAAAGATTTAATTGAACCATCGCTCATTGGCAAAATAGGAAAGCCTAGTTTTTTAGCTAGTTTTTTTGCCTCAATCTTATCTTCTAATTTTTTTAAAACTGAACAATGGGGGCCGATGAATTTTATTTTTTGTTTTTCACAAAGCTTGGCAAAAAGCCAGTTTTCGGCCAAAAACCCATAACCAGGATGAATAGCATCAACCTTTGCTTTTTTTCCAATTTCCAAAATCTTTTTGATATTCAAATAGCCTTGGGATCCCTCTTCTTCTAAAAGATAGTATTCATCAGCCAAACTACTTTCAATAAAGTTGGGTTCTTGACCAGCTACCGGACAGAGAGCAACTGTTTTGATACCCATTTCTCTACAGGTTCTGATAATTCTTAAGGCAATTTCTCCTCGATTGGCAATTAAAACTTTTTTAATCATAGTTGGTCAAATAATTTTTTGATTTCAGCCATAACCTTTTCAGTAATTTGTTGACAAATTTTATTATATTCTTGGCTTGTCTTAGAAAGATTTTGAGCTTTTTCTCTTTCGGCTGAAAAATCCAACAATTTTCCGATGTTCATTCTAATAATTTTTTTAAATTTAGGAAATCGAGTACCAACTGGCATTATTTCAAAGTTACCTTTGTTTGCCACCGGCAAAATGGGAACTCCGCTCTCTAAATGGAGTTTGGCAATTCCTAATTTTCCTTCGCCAATTTTTCCGTCTTTACTTCTTGTTCCTTCAGGATAGAAAATGAGAATCTCTCCCTTTTTTAGTCTTTTTTTACACTCTTCCATCGCTTTTTGCTTTGAACCAGAATCCTGACGATGAATGGGTATAACCCCGGCAAGAGTATAAAGAAGATCTCTTAGAAATCTTTCAAAACCAGTATATTTATCAATCTGGCCAAGGTAGGTAAATCTTCTCGGCACACAAATGTAGGCGTTGGTCACTTGGTCCCAATGGCTTTGGTGATTTGAGGCCAAAATAAAATTTGTTTTTGGCACATTTTCCAGTCCTCTCACTTCTTTTATCCAAATTAAATTAACAATTGGTTTCAAAAAAATTTTACAAAACCAAGAAAAAATTTTATTCATGCCGAGAAAAATTTCAGTATTTTTTTAGTTGGCAGTAAAAGCAGAAACAATCTCTTCAATAATTTCTTGACAACTTTTTATTTCTGAAATTCCGACAGCTGATAATCCAGCCAAAAGAGGAATATTTTCAACGTTCTCACCGCCTAAAGAGCCGGCAATTTTTTCAGCCTTTATTTCTTCCGGAAAAGCTCCTTTTTCTTCTAATTTTTTCATTTTCTCTGACCACTGATTTTTAATTACCCTTAAAGGATGGCCGGTAAATCTCAAAACAACTTCAATATCATCAGCGGTTGCCTCAATAATTTTCTTCTTATAATTTAGGGAAACAATACATTCTTTGGAGGCTAAAAATCTTGTTCCCATTTGAATTCCATCAGCACCAAGGAGAAAGGCTGCTTTAGCAGTCTGTCCATCATAAATTCCCCCAGCAGCGATTAAGGGAATTTTTTGGAGAAGAGTTTTAGCCTGGGGAATTAAACAAAAAGTTGTGTTTTCTCCAATATGACCACCAGACTCTAATCCTTCAACTACCACCGCATCAGCACCATTATCTTCCATTTTCTTTGCCAATCTCGGTGAGGGAACAACCGGAATTATCTTAATTCCAGCAGCTTGTAAATAAGGAAAAAGAGGTAGGGGGTTTCCACCACCGGTAAAAACCGCTAAAACTCGATATTTCATCACTATTCTTACTAATTCTTCAATTTTTGGGTTTTGCAAAAATAAATTGACGCCGAAAGGATTTTTGGTTTTTTCTTTTGTTTTTTGAATTTCATTTTCCAACCAATTGGCCGACATTAAACCAGAACCAATGACGCCTAGACCGCCAGCTTGAGAGACGGCCGAAACTAAATTATGTTCTGAAATTCCCGCCATTCCTCCTTGAATAATGGGGTATTTAATCCCTAAAAGTTGACAAATTGGATTTTTTTCAAACATAGGTTTTATTTAGCAAGTTTCCAGAAATTTTTCCGATCCAAAAGAAGGAGAAAAAGGGAGATGATGAGATATAAATCTCCAAAAAGAAAAAACAGGGGTATATTCAAATAACTTCTAAAAAACTCAACGATAAAAACAAGAATTAAACTAGGGTCTTCTCTGAAAAAAGGTAGTTTTAAGATTTTCTCTGCACTTAAAATATTTCCCAATACAAAGAGGTTAAAAGCTGAAAGAAGAAGCAACAAACTAAAAATTGCATAATACCAAGTCCACTTTTTCTTTTTCACTAAAAGCAACAGTCCTGGAAGGAACAAAAAAAGAAGGCCAGAATTAAAATAAAAAGCAGCTAATAATAGCAATACACCGCCACCGAGAGTGGTCTCTGGACTCAAAGCACCCTTCGCTAAAACCCGAAAGATCAGGATTATAGAAATAATACTAGTTAAAATACCCGTGCTACCCTTTATAATCATAATCCAGGCGGCAATCTTTGTTTTGAGTGGTAGAGATAAATTTTCCATAGGTTTAAATTTCTAAACAATTTCTATCTTTCTGCCGATTTTTTTCCTTTTTGCTAATTGATAGACCAAATTAGCGGTATACAAATCCTGAATTGCCAAACCGGTTGAATCAAAAACGGTAATTTCTTTTTCATTTTCTCGACCCGGTTTTTCTCTACTCACAATTTCTCCCAATTCAGAGTAAATATTCTCTCTTTGAATTATTCCTTTGGCTAAAGGAACATTAATTTCACCTGAATGACTAGCTTGGTTCCAACAGTCAATAACTATTTTGGCTTTAGTTAAAATTTTTGGTTCTAACTCTTCTTTGCCGGGGGCATCAGCGCCAATGGCGTTAATATGAGTACCGGGCAAAATCCATTCGCTTTGAACTATTGGTTCTTTGGCTGGAGTAGCGGTAACTAAAATCTCTTTCTGGCAAACCTCAATTAATCTTCCTTTTTCAACTTTAATTTTCTCTCGAGCCAAAATGTTTTTTAAATTTTCAATTGCTTTTTCGTTAATATCATAAACTAAAATTTCTTTTAACCTTCTTACTTTTGAGATGGCAACAATTTGGGTTAGAGCTTGAAAACCGGCCCCAACTACTCCCAAAGTCTTAGCCTCTTTTTTAGCTAAATATTGGGTGGCAACAGCCGAAGCTGCTCCAGTTCTTAGAGCGGTGATCCAGGTTCCATCCATGAGGGCCAAGGGTATGCCCGTTTTGGGGTCATTCAAGATAATGACGGCCATCACTGTTAAAAGCCCTTTTTTAGGATTTTCCGGATGAACATTAACCAGTTTTGTCCCGGCCATATTTAAAGTCTCAGAAAATGAAGGCATAATCCTTAAATCGCCATTAAATTCTTTAAAGTGAAGGTACATTTTTGGTGGCATTTGAACTTTTTTCTTTCCATAATCAAAAAATGCTCTCTCAACTGCCTCAATTACTTTTGAAATTTTGCTTAAGGGTAAAACTTTTTTGATTTCTTTTTGAGTTAAAATTAACATATTTTTAGTAGTTGTTAGTTTTTAGGATGACCTTTATATTTTTCTTCAAATTCTTTTTTTAAAATAATAACTATCGAAAAACGCGCCTGGCATTTTAACTCTCCCCCCACCAAAGCCTGGCTTTTAATTCTAGCGATTTTATTTTCCGAATTGGGCAAAGGATAAATAGCAAGAACTTCGGCTTCTAAAATTATTTTATCTCCAGGGAAAATTGGTTTGAAAAACTGACAAGATTTTACCTCGTAAGCTAAAAAATGATAGTTTTTATGATTCTCTCCAATTTTTTCTCTCAATAAAATTGTTGAAAGCTGGGCTAAGCCTTCAACTACTAAAACTCCTGGCATTATTTTGAAGTCAACAAAATGGCCCTTAAAATAATAATCATCTTTTGAGGTTTGGTAAAAACCAAAAATTTTGTTTTCGTTCATCTTTTCAACTCCTTCAACAAACAAAAATGGTTCTCTGTAGGGGATGATTTCTTTTATCTGAGATTTATTTAAAAGCATAATTGCGGATCATTCTTTTAATTTTTGTTTTTTTTAAAATAATTTTAAACCAAGCGGCGTATTTTTCTGGGTTTTCCTTTATATCTCTTTTCAGTTCTTCTAAACTTATCCATTTCCAATCTTCAACTTCCTTTTTGTTTGGTTTTGGCTCTCCATCAAAACGACCGAAAAAAATGTGGTCAAATTCGTACTCAATTAAATTTCCTACTTTAGCTTTGTAAACTAGAGAAAAAACTTCTTTTAGAGAAGGATAAATTCCCATTTCCTCTTTCAACCTACTTTTTGCTGTCTTTTTTAGGTTTTCTCCTGGACGGGGGTGAGAACAACAAGTGTTTGCCCAAAGCCCTCCTGAATGATATTTTGACTTTGCTCGTTTTTGGATTAAAAGCTCTCCTTTTTTGTTAAAGATGAAAACGGAAAAGGCTCGATGAAGTTTTCCCCGAAGATGGGCTTTTATTTTTTCTTCTAAGCCAATTTTTTTATCTGCTTTATCAACTAAAATTACTTTTGTTGACATTTTTTAATTCGGTCAGGCTGCCTCAGCTAAAATAATGTTATCAAAATAAATTTTTAAAAGCAATTAACCGATAAAAATTCCTGGCTTATTTTGTTTCTAAGGCGTCAAATGATCAGATTGTAGCTATTATAATTAATCCGAAAGAAAAAATCGTATAGGCATCTATTATTCTATAATTCTTTAATTTTTTAAATTTTTCTTTAGCTCTCATTAGTTGTTTATTGTCTAAAGGAGAAAACAAAAAGACGGGAAGGAAAATCAGGGTGAGAATTAAAAAGAGAATGAGATATTTGGAAGAAAATAAAAAGAAAATGGGAGAAAAAATTAAAGGAAAAAATGAGGTCATAGACCTTAAAAGCTTTTCTGCTTTTTCAAGGCCCAAAAAGCAAACGGTGGTTTTTAAGCCGGCTTTTTTGTCAAATTCATAATCCTCTAAATGGTTTCTTAATTCCATGCTCACGGAAACCCAAAAAATAGAAAAAGCAATTAGGTAATGAAATAACTCTAGGTTTTTATTAAAAATCAGAACAGGAAATAAAAAAATGAGAGCTCCGGCGAATAATCCGTGAGAAAACAAATCAAGAAAAGGCCTAGATTTGAATCTCAGGGGTGGGGCTGAATAAAAAAGGGCTAGCAAGACATTTCCTAGGGCCAAAAGAAAAGGAATCAAACCAAACCTTATTGTTAAAAATAATCCTAAAATGACTAAAACAATTGAAAAAAATAATCCCTTTTGAAAGCTTATTTCTCGAGAAATAACAAGCTTCCTTTTTTCGCTATCTAAAGCATCTTCTTTGGTGTCAAAGCAATCATTAATTGAAAAACCAAAAGCCAAAAAAAACAAAATGACAGTCCAAAAAGTTATTATTTCTCTTAAAGAAGATAAATATCCCTTGGAGACCAAAAATCCTAAAAGGGCAATTAAAAAATAGGCTCGCCAATCTTTTATCCGCAACAATTTAAAATAAGATTTATACATATGGGCTTGTTCTATTTAACGATAGGTAAATTTACTTTGATTTTAGTAGGCTGCTGATTTGAGTTGATGGTTTAGATTTTTTTTCATTAGAAGGATAACTCTTGGCAAAGGCGCCTATCATCTGGAAAATTTTCTCTTCAATTCCTTCTTCGTTTAATCCAAGCTCTTTTTTTAATATCTCTGGTTTTCCCTGTTCGATAAATCTATCGGGGAGACCTATTCTTTCAATCTCAATATTTTTTATTTTGTATCTTTCTAAAACCTCAAGAACAGCTGAACCCAGACCTCCAATTATACTATTTTCTTCAAGAGTTAAAATCTTGCCACATTGAGCTGCTTTTAAAATTAATTTTTCATCCAATGGTTTTATAAATCGGGCGTTAATCACTCCGATACTAATGTTTCTCTTTTCTAATTTTTGAGCTAGTAAAAAACTAGGATAAACCATTGAGCCGCAAGCGATAATATATAAATCTTCTCCTTCTTTTAATTCCTCGCCTCTACCAATCTCCAATGGCCTTAATTCGGAATCAAGCGTTACTCCTACTCCTTCTCCTCGAGGATAACGACAGGCAAAAGGTCCTTTTTGATAGATTTCGGCTGTTTTTATTAAATGTTGTAATTCATTTTCGTCTTTTGGAGCCGAAATTACTAAATTGGGAATTAAACGAAGATAGGACAAATCAAAGCTTCCCTGATGGGTTGGACCATCTTCGCCAACGATTCCGGCTCGGTCAATCATAAAAACAACCGGAAGATTTTGGAGGGCAACATCATGAATTATCTGGTCAAAAGCTCTTTGTAAAAATGTTGAATAAATAGCTACAAAGGGTCGAAAACCAGCAATAGCTAAACCAGCGGCAAAAGTAACTGCATGTTGCTCGGCAATACCAACATCAAAAAATCTTTTCGGAAATTCTTTAGCAAATTTAGATAAACCGGTACCGTCTGGCATAGCGGCAGTAATGCCAATAATCTTTTTATTGTCTCTAGCTAATCTCGTTAAGGTATCAGCAAAAACCTCGGTATAGGTTATTCTTGCCGGTTTTTTGCTATATTTACCGTCTTGAATATAGAAAGGACTAGCGCTGTGAAATTTTGTTGAATCTTTTTCGGCAAATTCATATCCTCTCCCTTTTTGGGTTATTATATGAACTAGTATTGGACCGGAAAGGTTTTTAACTTTATTGAAAGCCTCAATCAATTCAGTCAAATCATGGCCGTCAATCGGCCCAACATATCGAAATCCTAACTGTTCAAAAAAGACCCTTAATTTCAACAAAGATCTAAGACCTATTTTGAGATAGTCAGCTATCTTACTTAAAAACTTACCCAAAAAAGGAATCTTAGTAATTCTTTTCCAGATTACCCGCCAAATTCGATTAAAAGCCGATGGAGAAGAAATCTCGTTTAAATGAAAAGATAAAGCTCCAACGTTTTTTGAGATGGACATTTTGTTGTCGTTTAAAATAACAATTAGGTTAGATTTTAATGCCCCGGCCTGATTTAAAGCCTCAAAGGCCAAGCCACCGGTTAGAGAACCATCACCCACAATCGCTATTACTCTGTTTTTCTCTTTCTTAAAATCACGAGTCAAACTTATTCCTAATCCAGCTGAAATAGCTGTAGAGGCGTGGCCGGTATTAAAATGATCATGTTCGCTTTCTTCTCTTTTAGGAAAACCGGAAAGACCACCATGCTGTCTTAGAGTGGCAAACTTATCTTTTCGACCGGTGAGAATTTTATGGGTATAGGCCTGGTGACCAACATCCCAGATTATTTTGTCAATGGGACTATCAAAAACATAATGCAGGGCCAAAGTTAATTCAACCACTCCCAAGTTTGAAGCTAAGTGACCTCCATTCTTTGCCACCGTTGAAATAATTAACTGACGAATTTCGTCAGCCAGTTGGATAAGTTCCTGGGTTTTTAATTTTTTTAAATCTTGAGGCCCGGAAATTTTATCAAGAAAATTTGACATAATTATTAAACAACTATCAAAAAGAGGAAATTGAAATTTAGACCCTTCTCTCGATTAAATAGTTAATAAATTCTTTTAGTTTTATCTTTGCTTCAGATGGTGGTAATAATTTCTCAGTCTCCTGCCAGTTTTCTTTTATAATTTTTTTAGCCAATTTTTTAGCATATTCAATACCGCCATATTTCTGAATTATCCTTATTGCCTCTTCTTTTTCTCGTCGGTCGTCAGTGTGCTTATTCAGAATTTCCAACAATCTTTTCTTATCTTTTTTTGTCGCTTTCTTTAGGGTATAAATAACCATCAAAGTTCTTTTTCCTTCTTTAATATCGTTACCGGGAATTTTTCCAAACCTTTCTCTTTCTTTACCAGTTAAAGTAATATCTAAAATATCATCTTGAATTTGAAAAGCAACACCTATTGATTCAGCTAGATTGCCAATTTTTTCTGCCAATTGACCATTTTTACCTGAAAAGATAACGGCTAATTTCGCTGCTAGTCTGGCCATACAACCCGTTTTGAAAGCAGTCATTTGCAAGTATTCTTTCTCTGTGATTTTCTTCTCTTTTCCTTTGTGCCAAAAAATATCTGTTCCCTGGCCAAAATGAAGCCTTACCATCTCTTGAAAATAAGCTTCATAAGCTTTAATTAAAATCTCGGTCTTAACTTTTTTTCTCTTTTTAAACAAAATTAATAGGGGCAAAAAGTAAAGAAAATTACCAACATTTAAAGCGATATCAATTCCAAAAATTTTATGGAGAGCGGGTTTTCCTCTCCTTAATTCTCCTTGGTCTTCAATGTCATCAATACAAAGAGTTCCATTGTGAATAACTTCTGGAATAATTGTGAATTCTTTAAGTTTTTTAAGGTCAGCACCAAAAACTTCAGCGATCAGTAAAAATAAAACCGGCCGCCATCTTTTTCCTCCCCGCTCCAAAAGTTCCCAGGAAGGCTCCAATAAAGTTTTCTGGGCGGCCTTTATATAATATGTATAGCGGGGTTTGCCGAAAGTAGATTCCAACCATTTCTTACTTACCTTTTTAGGAAGATATTTTTCAATCGTTCTGTCAATTTCTGGTTTTATTTTTTTTAAATATTGGCCAATCTCTTCTTTTCTTGAAGAATCTTTCATATTATAATGCCAGACCGCCATCAATATTAATAACCTCGCCAGTAATAAAGCTAGCTTCTTCTGAAGCTAAGAAGGCGACCACATTAGCCACTTCTTCTGGTTTTCCAAATCTACCAAGAGAGGTTAATTGCTTGACGGCGATTTTTATATTCTCGGGTACAGTTTGAGTTAATTTCGTTTCAATAAATCCCGGGGCTACAGCATTAACTCTTATCCCAAATCTTCCTACCTCTTTGGCTAAAGATTTGGTAAAGCCAATAATTCCTGCCTTGGCAGCGGCATAATTTGTCTGACCAAAATTTCCTCTTTGTCCAACAATTGAAGAAAGAGAAATGATATTTCCTTGATTAGCAATCAACAAAGGTAAAGCAGCTTTGGTACAATTGAAAACTCCTGTCAGGTCAATATCAATCACCTTTTGCCATTCCTCTTTGGTCATTTTGGCTAAGGTCCGGTCAGCGCAAATACCAGCGTTGTTAACCAGGACATCTAATCTTCCAAAGTCTCTTTCAATCTCTTTTATCATCCTTTCCACTTCTTCATATTTTGAAACATCAGCCAAATAATACCTGACGGTCTCGCTGGTCTTGGACAATTTTTCAATCTCTTCTTTTGCTTTTTTCAAATTCTCTTCCTGAGAAGGAATGTCATTTAAGGCAATTTTTCCTCCCAGCAAAGCAAATTTTAAAGCAATTTTACGACCAATTCCTTGAGCAGAGCCAGTGATTAAAATAACTTTATCTTTCATAAAGTAGATTATGAATATTTAATTTTCCGACCTTTTAACCAACTTCCAGGCCATTGGCAAAACTAATCCTGCTAATAATATCTTGAACAAGTCTCCAAAAATAAAAGGATAAAGACCCACGGCCAAAACTTTTTCCAAACCGACAAATTTTCCTAGCCAAAAAAGCCCGGGCAAATAAAGAATGAGGTTGCCAAAGAACATTGTTAAAATTGCCCCTTCAATACTTTTCTCCCAGCCCTTCTCACAAAGCCAACCAACAAAATAGGCAGAAAAAATAAAACCAATGAGATAACCAAAAGTTGGAGAAGAAATATAAGCTATTCCTCCTCCCCGGGCAAACCAAGGAACACCAGCCAAACCCATCAAAAGATAGGTCAGTTGAGATAAAGCTCCCCTTTTTGAACCGAGCAGGGCGCCAGTTAATAAGACAGCTAAAGTTTGCATTGTTATTGGAACAAGCCCAATTTCAATTTTTAATTTTGCAGAAATCCCAGTTAAAATAGCAAAGCTTAAAATCAAACCAATATCTTTTATTAAAACTAAGGCTTTATTTTCAAACTTTGGCATAACTGCCTCCAAAAGGGTTAAGTTTTTAGTTTTCATATGATTATTTCAGCTATTTTTCTTCCAAAAATAGGAATTTTTTCTAAATTGATATTTTCTAAAATTTCTGGCAACTGACTAGCCCTAGTGATTTCGAGAAAAACCCGGTCTAAGTTTTGAGGATTAAAGGAGGCAAAAAGTAGGCCAAGAAACTGGTTGAAGCCCTTTTCATCTTGAACAATATTAGCTTCAGCCAAAGTTAGACAGGAAGGTAAAATCTGTTTTAGTTTTTCAAAAATTTCTTTTTCTGAAAAAAGATATTTTTGACTTAAATAATTTTCTTTTTTCAAGAGAAAAAAGATGTTTTCGCTAGCCATTGCCTTAGTCATTTTCAAAATTGGTAGATTCAAAATCAGATCGGAATTTAAAACTATCTCGGAAATTTCTAAATTTTCCTTTTTAATAAAATTGGTTTTTGCTAAATCAACTGGGGTAATCTGATTTTTTAAGCAGACATCTAATAAACCTGATTTTTGAGCCTTGATTTCAATAGGAATTTCATTAAAACTCTGGCTGGAAACAAAAATATTACTAGGTTTTATGTCTTTCTTTTGAAGGAAATTTAAAATTGCTTCTAAAAACTCGGGGTTGGTATTATCTCTGAAGTAAGGATGAGAAGCTTCAAAAAGACTTGGTAAAATTAAAACTTTAGAATTCTCTTTCAATTCCAATCCTTCTAATAAATCAATTGATTTTTCAATTGCTTCTAAATAGTCGTATTTGATTCGCCAAATAGCCACTCCTTCTTTATTTTTCTCTCTTCCAAGTTGAAATTCATCGCCGATTTTATATTCCTCAACTGATTTTTGAACCCATTGATTGCCATTTTCATCTTTTAAAAGCAAGACAAAATAAGGCGTTTGAGGATGTAAAATTGAGGGAATTTCAACCCTAGAAACACCGATAACTTTCATTTCTTTACCAGTTAATCTCTCCAGGGGCAAAAAACAATCCGGGCATTTCTCAATTGGATATTGCCAAATTTTTCTACAACTTTGACATTGGTAAAACATGGTTTAAAAATTTAAAATGATGAATATATTTCTGATATTTTCCGAAAATGAAACCCTTTTATTGCCATCTCAATAACCATTGGGAAAAGTTTTGGTTTTTTGAAAATAGTCCAGAAAACAATTTTCCAATAATAAAATTTTTCTTTTTCTTTAATTCCTAAAAACCAAATTGATTTCAAAAAAGCGAACAAACGGCTGAGATTAAACCGATAATTTCCCTTTTTTTGCGGTTTATATTCTTTTAAAAAATTAATTAATCTCTGATAATAATTTTTTGGCGAATAAATATAGTTGACTACTCTTTTGTAACCAGCAATCAAAACTGGAAGGTCCATTTTTGGAATAAAATTAATAGTGCAATCAGTATTGCTACCAGTTGGCTGGGAGATTAATCTTTTTTCTCTCTTTAGTCTTTCCCATAATCTTGTTTTTGGCGGAGCTTGTAAAATCCCTACCATAGCTGCCACTATCCCGCTTTTTTGAATAAAAGTAATCATTCGGTCAAAAATTGAAGGAGTGTCCTGGTCGAAACCGATGATAAAACCGGCTTGAACTTCCAAACCATGACTTTGGATAATTTTAATTGATTCTAATAAATCCCGATTAATATTTTGGAACTTGCCACAACCTTTTAAGCTTTCTTCCGCCGGAGTTTCAATTCCAATAAAAACAGTTTCAAATCCTGCCCTGACCATTAATTTCATTAACTCTTGGTCGTCGGCAAGATTGATTGAAACTTGAGTATTAAAAATAAAAGGGTATCCTTTATTCTCTGTCCATTCAATGATGGCTGGGAGAATTTCTTCTTTTAACTTAATTTTATTGCCAATGAAATTATCATCAACAAAGAAAACATTTCCCCGCCAGCCTCTTTTATAAAGAGCGTTTAACTCATCTAAAACTTGTTTCTTGTTTTTCGTTCTGGGAACTCTGCCGTTTAAAAGAACAATGTCGCAAAATTCGCAATTAAAAGGACAACCGCGGGAAAATTGAATACTCATTGAGGCGTATTTTTTCATATCTATTAGCTCCCAAAGAGGAAGAGGTGTTTTAGTTATATCTGGCCACTGACTAAGCTGATAGATCCTCTTAAGATTATTATTTTTTAAATCTTCTAAAAAAAGGGGTAACGTTATTTCTGCCTCGCCCAAAACAAAATAATTGATATCTTCTAAAAATTCTTCATAGCCGGTAGTAAAAAGAGGTCCACCTGCAACAATTTTTTTGTTAAATCTTTTAGCCTGATTGATAATTTCTCTAACTGATTCCTTTTGAATAACCATTGCCGAAAGGAAGAGGAAATCAGCCCATTCAATGTCTTTTTCGTTTAATTTCTGAACATTCAAGTCAATTAATCTTTTCTCCCAATCTGGAGGAAGTAGGGCAGCTACGGTTAATAAACCGAGGGGCGGAAAAGCAGCCTTTTTGCCAATAAAAGGAAGGGCGTATTTAAAGCTCCAAAAAGTTTTAGGAAATTTTGGATATAAAAGGAGAACTTTCATATTTTTTTATTTCTTTAAAAAATTTTTTATTCAAAACTAAAGAAAAAATTAAACTAAAAAGAGAGGTAAAAATCAAGACCGAGGCTAATTGATTTCTTAAAAATGGAAGGCCGGCAATATAAGATTGGAAAAGTCCTCCAAGGTTCATTGGATACATCCCGGAAGTTAACCACCAGCCGAAATTAGTCCAGAGATAGAAAAAGAAAACTGAAAGGATTCCTCCAGCGCTGATTTTCAAAAAATAATATTTTGTATTCCTCTTAAAGAAAGAGCCGAAAATTCCAATTGAAATAAAAGCTGACCAGGTAAAAAGATAAACCGAGGTGTTACCAAAATAAATATCAGAAAGAAAAATTATTAAAAGAGGAATAATAAAAGCAAAAGTACCTCCTAAAAATGAACCGGAAGTCAGCGCTATGGCAGTAACCGGTTCGAAATTAGGAATTCCAATCGCTTCATTTAAGAAAATCCGGAAAATAACTCCAAAAAAGATAATGAAAATTGTTAATAAAATTTTCTCTTTTCTCATTTTCTTAAAAAGGTGAAGTGGCAAATTTCCATTCTACTATATCCCCACCTTTGACCTCTTTTTTATCAGCAGCTATCATCGGCAATTCGCCATTGACCCAATATTGCCAATATTTATTATCAGTGCCATTTTTAACCCCGGCTATGCTTTCTACCAAAATGCCCATATCTTGGTATGTTTTTGTCTCAATCTTAAAATTTTCTCTTTCAGCTATCTTTTCCAAAAGAGCAAAAACAGTTCTTCCCTCAAGCTGGCCAACTCTATATGACTTTATCTGACCGTCTCCAAAATCAATTTGATAAAAAACCATTCCTTGAGAAACTAAGGTAGGAATGTTTTCAAAGCCAGGCTGACTCAAACTTTTTAGGGCTTGGTTAATAAAAAAAATAGTAGTGATAAGGAAAACTCCTAAAATGATTACAACTAATTTCCAATCAAGGGTTTTTTTACAAAGATACGGTGGAAATTTCATAATTTTCTTTTTTCTTAAGAAACATTTTGAAAAATGTGAACGGTAACACTGCCTCCTGCCCCACCAATGTTATGACAAAGACCAATTTTAGGAATAGGTTTTACCTGCCTTTGGCCGCATCTACCCCTCAGCTGGTTTACAATTTCGTAAATTTGAGCCAAGCCAGTTGGAGAAATGGGATGTCCTTTTGCCTTTAAACCGCCTGAAGGATTAATTGGCAGGGGCCCATCTAAATTGACCTTGCCTGAACGAATTAATTCTGGTCCCTTGCCAATTTCAGCAAATCCTAAATCTTCATAAGAGATTAACTCTACTGAAGTGAAAGCGTCATGGATCTCGGCAACTTGAATATCCTTTGGCGAAATTTTTGCTTCCTTAAAAGCTTTTTTAGCAGCAATTTGGGTAGCAACAAAATGAGTTGAATCTTTTCGGCCAAAAGTTAAAAGATAATCAGTGGCAAAACCCGAACCTAAAACTTTAATATCAGTTTTCTCTCGGCTTAAAATGACAGCTGCTCCGCCATTAATCGATAGAGAGCAGTCATAAATAGTAAATGGTGAAGCAATTTCCGGAGCTGATTTAATTTGTTCTAATGTCACCGGTCTTTTGTAAAAATAGGCTTTGGGATTTAAAACCGCATTTTGATGGTTTTTAAAAGCAATTAGGGCTAAATCATCATGAGTGGCGCCATATTTTCTCATATACTGCTGGGCAATAAGAGCATTCTGAACCGGAAAAAGCATTCCTTCGGTTTGTTCAATCACTCTCTCAGCCGCTGATAAAATCCAATGAGTAGTAACCTCGCTTTTATTATCAACCAATTTTTCGCCAGTAAGAACTAAAATGTTATTAAATTTGGGCAAGAAATGGAGGCTGGTCCAAAAAGCCACACCGCCACCAGCACAAACTGAAGGTGTCTGGATAATGGGAATGTTAGTTTTAAACAAGTCAGAGAGAAGCGAGGTTTTATGGGTCTGATGCTCTGAGGTTCCTTCAGCGCTTTCAATGCCAGAAAAAACAATAAGGTCAATTTGAGAAATTCTCATTTTGGCATCTTCCAAGGCTTCCATTGCTGCCTCAAAAGCAAATTGCCACCAAGGTTTTTGAGAATAATCAAATTTTGTCATTCCTACGCCTTTTATGAACATATTTTTGCCTAGAAAATTATTATAGCAAATTTAACTTTCCTGGCTATTTACCAAATCTTCTCTCTCTTTCTAAAAAATCCTTTACCGCTTTTTCAAATTCCTCAGAGGTAAAATCAGGAAAAAGGGTTTTTGTGAAATAGAGTTGAGAATAAGCGGTCTGCCACATCATAAAGCCAGCCGAGTTATGAGGATCTCCGTGGCAACCGGTTCTGATCACCAAATCCACTGGAGGCAAAGAGCCTGTCCAAAGACTTTTCAGAATTAATTCTTCGTCAATTTTAATTTCTCTATCTTTTTTTACCACTTCAGCTATTTTTCGAATCGCTTCCAACATTTCATCGTTCCCATTGTAAGCCAAAAGAAAGGTCAAAACGTAGCTGCTATTTCTTTTTGTTTTTTCCACTACTTTTTTTAAAAGGTTTTGCAAATTTTTTGGAAAGTATTTTTGCCATTGACCAAAGATATTAATCTTTACCCCTTCTCTTTCAATCTCTTTTGAAGAAAGGAATTTTTTAAAATATTTTCTAAAAATGGAAAATAAAACTCTTACCTCTTCTTTTGGTCTTTTTGTCACATTATCAGCTGATGTTCCCCAAAAAGTAAAATAAGGAATTTTCATTTCCCAAGTTTTTTTTAAAATCCTTTCTAAATTCTTGGCTCCGGCTAGGTGACCCTGCCAAGGCAAAAGTCCTCTTTTTTTTGCCCATCTTCGATTGCCGTCCGGAATTAAAGCAAGGTGTTTTAGCATATTATTCAATTGGTTGCCAACCAGCAATTAAACTGCCTGGGCCGGCTATGGCACAAACTGTTGGCGGTCCTTCAGAAATAAAAGAAACTTCGGCCTCAATCTCTTTTAAAGCCTCTTTTAATTTCTTTGCTCCTTCTAAATTATCGACATGATTAATTACCGCTCTAATTTTTTTACCTTTAGCCCTTATTTTCTTACTTTCTTTAGCAATTTTTTTAAAGAGAGCTTGAGACATATCTCGAGTTAGAACTATTCCGCCCTTGGAAAATATTCCATCTTTTAACTCTATTATTGGATGTACTCCTAACTTTTTCATCTTTCTAATCCAATTAGTCTGGCTGGAAGCATTTCTACCAACTGACTCTATTCCTTTTGGATCTTCAAAAATAAGATAAAGGTGGGTTTGGGGAATAAGATTTTTAAGTTCATCTAAAATTTCGGTTATTTCTCTTTGTTCTTGGATTAATTCAATTGCTCTTAAAACCAAAAGGGCTTCTCCGACCACCACATTTGAGGAATCTAAAACATAAATTCTTTCTTTTTCACTCTCTGCCAACATTGCCCTTGCCTGAATGGCTGAATTATAGCAACCGGAAAGTTTTGAAGAGATGGTAAGACATAAAACCTGATTAAATCTCTGAAGTTGTTTTTTGTAAGCATCCAAATAGGATTTTGGCGGGGCCTGGAAAGTTTTGGGAGGAGTTTTGAGACCTGTTTTCCAAGCCACTCTTATTTTTTGACAAATATTTTCACCAGGAAATTTCTCGATTTCTGGCCAATCAAGAATAACATGGACTAATTCAATTTGATATCTTTCCAAAATTTTTGGTAAAAGGGAAGAAAGATCTTCAGTAACAATGCCAATTGAAACTTTTCTCACTGATTCCTCGCCAGCTACTTCTTTTGCCATATCTTCAATTCTTAGATCTTCAATTCGACCCATTTTCCTCATTTCTTCCCTGACCTCGTCAGGATAATCAGTATGAATATGAACTTTAATCTTATTTCCAATTTGGACAATGTCTAAAGAATCGCCAAGGTTTTTCAATATTTTCCCGATCTCTTTCTCTTCAAATCTGGGATTTTCAATTAAAGAAACAATTTCATAGCGATTGGCTAAAACCTGGATAAATTTTCTTACTTTCTCTGAAGGCATTTCTTCTTTTTTTTCTCTTTTTTTCTCTTTTTCTAAAGCTTCTAAATAGCTTTCCAAAATCAGCAAAAATCCCAAACCACCAGCATCAACCACATTGGCTTTTTTAAAAATCTCCATTTTTTCTCTAGTCCTTAAAAGAGCTTCCCTGGCTTTTTCTAGTGTTTTCTTTAAAATCCTGGTAATATCTTTTTCCTTTTTCGCTTTTTCTCCAAAAGTCTCGGCTGTGGCATCTATCACATCTAAAATTGTTCCCCTTTTGGGATTTTGGATTGATTGCCAGGCTCTCTTTCTGCCTTCTTCAAAAGCCAAAGCCAATTTTTTCGCCTCAACTGGGTTTTTATCAAGCGAAGGTAAAAATCCAGCTAAAAAACCAACATAAATTACTCCGGCATTTCCCTGGGCGGTGGTCAAGGCTCCGTTTAAGGCCGCTTGAGAGATTTCAGTCAAATCTTTAAATTCTTTTCCTTCAATAGCTTCTTTTACCCCCAGTAAAGTTTTAGCCATGTTGTTACCTGTATCCTGATCAGGAACAGGAAAAATATTAATTTTATTAATTTCCTCTTTCTTTTCTTCAATTCTTTGATAAGAAAGAAGGAGCATTTTCTTTAGCTCTTGGTGGGTTAAATACTCCATATTTACTTTAATTTCTCTTCCCACTCTTTGATAATTTTGGCCGCTAACTCCTTGGCGCCCAAACCAAAAGCAATGCCCAATACCACAACAATCAGGGTTATTACCCCAATAAAAATAGCTAAAACCAAGGGTTGGGCTATTTGGAGCTGATATAAAATAGCCAAAATTGCTAAGGTCCAAATAACATAAGACAATCCCTTGCCTAAAATCCGGGAATAGACTATTTTTCCTTTCTCAAAAGAACCAAGGAAAATTTTCTGACTAAAATCGCTTAAAAAAACAGCAATAATAAAAATTAAGACGGCAATCAATAGGTTAAAGAAAAATCCAAAAACCTTTTCTGATAAAAACTGACTGAACTGGGTCAGGCCAAAAATTTCGGCGCAAATCATCAAAACAATTACCATCAAAAACCATCTTGCCATTTCTCCAAAAAATTTGGGGGCATTAAGACGAGTGTCAATTTTAGCTAAAACCTCTTCAACTCCAACTCTTTTTAAAGCCTGATTTAATTTAGTTCTATCTAAAAAACGGCTAACCCCTTTCCCAAACCATTTAGCAAGAAACCAGCCGATCAGAAAAACTAAAAAAGCCCATAAAGCTTGAAATAAAATTTTACTTTGGGAAATTAAATTAAGAATGTTCTCTTCCATATTTTTAATTTTGATTTACCATTTACTCTTTGTCAAGCCAAATCTAAAACCAATCTGGGTGGTTAAAACGTGCAAAATGGGGGTCAAAATTAAAAGGGTTATCCACGCTTTGATATCAATCTTGAAAAAAGGAGTTAAAAATAAAATTGCGCCGATGATGTAATTAATCTGGTCAAAAGGGAAAAATCTTCTTCCTGGCTCTAAATTCAACCTTCTTTTAATAAAGGCGAAAAGTAAATCGCCAAAAACTGCTCCCGAAGACATTAAAAAACCAAACAGAAAAATATTCCCTTGCCCATAATCAAAAATTAAGGAGCTTAGCTCCTTAAAAACCGGAAATTGATAAAGATATCGCTGGAGCCCGACAATTAAAACCCCCATTATTATTCCGAAAATTACTCCCCGCCAGGTTTTATGAGCGCCGAAGATTTCTTTGCCTAAAAATTTTTTGCCAAAATCAACTCTTTTAGCCAAAAAATTAAAAAAATTTCTTTTGGCTAATACAGCTGGAGTCATATTGGCAAAATAGGCCGGCAAGAAAAAATAGAGAGAGGCTAAGATAAATAAAAAACTCATAAATTTTGAGATAAAGGCTATTCGGCAACTACATTTTCAAAATGGGAAATTTTCGCCTTTCCATTTTTAATTTTAATTCCTATTACGTCAATTTGCCACTTGGAATTGAGGGAAATTTTATTTTTTATTAGCCAGCTTTCGGCCACAATAATTAATTTTTTTCTTTTTGAGTAATTTACTTTTTCTTCTGGTAGAATGAAAAAATTTGAACATTGTAAGGTTTTAACTTCTATAAAGCTAATAATGTCATCTTTTTTGGCGATAATATCAATCTCTCCTTTTTGGGGACTGCCGGGAATTCTAAAAGAATAGTTCTTTTCCAAAATTTGGTAACCTTTTTTCTTTAAATAACTTTCGGCAATTTTTTCTCCTAAATTGCCAATTACTTTTTGGTTCATTGGAGATGCGGGGAATTGAACCCCGAACTGGTCAATGCGAATGACCCGTTATTCCGTTTAACCACATCCCCAAGTTTTTTTAAATTAAAATCTTTTTAAGTTCAGATAAAGAGGTAATTTTTCTTACGTTCGGATTAATAATTTTATTTTCTCGATCAATCAAGAAGGTTTCCATTCCCAATTTTTGTGCTGGAATTAAATCTTTTTCCACTTCATCACCAACTATATATCGCTCCTTCTGGTTTAATTTTAAAGGAGTGAATTTGATTTTCGGGGGCGAGGGACTCGAACCCTCACTCCCACGCACCCGAAGCGTGGATGTTACCGTTACACCAGCCCCCGTTATATTACCCAGTACTTAGCTTTTGTCATTTCGTCTCTTTTTTGTTCAATTTTTTCCCTTTCCTCTCTAGTTTTTCGACTTAAGGAACTTAGCTCCTTTTTAGATAATTTTCCCAATTTTTCAATTTCTTTTTCTAAAAACTCTTTTTTGTTTTTTTCCGGGCCTTCGAGAACATAGCCAAGTAGGACATCAAGGATTTGTCCTACCCTTGGTCCCGGCGGGATATTTAAAATTCTCATTATGTCATTGCCATTCACTTTCAGCATTTTGACTGAGATTGGGTCTCGGCTCACCTTTTCAATAAGATATCTTAGGTGTCTCAATTTATAAGGTTCGGCTTTAGGAACGCCAGAACCAATTCGGTCAGCCATCCTCAACTCCAATAACTCCTCTATATTTTCTAAGCCAACCCTCCTCACCAGTCTTCTAACCGCAGCCTCGCCCACCTCACCAACATTATAATAAAAAAGATGATACCTAACTAATCTCACTACTTTCTCAATATCTTTTTTGGAAAACCTTAAACGATTTAAAACCTGAGCAGTTATTTTCGCCCCAACAATTTCATGACCATAAAAAGTAGCATCGGGTCCCTCACCCCTTTTAGTTCTTGGCTTGCCAATATCGTGAAGCAGAGCGGCTAATCTAACGAATTGATTAAAATTTTTCTTTGCCGCAAAATCCAATGACCTCAAAGAATGTTCATAGCAATCATATATATGATGCTTGTTCTGGGTTACTTTATAACCTTCCTCTAATTCAGGAATAATATGTTTTAATAAACCGAACTTCCTTAAAAGCTCTATTCCTTCGGCTGCCCTTTCTGACATTATGATTTTCAATAATTCCTCTCGAATTCTTTCTTTAGAAATGGCTTGTAGCCAAAAAGAATTTTTTTCAATTGCTTTAGCAGTTTTTTCTTCAATCCTCCATCCCTCGCCAAAAGTAATAGCAAATCTCACCGCCCTCAATATCCTTAAAGCATCTTCGTTAAATCTCTCTTCAGCAATTCCTACTGAGCGGATAATTTTCTTCCTCAAATCTTTTTGACCTTGAAACAAATCTATAATTTGCCATTTGCCATTAGCCATTTCTAAGGCCAAGGCATTAACGGTAAAATCTCTTCTGGCCAAATCTTCCTCAATTGTCTTGGCAAACTTGATTTCATCAGGATGGCGCTTATCAGTATATTTTGCCTCTTGACGAAAAGTGGTAATTTCAATTTCTTTCAGTCGAGGATTTTTACTGTTAGTCTGAACGGTAACGGTGAAAAACTGGTTGCTGTAAAAACTTTTTGGGAAGATTTTTTGAATTTCTTCCGGCCTTGCATTGGTTGCTACATCCCAATCTTCTGGCTCAACTCTCCTTACCAAATCCCGAACACAGCCTCCAACAATAAAGGCTTCAAAATTGTTCTCTTTGAGTTTTTGGAGAATAAGCTGAACCTCATTAGGAATTTTCATTGTTTTTTGATTTTAATTCATTATTATCTTATCTCTTTTCTTTGCTTTTTTCAATTAGTTTGATAAAATAATAATAATAAAATATAATTTAAACTTAAACTGCCCCTGTGGTGAAATGGAAATCATCTCAGTCTTCGGAACTGAAGTTAGAGGTTCAAATCCTCTCAGGGGCATCCCAAAATGATGAAACCAAAATCTTCCATCTCTCAAAGATATCTCTTAATATTTTTCCTCACTCTTTTTTTATTATTAGCTCCAAAAGTTCAGGCTCAAGGGCCCTGTGAAATAGTCCATACTCAAGGCCTTGTTCCTTGTCAATTAGGCCAATGCACCCTTTGCCATCTTTTTGAAATGCTCAATCGAATTGTCAATTATATTTTATTCTGCCTTATTCCTCCTCTGGCAATTTTCATGCTAGTCATTGCCGGTTTCTTGTATATTGGAGCAATTCTTGAATTCTTACCAGGAGGATTTACTACTCTTGGTCAGGCCAAAAGAATTTTCACCTCAGTAGTTATTGGACTTTTCATTGCTTATGCTGCCTGGTTATTAATCAATCTTTTCTTGTTGGCTTTAGGATATAGAAATGTCCAAAATTGGTGGCGGATCGATTGTCAAACAACTCAAGCTCCCCCTCCAACAGCCATCGTTGTCGCCACTCCTACTCCTAGTCCTACTTCCCTTGTCTTGAGTTCTCCTGCTTTTCAACCGCCAGTTTCCAATCCGGCAGATTTAATCCAAACTACCGTTTCTCAAACATTTTCTCAAGATTCAACAGTCTTTACTTTCCAGACTAAACCAATTTATTCTCTCGCTATTACTGGAAAAATCTCTCTTTCTTCTGATTTTAAAAGTTTTGCCAGAATAATTTTAGTTGATCAAAAAAACAGAGAACATTTAATCTTTGAAGCCCAAAGACCATTTTATTCAGGAGAAGTCTCTTTCAAAAACATTTGTCAAGAAACCTGTCTTTTAAATGGTATTGTCCCAAAACAAATAAAGACAGAGCAAGAAGGAGCTAGTGTTTTTATTGAAAACTTTGCCACTCTTGAAGATAAAAGTAAACTTTCTCCTAGTGTTCAAACAATGGGAATTGAATTAGCTAAAAAAGATATTCTCAAACAACAAGAAAGGACAATCATCGAACAAATTAATAATTTTAACAAGGCTAATGGTCTAAGATGGGAAGCAGGAGAGACAGGGGTTTCAGGTTATAGTTATGAGGAGAAAAAAATGCTTTTTGGAGTGAAGGAAAAGTTGCCAAACTATGCTGGTTTTGAATACTACAAGGGCGGCATATATGAATTAACCTCTGCGCCTTCTGTCAGACCGGCTGCTTTAGCATCCTCTAA
>DAIRUS010000005.1:0-54324 GCA_036803205.1 bacterium | reverse complement strand
GAGAGGATAGGTCTGGGAAGTTACTGGGTATACGACAAATCGCCGACTTGTTGCAATCCTCCGACGGTGGTTTTAAGCACAGTTTCCAGACAAACCACCTGTAACTCTAGCCCAGTGAGAATCTTTCTTTATAATGTCCCGAGAGGAAAGTGGTATTTATACATCTTCAACGCTTATACCTTAATAAGGTTGTTTGTTTTCGAAAACCAAGCCAAAGTCAACTTTGAAGTTGTTCCTCCGCCAGAAGGATGGGGGATAGGAACATACTTCATTAAAGCAGTCCTCACCAATAAACCTCTCTGGGGTTTTCCTCGTTGTTTGCCGGTAAGCGTTAAAGAACTAAAATATGAAGCGCCGGATTGTTCTACCATCATAGAAGTAGAGGAAATCAGTTTCACAGTGAGTCAATGTGATTATCGTCCTTGCTGTTGTTGGTGTTTTTATTGTCCTTAACAAAACAAGAGCCCTGGATTTTTCCAGGGCTTTATTTTTTACTTTTTTGCTAAAATTACCAAATCTGATTTTATTGTATTCGCTTATTAGAAAAGTGAGCTAAAATATAACTTGCGGAAGATAATCTTCCGCTACCTATTGCTGTTTTGTCCCGCAATTTTGAAACTAATTTAATTTCTGAGTTTTCAACAGGCTATCACTTGACAGTCTTCTTTGTTAAGAATAAAATCTAAATAATAATGATTACTAATAAGAAAAAGAGCAAAAAAGAAAGAATTACCTCCCAAAAGAAAATTATTTTAGGTTATTTGAAATCGGCTAAAACTCATCCTTCAGCTGAGATTGTTTTTAAAGAGGTTAGAAAAAAATTACCGAGAATTAGTTTAGGCACTATTTACCGGATTTTAAAAAACCTGAAAGAAAAAGGAGAAATTCTGGAAATTCCTAGTGATATCAGTCGTTATGACGGCAATATTTCTGCCCACAGTCATTTTTTCTGCCAGAGTTGCGGAAAGATATTTGATGTTTTTGACAAAGCCCCAATTCTAAAGGTTGGCAAATTAAAAGTCGGCAAAATAAAAAGCTATCAAGTCTATTTTTATGGGAAATGCAAAAATTGCTAATAGAGAAAAACAATACTGCCATGATTGTCAGAAGAAAATAGAGGTTAATGGAAAAGAAATCAAAAATGGAGTTTTACTTGCTTATGAAAACAATGGAGAAAAGATATTAGTTTTTAAATGTCATGATTGTTTTCAAAAAAATCAAGAATTAAGAAATTATCAATCCTGCGAGATTTATTCAAGAGTTGTTGGCTATTTAAGACCGGTCCGGCAGTGGAATGTAGGGAAAAAAAGAGAATTTAACGAAAGAAAGGAATACAAGTTACCAAGAGAATGTTGTTAAAAAAGAAAATTTTAAAGGCAATTGAAAATTTTAATGAAATTAGAGTTCCCGAAGCTAAGGCTGAGTTGATTGAATTTAAAGACAAGAAATTTTTAGTTAAATTTTCAGGTTATATGTGTTATACTTGCGGTGTTTATGATTATTTTGAAGATTTGGTAATTGAGTTAGAAAACCTTGGGGTGAAAAGTAAGATCGAGGAATACAAGAGGTTCAATGATTATTTTTTAGTTGAATATCAAATGTCTCAAAAGGAAAATTTAAGTTTAAAATAATTAAAAAGGAGATAAAACAAGTTTTCAAAGGTCGAAAAAAAACTTAAAATCATATTAAAACTTATGAAGGGTTACGTAGCAAACATTGAAAAAATAACCGAAAAAAACAACAATTTCCGGAAGGTTTTATATACTGGCAAGCACAGTCAATTGGTAGTGATGAGTTTGAAGCCTGGAGAAGAAATTGGCGAAGAGGTTCACGAGAATTTGGATCAGTTTTTTAGATTCGAAGAAGGCGAGGGCAAGGTAATTATAAACGGAGTGGAATATAAAGTGGAAGATGGTTTTGCAGTCATAGTGCCAGCTGGAGCAAGACATAATGTTATTAACACTTCTTCGGATGAATTTTTAAAGGTTTATACAATTTATTCTCCGCCACAACACCGAGATGGATTAGTTCATACAACAAAAGAAGAGGCTGAGAGAGACGAAGAACATTTTGACGGCGTGACAACTGAATAGAATTTAAAAATTATAAAACTAAAAAATTTTAAAATAAGTGCCTTTGAGGCAAGATGTTTTTGTCTTGGTAATAAATTTTGATAAAATAAAATGGTATGGAGATTAAGTGTTTTGTTGTTGGGCCTCTTTTAACAAATTGTTATTATCTTGTTTCCGGAAAAGAGGTTATTGTCATTGATCCGGGAGGCGGTTTGAGAAAAATTTTAAAAGAATTAAAGGATAAAAAATTAAATTATATTATTCTCACTCATTATCATTTAGACCATACCTTAGTAGCCCAAAGATTAAAAGAGGAAACTGGCGCTAAAATTTTAATCCACAAAGAAGAAAAAGATTTCATTAAATCTCTTCCTTTTTCTGCTTCTTTTCAAAAAAAAGAGAAAAGGTTGGTATTTCAGCCGGATCAATTTTTAGAAGATGGGGAGGAAATTAATTTAGGGAATGAATTTTTAAAAATCATTCATACTCCGGGCCACACAAAAGGTTCAATTTGCATTTTAGGCAAAGATTTTATTTTGACTGGCGACACAATCTTTGAAGAAGGGTATGGCCGAACCGATTTACCCGGTGGTTCCAAAAAGGATTTAGAAAATTCATTAAAAAAATTAGAAAAAATTATTCAGCCAGGGATGATAATTTATCCCGGCCATGGGCCAGTTTTCAGAAAACCTTTTGAAAAGTGATTATTTGAATTATGGAAAATTTAATTTTAAAAGAAAAAAATCAATCCTCGGAAGTTATTTTAAAAGTTCGAGGATTAAGCGTTGAATTAGAAGGAGAAAAAATCCTCGAGAATTTGTCTTTCGAAATAAAAAAAGGAGAGATTTTGACCATTTTGGGACCTAACGGTGCTGGAAAGACGGTTTTACTAAGAACCCTATTAGGGGTTTTACCTTATAAAGGTGAAATCATCTGGTCACCGCCTCAAGGATTGAAAATTGGTTATGTTCCTCAAAGATTGCCTTTTATTAAAGATGTCCCGATGAATGGGAAAGAGTTTTTTAGCCTTAAGAATGTTTTGGAAAATGATTTAGTCAAAATTTTAAATTTGCTTGGAATAGAAAAAGAAATTTTAGAAAAGAAGATTGGCGAGCTTTCTTCTGGTCAATTTCAAAGGCTTTTAATCGGCTGGGCTTTAAGCGGAAATCCTCAGGTTTTGCTTTTTGATGAGCCAACAAGCGGAATTGATATTTCAGGCGAAAAAACAATTTACTCTCTTTTAAAGCAGTTCCAGAAAGAAAGGGATTTAACTATTTTGTTGGTTACCCATGATTTAAATGTCGTATATAAATACTCGAGCAAAGTTCTTTGCCTGAATAAAAGAGCGCTTTGTTTTGGAAAGCTGAGGGAGATTTTGACACCTGATTTGCTAGAGAAAGTTTATGGAACGGAAATTAAATTTTACGAGCACAAACACTAAGATTTCATATGGGAGATCAATTTTTATTTAGTTTAATTACCGGAATTTTTATTGGAGGGGTAGCTGGCTATTTAGGCACTTTAATGCTTCAAAAAAGAATGGCTTTAGTTAGCGATGCTTTGGGTCATTTGGCTTTGCCCGGAATGGGTTTGGCTCTTCTTTTAGGTTTTGATGTTTCTTTGGGTGCCTTTTTCTTTTTAGCCTTAGGCATTTTATTAATTTGGTTTTTTGAAATCAAAACTTCTTTACCAATGGAAGCACTAGTTGGGGTTTTGTTTGTTACCAGTTTGGCAATTGGATTTTTAATTATTCCTGAATCTGAATTATTACACGCTTTAATCGGCGATATTTCTAAGGTCTCTTTTGAAATGACAATATTCTCAGTGGTTTTGGCCATTTTTTTATTTTTTGTCATCAGAAACATTTATCGCGGGATGGTTTTAACTCATATTTCTGAGGATTTAGCCAGGAATGAGGGAATTAAAATTAAAAGACAAAACCTTATTTATCTTCTTTCAGTTGCCGCCATGGTGGCTTTAGGAATTAAGATTGTTGGTTCTCTTTTGGTTGGAGCATTAATGATTGTTCCAGCTGCTACTGCTAGAAATTTAAGTAAAACTTTGAGGAATTACACTTTTTTAGCCTCATTTTTTGGTATAATTTCTGTTTTTTTTGGCGCATTGCTTTTTAAAATCACCAATTTTCCGTTGGGTCCATTAATTATTTTAGTGAATTCATCGCTTTTTATCATTTCAATAATTTTCAAAAAATAAATGATATTTCCAAAATCTTTCTGGCTTATTTTTTTCGTTTTAATTATTTTTATCATTGGCGGAATAAATCATTATTTTCAAAACCAAGAACTAAAAATTTTTAAATCTTCTTCAAAATTTTCTTTTGAAGAAAAATCAGCTGAGAGTAGTCTTTCGGTTGGAGAATTACTGAAAGGAGAAATTATTACCGAAGAAAAAATTGAACAACCTTCTTCTCTTCAAAAGCCACAGCAATCAAAATCGTCACCTAAAATTATTAACAAACTCTTAACCTGGGGACAGGAAACACCCTTGAAACCACGAGCGATAGATACGATTGTCATTCACTCTTCTTATGACGCCCTTGGCAAAGACCCCTATAGTGTAGAAGGAGTGATTAAAGAATATGAACTTTATGGAGTAGCCGTTCATTATCTGATTGATCGCCAGGGTAATATTTATCGATTGGTTGAAGATAAAAATATCGCCTATCATGCCGGAAAGAGCAAAACTCCTGACGGTAGAACTAATGTTAATGATTTTTCTATTGGAGTTGAGCTTTTGTATCAAAAAGAAGAGTCGCCAAATGAAATTCAATATTTACAGTTAGCAGATTTAATTAAATATCTTCAAAAAAAATATCACATTTCTTTAAAAAATATCTTTGGTCATTCTGATATTGCTCCGGAAAGAAAGACGGATCCTTGGAATTTTGATTGGCAGAAATTCCGCAATCTCATTGACTAAAGAACATAAAGTTTTATAATTTAATAATGAATAAAAAACCAATAAAAGAGTCAATAAAAGTTAAGAAAAAATTTTTAGTCAACCAAAAAAAAGCTCAAACTTCTCTTTTGCCAACACCAGAAAGGGAAACAGAAAAGATTAAGAAGATTAATATCCAACTTATTGGGATAGGTGGGGGAGGGGGAAATATTGTTTCCGAAATTGCCCAGACGACAAAAGCAAAAATTTCTTTTATCGCTGCTGACACCGACCTCAAGGCCTTAAATAAGCTTCCCAAAAGCATTAAGAAATTTCATTTTGGTCAGAGTTTGCTCCATGGTTTGGGGACGGGCATAAATCCGGAAATTGGGAAGGCAGTTGCCAAAAGTGAGAAAGAAGAGATTAAAAAGATATTGACCGGCCAAGACCTTGTGATTTTAGTTGCTACTCTTGGAGGAGGAGTAGGATCTGGCGCTACCCAAATCTTTGCTCAGCTTTCAAAAAACTTGGGAAACTTGACTTACGGCATCTTTACTTTTCCTTTTTTATTTGAAGGCAAAAGAAAAATGGAGATTGCTAAGAGGGCTTTGATGGAAATGCGGCGAAAATTAAATGCCTTTTCCACTTTACCCAACGAACGAATTTTTCAGATTATCGAGAGAAACACTCCTTTAAGACAGGCCTTTTCTACGGTCAACAAATGTTTAGCCGAAAGCCTTCAAAACTTGGTTGAAATAATTTTTCGGCCAGCCCTAATAAACATTGATTTTGCCGACCTTAAAACAATTTTTGAAGGCCATGGAGCTTTGGCCTATTTAAATTCTGCTAAGATTGAAAAGAATAATGAACAAAAGGAGATTGAAAAAGTTATTCACTCACCTCTCTATCCTTATAGTGTGATTGGAGCAAAAGGGGTTTTGTTAAATATCGCCGGACAAAAAGATCTTTCTTTAGCCCTTGTCAATCAAATTTCAAAAACCATTTCAGAAAAAGTTGACAAAGAAGCAAAGATTATTTTTGGAATCTCACGGGCAGAAAAGAAACAAGGCACGATAGTTACTCTTTTGGCTACCGGCTGTAGCAAAGTTTTAAATGAGATTGCCAAAAATAAAAGGAAAAAGAAATTGAAAAAAAAGATTCCGCCCAAAAAAGAAAAACCTCAAGCTATTTCTTCACCCTCAGGGAAAAAGAAAAAAGAAGAGGAGGTTTCCAAAAAGGAAAGCGTCTCAAAAGAGATAGAGGTTGTAGTTAGAAAAAACGGTCTTCAATTAAAAAAAGAGATTGAAAAAGAAGAAGCTGAAATTTTGGCTAAAGAGAGATTCTGGGAAACCCCCACTTTTCTGAGGAAGAAAAAACCTATTTTCTGATAAAGAATGAATAAAATTTATAAAGATTTCAAAAATATGATTAAAGTTACCAAAAATATTTTAAAGAAAATTTATAAAAAAAGACCAAGGGCCGTTAAAAAATATGATTACGGACTCTTAATTGTTATTGGTGGGTCTGATTTTTACTCTGGCTCGCCGGCTCTTTCTGCCATGGCCGCTTTTCGAACGGGGGTGGATATGGTAAGAGTTATCGCTCCCAAAAGGGCAGCTGATATTATTGCTTCTTTTTCTCCCAATTTAGCTGCTTATTCTTTAGAAGGAAAATGGCTGGTAAAAGAACATTTAGCAACTTTACTTTCAATGACTGAATCAGCCAAAACTGTCTCTTATGGAAAAACAGCGGTTGTGATTGGAGGGGGAATGGGGCGTTCAAAAGAAACCCAAGAGGCAGTTTTGGAATTTTTGAAAAAAGTCTCGGTTCCAGTCGTCATTGATGCCGATGCTATTCACGCGGTTGCTAAAAATCCTCAAGTTATTTCCGGAAAGCCGTTTTTAATCACTCCTCATCTTTACGAGTTTTTTATTCTGAGTGGCAAAGAGGTTTATCGTAAGTCAAACGAAGAGAAAATAAAAATCGTTCAAGAGGAAGCCCAGCGACTAAAAACTACTATTTTATTGAAGGGTGCCATCGATATAATTTCTGACGGAAAAGAAGTAGCCGTGAATAGAACCGGTAGTCCTTATATGACCAAGGGCGGTTGTGGCGATACCTTGGCTGGAATTGCTGGAGCTTTAATGGCGAGGGGAATTGAGCCCTTTTTGGCCGGCCAGGCAGGAGCTTACATTAATGGCTTGGCTGGAGGATTGGCAGGAAAAAAATTAGGCGAATCCCTCACTGCCACCGATCTGATTGAAACCATTCCTGAGGTGTTAAATCCAAAATTTTGAAATTTTCCAGATTAAAAGGTCAAAAAGGCTTTAAATATTAGCAAATCGAAATCTTAAATCTTATTTTAACTTTATGTATGATTTAATTATCATTGGTGGAGGGCCGGCGGGAATTACCGCTGGCATTTACGCTGCCAGGCAAAAATTAAACATCCTTTTGATTACCAAAGAATTTGGCGGTCAGATAGCCAAGAAAGCAGTAGCTATAGAGAACTATCCTGGTTTTGAAAAAATTTCGGGAATGGAGCTTATTCAGAAATTTGAAAAGCAGTTAAGAAAGCAAAAAATTGATATTGAGAGAGATGGAGTGATAAAAGTAAAAAAAATCGGCGATCACTTTTTAGTTATTACCAAAAGTAAAAATAGATTTGAGTCAAAGGCAGTGATTGTTGCTTCAGGTGCCGACCCTCGAGCCTTGAAAGTTGAAGGAGAAAAGAAATTTTTGGGTAAAGGTCTGAGTTATTGTGTCACCTGTGATGGACCACTCTTTGAAGGCAAAAATGTTGCCATTATTGGTGGCGGCAATTCGGCTTTTGAAGCTGCTTTATTTTTGGCAAAAATTGCTAAAAAAATTTATATTTTAGAGTATGGAAAGGAAGTAAAAGCTGATTTTGAAAATCAAGAAAAAGTCAAAAAGACGGGAAAGGTAGAGATTATTACTCAAGCTGCGGTTAAAGAAATTAAAGGCGAAAAATTTGTCAACTCTCTTACTTACGAAGATAGGGTGAGAGGTCAAGAGATTACTTTAGAGGTAGAGGGGGTTTTTGTGGAAATTGGAAATCAACCAGCCACCTCCTTTATTAAGGATTTAGTAGATTTTAACGAAAGAGATGAGATAATAATTGATTTAGCCACTTGCCAGACAAAGACACCTGGCCTCTTTGCTGCTGGTGATGTAACCCAAATTTTTCCCAAACAGATTGTAGTAGCAGCCGGAGAAGGAGTAAAAGCTGTTGTTAATGCTTTCAAATATATTAATGGACTCAAAACTCAAGAAAAAAAGACTAAAAATTGAAATTATTAAAGCAAGAGAAACCCATGATTCAAGGAAAAGGCCTACTCTTCAGGTTTTAATTAAATTGGATGATTTTTTGGTTTCAGCTAGTGTTCCAAGCGGAGCTTCTACTGGGAAATATGAGGCAAAAGTAATTGAGGTAGAAAAAGCAATAAAAAATATTAATGAAATTATTGCCCCTCAATTGGTTGGCAAAGAACCCACAGAACAAAAAGAAATTGATAATTTTCTTTTAAAATTAGATGGGACAAAAGATAAATCAAAGTTGGGTGGCAATGCGGTTGTTGGAGTTTCAATGGTTATTTCTCGAGCCGGAGCGGTGACAAAAAAAACGCCTCTTTACCTCTATCTAAGGGAAATTTATCGTGGTCAAACTCGGCTAAAAATTTCCGAAATTTTTCCTCGACCGTGTTTCAATATCATTAATGGAGGAATGCATGCAAAAAATGACCTTGATATTCAAGAATTTATGATTGTTCCTCAGTTGGAAAGTTTTTCGGAAAATTTCGCTTTGGCAACAAAGATTTATAAAAATTTGGGAAAAATAATTCAAAAAAAATTCAAAAAATTAGAATTGGGAGACGAAGGAGGTTTTTCGCCTCCAATTTCAAAAGCAACAGAAGCCTTAGACTTAATTGGAGATGCCTCTGATAATTTCAAAAACACAAAAATTATTTTAGATTGTGCCGCCAGTCAATTCCAAAAAGGAGAAAAATATAAAATAGAAAAAAGACTTTTATCAAAAAGAGAACTTTTGGATTATTATTGTCACTTAATCGAAAAATATCCTATTATCGGACTTGAAGATCCTTTTGGGGAAGAGGATTTTGAAGGATGGGAGTTGTTAAATTACAAATTACAAATGGCAAATGATAAATTCTTGTTAATCAGTGACGATTTAACAGTGACAAATCCAGAGAGGATAAAAATAGCCAAAGAAAAAGGACTTTGTAATGGAGTAATTATCAAAATTAATCAAATTGGAACAGTGACAGAAGCCATTGAAGCGGTGAAATTAGCAAAATCTTTTGGTTGGAAAATAATTGTTTCTCATCGTTCAGGTGAAACTTTGGACCCTTTCATTGCTGATTTTGCTGTTGGTGTAGGAGCTGACTTCATCAAATCTGGCGCTCCTGCCAGATCCGAAAGGTTGGCAAAGTATAATAGATTATTAGAGATTGAAAGAGGATAAAAAATATGAATATTTGGTTTCAACCCAACCCCCAATTTTTAAGGTTGGACGGTCTAGTAATTATTAAAAGTTGAATTCTCTGTTTTCTATTTTTGATAAACATAAAAATTTAATTGTTGCCCTGTCGGAAAAGTCAGATGGTTCAATGAGGTTAGATGATAATTCGGAGAATAGTATTATTGAAAATAGGAAAAAATTTTTAGAGAGATTGGGAATTAATCCAGATTTGATAGTGAAGACAAAATTAATTCACGGAAAAGAAATAAAAATTGTGACCAGAAAAGATTGTGGAAAGATAATTCAAAATAACGATGGGTTAATTACCTCGGAAAAAGACATTTTTTTATCAATAACGGCTGCTGATTGTTTGGCAATTTTTCTTTACGACTTTAAAAAGGAGATTGTAGGACTTATTCACGGCGGATGGCGTAATTTAGCTCAAGGAATTTTACATTTAGCCATTGAAAAATTTAGAGAATTGGGGAGCCAATCTCAAAATATTTTAGCCGGAATAGGGCCAGGTATTTGTCAAAAGCATTTTGAAGTGAAAAGAGATGTTCTTGCTTTTTTTGAATTTTTCTCCTCGGCTATTCTCCTTGAAAAAGGTAAAATCTTTCTGGATTTAAAGAAAATAGCTAAAATTCAATTGCTTAATTTTGGACTGAAAGAAGAAAACATCGAAATTAATCCTGAATGCACTTTTTGTCTTCCTGAAAAATATTTTTCTTTTCGTCGGGATAGACCAAAAACCCCTCAGGTAATGATGGCTATTTTTGGTCAAAAATCAATATGAAAAAAATCCTCTTAATTATTATTGATGGATTAGGCGATGAACTAATTCCAGAGCTGGGAGGAAAAACTCCTTTAGAAGCGGCAAGAAAGCCGAATTTAGATTTTTTGGCAAAAAATGGTCTTTGCGGATTAGTCAAGCCTTGGACAGAAAGGGGAAAACTACCTACTTCAGAAGACACCCATTTGGCAATTTTTGGCTATAGCCCAAAAAAGCATAATCCGGGCAGGGGAGTATTGGAAGCTCTGGGTATTGGAATGAAGATTTTACCGGATGATATTTGTCTACGGGGAAATTTCGCCACTATTAACGAAAAGACAATGGAAATTATTGACCGACGGGCAGGAAGAATTGAAGAGACAAAAGATTTAATTAAAGCAATTTCTGATATTGAAATTGAAGGAGTAAAACTTTTGATTGCCAAAGGAATTTCTCATCGGTTTGCTTTAATTTTAAGAGGGAAAAATCTTTCTTTTAAAATATCTTCTAATGATCCAAAATTGACCGGGGTTAAGCCCTTAACGATTAAACCCTTAGAAAAAACAAAAAAGGCGCAATTTACAGCAAAAATTTTAAACCAATTTTTGGAAAAAACTCATTTTATATTAAAAACTTACCCTCTTAACAAAAAAAGAAAACTGCCGGCAAATTACATTCTTGTTAGAGGAGCAGGAAAGCTGAAAAAAATAAAAAATTTTAAAGAAAAATATAATCTGAAATCGGCTTTTATTTCCGGCGGCATGCTTTATAAAGGGATTGGCAGATTTTTAGGAATGGAAGAAATTAAAGTGAAGGGCGCTACCGGTTTGGTTAATACTAATTTAAAAGGAAAGATTTTAACCGCTAAAACCGCTCTAAGAAAATATGATTTTATTTTTCTCCACATTAAAGCAGCTGATAATTTAGCCGAAGATGGAAATTTTTTTGGCAAAAAAGAGTTTCTTGAAAAAATTGATAAAAACTTAAAACCCCTGCTTTACCTTAAAAATATTTTAATTGTGGTCACTGGCGACCATTCAACCTGTTCTTTATTAAAACAACATTGTTTTGAACCAATACCAATTTTAATTTTTGGCGCTGAAAAAGATAGAGTTTTTGAATTTTCAGAAAAAAAATGTCAAAATGGAAACTTAGGAATATTTCCCCAATTAAAATTGATGTCAAAAATTTTAAGATACGCTAAATGATAGAAAATAAATTTTTCATTTGTTAGAGAGGTTCTAAAGGTGAAATAAAGGTCAAAATTAAAATAATTTAGGTTATTATTAATTATGGTTAAGATAAATAAAGAAAAATGTATTGGTTGTGGATATTGTACCTCAGTTTGTCCAAACGTTTTTGAATTAGGTGATGATGGAAAATCAAAAATAAAAGAGGATGCTGATTTAGAAAAAAACAAAGAATGTACCAAGGAAGCAAAAGAAGGTTGTCCTGTTGGGGCAATTGGAGAAGAAGATTAAACGAAAATCCTAGCTAAAGAAACTTAAAATAATACCTAATGTCTTTAAGAATTATTTGGGAAGCATTAGCTTGACATTAGATTTTGGTTTGCTAAAATAAAACCGACTAAATTAGTCGGTTTTAATATGCGAATTTCAACAAAATCACAATATGGTTTAAGGGCAATGGTTTATTTAGCGAGAATTTTTAAGGAGAAAAAAATTTCTCCTCTAAGAAAAATTGCTAAAAAAGAAAATATCCCCTTAGACTATTTGGAAAAAATAATTTCAAAATTAGAAAAGGAAGGTTTGGTCAATTCTAAAAAAGGCGTTAAGGGAGGATATTTTTTGGCTAAATCTCCTAAAAAAATCAAAATCGGAAGAATAATTAAAGTTTTAGAGGGAGAAATGGTTTTAGTCAAATGTTTAAAATATTTTTGTCCTAAAGAAAAAAAATGTCTGACTAAAAATTTTTGGCAAAAGTTAAATAGAGCTATTAATAAAACTTTAAATTCAATGACTTTGGTTGATTTAATTGAAAAATAATTTTTAAAATATGCCCAAAAAAATTTATTTAGATTATGCAGCTACTACCCCCATTGATCCACGGGTGATAAGAAAGATGACTCCTTTTTTAAAAGAGAAATTTGGCAATACAATGTCTCTCCACTCTTTTGGTCAAGAAGCAAAGCAAGCCTTAGAAGAAAGCAGACAGGCGGTTGCCGATTTAATAAAAGCTAAAGCCAATGAAATAATCTTTACCAGTTCTGCTACTGAAAGTAATAATTTGGCTTTAAAAGGGGTGGCCTTTTTAAAAAAAGAAAAAAGAAATCATATTATAATTTCCTCAATTGAACACCCCTCTATTATGGAGTCAGCTAAATGGTTAGAAACTCAGGGATTTGAGGTGACGAGGCTAAAGGTTGATAAATATGGTTTAGTTAATCCCGAAGACTTAAAAAAAGCAATCAAAAAAGAAACAATTTTAGTTTCTGTAATGCATGCCAATAATGAAATAGGAACAATTGAGCCAATTGAGGAAATTGGAAAGATCTGTAAGGAAAAAGGTATTTATTTTCACACTGATGCTGCCCAAACTTTTGGCAAAATTCCCATTGATGTTAATAAAATGAATATTGATTTAATGACTATGAGTTCTCATAAAATGTACGGACCAAAAGGAGTGGGAGCTTTATATATTAGGGATGGAGTTAAAATTACACCTTTGCTTCATGGAGGAGGTCATGAATTAGGATTGAGGTCTTCAACCGTCAACGTGGCTGGAATTGTTGGTTTTGCCCAAGCTTGTAAAATTTGTAAAAAAGAAATGAAAAAAACAACCAAGAGATTAAGAAAATTACGGGATAAGTTAATAAAAGGAATTTTAAGCAAAATTCCTCATTCTTATTTAAATGGCCATCCCAAAAAGAGATTGCCAAACAATGCCAATTTTTCTTTTGAGTTTGTTGAAGGCGAATCGATAGTAATGCAGCTTGATTTATTGGGAATTGCAGCTTCTACTGGCTCAGCCTGCGCCACTGCTAAATTAGAGCCCAGTCATGTTTTATTAGCAATTGGATTAAAGCCTCAAAAAGCCCATAGCTCTTTAAGATTGAGTTTGGGTCGTTGGACAAAAGAGAAAGAAATTGACTATGTTTTAAAAGTTTTACCCGGAGTTGTTAAAAAATTAAGAAAAATTTCACCTTTTAAAGTATGAAAAAATTTAGTTTATATCCAAAAAAAGTGATGGAGCATTTTAAATACCCCCATAATATGGGAAGGATTGAAAATGCTGATGGAATAGGGAAGGTGGGAAACATTCTCTGCGGAGACGTAATGTGGCTTTATATTAAAATCGGAAAAGAGAAAAAAAGGGGGGAAATTATAAAAGATGTGAAATTTGAAACTTATGGTTGCACAGCAGCCATTGCCACCAGCAGTGTTATTACTGATTTGGTTAAAGGAAGATCCTTGGAAGAAGCTTTAGAGTTTGATAGGGAAGAGATTGTCAAAGAGTTGGGTGGATTGCCGCCGGTAAAAATTCACTGCTCGGTTTTGGCAGCCGATGCCCTTTATGAGGCGATTTACGATTATTTAACGAAACAAAAGAGAAAAATTCCGGAAAAATTATTAAAAGCCCATCAAAGAATAGAAAAAGAAAAAAAAGAAATTGAAAAGAGATATAAAGAATGGACAAAAATAGAAGAGGAAATGTATAAAAAATTCTAAATATGTCTTTAACGAAAATTGTGGCAACAGTTGGTCCGGCAGTGGAACCAAAAGAAACCCTTTCTTCTCTGGTTGAAAGTGGAGCCAGTGTTTTTCGTTTTAATTTAAAACACAATAATCCTCAGTGGCATAGCCGAATGATTAAAAAACTTCAAGAAATCGCCAGAGAAAAAAAGAAGCCATTAGCCATTCTTTTAGATTTGCCTGACCCTAATCTTAAAAATTTGATTGGTCTTTCATTAGCTGCAAAATATGATGTTGATTTTTTAGCCCTTTCTCTCTTAAGGTCAAAAAAAGATATTGAAAAATTGAAAAAAAAGGCAAAATCTTTTTCTTTGTCAGCTAAAATTATTGCCAAAATAGAAACCAAAGAAGCCTTAAAAAATTTAGAAGAAATCATTCTTGCAGCCGATGGTATTATGGTGGCCCGCGGAGATTTAGGGAAAGAGATTTCTTTGGAAGAAGTTCCCTATTATCAAAAAAAAGTTATTAAAAGTTGCGTAGAAAAAGGAAAGCCGGTTATCGTGGCGACGGAAATGTTGGAATCAATGATTTATAACCCTTTTCCGACCCGGGCGGAAGTTTCTGATGTGGCTAATAGCGTTTTAGACTATACCGATGCGGTAATGTTGTCCGCCGAAACAGCCACTGGCAAGCACCCTAAAGAAGCGGTTTTGATGGCAGAAAGAATTTGTCGGTTTTGGGAAAAGAATAGACCGCCAATTAAAAATTTTAATTTTGAAATTAACCATCAGACATCGGCGGTTTGCTATTCTGCCTATCACCTTTGGTTAAGCTTTTTAGGTCAAAAAGAGAAGATAAAAGCCTTTTTGGTTTTGACCAAAGGGGGTCTAACCTGTCATATGCTTTCTCGTCTGAGGCCAAACATTCCCATTCTAGCCTTTACCCCTGATAAAAAATTAAGGGATCGTCTTTGCCTCCTTTATGGAGTAGTCCCTTTTCTTTTGGAAGAAAGAGGATACTTCTACAAGAAAAGAAGCGCTAAAGATATTGAGAGAGTTCTTTTTAAAATTAAAAAAGAGGAGTATGTAAAAAAAGGAGAGAGGGTGATTTTAATTTATGCTGAAGATTGGGGGAAATTGGGTAAAACAAATATTGTCAGAATTCAAGAAATTCCATGAAGATTAAAAAAAAGATAAATTGGCAAAAACTTCAAAAAGAAATGGTTGTTGTCGCTCTTTCTGGAGGTTTAGATTCAAGCGTTGCCGCTACTTTATTAAAAAAAACCGGTTTTGAGGTTGTGGGAATTTTTATGAAGTTTTGGTCAGAACCGGAAAAAGATGGTTTAGTTGGTATTTCAAATCGTTGTTGTTCTTCAGAAGCAGAGATGAGAGCAAGAAAAGTGGCTAAAATTTTAAAAATTCCTTTTTATATTTTTAATTTTGAAAAAGAATTCAAAAAGCGAATTGTTGATTGTTTTTTGGATAGTTATAAACGGGCTTGGACGCCGAATCCTTGTGTCGTTTGTAACAAAGAAATAAAATTTGGTTTATTGTTAGAAAAAGCCTTAAAACTAAATGCTGATTTTGTTGCCACTGGCCATTATGCCAGAAAACGAGAAATAAAAGATAAAGGCAGCAAAACGATTTACAAATTACTGAGGGCAAAAGATCATCAAAAAGATCAAAGTTATTTTTTGTGGATGCTCAATCAGGATCAGCTAAAGAAAATTTTATTTCCGATTGGAGATTATAAAAGAAGTGAGGTTGAAAGTTTAGCAAAAATTTTTAAATTAGATTTTCTCTTAAAAGTTAAAAAATCAACTGAAATTTGTTTTATTCAAAAAACAGTTAACGATTTTTTAAGAAAATATTTAAAGGAAAAACCGGGCAAAATTGTTGATGTTCAAGGAAAGATAGTTGGCCAACATAATGGTTTATGGTTTTATACAATTGGCCAAAGAAAAGGAATTAAGCTTGCTGGGGGTCCTTATTATGTTTTAGATAAGAATTTGAAAAATAATGTCTTAATCGTTACCAAAAATGAAAAAGATTTGTATAATAAAGAATTGATCGCCAAAAATGTAAATTGGCTTTCTGGCAGAGAACCAAGTATCCCTTTAAAAGTAAAAGTAAAGATTCGCTACCGTTCAAATTTTGCTTTGGCAAAAATTACTAAAAAGCTAAAAGATAAAAGCTATAAGCTAATTTTTGAAAAACCCCAGAGAGCGATTACTCCCGGTCAGTCGGTTGTGTTTTATCAAAAAGATGAGCTTTTGGGCGGTGGAATAATTTGTTAGATTTTTAAAAATAAAATGGACAGTCAAAGCCGTGCTCAGAAATAAAAGTTAAAAATAGTTGCATTAAAAAGAGGTTTTGATAAAATAAAGAAATCATCTGGGAAAAGGTCGAAGACTGTTTAAGTTGAAAAAAATTGAAATTTCTGGTAATATCAACTTATATGAAAGAAGATTTATTTAAATTAATATTCGTAGCCATCCTTACTGCCGGGGTTTCGATTATAGGAACGACTTTTTATTTGAAAAAGACTGGATTTTCTCAGACTGGTATTTTGTCTCCGGAAGCAGCTGCCCAAAAAGCGATTGAATTTATTAACAAGAATATGCTGCCAGAATCTAAAGCCTCTTTAGTTTCGGTGACAGAGGAAAACGGACTTTATAAATTTCGGCTTAAAATAGAAGAAAATGAATACACTTCCTATGTGACAAAAAATGGCAAGATTTTATTTCCTCGGGAAGGGATTGATTTAGAATCGGATTTAACCCAGGCCCAAGAGGAAACAACAGCCCAAGAAATTCCAACACAGGAAAGACCAGATGTTAAACTTTTTGTGATGTCCCTTTGTTCCTTCGGTCTACAAGCTCAAAAAATGTTTTTGCCGGTTTACGATTTGTTAAAAGATAAGGCAGAAATGGGGGTATATTTTGTCAATTATATAATGCATGAAAAAGAAGAAATAGATGAAAACTTAAGACAGTATTGTACCCAAAAAGAAGAGAAAGAAAAATACTATCAATACTTAAAGTGTTTTGTTCAAGATGGAGATGTTGAAAAATGTTTAAACGAGGCCAAGATTGATAAAGATAAGATGAATTCTTGTATTTCAGAGACCGACAAAAAATATAAAATTACCGAACTCTACAATGATAAAAGTAGCTGGTTAAATGGCCGCTATCCTAAATTTGATGTTCATACTGATTTGAATGAGAATTATGGGATTAGGGGTTCGCCAACGATAGTGATTAATGATACAATAGTTGAAGTAAATCCTCGCTCTCCAGAAAAATTTAAAGAGGTAGTTTGTCAAGCCTTCAATACCCCACCTGAAGAATGCGCCCAAAAACTTTCCGAAACCCCATTTTCACCCGGTTTTGGTTTGGAAGCAGGTTCTTCCAGTGGTGGTGGTCAATGTAAATAATTCTACTTTTATGCCAAAAGTTCGAATTTTTACCACTCTTTTCTGTCCCTATTGTTATAGTTTGAAAGAATTTTTGAAAGAAAATAAGATTGAGTTTGAAGAAATTGATGTTTTAGAAGATGAAAAAGCCCGACAAGAAATGATTGAAAAATCAGGCCAGATGGGTGTGCCGGTTGTTGAAATCAATGGGGAAATTGTGATAGGATTTGATAAAGAAAAAATTTCAAAATTATTAAATATCCAATAAAACTATGATCAAAGTAGCAATTAATGGCTTTGGCCGAATTGGTCGGCCAACTTTACGGAGAATTATTGATAACCAGCCCGATTTGGAGGTGGTGGCAATTAATGATTTAACTGATACCAAGACATTAGCTTATTTATTGAGATACGATTCAATTTATGGGATGTATAGAAAATTAGTTAAATTTGGCGAAAAGGAATTGTTGGTCGATGGAACAAAAGATGGAAGGAAGATAAGTGTTTTTAGCGAGAAGGACCCGGCAAATTTGCCCTGGCAAGAGTTAGGGATTGATATTGTTTTGGAATGTTCGGGCGTCTTTACTGATTATGAGGGAGCAAAAAAACATTTAGAGGCGGGAGCAAAATATGTGATTATTTCTGCTCCATCAAAAAATCCGGAAAAAATTAGATCTTTTGTTTTAGGAGTTAACGAAAAAAGTTTTGATCTCAAAAGGGATATCATTTCTGATATGGGTTCTTGTACTACCAACTGTTTAGCGCCGGTGGCAAAAGTTTTGAATGAAAATTTTGGTATTATAAAGGGTTTTATGAGCACCATTCATAGTTATACTAATGACCAAAGGGTTTTGGACCTTTCTCATAAAGATTTAAGAAGGGCCCGGGCTGCTGCCTTAAATATTATTCCTACTACTACCGGCGCAGCCAGAGCTATTGGTAATGTTATTCCCGAATTAAAGGGAAAACTGGACGGAATGGCTTTTCGGGTTCCTACTCCTACAGTTTCAGTTTTAGACCTGATCTGTCAAGTTAAGAAAAAGACAACTGTTGAAGAAGTAAATTTCATTTTTAAAAAAGCTTCTCAGAAAAAAGAATTAAAAGGAATTTTAGGCATAGAAGATGCGCCCTTGGTTTCCTCAGATTATATTGGCAATTCTTTCTCTGCTATTGTTGATAGTCTTTCAACAATGGTGATTGGTAATCTAGTAAAAATTGTTGCCTGGTATGATAACGAATGGGCCTATGCCTGCAGACTTGCTGAGTTTGCGGAATATGTGGGAAAAAGAATCTAATTTTTAGTAAACAGTGGTTTATCTTACCGCCCTAAGGTGGGCGGTTTTAATTTTAGGATAGAACCTTGTTTAATTTTCTTGGTGAGGTATAATAATTATTAGAGAGTATGATTAAAAAAGGTAATTTATACTATCCGACCGAAGAATTTAAAGAAAAAGCCTGGTTAAAAAATAATTCAATTTATTTTCAGGCTAAAAAAGACCCGGTTTTATTTTGGGAAAAATTGGCGAGTGAGCTTTTTTGGTATAAAAAATGGAAAAACCCCTTTGTCCATAATCCGCCTTATTTTGAATGGTTTTGTGGTGGAGGAATAAACATTACCTCAAATATCTTTGAAAAAAATTTAGCTGGTTGGGAAAAAATAAAAAACAAAGTAGCTCTTATCTGGGAGCCTGAACCAGTAGAAGAGGAAACAAAAAGATTAACCTATGACCAACTTTTTAAAGCTGTTAATAAACTTGCCAATGGATTAAAAAGAATAGGCGTGAGAAGAGGAGATAGGGTGGGAATTTATTTGCCGATGATCCCCGAGATAATTATTTCAATGTTGGCCTGTGCCCGAATTGGAGCAGTTCATGTTGTTGTTTTTTCTGCTTTTTCGCCACTAGCACTTAAAGTCAGACTTCAAGAGGCTGAGGCTAAATTTTTAATAACTGCTGATGGATACTATCGCCGAGGTGAAATTATCAACCTTAAAGCCAACGCTGATGAAGGAATTGAGGAGACGGCGGTGGAGAAAGTAATTGTTGTTAAAAGAGCTGGTAACGATATTGAATGGTGGGGAAGTCGTAATCTTTGGTGGCATGAACTTATTGAAGAGGAAGAAGAAACTTGCCAGCCGGTGATAATGGATTCAGAGGACTTACTTTTTATTCTCTATACTAGTGGTTCAACTGGTAAACCAAAAGGTTGTCTTCATGGTTGCGGAGGTTACACCGTTCAAGCTTATTGGACCGGAAAATGGATTTTCGATTTTAAAGAGGATTCAATCTTCTGGTGTACTTCCGATCCTGGCTGGATTACCGGTCATTCTTATACAATTTACTCACCCCTTCTTAATGGAGTAACCACCTTAATGTACGAAGGCGCTTTGGATTGGCCCATTCCTGATAGATGGGCAAAAATTATCGAAAAAAATAAAGTTACTATTTTCTATACTGCACCAACTGCCATTAGAATGTTTGAAAAATATGGGGCAGACATTTTAGATCAATATAAATTTGAAAATTTACGACTTTTGGGTTCAGTGGGAGAACCCATTGATGAATCTGCCTGGCTTTGGTTTTTTGAGGCAGTCGGGAAGAAAAAATGTCCAATTGTTGATACCTGGTGGCAGACAGAAACCGGAGGTATTTTAATTACTTCTTTGCCGGGTATTGGTCCTTTCAAACCAGCCTTCGCCGGAATTCCTTTGCCGGGCGTAAGGGCAGAAATTTTAGACGAAGAAGGCAGAATTTGTCCGGCTGGCAAAGAAGGCAATTTGGTAATTTTACCACCTTTTACCCCTGGTTTTTTCCGAGGAATTTATAAGGATCCTCAAAAATATCTAAAAACTTACTGGAGCAGATATGGGAAAAAAGTCTATTTTACCTCTGATGGTGCTTTGAGAGACGAAAAGGGACTAATTCGGATTATTGGCCGAGTAGATGATGCGATTAAAGTAGCCGGTCACCGAATCACTACCGGCGAGTTAGAAGCAGCTATAAATTTACATTCAGAGATTACTGAATCGGCCATTATTGGTATTCCTGACGAGATAAAAGGAGAGGTACCAGCTGTCTTTGTTGTCTATCATGGAAATAAACCAGCTGAAAAAATAAAAAAAGAGGTCGTAGAGCAAGTCAGGAAAATCATTGGGCCTATTGCCTTGCCAAAAGAAGTTTATCTGGTTAAAGATTTACCAAAAACGAGAAGTGGAAAAATTATGCGAAGGGTTTTAAAAAGGTTATTCACTGGGGAAGAGCTTGGTGATCTTTCCACTCTCTCCAATCCGGAAGTGGTTGAAGAAATAAAAAAGACAATTCAGAAAGCCAAAAAGTGAAAATTTTCTATTGAACTATAAAAAGGTCGAATTAGGAATAAATTATTTAAAAATGAAAAAAATTCTTTTGGCGATTTATGACGACCTTTTAAGAAGGACCTATGCTGAACTCTTCCGCGAAGAAAGGTTTGAAGTTTTAGAGACAAATAATGGAAAAGAAGCCCTCAATTTAGCTTTAAAAGAAAATCCTGATATAATTTTGGCTGATGTTACTTTATTAGAAATGGGTGGTTTGAGATTGATGCAACTTCTCTTACAGAACCCCTTTCTTCAAAAAATTCCAGTAGTGATTTTTTCTTCATTAGAAAGACAAGAAGAAAAAAATGAAGCAATGGATTTGGGAGCAAAAGATTTCATTGTTGGGGCGATAACTTCTCCCCGGGAAGTCATTGCAAAAATCAAAATTCAGTTAGGATTTCAAAAGACTTATCAGTTTTTAATTGAAGAGAAAAACTTTGATGTTGCCAAAGAGATAAAGAAAGATTTAGGATTTTCCTCTCGGCTTGAATGTCCTCGCTGTGGTTTTCCTTTGGTTTTATTTTTGATGAGGGATTTAAGTAAAGGAAAAGATTATTTTAAACTCTCTTTTACCTGCCAAAGGTGTGGTTATACGGAATAAAAAGTAAAATAAAAAGTAAATGGAAAAAAAATCTCAAAAATTTATTCTCTGGTTCGAAAATATTTCGGCAAAGGATGTTTGCTTAGTAGGAGGGAAAAATGCCTCCCTTGGTGAGATGTTTTCGAAATTAGGGAAATACGGGATAAACATCCCGGACGGGTTTGCCTTAAGCACCAAGGCTTATTGGTATTTTTTAAAATTTAATAAAATTGAAGAAAAGTTAAAAGATATTTTTAGAAAATTTGACCCTCAAAATTTAAAAAGCCTTCAAGAAACAGGAAGTATGGCGCGGAAAATAATTTTAAAAAGCCGCTTTCCTCTTAACCTGGAAAAAGAAATAATTTCTGCCTATCGAAAATTATCTCAAAAATATAACCTGAAAAATGCTGATTTAGCAGTCAGATCGTCGGGCGTTTGTGAAGATATGCCTGATGCTTCTTTTGCCGGTCAATTTGAAAGCTTCTTAAATATTACCGGTAAAGAAGATTTATTAAGGGCGATAAAAAAATGCTGGGCCTCGGCTTTTGGTGATCGAGCCATTGCCTATCGGGAAGAAAAGAAAATTCCTCATTTAAAGTTTGCTCTTTCAGTTGGGGTTCAGAAGATGGTCCGTTCAGATTTAGGGGCATCAGGGGTGATGTTTTCTTGTGATACAGAAACTGGTTTTCCCGATGTTGTTTTAATTAATGCTAGCTATGGTTTGGGCGAAAATGTAGTTAAAGGACAGGTTGAGCCCGATCAATATTTTGTTTTTGAAACTACTCTCCAAAAAGATTTTAGGCCGATTATTGAAAAAAGACTGGGATCAAAAAAAATAAAGTTAATTTATAACAAAAATCCAAAAAAACCAACAAAAAATGTTTTAGTTTCTTTAAAAGATCGTCAAAAATTTGTCTTGAGCGATAAAGAAATATTAACTCTTTCTCGCTGGTCATTATTAATTGAGAAACATTATGGCCGACCAATGGATAGTGAATGGGCAAGAGATGGTAAAGATAAAAAGCTATATATCGTCCAGGCCAGACCGGAAACGGTTCAAAGTAAAAAAGATATCAAGATGTTGGAAGAGTTTGTCTTGGACAAATTAAGAATTAAAAAGTCAAAAGTCTTGGTAACTGGTTTAAGTGTTGGAAATAAAATTGGTCAGGGAAGAGTTAATAGAATAATGGATGTCAAAGGAATTAATAATTTTAAAAAGGGCGAAGTTTTGGTTACTGATATGACTGACCCTGATTGGGTACCGGCAATGAAATTAGCCTCGGCAATTGTCACTGATAGTGGTTCTCGGACCTGTCATGCGGCAATTGTCAGCCGAGAATTAGGTGTTCCTTGTATTGTTGGGACGGGGAAAGCAACAAGAATTTTAAAAACTGGCCAGGAAGTAACCGTCAGTTGTGCCGAAGGAGAAATCGGAAAGGTCTATCAAGGATTGATTCCTTTTAAGATAAACCAGATAAACATTAAAGAATTGAAGATGCCGAAGGTGAAGATAATGATGAATTTAGGAGAGCCAGACCAAGCTTTTCGTTTAAGTTTCCTTCCCAGTGAAGGAGTGGGTTTGGCCCGGGAGGAATTTATAATCGCCAACAATATTAAAATTCATCCTCTAGCTTTAATTCACTATAAAAAATTACCCCCTCTTTTGAAAAGAAAAATTAACAAATTCACTCTCGGCTATAAAGATAAAATCCGATTTTTTGTTGATAAATTAGCTGAAGGTATTGGCAAAATTGGAGCTGCTTTTTATCCAAAACCGGTGATTGTCAGATTTTCGGACTTCAAAACCAATGAATACCGAGACTTGATTGGCGGAGAATTTTTTGAACCCGAGGAGGCTAATCCGATGTTGGGTTGGCGGGGAGCTTCAAGGTATTATGATGAGAAATTTAGACCAGCCTTTGAATTAGAATGTCAAGCCATCAAGAAAGCAAGGGAAGAATTTGGCTTAAAAAATATTTGGGTAATGGTGCCATTCTGTCGAACAGTTGAAGAAGGTAAAAAGGTTTTAGCTTTAATGGCAAAAAATGGTTTAAAAAAAGGTGAAAATGGTTTAAGAGCGATTTGTATGTGTGAGATTCCGTCAAATGTTATTTTGGCAGAAGAATTTTTAGAAATTTTTGATGGCTTTTCGATTGGTTCTAACGATTTGACGCAATTAGTTTTGGGATTGGACAGAGATTCAGCAATTGTGGCTAAAGTTGGAGATGAAAGAAACGAAGCAGTCAAAAAAATACTCAAAAGAGTGATTAGGATTTGTCGAGAAAAGAAAAAATATTGTGGAATTTGTGGCCAAGCCCCTAGTGATTATCCAGAACTGGCTGATTTCTTGGTAAAAGAAGGGATTGAATCAATTTCTTTGAATCCAGATAGCGTAATTAAAACTATTTTAAATCTAACGAAAACTTAATTTAAAAAATTCTTGCCAAAATTTTTCTCTTTGTTAAAATGAAATTATCTTTTCAATAAAAAGGAGGGGAAAATGAAAACAGCTCTTTTGAGGTCAAAAAGAGGAGAAATACTAAAAGTAAAAGAACTCTGGTCAGAGGAGAAAATTCAGGATAGAGTTTTAGAGCTATCGACTAAAATTGCTACTTACTACAAAGAGAAGACCGAATGGAAAGAGGGAGAAAAAATTGTTATTGTCGCAATTTTAGATGGGGCAATTTTTTTTGCCGTTGACCTTCTGAGAAAGTTGGTTTCTTGTTTTCCTTTAGGGACTTTCGAAATCGAAACTTTTGGAATTGAATCTTATCGAGGCGAATATCCGGGCAAAGTGAGAATAACAAAAGATTTAAAAAGGCCGATAGAAAGAAAACATGTTTTAATCGTTGAGGATATCATTGATACTGGTCAAACACTTGATGAATTGAAAAAAAAGTTTAAAATTCAAAAGCCAAAAACCCTCACCTTTTGTGTTCTAATTGATAAACGCAGTCGGCGACGGAAAAAGGTGAAGGTAGATTTTGTCGGATTTGTTCTTGAGGAAGATTGGTGGCTAATCGGCTATGGGCTAGATTGGAAAGGATTAGGCAGAGAACTGCCTTGGATTGGTCGGAAATAGGGGCCGAAAATGGTGCCCCTTTTTTATTCACAATTTTGATATTTGATTTGAGGTAATTTTTTTGTTAGACTAGCATTAGAGAAAGGTTATTTTTAATTAAAATTAATTAAATAAAAATTATGGCAAAAATTACTTTATCAATTATTAAAGCGGATATTGGTTCAATTGGTGGACATATCAAACCAAGTGAGAAACTTTTAGAAGCAGTTAAAAATTACATAGAAAAAAAAGGCAGGAGATTAATTATTGATTCTTACATTTGTTACACCGGAGATGATATTTCCATTTTAACCACTCACAAAAGGGGAGTGGGAGATTCTCAAATTCACAAATTATGTTTTGATGCTTTTTTAGCCGGAACAAAAGTAGCTAAATCCCAAGGGCTTTACGGGGCCGGACAGGATTTATTGGTTACTGCTTTTTCCGGCAATGTCAAAGGGATGGGTCCGCAGGTGGCAGAGATGGAAATTGAAGAAAGACGTTCAGAACCATTTTTAATGTTTATGGCTGACAAAACCGAACCCGGGGCTTTCAATTTACCTCTTTATTTGGCTTTTGCTGATCCAATGCATTGTGCCGGTTTAATTTTATCTCCAAAGATAAAAAAAGGCTTTAAATTTGTGATAATGGATGTAAATTATACTAAGGCTGATAGAATTATTGAATTGGTTACGCCTGAAGAAATTTATGAGATTGCCGCTCTTTTGAGAGATACCGGCAGGTTTGTTGTGCAATCAATTTGGTCTCGGGCTTCTGGTGAACAAGCAGTAGCAGCTTCAACTACTAGATTACATAATATCGCCGGAAAATATGTGGGCAAAGATGATCCTGTAATGTTAGTCAGAACTCAACACGATTTTCCAGCCACTGGTGAAATTTTGTCACCCTATACCATTGGCCATTTTGTCTCCGGCTTTATGAGAGGAAGTCACAATGGTCCTTTAATGCCGGTCAAGAAAAATTCTTCAATTTCTTATTTCGATGGCCCGCCGATTATTTCCTGTTTAGCTTTTTCAATGAAAGAGGGAAAATTAACTGAACCGGCTGATTGTTTTGACCAACCTTATTGGGATTATGTCAGGAATAAAGTTTCTCAAAAAGCAGAAGAAATGAGAAGGCAAGGATTTTCAGGAGCGGCAATGTTGCCAATGACTGAATTAGAATATACTGGCGTGATGGAAACTTTAAAAGAATTGGAAAAAAAGTTCCAAATCAAAAAGAAATAAAGATATGTTAACTCTTTCAGCCAAAATTCGAAAAGATTTAAAAAAGAAAGTAAAAAAACTCAGGGAAAAAGAAATTCTGCCGGCAATTTTGTACGGGCCGAAAATAAAAAACATCCCTTTGGAAATTAATCTAAAAGAATTCGAGAAAACAGAAAAAGAGACGGGAGAAAGCTCCTTCATTTTACTGAAAGTTGGAGATAAAAATTATCAAGTTTTAATAAAAGAGATACAAAGAGATCAGATTACCGGAAAGCCGATTCATGTTGATTTTTATCAACCAAGTCTCAAAGAAGAGATCGAGGTAATTGTGCCTTTAATTTTTGAAGGAGAGGCGCCGGCGGTTAAAGAATTGGGCGGAACTTTAGTTAAAAATATTTCTGAATTAAAAATCAAAGCTTTACCCAAAAAACTTCCTCATGAAATTAGGGTCAACATTGAAAGCTTAAAAACTTTTGAGGATCATATTTTAATTAAGAATCTAAAACTGCCCGAAGGGGTAAAGGTTTTAAGAGGACCAGAAGAGATTGTCGTCTCGGTCTTGCCCCCTGAAAAAGTTGAGGAAGAATTGGCCAAACCGCTTGAGGAAAAAATAGAAGAGGTGGAAAAAATAGAAAAGAAACCCAAAGAGGAAGTTTTAAAGGAAGAATAAGAAGGGGTATTATCTTTATTTTTTTCCTTGAACTGCAAATTTTTAAATTTCTATATTCTTAATATGGGAAAACTTTTAAGATATCTAAAAAATTTTTCAATCTTCATTTTTATCTTAGTTTTAGTTTTCCAAAATTCCATTGTCAAGTCTCAGGAAAATCAGCCACTTTCGCCAGTAGAAGAACGAAAGATTTTAGAAGAAGAATTAAAAAAATTAGAAGAAGAACTGCTCAAAATTGAAAAAGATATTCACAAAACAGAGACAGAGAAGAAAACTCTTCAAAACCAAATTGATGTTCTAAAGAAAAAAATCAAACAATTAGAGATTCAAATTGAAAAAAGTAATATAATGATCAAGGATATTTCTCTTCAAATTCGAGAAACTGAAACATCAATTAAAAAGGCTTCTTTAAAGATCGAAATTTCTCAGCAAAAATTGGCAAGCATTTTAAGAAGTATTTGGGAAGAAGATCAGAAGAGCTTGATTGAAATTTTACTTTCTGAAAGGACAATTTCTGGTTTTTTTGACAATCTAGCAGCTTTAGAGGTTTTAAATACAAAACAAAAAGAGCTCTTGAACGAGATTAAAAACTTAAAATCTTATTTAGAAAATCAAAAACAAACATTAGATTTAGAAAAAGCAGATTTAGAAAGGATGCTCAAAATTCAACTTCTTCAAAAGCAAGAAGATGAAAAGACAAAAAAAGAGAAAGATTACTTTCTTAAATTAACCGAGGCCCAATACCAAAAATATCTTAAAGAAAAAAAAGAAACAGAAAAAAGGGCAGCAGAGATTAGGGCTAGAATCTTTGAGTTAATTGGGGTTCCTAAAGCTCCTACTTTTGGCGAGGCTTATGAAATTGCCAAATATGTTGAGGGATTGACCGGAGTTCGGCCAGCATTTTTATTAGCCATTTTCACTCAAGAATCAAATATTGGGAAAAACGTTGGGCAGTGTTATTTAGTTGATGAAAAAACTGGCACGGGAAAAAAAGTTAATGGTCAAGCGGTAAAAAAAGTAATGAATCCAACGAGAGATGTACCACTTTTTCTTCAAATTTGTAAAGAATTAGGACGAGATCCATATCAAACTTTAGTTTCTTGTCCGATGGAATATGGCTGGGGAGGAGCAATGGGGCCGGCTCAATTTATCCCTTCTACTTGGGTTTTGTATAAGGATAGAGTGAAAGGAATTACCGGAAAACCAGCTGACCCTTGGAATATTAAAGATGCTTTTTTAGCCGCTGCTTTATATTTAGCCGATTCTGGAGCGGCAAAACGGACCTATGAAGCCGAATGGAAAGCGGCGATGATTTATTTTTCTGGCAGTACCGATTCAAGGTTTAAATTTTATGGAGATTCGGTCCTAAAAATAGCTAAAGGATATGAGGATGATATTATGGCAATTGAAAAAAAAGTAAATTCCTAAATTTTTTTTCGGAGCTCCTCTATTATTGACGTTAATTTTCCTTCCAGAATATTTTCAATGTTTCGCCAAGTTTTTTTAATTCGATGGTCAGTCACTCTATCTTGAGGAAAATTATAAGTTCTAATTTTTTCTGCTCTTTGGGCCCAACCAATTTGATTTTTTCTCTCTTTACCTAATTTTTCTAATTCCTCTTTCTTCTTTTTCTCAAAAAGTTTTGCCTCCAAAATAGATATGGCATTTTCTTTATTTTGCTGTTGGCTTCTTTCGGTTTGGGAGGTAACCACAATTCCGGTTGGTAAATGAGTAATTCGTACGGCCGTCATTCTTTTATTAACATATTGCCCGCCAGGTCCCGAGGCCTTGTAAAAATCAATCTTGAGGTCTTGAGGATTGATTTTGATTTCTGCCCCTTTGGGCATGGGCAGAACGGCGACCGAGACTGTTGAGGTATGAATTCTTCCTGTTTTTTCGGTTTTTGGGATCCTTTGAACTCGATGGACGCCAGCTTCGTATTTCATTTTTGAAAAAACATCTTCACCTTCTAATTTGAAAATGATTTCTTTAACCCCCCCCAAGTCAGTTGGATGACTGTCTAAGATTTTTTGTTGCCAACCTTCTATTTGGGCATATTTGGAATACATTCTAAAAAGATCTCTGGCAAAGAGAGCCGCTTCTTCTCCACCCACCCCAGCCCGAATTTCAAAAATAATCGATTCCATATTATAGAAAATTTACCCTTTTTATCTCTTTTTTTTCTCTAATCTTTTTCTAAATTTCTCAACCCTTCCCATGGTATCGACAATTCTTTCTTTTCCAGTATAAAAGGGATGACATTTTGAGCAAATCTCAATTTCAATAAATTCTTTAGTTGAGCCTACAGCGAAAGAGTTCCCACAAGCACATTTTACCTGGGCATTGGGATAATATTTAGGATGAATATCTTTTTTCACAAAATTATCTCTAATGTTTTAATAAAATTCTTATTATTGACATTATAGCTTATTGCTTTTGAAAAATCAATTATATGTATAAATCCCTAATATCGTGGAAAAACCAAGGCTTGAGATTAGTTATTTTAAGGGTGAAATATTACCAAGAGCACGATAGAGACTGTTGGTGTGGTAACAGGTTAAATCCTTTTATCTTGCCATTTAGTTGGGGATAGGGAAGAATTCCAAAAGTGAATTTTGCCTAATCTCTAGCCTCAAAACCATTTATTTTTTCATTTTAATCTTTAAAATTTTTTCGCCCCTTTCTCTTTCGTCAAGTTTAAAGAAAATAAACTTTACCCCTTTTTTAATGCGAGGAATAATGACATATTCTAAGGCATTTATTCTTCTCCTCGTTTTTTCAATTTCAAAAGCCAAAATTCGAGCCGCATGTTCTAAGGTAGTCACTTTTACCATTAAATGGAAAAGAGAAATTAGTTTTTCTAAGCATTTCTCAAAGCCTAAAGGAGGAAGAAAACCAGAAAAATCTCTTTCGTTTTTTTGAATTTTCATCTCAAAAACCGGAAGCGACGTTCCCATAACATTAATTTTTTTAGCCTCTACTTCTAATTTTAAAATTGGGGGTGATAATAAATCCAATATCTCTTTTTCAAATAAATGAAAGTTAGTTAAATAAAAATCTTTGTAAAATTGGTTAATTTCAAAATCCAATTTTTGCCTTTTTTCTTTTAACTCTTTGATTAATTCCATAAATTTTCTCATCAAACCCTTCCTTTTTTCTTCCAAAAGAGAATAACCTCGCTGAGCAGTCTTAAACTGCCTTTTCAATCTTAAAAGTTCCATTCTAGTTGTTTTTAAGTTTCTCATAAAAATTTTTATTTACCTTGATAGTATTTCTCGATGTACTCTTTTTTAATCCTTTTAATTTCTTCTCGAGGAAGAATGCTAATTAATTTCCAACCTATATTTAAAGTTTCTTCAATTGTCCGATTTTCTGTCATATTTTGAGCAACAAATTCTTTTTCAAACCTTTCTCCAAAATCAAGGTATTTTCTATCAATCTCAGTTAAAGACGATTCTCCCAAAATTAAAGCTAACTCGCGTACTTCTCTACTTTTGGCATAAAAAGCAAAAAGTTGATTTAAAACACCGGGATGATCTTCTCTTGTTTTTTCTTCACCAATTCCTTTGTCTTTAAGGCGGGACAAAGAAGGCAAAACATCAATGGGAGGGTAAATCCCACGGTTATGAAGGTCGCGAGACAAAACTATTTGTCCCTCAGTAATATAACCAGTTAAATCGGGTATAGGGTGGGTAATATCATCTTCCGGCATAGTTAAGATAGGCATCATTGTAATTGACCCTTCCTTATCTCTAATTCGGCCTGCTCTTTCATAAACTGAGGCTAAATCGGTATAAAGATAGGCAGGATAGCCCCTTCTGCCGGGAATTTCTTTTCTTGCTGCCGAAACCTCTCTTAAGGCTTCACAGTAATTGGTCATATCAGTTAACACTACCAAGACATGCATATTTTTTTCAAAAGCTAAGAATTCAGCGCAGGTTAAAGCAATTCTGGGCAAAGTAATTCTTTCAATTACCGGATCATCGGCGTAATTCAAATAGACTACTGATCTTGAAAGAGCGCCTGTTTCTCTTAATTTTTGAACGAAGAATTCTGCTTCATCAAAAGTTATACCCATGGCAGCAAAAACCACCGAAAATTTTTCTTCTCTACCTAAAACTTTAGCTTGTCTGGCAATTTGGGCAGCTAAAATTGAGTGAGGCAATCCCGACATTGAAAAAATGGGTAATTTTTGCCCTCTCACTAAAGTATTTAAACCATCAATGGCAGAAATACCGGTTTGGATAAAATCATTTGGATACTCCCTTGAATATGGATTGATTGGCGAACCATTAATGTCTAAATATTTTTCAGCGATTATTTCAAAACCTCCATCTCTTGGTCTTCCCGCTCCATCAAAAATTCTAGAAAGCATATCCTCCGACACTCCCAATCTCATTGTTTTTCCTAAAAATTTAACCCTTGATCCTTTTAAATTGATACCCGTCAAATCTTCAAAAACTTGAACTATTGCCATTTCCTCTCTTGTTTCTAAAACTTTTCCTCTTTTTCTTGTTCCATCTTGTAATTCTATTTCAACTAACTCTTCATAAAAGGCATCATTAATTTTATCAACCACTAAAAGGGGACCAGCAACTTCTTTTATTGAAGTATATGTTCTTAGCATATTTCTTTAATAATTGATTGAAACTTATTTAATTCATTCTCTTTGATGTATTTTAAAGATGAAACGTTTTCTTTGACTTGAGGCGCAACAATCTCTTCAACTGTTTTTCCCTCTTTAATTTTTTGAAGACCTTGATAATAAAATTGAATTATTGAAGTCAAAAGAAGAGCTTGTTTTCTCAGCGAACTATAAGCATCTATTTCATCAAAAGCATTTTGTTGTAAAAAATCTTCCCTTATCATTCTTGCTACTTCAAGCAAAAATTGATCTTCTTTAGATAAAGATTCCACCCCTACCAACTGAACAATCTCTTGAAGTTGGGCTTCTTTTTGTAAAATCTCTTTTGCCTTCTTTCTCACCTCATTAAACCCTTTTTCTCCTTCTTTTAAGAAAAATTCTTGCAGATTCTCTTCGTAAAGAGAATAAGAAGTCAACCAATTGATTGCCGGAAAATGACGTTTATACGCCAAAGAGGAGTCCAATGCCCAAAAAACTTTTGTTACCCGCAAAGTGTTTTGGGTTACAGGTTCTGAAAAGTCTCCACCAGGAGGTGAGACAGAGCCAATAACCGTTAAGGATCCTAACCTCTCTTCGGTGGCTAAACATTTAACTTGACCACTTCTTTCATAAAAAGCTGAAATTTTTGAAGCTAAATAAGCAGGATATCCTTCTTCGCCCGGCATTTCTTCTAATCTCCCAGAAATCTCCCTTAAAGCTTCCGCCCATCTAGAAGTAGAATCAGCGAGAAAGACTACCGAATATCCCATATCTCTAAAATATTCTCCAATTGTAATTCCGGTATAAATTGATGCCTCTCTGGCTGATACGGGCATATTAGAAGTATTGGCAATTAGGACTGTTCGTTCTAATAAAGGTCGGTTCGTTGCTGGATCTTTAAGATGGGGAAATTCTTTTAGAATGTCTGTCATTTCATTTCCTCTTTCACCGCAACCGACAAAAATAACAACATTGGCATTAGCCCATTTCGCTATTTGATGCTGAACGACTGTCTTTCCTGAACCAAAAGGGCCAGGCACACAAGCTGTTCCTCCTTTGGCAATAGGAAAGAAAGTATCAATTACTCTTTGACCAGTTATTAATCCTTCAAAAGGAACGTTTTTTTCTTTAATTGGCCTTGGTTTTCTAATTGGCCACTTTTGATACATAAAAACTTTCTCTTCACCAATTTGAGCAATCGGTTCATTAAGATGGTAATTGCCTTCTGTCACAATAAAATTGATTTTTCCCTCTTTAAAATGAGGTGGAACCATTATCTTATGGACAAAAATTTCTGTCTCTTGGACTTCACCAAAAATATCTCCGCCCCTAACTATTTCACCAACTTTTTTCAGTGGCTTAAAATGCCATTTTTTTTCAAAATCTAAAGCCGAAGCTTCAATGCCCCGAGTAATAAAACTTCCTGATTTTTTCTCAAGAATTTGAAGTGGTCTTTGAATTCCATCGTAAATTGAAGAAATTAAACCTGGCCCCAATTCTACAGATAAAGGATTTCCAGTAAGAAAAACTGGAGCCCCCGGGGCTAAACCGGAAGTTTCTTCATAAACTTGAATATAAGCCATTTCTCCATCAATTCTGATAACTTCGCCAATTAACTTTTCTTCTCCTACTTTAACCAATTCATACATTTTTACTTGGGGTACGTCTTTGGCTACCACCAGAGGTCCGCTAATTTTTATTATTTTACCTATTAATTCTTTTTCCATATGATTTTATTGGAAAATTAATTTTTCGCTTCCCAATGCTTTTTCTAAGATTTTTCTTACATAAATTTCGCTGCTTTTTTCTCCCAAGGTAGGAATAACTAAAATTGCTGGCAGGGTTTTTTTAAAATAATCTTCTAAATCTTTTTCATAACTTTTAGCAATTGTTTGGGTAATAAAAACGAGGCCATAATTTTCCTGGTCTAATTTCGCCTTTGCTTTCTTAAAATCCTCTTTTTCTTTGACAAAAAAAATGTCTACTCCTAATCCTTGAAAAGGAAAAATTTTTTCTTTTTCACCAATAATTAAAATTTTCATATTAGCAACAATTTGGGTTCAATTTCTGAAATGGGAATTTGATATTTTTTTGCCCATAAAATCAATCTAATGTTTTTCTGGGCATTTATCTTTCTAATAAAGCAGGCTACAACCTTGGGCATTCCTGAATTTTCAATTCTTTCTCTCTCAAAAATATAACTGGAAAAAAAATTATCTATGGCTGATTCAATTAATTTTTCGTCTTTCAATTTCTTAATTTTGTTTACCAGAAAATATAAAGACAAGATTTCTCCAAACAAATGACTCTTGCTTGCTAATTCTTCTTCTTTCAAATTAACAATTTTAAAAATTTCTTCGGTGGTTAAATTGCCTCCCGGAATTAATTTTTCTTTCTCTTTTTTTCTCAAAGCCTTCTTTAAATTAATCAAGTCTATCTCAAACTTTATTGCTTCTCGCAAAAAAGGATATGGCTTGGCTAAAAGGATTCGCCTTTTAAAATATTCCTCCTCCACAATTTGTTCAATATCATCTATTTTCTTTTCTCTTATCTTATCTAGCCTGAAAAGAGAATTTTCGGTCATTTTTTTAACTGTCAAATTCATTTTTTCCTCAAAAAATAACTTTTCTAAAGAACTTTTAATTTTTCTTTCAACAAAGTCCTTTAGTTTTTCAAAAGGCTCTATTGATGCCAGAGCGAAATTATTTTCCGAACTTTTTTTCAAGATAATTTTTAAATTCAAGGCATCGAATCTTAAAAACAAAAATTGAAACAATTCTGGGCATTCATCTTTAAGCATCATCCAAAGATTATTCTTTAACACAACCAAATCTTCTTCTAACCACCTCTCTGTCTCTTTTTTTTCGTCTATTACTTCATCCAAATCGGTATCATAAAGCACTAAAAAAGCATTTTTATAATCAGGCGCTTTTAACATTCTTTCCAAGTCATTTCTATCTAAAAGGCGTTTTTCGAGGACGCTAATTTTTCCGGTGGCAAACTCTAACATTTTCTAAATTTAATTAGAATTTATTTATTAGCGAACAAAGATTTTGCTATTTCCGGATCATTTTTTTCTTTGCTTTCTAAAATTAAAGTAGAAAATCTCAAATCTATTTCCTGATTTTCTTTTCTGATTATCATCCCTTCTTCGTCCAAACCAACCTTTGTCTGAATTCCATTTTTTTCTAAAATTTTATTTACTCTTTGACTGGCTATTATCTCTTTGGCTGAGAAAATATCTTTTTCATTCTTTTTAACTAAATTTGCTACCACTTTTTCTAAAATTTCTGGTGATAAATTCTGAATTCTTTGGCAAGCCAAACTATAAATTTCTCTGACTATTTTCAGCTTCTTTTTTTGAAACAAAAACAACAATTCTCTTTCTTTTCGCTGTTTTGCCTCTTCTATTTCTTTTGCTATTTTTTCTTGAATTTCTTTTCTTTCTTTTTCTATTTTTTCTTTCGACCTTTTTTCGAAATCTTTTTCTAAATTTGAAATCATTTCTTCCTTTTCTCTCCAAAGCGTTTCTATTTCTTTCTTAGCTTTTTCATCGAGATATTCTAAAATTTTCTCGACCATAAATCAGATTTTAATTCCCTGGATCAACAAAATAGTTGCTAAAAGACCCAAAACGGCATAGGTTTCAACCATGGCGGCCATAATAATACTTTTTCCGCTGTCTTGGGGTTGTTTTACCACTACGTTCATACTTGAAATGGAAACTCCAGCCTGATATAAAGCCGAGACAAATCCTGTCAAAGCCACCGGGAAGGCTCCAAAAAGAATTGCTAAACCTGTTTCCCAAGAAATAGGAGGAATTTCTCCGGTTAATAATCTGAGTTTAATAATAATCCAAAAAGCGCCAATAAAACCGTAAATTCCTTGGGTAGAAGGCAGGGCTTGCAACAATAATACTTTGCCAAATTTTTCTGGCTCTTCAGAAATTACCCCCGCTCCTGCTTGTCCGGTTTTTCCCACGCCAATGGCTGAACCAAAGCCAGGTAAAACAACAGAAAGGGCTGCGCCTAAAAAGGCTAGTGCAATACCAATCATATTTTTTATTTTACGATTTGAATATACCTTAAATTCGACCTTTTTGGTTTTAATCTTCTACCTCCTCCCTCTAAAAATTTAGGAAAAAACTCAACGAATTGCAACCTTCCAGAGTGAATGAAAGCACTTAAGGCATTAATTACTAAATTAAAAACATGTCCAATAACTAAAATTACCAAAGCCACTAACCAGCCAAAGTAAGGAATCATCTTTCCGAACAAAAAAGCAATCTGATTAATAATTAAAGCAATCACTGCCGTGGCCAACCCTAGTGCCATTAATCTTGAATAAGATAAAATATCAGCTGTGGTTGAAATTATTCCTTGAATAAATTTGATTCCGCCAATAAAAAACCTTAACAAAATAAATATTTTCTGTCCGATTGTCTCTGAATAAATAACGAAAAAAATTGTAGCTAAAATTGCTGGTAAAGTTATCTTTTTTAAAAAAAGAAAATAACGATTCAAAACCAAAAAGGTCAAGGAAAGATAAAAAGATAGCCAAGCGATAGCCCCAAAAATTGTCTTTTTGTCTTTTTGTTTTTTTGCCTTAATAATTTTTACTACTTGAGCGAAAACGCTCTGTAAATATCCTAGGACAAAAGTTAAACCCATAAATAATATCGTATCTTCAATTGGGTCTATCTTTTTTAATCTTAAAAATATGGGAATTTGGGGAGTAATACCAAAATAACTGCCAAATATTACCCCCATAATAAATGTAGAAATACCACCACAAAAAAGCAAAGTCAAAAGTTTTTTGTCAAGGAAAAAATTAGAAAAAAATTTCAGAGAAAATAAAGAAATAATTAATAGCAACAGTCCGTAAGCAGCGTCTGTAAGAGCAATACCAAAAAAGGTGATAAAAAATAAAGCAAAGTAAGGTGTAGGATCGATTTCATCAAAACGGGGTAACCCAAAAATCTCTGTTACGTATTCAAATGGTTTAAAATATTTATTGTTCTTGAGCAAAACTGGTGGTTCCTCGTTTTCTTCTGCTTTTGTCTCAATAATAAAACAATCTTTAAAAAGACGAGAAATTTCTTTTTCTAATTCCTCTTTTCTTTCTTTTTCCGCCCAAAAAATAACATAAGAGAATAATTGTTTCTCTTTTGACAATCTTTCAATTTCTAATTTTGCCTTACTTTTTACCAGAAAATCATGCAGAATTTGAAAATCACGAAGATGGTTAGCTAAAAGAATTATTTCTTCTTTCAGTTTCTTTTCTTTTTCTCGCAAAAACCCTCTTTCTTTTAAAGTCTCCTTTTTTTCTTCCGAAGGGATTTTTTCAAAAGGATAATTAACTATTGTCAAATTAAATTCTTCCAAAAGCTTATTTTTTATCTCAAAGGGGGTAATGAATAAATATCTTAAGTTTCCTCGATGTTGACCTATTTTAAAAACGGCAACCTTATTAATTTGAACAAATTCTAATAATTCTTTTTCTTTCTTTGGCGAAATATCGGTAAGAAAAGAAGAAAAGAATTTTGTCTCTTGGGGTAAAAACTTCAATAATTCAAACTCAGAAATTGTTTTTAGTTTATTTTCTAACTCTTGCCTTCTTTTTCTTATCAAATCTAATTCCTTTTCAATTTCTTCTAATCTCTTTGTCTTATTTAGTATTTCCTCTTTTTTTCTCAAAAATGAGAAGACATCCTCTTTTTTAAATAAAATTTTTGGCACTTTTATTTTCTGAAAGAAAGACTCTTTTTTTTGATAAGGAATTAAATAATTAATAGCAAAGGCCAAAACTGAAATTTCGTAATCTATCTCTTGAAAAATATTTTTCTCCTGCCAACCTTTTTCTTCTACTATTTCAAAAGAACCAATTTCTTCTAAAATCTCAGAAATTTTACTTTTATGTTGGCTAGGGAAAATTAAGGCGTATTTTTTGGCTACTTCAAGCATAAAAAATTATCAATAATCTTTTCTATTAAAAAATTTATTTTTTCTTGTTTTAATTTTTCCAATTTCAAAATTTTTTCCCTAAATTCATTTTCTAAAAGTAATTCAATTTCTTTTATTTTCCTTTCTTTGGTTGCCAACAACTCTTTCATTTCTATTGCCGGTAGATGAATCTTCTCCAATTTTTCTTGAAATTGTTTTTCTTTGTTCTTTATTTCTTCCTCAATTTCTTTTTTTGTTTTCTCAATTAAATTTTCAAGTTCATTTTCTTTTTGAATTATTTTTGAAAAGTCTTCCATGTTTGTTTTTAAAAAATCCAGGAATGTTCATTATAGCTTTTACAAAAATAAAAATCAAGAGAAAAGGTGGAATGTGAGCTAAAGGGAATAATAACATCTCCTAGTATTAGCTTTTATAAAGGAGGAGTTGATTTAATTTTTTTAATCTGCTATATTTAAAAATATGGTAAAAATAGAAAAAATTAATCTTGAACTTGATACTAAAGAGATGGCTGAAGCCGGTCTTCATTTTGGTCATAAAACATCCAAGGTCCATCCGAAAATGACCCCTTTTATATTTGGAATAAGAAATACCATCCATGTTATTGATCTGGAAAAGACAAAAGAAAAACTATTTCAAGCCTTGGAATTTATAAAAAATTTAATTTCTGAAAGAAAAACCCTTTTGGTGGTTGGGACTAAGATTCAAACTAAAAATTTAGTTAAGGAATTTGCCGCTGAATGCAACCTCCCCTATGTTGTCGAAAGATGGTTGGGAGGAACTTTTACTAACTTTGATATAATAAGGAAAAGAATTGATTATTTTAAGGAATTAGAGAGAAAAAAAGCGGCCGGAGAATTCGAGAAATATACAAAAAAAGAAAGGAAAAAAATTGATGATGAGTTAGAAAAACTGGAATCAAAATTTGGGGGTATTAAAAATTTGGAAAAACTACCCGAGGCAATTTTTGTTTTAGATATGAAAAAGGACTTTTTAGCGGTTAAAGAAGCAAAAAGAAAAGAAATAAAAGTAGTCGGTATTGCTGATACCAATGTTGATCCCACTCTTGCCGATTATCCTATTCCCGCTAATGACGACGCCTTAAGCTCAGTGAAATATATCTTAGACAAAGTGAAAGAAGTAATTTTAAAAGCAAAAGCGGAAGTCCCACCCCAATCAAAGATGCAAAATGGTCATGCTACTGAATAAAATATTCCAATTTAAAAAGAAATTATGATATCAACTGACCAACTTAAACAACTTAGAGAAGAAACTGGCGCTCCAATTTCTTTATGTAAAGAAGCTTTAGAACAAGCCGGAGGAAATTTAAAAACGGCAAAGCAAATTGTCGAGAAATTAGGAAGGGAATTTTATCAAAAGAAGTTAAAGAAAGAGACAAAGCAGGGGGTGATTGAAAGTTATATTCATCCTGGACAAAAAATTGGAACAATGGTTGAGCTTCATTGTGAGTCAGATTTTGTTGCCAGATCGGAAGAATTTCGAAAACTAGCTCACGAATTATGCCTTCAAATAGCGGCTATTTCACCGGAGGAAATTCCTTTGTTAGAACAGCCTTGGATTAGAGATGAGACAAAGAAAATTAAAGATTTAGTTAATGAATATATAACAAAATTTGGCGAGAATATTGTGATAGAGAAATTTTTTAGATGTGAAATATAAACACTTTTGATATTCTAAAAATGTTAGAATTAATCGTCACAACGTTTTTTATAGGAAGCTTTTTGGGAATGGTGATTTTTGTTTTTCAGAAAATACCAATCTTACGAGCCTTGCCAGAAATTGAAATTAACAAAAAAGAGAGATTGCTTTCAAGATTAAAAAGAAAACTTTTAAATTTTAAGCCGTTCAAAAATTTTTCTTATGAAATTTTTTTGCAAAAATTTTTAATGAAAATTAGAATTATCACTCTAAAGACCGATCACAAAACTTTCAACTGGTTAAATAAATTAAGAGAGAAAACCCAAAAAAAGAAAATCGTAAAAGAAGATAGTTATTGGGAAGAGATAAAAAAGGAGATAAAAAAATAAAAATTTAATGCCAATTTAGCCAGGGTAGCTCAATTGGTAGAGCGGCGCTTTTGTAAAGCGACGGTTTTGGAGGTTCGAATCCTCTCCCTGGCTCTTTTTTCTAGCCAACAATTTATGATTTTTGGGTACATTACTTGTAAAAACAAAAAGGAAGCAAAGAAGATTGGCTTGGCTTTAATGAAAAAGAGGTTAGTAGCTTGCTGTAATATTTTTCCGATTGAGTCGATTTATTGGTGGCGAGGGAAAATAGTTAAAGACAGAGAAGTAGCTCTAATTGTCAAAACCCAGAAAGAGAATTTTAAAACAATAGAAAAAGAAGTAAAAAAATTACATAGCTATACCATACCCTGTATTTTAGAGATTCCAATAAAAAAAGGAAATTTGGATTATTTAAAATGGGTAAAGCAGGAAACTCTAAAACCTAATTTAAAATATTGATTTTACTAGCCAATATGAAAATAATTTTAGCTAAAACTATCGGATTTTGTTGTGGGGCAAAAAGAGCTTGGGATTTAGCTCAAAAATCATTAAAAGAAGATAAAAAACCCGTTTATTTTTTAGGCGAAATTTTGCACAATAAAGAAGTAATTAAAATTTTAAAAAAACAGGGGGGTATTTTTATTTCTGATCCTTCCAAGGTAGAGAAAGGAACCTTAATAATCAGGGCCCATGGCGTTGGACCTTTTAAAATAAAAAAAAGTGTTTTAATCAGAGATTTAACTTGTCCTTTTGTAAAAAGAATTCAAAAATTTGCCTGGCAAATGTCAAAAGAAGGATATGAGGTAGTAATTATTGGAAAAAAGAGACATCCTGAAGTAAGGGGCATAAAAGAATATGCAGGAGAAAAAGCAATGGTGGTAGAAAATTGTCTTCAAGCTCAAAAACTAAAAAAATACGAAAGAATGGGAGTGGTTATCCAATCAACTTTTGATAAAGAAAAAACAGAAGAGATTTTGAAGATTTTGAAGAAAAAAGCAAAAAATTTAAACTGGATAAACACTCTCTGCCCTGAGGTTTTTAAAAGACAGAGAGAGGCCTTAAAATTAGCCAAAAAAGTTGAGGTAGTTTTAGTCATTGGATCTAAAAAATCTTCTAATACTAATACTTTAGTAAATTTGCTAAAAAAAACAAAAAAGAAAATTTTCTGGATTTCTCATTTTAAAGAATTGGAGAAAATTTCTTTTTCCAAAATTTCTAAACTGGGCATTATTTCAGGTAATTCAGTCCCTATCTGGACAATTGAAAAAATTTATAATAAATTAAAAGAAAAAGGAGGGAGAGATGAAAAAAATTAGTTTAGCAGATTTGCCAAAAGGGTGGGAAAAAGAAGCTTTGCTTTGTAGCGAAAAAGAAACAGTAGAGTTAAGAAGGATTTTCTCAGAGATGGAAAAAACAGGAGGGGTAGTGATAGAAGACACTTGTTGTCCATCAGTGATAATTCTCACTCCTGATGGTAAAGTTTTCCGATTAAAGGAGGAATTAAACAGAAAAGTACTTTGTTCTTTTTTATAAAGCGTCATGCCCCATCCTAATGGATGGGGGTTTTTTTTAATTAAATAAAATTTATAAAAAAGCTAATTTATAATAATTTTTCCTAACAAAAAAAGAAAGACTTAAAAATACTAAAACATTGTCTCAAAAGAAATTAATTGCTTGTGCCATATTTTCCAAGAGAATCTTTTTTCTGGCGGGAATCAAAAATTCAAAGAGGTGAAGAGATTTGTATGTTTTTTAAAACAATAGAAAAAGAAGTAAAAAAATTACATAGCTATACCATACCCTGTATTTTAGAGATTCCAATAAAAAAAGGAAATTTGGATTATTTAAAATGGGTAAAGCAGGAAACTCTAAAACCTAATTTAAAATATTGATTTTACTAGCCAATATGATAAATTAGAGAAATAAAATTATAAAATAAAAACTTATGGCCAAGAAAATAAAAACAATTATTAAACTTCAAATACCGGCTGGTCAAGCAACTCCCGCACCGCCAGTTGGTCCAGCTTTGGCCCAACAGGGAGTAAACATTAAAGAGTTTTGTGATAAATTCAATCAACTAACCAAAAATCAGCAAGGTTTTACAATTCCAGTAGAAATTACTGTTTTCGAAGATAGAAATTTTGAACTAAAACTGAAACAACCTCCAGTTTCTGAATTGCTAAAGAAAGCAATTGGAATTGAAAAAGGTTCTGGCGAACCAAACAAAATCAAGGTTGGTAAAATTAGTCGTGAGGAGATACGAAAAATTGCCGAACGGAAACTTCCCGATTTAAATACCGAAGATCTTGAACAGGCAATGAAAATTGTTGAAGGGACAGCTAGACAAATGGGAATTGAAATTATATGAGAATATGAGATCTCGACCTTCAAAAAAAGAATACTATTTAGAAATTGCTAAACAAGTTTCTTTAAGGTCCCCTTGTTTGAGAAGAAAATATGGAGCGATTGTCATTAAAGACGATACGATTTTAACTACCGGCTACAATGGGCCGGTGAGAAAAGGAATTAATTGCTTTGAGGTTGGCTGTTTGAAAAATAAATTAAACTTGCCCCATGGTTCTGCTTATGAAGATTGTCCGGCTGTCCATGCCGAAGAAAATGCTATTATCAATGCCGCCAGGAATGGCGTATCGGTTTTGGGTGGAATTTTATATATTACTGGTCTTGATGACCAAAATAATTTAATTGAGGCTACTCCCTGTGACCGTTGTAAAAGAGTAATCATTAATGCCGGCATCAAAAAAGTCATCATTAGAAAATCTGACGGAAAGACAAAAGATATTGAAGTTTCAAACTGGATTAAAGAAGACTCCCAAAAATATTTGAAAAAAATGAAAAAATCTTCAATAAGGAGGTGAGCAAAAACTTGTTCTTTAACGAAAAAAACTTGTTCTTTAACAAAAAAATAAAGAGGAGGTGGAAAGATGAAAATTATCAAACCACCAGGCAAGGTTGAGATTTTAGAGGTTTTCTCGGGAAAGGAAGGAGAAAGCCCACTTCAATTGATTGAGTTGGCTGGCAGAACTGCCTATCGAAGTCAGGCTAAAATCACACCCGATTCTGCCCCTAAGTTTGTAAAAAAATTGTTGAAAAGAGGACATGAAAGCGTTATTGAACATTCAGCAATGATGGTCCGTTTTTCTAATGTTTCTCGCGCTTTTACCCATCAGTTAGTGAGACATCGCTTGGCTTCTTTTACTCAAGAATCTAGCCGGTATATTGATTTCAGAAATAATTTCCAGGTTGTTTGTCCGCCAGAAAGAGACCCAAATGAGAAAGTAGCTGAATTATTGCTACCAGATGGTCACAAAATTCGACTGTCGTTTGCCGAATGGGTTGCCCTTAACGAAAAAATGTATAGTGCTTTAAGACAAGCTGGCTGGCTTCCTGAAGAAGCTCGGCAGATTTTACCCGTTGGAATAGCTAATCAAATAGTGATGACCACAAATTTCAGAGAGTGGCGTCATATTTTTGCTGTTCGCTGCGCAGCGGATGCTCATTGGGAAATTAGGTTGACAATGTTGGAGTTGCTCAAAAAAGCTCAAAATCTTATTCCCGTCATTTTTGATGATTTCGAAATTGATTCTTCAGTTCCTTGTGCCAGATTGAAGAAAGTTTAGTTTTTCTATGGGCCCAAAATCTTTTGGGCCCTTTATGTTTTAAATAGCGTAAAAATAGTTTTTGGATTAAGTTAAAATTTTTGATTTTTTCTAAAAATATATTAAAATGAAACAATGATCCAAAATCCTTATCCGGCAAAGTTTATTGTTTTTGATAGTTTAGATGGAGCAGGCAACAGTACTCAGGTAAAATTACTAGCTGATTATTTAAATAAAAAGAACAAGAAGACCCATATTACTAAAGAGCCAACTTCAGGTTTAATTGGCGGATTAATAAAAAGTCAATTAACTCACGATTGGAAATCTTCTCAGATTTGTCTTCAACTTTTATTTTCAGCTGATAGGGCTTATCATTTAGAAAAAGAGGTAGTTCCTCTTTTGAAAAAAGGAATCAATGTAATTTCTGATAGATACTTTTTCTCAACAATGGCTTATGGAAATTTGAAAATTAGAGATTTAGATTGGCTGATTGAGATTAATAAAAAATTTATCTTGCCAGATATTACTTTCTTTTTAAAAGTTCCACCTAAAATTTGTATTGAAAGAATAAAAAAAGACCGCTTTGAAATCACCCTTTTTGAAAAAGAAAAAACTCTAAGAAAAGTTTGGCAAAATTATGAAAAATTAGCTAAAAAATTTAATGGAATTTATATTATTGATGGACAACGACCAATTGAAAAAATAGCAAAAGAAATTAGAGAAATTGTTGAGAAAAGGTCAATTTAAAAAATTTAATTAGAAAAATATTTGCGACATATGATCAATATAGCTCAAAAAATTGATCACACCAATATAAGAAAAGATAGCAAAAAAGAAGATATTTTAAAGACCTGCCAGGAAGCTAAAATTCATGGTTTTAGAGGAGTTTGTGTTCGACCAAAATGGATAAAGTTAGTAAAAAAGGAATTGGAAGGAACAAGGATAAAGACAATTGCCTTGATTGATTCACCCATTGGTGATAGTCCTCACCAAAAAAGGGTAAAAATTTGTCAAAAAGCAAAAAAAGAGGGGGCAGATGAGTTAGATGTTGTGATAAGTATTCCTGATGTAAAACATGAAAGGTGGGGAAAAATTTTGAAAGATTTGAAAACAATTTGTAAAATTTTGCCAACAAAAGTAATTATCGGTTCTGGCTACTTGACCGATGAAGAAATAAAGAAAGCCTCTCAAATTGTCAAAAAAGCCGGGGCAATTTGTGTCAAAACCGCTACCGAAAAAGACCCCTTAGAACATCGGGAATTAAAAGAAAAACTTTATCATTTAAAAATCATGAAAAAATTTTCTTCCGGCCTTTTGGTAAAAGCTTCAGGTAATATTAAAACCCTAAAAGATGTCAAAGAGGCGATCAAAGCCGGAGCTGATATTATAGGTACAAGTTTAGGAGTGCAAATTATTCAAAAATAATAAAATTCATGGTGTATACTGTCGTAATTGGACTGGAAATCCATATTGAACTAAAAACAAAGACAAAGATGTTTTGTTCTTGTTTGAATGATCCTAATGAGAAGCATCCCAATTTGAATATTTGCCCCATTTGCCTCGGTCATCCTGGTACTTTGCCCGTTATTAACCAAGAAGCAGTCAGAAAAACGATTAAAACCGGCTTAGCTTTAAACTCTGATATTCCCTCTATTTCTAAATTTGATAGAAAAAATTATTTTTATCCTGATTTGCCAAAAGGATATCAGATTAGCCAATATGATATGCCTCTTTGTCAAAATGGCTATTTAGAGATAGATGGTCGGAGGATCAGAATAAGAAGAATTCACTTGGAGGAAGATACTGGCAGATTATTCCACGAGAAAGAACATTCTTTAGTTGATTTCAATCGGGCTGGCATTCCCTTGATGGAATTGGTGACTGAGCCAGATTTAAGGTCGGCCAAAGAAGCTAGAAAGTTTGCTGAAGAACTTCAGTTAATTTTGCGATATCTTGATGTCTCTGATGCCGAGATGGAAAAAGGACAAATGCGAGTAGAAGTAAATATAAGTTTAGCCAAAAAATCAAAAGGCAAAGTTCAAAAACTTGGAACGAAAGTTGAGATTAAAAATTTAAATTCATTTCGAGCAGTAGAAAGAGCAATAGAATATGAAATTGAGAGACAAACAAAAAATTTAAATACGAGAAAAAAAATATTTCAAGAAACAAGAGGTTGGGATGATGAAAGAGGAGTTACCACTTCCCAAAGAGAAAAAGAAGAGGCTCATGATTACCGTTATTTTCCCGAACCCGATTTGCCACCTATTTATATTACCCCAGAAACGATTAATGAAATTCGAGTTGAAATTCCCGAATTTCCCTCTCAAAAAAGGAAAAGATTTAAAAGAGAATATGAATTAGATGAAAAAAGCATTGAGGTCTTTGTTCAAAATAAAGATTTAGGAGAATACTTTGAAAAAGTGATTTCTGAATTGCCACCAAAATTATCCAGAGAAAATCTTTTAAAATTAATCAAATTAACTTCCAATTACATTATTACTGATTTACAGGGATTATTGAGAGGTGCTTCAGTTGTTGGCGAGGACTTTTTAATCACTCCGGAAAATTTTGCCGAATTTATTACTTTAATTTATGAGGGAAAAATTTCAAGCAAAATTGCCAAAATGGTTCTCGAAGAAATGTTTAAAAGAGGAGCTGATCCTTCTCAGATTATTGAGGAACGAGGATTAGTTCAAATAACCGATCAAACTGAAATTGAACAAATTATTGAAGAAGTTGTTGCCGAAAACCAAAAGGCGGTGGAGGACTTTAAAAAAGGAAAAAAAACTGCCTTTCAATATCTAATCGGCCAGGTGATGGCAAAAACGGGTGGTAAAGCCAATCCCCAAAAAATTAAAGAGGTCTTGCCAAAATTTTTAAAATAACGAGGTTAAAAGAGAGGACTCTTTTTCCCATTTTATTTTTCTAAAAAATCTTTAATTAAATTTTCAACTTCTTTTTGAGTTTTGACCCAACAAATTCTTTTATCTTTTTTGAACCAAGTCATTTGGCGCTTGGCAAAATGTTCAATATCTTTTTCTAACTTTTCAACCATTTTTTCTTTCGTAATTTTCTTTTGCAAATACCTGGCAATCCAACGATATTCCAAACCAAACCCTTCTAATCTTTTCCAGGAAACCCCAAACTTTCTTAGTTTTTTTACTTCGGCAACCATTCCTTGTCTTAATCTTTTGAGAAGACGCTTTTTAATCAGTTTTTTCAATTCACCTTTTTCTTTTTTAATACCGATTAATAAAACCGGGTAGGGAAGAGGTTTTTTCTGAAGCGGAGGAACATACCCTAATTTTTTAGCAATTTCAATTGCTCTAATTAATCTTCTGGGATTTTTTTTATCAATTGTCTTGGCTCTTTCTGGAGCTATTTTTTTAAACATCTCAAAAAGCTCTTTAGGCGATTTTTTCTCCAATTTTTTCCTTAATTTCCAATCAGGAGGGACTTGAGGAATAGAAATTCCGTCAATTACAGCTTGAATATAAAAGCCTGTTCCCCCACAAAGAATAGGCACCTTACCTTTTTTGAAGATTTTATTTATTGCTTTTAAAGCCAATTTCCGATATTGGACAACGCTAAATTTTCTTTTTGGCGAAGTAACATCTAAAAGGTGATGAGGAATATTCTTCCTCTCTTTTTTAGTAATTTTGCCCGTTCCAATATCCATTCCTTTGTAGATCTGCCTAGAATCTGCTGAAATTACCTCACCATTAAATTTTTTTGCGATTTCTACCGCTAAAGCCGATTTTCCCGAAGCAGTTGGGCCTAAAATAACAATAATTTTTTTTACTAAAGCCATTGACAATTTTTTTTGAAATGTTAAATTTTATTTATTCCACCAAAAAAGAAAAAGGAGGCGATATTATTGACAAAGATTTTAAATTTCGAAGATCGGCCATGGATATGGAAGAATAGGTTGGCAAATTTGAATCCTTTGAATCTAAATTGGAAGCAAAAATTGATGATGGAGTGGCATGGATATATTTTGGTCGGCGAAGCTAAAAGACCAGGTTGGAGAGGGTTTCTCCCAATTTTTTTGGTTCGATGTCCAGTAGGGCACGGACTCTTTCTTGACTATCTCCACGGATTTCCGGGAGAAGAAAAGTTTTATTGTCCAATGTGCTTTCAAGAAAAATCTGCTCTTTTTGAAGAACCTTTGCGCTCTTGATCTTTGTTTGACCCTACCGCTAAGGTAGGGTTTTTACTAATTTTCCCTCCAGTCCATAGCTCATTGCCTTTTTTACTTTTGCCTTTACAAGTTCTCCTAAGATATTTTTTTCTGTTTTTATTTTAATTGTCTGATAGTGTCTTGTTTTCCCAAAATAAAAATTTTTTCTTTTTTCATCCACCAAAACCTCCACCTTTTTTCCTAAAAATTTTTTATTAAACTTTAATCCATTTTCTTTCAAGATTTTCGTTAATTTTTTTTCTCTTTTTTTCTTTTCCAATTGAGTAACTTCATCTTTGAGGTTAAAAGCTAAAGTTCCGGGGCGGGGGGAGTATTTGGCAATATAAGCCATGGCAAATCTTATTTTTTTGAAAAATTTTAAAGTATTTTCAAATTGTTCTTTCTTTTCTTCAGGAAAACCGACAATAATATCAGTTGAAATCAAAACCTCCTTTTCTAATCCTTTTCTATATTTTCTGAAAGCTTGGCGAATTTTTTTTACTAAAGCCCCATATTTTTCTGTAGTGTAATTCCTCCTCATTTTCTTTAAAATCTCATCATCTCCCGATTGTAAAGGCAAATTCAAATAAGGCGTTACTTTTTGAGATTTGGCCATTTTCTCGATTAGTTCATCAGAAAAATTTTGAGGGTGGGGACTAGTAAATCTAATCCAAAAATTCGCCGGCAAATCATTCACTTTTTCTAAAAGTTTAGCAAAATTAATTTTTGGATTGGTTGGAGATTTATAATCATTGACATTTTGACCTAAAAGCCAGATTTCCTTAAATCCTTTTTTAATTAACTCTTTTATTTCTCTTAAAACTTCCCTATGGTCACGACAAATCAGGGGACCGCGTACATATGGTACAACACAATAAGCACAAAAACTATTACAACCTGTCGAAACAGGCACAAGAGCTGAAAAATTATTTGTATACTTTGGCTGAATTTTCAAATATTCAAAACTGCTGCAATTTCTTTGCGATCGCATAAATAAAGTGGCAGTTTTGTTTTTGAGAATTTTCGGCCAAATTGGCAAGGTTTTAATATTTAAAATGAAATTAAATTGGCTTTTAAATTTTTTTCTGTCCTTTTCTAAAATGCAGCCCGTTAAAACGGTTTTTAATTTGGGTTTTTTAATTTTTAGATTTTTAATTTTCTGGGCAAAGCCATAAACCCTATCAACCGCTGATTGTCGGACTGAACACATATTAACCACAATTAAATCAGCTTCATTTTCCTTTGAAGTTGGCTTATAACCTCCATTTTCTAAAATTTCAGCAATTCTTTCGGAGTCGCTTTTGTTCATTTGACAACCAAAGGTAATAATTTGGTATTTCATAAAAATCATCTTATCAAAAAATTTTTTTAAAGACAATTAAATAGCCGCCGAAAAATCGGCGGCTATTTTTTTAAGTTTCTCTTTCTAGACCTTATCTTGTTACTTCTCTTGTTCCGCAATAACAAGTATTTGTTTTCAAATCACAAAGAGGAGTGTCCATTCCTATGACTTGGGGACAAAAAAGATGACGACAATCCAAATCCGTTTGACATTCAACCTTCCTTTTAGGCGTTTCTATTGATAATATCTTGCATTTTCCTTCAATACATTTTGCTTGTACCACAGGACATCTTATTCTGGGGTGGAGGAGGCATAGTAGCGGAGGACAATCAGCGTCGGTCTGACATTCCTTTTCTTCACATTTACCTCTATAAACAACTTTTACTCCCGCCAATTTAGCAAAACATTCGTTAGAATAAGTTTTACCATCTTGACCGCAAACCGGGTCCCATAAGGTTATACAGAATATTGGCTTTTCAGTAACTTCTTTTTCTTTTTTATATTCCTTTCCACATTCGCCCCTAAAAAAAGTCCATTCTTCGCATTCAGAGCCATCAGGAAAAATACAGACACCATATTGGCTTCCATCAGGATTAGTTCTTATTTCTAAATTATAGCCCAATTCTTTACAATAGACTGAAGCTGGATTAGGAAGTCCGGTAGCTACTTCTTCTGGCGCAATTACCCCTGGAATCTCCATTTCTCCCGGAATAACACATCTTGGCGGTAGGGGACAACCAGTTTTTGGATCTTTTTCAATAATGATTCTGCCTTCTTGGCAAAATCCGACTTTTGGGACTGTCCAGAGGGGACAATTTAATTTTTCTAATTTTTCTTCAATTTTTTCTAATGTTCTTACCTTACTTTTTTCTAAATTTTCTTTTAGTTCAAGAATCTTTTCTTTTACCGGAGCTGTTTTTAGTTCTATTTTAATATTCTCCAAAATTTCCAGGTGTTTTTCTTTTTCTCCAGAAATTCTTTCAATATATTCTTTAAATCTCTCTTGGTCTTGAGGAGACATTTTTTCTAAATCTCCCTGTAATCTCTTGAGGGCATTTTCTTGGGCTTTTCTGATTGCTTCTTTGGCTTGTTCAGGCACTTTTTCTTCCAAATTCTTCAGGACTTCTAAGTTTTTGAACTCCTTAAATTTAGATCCTTTTTGTTCTTCAGTAATTTTTTCTAATTTTTCTTGAAGCACATCCAATCTATCTTCAAGCCTGGTCATCAATTCACCAAATCTTTCCAAATGCCTTTCTCTAGCTTCTTTTATTTTTTCAAAGGCTTGGGCCGGAACCTGGGTTTCCAATCTCTGAAGGAGTTTCTGATGCAAGGTTTGTTGGTGAATAAATTTATCCAAGAATTTATCAACCTCAGGATTTTCCCTTGCTTTCTCTTTTATTTTTTCAACCCGGTTTTTAATTTTCTCTACTTCTTCTTGGTAATTTTCAGTTGCTTTCTTAATTATTTCTGGATCTTTTTTCTGTTCAATCATTTTTTTCATTTCCATCAACCTCTCATTAGCAAATTTCACTCTTAATTTTACTTTTTTGACTGGAGCAAAAGCAAAAACTTCCCGAATTGTTCTTGCCCAATTTTTCAGAAAATAAAATGGATTATCTGGTAAAAGCCTTGGTTCTCTAACTTCTAAATCCTGAGGTTGAATATCTTCGTCAAGATTAACATTAACAACCGCTTCAGTTACCACTTCTTCAATTGGCATTACTTCCTCCTGAGCGAGAACAATAGACCCCAGGGCAAAAAAGAGGGCAAAACTTAACAAGAAAATTTTAAAAATATTCATAATTTTTAATTTTCTTAATTATTCAATTTCGACCTTTAACTATTCGCCTTAAACAACCTACGAGGTTGTTTAATTAGTGGATTTGTTCTTTTTTTCTCTTTCAAAGAAGGCAGTAATCAAGATCAAAACAACATTATATTTTTGCCATTGCCGAAACAACCACTTTTCCATCATAATAAAAGGCAAAAAAAGAATCTATCGAAAAACTTAAAAAACCTGCTTTTTTCTCAACTATAATTATTATACCAAAAGAGACAAAAAAAGTAAAAAGATATAAAAGGGAAATTAAAAAACCTAAAATAAATCCTCTTTTTTAATTGGTCTATTAGATAAATATTTTTTTTCTCTGTTTCGTAAGTAATTTTCATTACTTCCATTATTACTCTCTCTAAATTTTCTTTTTTTGATGACCTAATGGTTAAAACTAAAAAAACATTAACTTTATAAAATTTGTCAGCCAAGTGATGATTTAGGTCTTTTTCTAAACTTTCCCAGATTGAATAGATATTAGTGGAAATTTCTTTAAGTTCACCTCAGAAAGAGCTGACCAATTGGGATATCTTTTTTCAAAAGAAAATAACTAATAATTGGTGAATCTAACTTAAAAAAAAGAGTTGTTTGGACAGCAATATTCTTTTTTTTCAATTAAAGCCATTTTTCTTAAAGCTGGAGAGAGAATTTCTTCAATTTCGCAGGCAGCAATCTCTAAAAGCCAATCTTAAAGCTCAACTTTTATTTTTTCTTTTGGTGTTTGAGGACTATTTTCAAGAATAAATATAAATAAGCATTTTTACTTCAGAAAAATGACCGGCTCTAATTAATTCTAAAACTAAGGGTTTAGCAATTTCTTCTCCCTGGTTAGATAAAAGTAATCTTTTTTTGAGAGCTCTTTCAATAGTTGCCCTTCTCATTAAACGCTCTTTTTGCCTGCTTGGCACAATGAATTTAATTTTTCTATAAATTTATTTATTTTTATAATTCCAATATCGCCTTTTCCTCTTTGACGAACTCTAACTGACTTTGTTTTTATTTCTTTATCGCCAACAACTAAAAGATAGGGGATTTTCTGAATTTCTCCTTCTCTAATTTTTTTTGAAACGGTTTCATTTTCATTTTTAACTTGAAACCTGAAATTTAAAGCTTGAAACTTTTTTCCAATTTCTTTGGCATATTTTTTGTGCCTGCTACCAACTGGAATTATCCAAATTTGTTCTGGAGAAAGCCAAAAAGGCAGAGCTCCTCCATAATGTTCTAATAAGACACCAATAAATCGCTCAATTGAACCCAAAAGAGCTCGATGAATGACAATTGGCTGACATTTTTTACCTTTTTCATTGATATAGCTCATTTTAAATCTCTCTGGTGAATTAAAGTCAACCTGAATTGTTGTACATTGCCAAGGCCTTCCCAAAGAATCTTTAATTTTAATATCAATTTTTGGTCCATAAAATACACCGCCGCCAGGATCAGTCTGATATTTTAATTTCAATTTTTCTAAAACATATTTTAGGGAATTGGTTGCTTTCTGCCAAATTTTTCGAGTTCCAGCATATTTTTCTGGCTGAGTAGAAAGATAGATATCGTAATTTTTAAAGCCAAAAGTTTTAAGAATTTTTAAACCAGTTTTAAGAAGTTTTTCAATTTCTTCTGACAATTGTTGAGGTTGGCAAATGACATGGGCATCATCTTGGGTAAAACCTCTTACTCTGGTTAATCCGTGTAATACTCCTGATCTTTCATAACGATAAACTGTTCCCATTTCAGCAAAATATAATGGCAGTTCTTTGTATGAGTGAATTTTTGATTGATAAATTTTAACATGGAAAGGGCAATTCATTGGTTTCAAAAGATATTTTTCTTTTTCAATATCAATCGGAGAGTAGATATTTTCTCGATATAATTCCCAATGACCAGAAGTTTGCCAGAGATCTAATTTACCAATGTGAGGGGTAGTTAACCATTGATAACCTTGAGATTTTAGTTCTTGATATAAATAATTTTCAATTTCTTTTCTTAAAATTACTCCCTTTGGTAACCACAAAGGAAGACCAGCGCCAACTTCTTCATCGAAGATAAACAATTCCAATTTTTGACCCAAAATTCGATGGTCTCTTTTTTCTGCTTCTGCCTCTTTTTTCAGATAATCTTCTAACTCTTTTTTAGTTTTAAAAGCCACCCCATAAATTCTAGTTAGCATTGGATTTTTTTCCAAACCCCGCCAATAGGCACCAGCAATTTTGATCAATCTAAAGGCCTCAGGATTTATTTCTTTTGTTGATTTCACATGCGGCCCCAGACAAAGATCAAAGAAATTACCAGACCTATATAACGTTATATAGTTCTGTTTCATTTCTTCTATTAATTCTAGTTTGTAAGGTTGATTTTTGAAAAACTCTTTTGCCTCATTTTTGGAAATGATTTTCTTTTCAAACTTAATATTTTGTTTAATTATTTCTTTCATTTTTGCTTCAATTTTTGGCAAATCTCCGGGAGTTAAATTTTTTGGTAAATCAAAATCATAATAAAACCCTTGTTCAATTGCCGGTCCAATACCAAATTTCGTTCCCGGATATAATTCCTGGACCGCATAAGCTAAAATATGGGCTAAAGAATGCCGAATTGTTTCAATTTTTGCCATAAAGTTTATATTTTTATTTTTCTATATTTTTTCACTTTCCACATTCCCTATCTTCATCTAAATCTAAAAAGTTTTTAAATCTTTCAAATTTTTCATCAATTTCAGGGCGGAGTTTTTCTCCAACCTTTCCAAAAACACCCAATAATTCTTCATAAATATTATCACTGGCAACAAAATTCCAGAATTCTTCACCTACCAAAACTTCTCCATTTTCTAGGTCACATATTCCTTTTAGTGTCCACCGTTCATATGGTTGTGGGTGGTAAGGGTTATACGGAATGGCTATTCTTGTAAAGATTTTAGCATTTTTATTTTGACTTAATCTCAATCCTATCCACCGAAGAAGTTTTAATTTTAATGCCACAAACTCTTTCATATTAGGTTTGGCGCTGGTAATATCAAAATAATTTTCTTCATTTTTTATTTTTACAAAAAGATCAACTATTGAATCAGGATCTATTTTGGGTTCTCCCTTTTTAATCTTCTTTCTAATTCGTTCTGTTTCAGTTAATTTATGAGCAGAGATTTCTCCTTTTCGTAATTTGTAAAGAATTTCATCATTAATTAAAATTTCAGTATCTTTATCAATTTCACCAAGTAATTTATATTGTCTTTCAACATAGCGGCCGGCATTTCTTGCTAATATAACTGCGACTTGTTCCCAAATAGACATTCCAAAGGTGGTATTCATTGATTGGATGAAAGAAAACATTGCATATCTGTCTTTACCAAGTAATCTATAGTGAAAAGGCATATAACCAGTTTCTGGTGTGTAGGTTTTTAATTTTTCTCGGACTATAGTAGTGAGAAGTTCAGCTATTTCTTTTTTAGTTTTTATTGATAACCCCATTTTAATCATTTACAAGATAATAAATATTTTCAGAAAATCGATTATTATCTCTCTCGGTTCTCATTAAGACAGGTCTATGAAAAACATCTATAATTTTAAAATTACATTCTTTGGCAATTTCTGGATATAAATTATGTTTATCGTTAACAACAATAAAAATTTTAGCTCCTGGTTTTAGATAATTTGCCATATTTTTTAAAACAACAGTTATATCTTTTTTATAATTTTCTTTTGTCTGATTACTATTTTTATTTGGCGAGCCGATTTCAGCCTCTGGATATTCTTTGAAATAAAACAACTCATAGGCATATCTGTGCTGGTTATGATAATCTATTAATCCAAGATATGGTGGAGATGTAAAAATACCGTCTATTTCTTTTTCGATAGGTAATTTTATACTTCGGGCATCTCCTTGTAAAAGAATTATTTTGGCCTCAGTTCTCAATTTATCAAATTCTTTAATTCTTTTTAAAGTGTCCCAACTATAACGATTAATGAATTTTATGGCGTTATCAGTTGGATAACAATATTGTCTATGTTTTATGCACCAATATTTGTTTTTTACGGGTTTTTTGGGCCTGGCTAAATCATAATGGGGAATTTGTCTTGCTGAACGAGCCGCTCTTGAGAGAATTATTTTTAAAATATTTTGATTTGTATAATTTGGGATTAAATTTTTGTAAAAATAAATCTCTTTTATTGCTCTTGGGTGATACCAAGTTTTAAAATATTCCGAAGGTTGAAAACTAAAATCCTCTCCAAATAATAATTTCGAATTTGCTTGCACCTTTTTACTAAATTCTCTTGTTTTATTTAAAATATCTAAAATTTCTTTTTCGACTAATTCTATATCATATTTTTGAGTTTTGACCCTTGCGATGAGATAACTAAATTCTGAAAGTTCTATACCAATTGAATTCATACCTAAAAGATTAGCCTCGATTAAAGTGGTTCCAGAGCCTAAAAATGGGTCTAAAATAGTTTGACCTTTTTTAAAATATTTCTTTAGAAAAACTTCGACTAATTGGGGTATAAATTTCCCTAAATAAGGATGTAATCTGTGAACATGTTTTGTTCTTT
>DAIRUS010000004.1:0-58214 GCA_036803205.1 bacterium | reverse complement strand
TAGAGTAACGGCCTCTTAAGCCGTGAGTTGTAGGTTCGAATCCTACTGGGAGCACTCGTATATTGGAAGCGAACTCTCTTTGTTGAGGGGGGAGCGAGCTGCGCTTGCTCCTGCCAGAAAATTTTGCCCTGCCTTGCCAAAGCAAGGCAGGGCTTTCTTTGGTTTGAGAAATTTGAAAATCTTTCAGATTTTCTGAATAAAATAGGGTGATTTTGATGTTTTCTTGAGAATAAAGAATATCTTTAATAAACCTTTTTACTAATAGATTTCTTTCGACCCCTCTTCTTTGAGAAAGAAAAGAGAGAAACGATTTAAGGATAGAAACGATAGTTTCTGGTGAAAATTTAGGAAATTTAGAGCATAACCCTGATGGTTCGAGTCCTTCTTTGACGGCCGAACCTGAATTTTTTAAGCGAGGATTCGAACTATTTAACCCGTGATTTAGCTTAAAAACAAGATTTTCTATGTAATCTTTATCAATAGAAATTCTCTCTAAATTTTCTAAAACATAGTTTTCTATTCTATCGGCCGAAACTTCCTTTGTTGAGCAGGCCCGCCAACCTTTTTTGTTGACACAGGTACAGCGATAGTAATAATACCTTTTCATTTTTCCGTTTCTCCACTTGTTGGTAAAACAAGCGCTCATTTTGTAACCGCATTCCTTACAATTGATTAAACCGCCAAAGAGAAAATCTTTGTAAATCCTGAATTTCCTTATTCTCTTTTTATGACTTTTTTGAGCCAGTTCAAAAAGTTCTTCAGAAATAATTGGCTGGTGAATGCCCTGATAAATCTGGTTAGCATATTTGATTTTTCCAGTATAGGCGATGTTTCTCAGAATGCGAGCAAGATGGGCCTTGGAAAAGATTTTCCCTTGCCGGTTTTTTATGTTTTTCTCTCTGAGAAAATCATAAACCATATTGATGGAGCCGGTTTCAAGATAGGTTTCGAATATCAATCTGATAATTTCAGCTTCCTTTTGGTTAATTACCAATCTTTTATTTTCTCTTTTGTATCCGTAAGGCGGGCTACCGCCGTTCCAGAATCCTTTTCTGGCACGCTCTAACAATTTGTCTCTGGTTCTTTCGGAAGTTAATTCCCTTTCAAATTTTTAGAGCAGGGGTCTGACCTCTGCTTTTTTTTCTTAAGAAACCTTTCCATTAAGGAGCTTAACTTCTTAAGATTAAGTCTTTAATCCTCTAAGAGTAAAGGACAAAAGAATTTATCCATCCCCAAATTCCCAGGAAGATTAACGTTACATAAACGACAAGCGGTCGTTTTATTTTATGTCATGGTTGGTTTCACTGGAAAAAAATCAAAAAAAGTGATACGATTTTTTATATGGAAAATGAAAAAATTATTCTTCTAACCGGCGCTAGTGGTTTTGTTGGCAAAAATTTAATTAATTATTTAAGAGAAAAAAATCAATTCACTCTTAGAGCTTTAGTTCACAAAAAAGATGTTCCTTTAGAATATCCGGTGGTAGAAAAGGTTTTAGGTGATATTCGCGACATTAATAGTTTAGAAAAAGCCTTTCAAGGAAGACCTTTAGATGGGATTTTACATTTGGCAGCGGTAATAAAACCAAAAAATTTAAAAGATTATGATGAAGTCAATGTTGAGGGAACAAAAAATATTGTTAGTTTAGCTGAAAAATACGGGGTAAAAAAATTTATTTTTTTGAGTTCAGACTTTATCTTGTATGAAAAATTTGCCCCTAATCCTTATGGAATTAGCAAAAGAAAATGCGAAGAGATAATTATAGCTTCTAATTTAGACTGGACAATTTTTCGGCCAACTCCAATTTTTGGTCCTGGTGACAATAAAAATTTTGCTACTCTAGCTTCTTTTGTTAAAAAATTCCCAATTTTACCCGCTGTCCATTGTTATATGGAGCCAGTTTTTGTTGGCGATGTGGTTAAAGCCATTTTGGCAGCCTTAGAAAGTCCTCTTGCTAGTAAAAAAGTTTATTATTTGCCAGGTGGCAAAGGCTATGATTTTCCGGAAATTTTAAAAATTATTGCTAAAGCTCAAAATTTAAAGAGATTAATCATTTCTCTTCCTGCCCCCCTCTTTTTATTTCTTCTTCAAATTTATGAAAAAATCTTTCCCCATCCTCTTTTAGAATCTTATCAGGTTAAAAAATGGTTAAAAACAAAACCTTTAGATGCTTTGGCCACGAAAAGAGATTTAAATTATGATCCATGTCTCTTTGAAAAAAAGGTTAAATTAGTTTTTGAAAAAATTTAATTTTGATTTTGAGATGAAAAAGATTATTTTTTTTGGTTTGTTAATAATTGTTATTAATTATTTATATGCTTATGGAAGTTGGGCATTGCATGAAAAGAAGTTTTATCCTTTTTTGAATATGTGGCATAAATGGGATACGATTTCTTATGTGGCTATCGCTAAAGAGGGTTACGAAATAATAGGGGATAACAAAGTAAGAATTGTTTTTTTACCTTTTTATCCTTTTCTTATTAAAGTTTTTGCTTTAATTTTTAAAAACTATATTTTAAGCGCTCTTATAATTTCTAATTTATGCTATATTTTAGCTTTAATTTTTCTCTATAAGTTAGTTAAAGAAAATTTTTCAGAAAAAATTGGTTTTAGGAGCATTCTTTATCTTTCCATTTTTCCAACCTCTTATTTTTTATATGCCGGATATTCAGAAAGCACTTTTCTTTTTTTGGCTATTGCCAGTTTTTATTTTGCTAAAAAAGGAAAATGGCTCTTTGCCCTAGCCTTTACCTCTCTAGCCGTTTTAACGAAATTTTTTGGTGTGTTGTTAGTGCCTTCATTATTAATTGAGTATTTTATTCAGAGAAATTTCAGGCTTTCTAAAATAACAAAAGATATTTTTTATTTTAGCCTGCCCGCCCTTTCCCTTTTAATTTATTTATTTTTAAATTATCAACTTTTTGGCAACCCTTTTCAATTTACAATTTTTATGAAAGAGTATTGGTCAAAATCTTTAACTTGGCCCCATAAAGGTTTAGCTGGTTTAGTTGATAGAATTAACTATATGCAAGCTAATCTTAGCAATTTGGCTGATGTGAATGAAAAGCTTCATGTTTTTACTTTAGGTTGGGCAGAGCTTTCTTTTGTGCTTTTTGTTTTTTTTCTAACCTTATTTTTTCTTAATAAAAAGCAAAATCTCTCTTATTTTTCTTATTCATTTAGTAATTTATTATTAGTTTCGTCTACCGATTTTTGTCTTAGTTTGCCCCGTTATGTTTTATCTGTTTTTCCCATCTTCATCGCTTTAGGGGTTTTGGCAGAGAAAAAATTTTTTCATTTTTTAATAACCATTATTTTTGTTTTCTTTCATGGCCTTTTTCTTTATCGTTTCGCCTTAGGTTATTGGGCTTTTTAATTTATTATGTTTTCTGAAAAACTACCTTTTACTTTAATTATTCCAGTTTATAACTGTCCATCTTTTATTGAAGAAACTGTAATTCAAGTGAAAAGAGGATTAGAAGAGAAAATTCAAGCTTATGAAGTTATTTTTGTCGATGATGGAAGTAAAGATGAAACAAAAAAGATTTTGGAAAAATTGATCCAAGGAGAAAAAAAATTTAAGCTAATAAGCTATCCCAAAAATCAGGGCAAAGGATTTGCGGTTAAAAAAGGAATTTTAAGTGCTAGCGGAGAGATAATTTTTTTTACCGATGCTGACTTGCCTTTTGGTATCAATCCAATATTAGAAGGTTATGAATTAATAAAAAAAGAAAATTGCGATCTAATTTTAGGACAAAGAAGCTCTAATTCTTGGCAGGGTTGGAAGAGGAAATTGGCAAGCAGAATTTTTTCTTTTTTGGTCAATAAACTTTTTTCTTTAGGTATTTTTGATACTCAATGTGGATTAAAAGGTTTTAAAAGAGAAGTGGCAAAGAAAATTTTCGAAAAATCAAAAATTAAAAGATTTGCTTTTGATGTCGAAATACTTCATTTAGCAAAAAAGCACAATTTTTCCATTAAAATTTTTCCCGTAAAAACAGTTTCTTTTTCTTCTTTTTCCACAGTTTCTCTTTTTCCTCATTCTCTAAAAATGCTTTTTGATATTATCGTGATAAAATTAAATAGTCTTTTGGGAAAATATAGGTAAAAATTATACCTGCAACCTATGATTTTAGGTATTTTTTATCTTTTAATTGCCTGGCTTTTAGGAATTTATTTTGGAAGATATTTTTTTTACTCTTCATTTTTTTCAAGAGAGAAAAAAAATTTGTTTTTTGTTATAATAGGTTTTTTATTGATTGGAATAATACTTTTGACTTGGCTTTCCTATCTTTTTTCTTATTTTTTCCGTTTTACCGTAAAACCACTTTTTTATGGTAACTTATTTTCTATTTTTGCTGCTCTATTATTAGTTTTTCTTAGGGAAATTTTTTCCAAAAACAAAAGAAGTGGCGAAATTTTCAAAATTCTTAAAGGAAAAAATTGGACATTTTCTCAAAATTTTTCCTCTTGGTTGCCCGAAGTTTGTATTTTTCTTTTTATTCTTCTTTTTGCTATTTCTCTCTCTTTTTTCTCTTTTTATTTCAAAGATAACAAACTCCACATTGGCATTTCTGTTTTTAGCGATTTTGGTCCCCATTTGGCGGTAATTAGATCTTTTTCTTTTGGAAAAAATTTTCCCACCGAATATCCTCACTTTCCTAATGGTCAAATGCGCTACCATTTTCTTTTTTATTTTTTGGTTGGCAACTTAGAGTTTTTGGGATTAAGAATTGATTGGGCATTAAATTTAATAAGCGTTTTAGCTTTGGTTTCCTTTTTAATTCTTTTGTACCAATTTGCTACTTTACTTTCTGGCAAAAAGATAGTTGGTTTTTTCACCATACTTTTACTTTGTTTTAGAAGTTCTTTTGCTTTTTTTACTTTTTTAGAAAAAATTCGGCCTAAATCATTAAAAGAGCTTTGGTTGAAAATTTTAGAAAATACTATCTTGATTGGAGAGACCCCTCATGAAGAGTGGGGGCTTTGGACGCAAAAAGTTTTTGCTAATCAACGACATTTACCTCTTGGTCTTGCCATTTTGATTTTTCTTTTGATGGTATTTTTTCCTCTTTTTCAAGAAATGTTTCAAAAAATAAAAGAAGAAAAAAATTTCAAAAGAAAAATTTTTGAACTTTTCAATAAATCTTCTTGGTTAATAGAAGATTGGAAGAGGGCAATAGGGAGCGGGATAATTTTAGGCCTTTTGGCTTATTGGAATGGAACGGTGGTAATTTCTGCTTTATTTATTTTATTTTTTTTGGCCCTTTTTTCAAAACATAGATCAGAATTTTTAATTTGCGCTTTAATAACCATCTTCTTGGCTTTTCTTCAGAGCGTTTTTTTTATCGGTTTTGGCGAAAAAGTGATAACTCCTGAAATTTATCTTGGTTTTCTTGCCAGAGAATATGGCACTTTTAGTTTAAAAAGCTGGGTCTTATACTATCTTGAGTTACTGGGTGTTTTTCCTATTTTGATTTTAATTTCATTATTTTTTCTTTCAATTGACCTTAAAATTTTAAGTTTAGCGTTTTTTGCACCGTTTATTTTTGCCAATACAATTAAACTTACTCCAGACATTAATGTAAATCATAAACTTATTTTAATTTCCGTCTATTTTTTAAATATTTTAGTAGCAACATTACTTGCCAAATTTTTTGAAAGTCCAAGAGGGGTTAATTTTTGTGCTAAATTATTAAGCTGGAGCTTCGGTCTTCTTTTAATTTTTCTTTTGACTATCACCGGATTTGTAGATCTTATTACCTTTTACAATCTTAATAAATCCCCTCACCAAATTATAATGGACACAAAAGATCCTCTTTTGATATGGGCAAAAGAAAACACTAGCCCTAACGATATTTTTTTAACTGATATCCATTCTCTACATCCAATTTTATTGGCGGGAAGAAAAATTTTTTATGGCTGGCCCTATTATGCCTGGTCGGCAGGATATGATACTCAAAAACATGAATTAATAATGAAAGAAATTTATGGAGGGAGGGATATTGAAAAAATAAAAAAATTGTTAAAAGAAAATCAAATTAAATATGTTGTTATAGAAGAAAGCAATCGTTATTCGTCATATTATTTCTTGAACGAAGAAATGTTTTCTAAAAACTTTGAATTGGTATATTTTTCAGAGATTCCGGAAATAAAAATTTATAAAGTAAATTAACAACACTTTTATGGAAAAAAAATTTTTTACAAAGACATCCTTTGCTGACCCATTTTTGTTACTTGCAATTTTTCTATTCAGCATATTTCTTTTGTCTTTTTTGAACTCAATCCCTCATTTAGATGGCAATATTGATTTTGTTGAAGCTTTTCAATTTTTTAAGGATGGTTGGAAATATTCTCAATATCGGTTTTCTATTCACCTCACCCGCCCTTAAAGACTCTTTTAGTTAATTTATTTTTTCGATTTTTTGGGGTTAAACCAATAGTTTACAATTTTGTTGGCCTATTTTTGGGAATGAATAATAGGAATTATATTTTTTTATTATTTGGTAAGAGAAATTTTTGGAATTAATGTCGCTAGATTGACTACCACTCTTTTAAGTACTTTTCCTCTCTTTTTAAGCAATGCTCTTTTTGCCACGAGGGATTACATTTTGACTGTTTTTATGATAATAGCCCTTTATTTTTATCTTCAAAAAAAAGCTATTTTATATTTTATCTTTGGAAATTTAATAGTTCTTACCAAAGAAACGGGCTTAGTTTTAATTTTGAGCGTAGCAATAGTAGAATTTTTTTATTTTTTTCTCCGCCTTTGGCAGAAAAAACTTACAAAAAAAGATTTTAAAATTTTATTTTTCTTTTTACCGGTTTTAGGAATTTTACTTTGGTATAGATTTTTAAAAGAATTAGGAAGTCAACCCTGGCAAGACCACATTTTAATGGAGGAAGTAAGAGGAAAAGGTTCTTTTTATACGGTTTTTTATATTTTGACTCATTTTAAAACTTTCAGCCCCTGGGCCAAACAACATTTAAAGCAATTGTTTATTTTAAATTTTAATTGGTTATATTGGCTTATTTTTATAGGAGGGACGCTTATTTTTCTTTTGAGTTTTTTAAAAAGACAAAAATCTTTGCTGTTTACCTTCGGTTTATCAAAACAAGAGGCTCAAAAAACTAAATTTTTTTTGATAATTTTTATTTTTACAATTGGTTATATAATAGGAGTTCTTACTTTTCCTACCTATACTATTCCTCGCTATACCCTCCCTCTTGTTCCGATATTAATTGGGGGGGTGACAATGATAATAGACCAGTTTATAATAAAGAAAGGAAATAAAACCTTAAATTTCGCCACCTTGGTTTTCCTATTTTTCTTGGTTTTTGTTTGCCTCTTTTTTTCTATCGACCCTCTTTCTTTGAAAATTTGGGATAAAATGGAATTTTATGGAGAAAAGTTATATAATTTAAAAGATGATTTGGCAGGTAATGATGGTATTACCTATAATCTTCAATACCTCTTTATTGTTAAAAAACGAACCCAGCACATAAAAGAAGTAGAAAGCCAGAAAAAGAACCTGATGGATGGAAAAAATTGGGCAATTTTTTGGGACCCTAATAATGATTGTAAAACATTTCAAATTTTAAATTTCCGTCTCTTTCCTTTTCATGAAGCTTGTAGAAAATAAAAAAATTTCTCAAAAATTATTCATTCTTTTTATTTTATTTTGCGTTTTAATTAAGTTTTCCCTTTCCTTGGGAAAAAGAGACGCAATTGATATGGGAGGCTATCTTGCCTGGAGTCGACATTTGGCAGAAAAGGGTTTTTCTGATTTTTATGAAACCTGGCATGTTGTTTATCCTCCGGCTTATATGTATTTATTGTGGATTTCTGGGAAAATTGCTTCTCTATTTGATTTTCCTTTAAAATTTCACGAAGTTTTGATTAAATTTTGGTCTATTTTAGCTGAAATTATTGGGGCTTATTTAATCTTTCAAATTGGAAAAAGACAGAAGAGAGAAAAATTAGGTATTTTTTTGGCGTTAGCTTATGCTTTTAACCCCGCTGTTTTTTTTAACTCTTCATTTTGGGGCCAATTTGATTCTTTGGTCGCTACTTTAATGTTTGCCTCAGTTTATTTTTTTGATATCAAAAAGCCCCTTTGGGGCATAGGAACTTTTATAGTCAGTTGTTTAGTCAAACAACAAAGCCTGATACTTGCCCCTGTCTTAGCCATCCTTTTTTTAAGAGAATTTTCGTGGAAAAAATTCTTTTTAGCAATTTTATTAGTGCTCAACATTTATTTTCTGATTGTTTTACCTTTCTCATCTGGAAGATCTATTTGGTGGGTATTTCCCCATACTCTAAAGATGGCTGGCGATTATCCCTATGCTACGGTTAATGCATTCAATTTTTGGATGTTGGTAGGGGGTCAAACCACCCATGACAAAGAATCATTTTTTGGTCTTAGTTATTTTCTCTGGGGGATAATATTTATTCTTATTATAGAATCAATAGCTTGTTTTTTGATTTGGCGAAAAAGAGAAGACCCTTTTTGGCTCTATTTTAGTTGTCTTTTTGTTTGTTATGGATTTTTTATCTTTGGGACAAGAATGCATGAGAGATATCTTTTACCGGCCTTTATTTTCTTTACTTTAATTTTACTCTGGGAACGAAAGTTTTGGTTGTCTTTATTAATCGCCAGTCTTTGTCATTTTGGGAATACTTTTTATGTTTATTGGCGAGGTTGGTATGGGGCTACACATAACGACCCTTTTTTTGTTTGGGTTCCCCAAAAGGATCAAATAGCATTTTGGATTTCTTTATTTACTCTTTTGGTTTTTTTCTTCGTTGGTTATTTCATAATTTTACAACTTTTAAAAGAATTAAAACAGATTAAAATAAAAACCCCTTTTATTAAATTTCAAACTATTTCAAATTTTCAAAACAAATTGCCCAAGAAAGAGATTGTCTTTCTTTTTATTTTATTTTTGCTCTCTTTTTCTGCCCATTTTATTTTTTTCGGTCACCCAAAGGAAGTAGTTTTCGATGAAGTTCATTATGGTAAAGCGATTAATGGCTATATAAAAGGAGAATATTTTTTTACCGGTCATCCGCCCCTGGCTGCTCAATTAATGGCCCTGGTTGGTTATTTAGGGAAATACAAAGGAGAGTTTCCGTTTGAGGAAATTGGAGAAAAATTTACCAATTCTTCTTATCTTAGCCTGAGATTTCTTCCCTCTCTTTTGGGAGCTTTTTTGCCAATTTTAATTTATTTTTTCTTAAAAATTCTTAGTTTTTCTCCCAAATTAGCAATTTTTGCTAGTTTATTTTTGGTTTTTGAAAATGCCATTTTGGCCCAATCGAGATTTATTTTAGTTGATATTTTTTTGATATTTTTTGGCTTTCTGGGACTTACTCTTTTTTTCTATTCACGCTCGAAAAACTATAAATTTTCCCTTCTTCTTTTATCAGCTTGTTTTTTTGGAATGAGCGCAGCCGTTAAATGGAGTGGCTTGGGATTTCTTTTATTCGCGGCTTTGATTTCGGTTATAGATTTGATAAAAACATTTTTAGGCAAAGATTTAAAAGAAGCCCTCTCTTTTGCTCTAAAAATTTCATTGACCTTAATAGTTTTTGCCTTTTTAACTTATTTTTTCTCTTTTTATCTTCATTTTAAATTCCTTTTCAAACCAGGCCCTGGTGATGTTTTTATGAGCCAGGAATTCTTAAGGGGAGAAAAAAATTTATGGGAGAAATTTGTTGAACTAAATAAAACCAATTATTATTCCAATATTAAATTGGAAGCCTCTCATCCTTATGAATCAAAATTTTATACTTGGCCATTGATGTTAAGACCGATATTTTATTGGACAAACGACAACTCTAGAATCTATTTAATAGGGAATCCTATAAATTGGTACTTTTCAACTTTTTCAATTCTCTTTGGGGTAATTTTCTTATTTTTTAAAAAATTCCAAGATCGCAATCTCTCCTTTCTTCTTTTGGGATATTTTGCCAATTTCATTCCTTATCTTTCGGTTACAAGAGCCACTTTTTTATATCATTATTTTCCCTCTTATATTTTTGCTATTTCTATAATGGTTTATTTACTTAGTAAACTAAAAAAGCCCTGGATAGTTTTATTATTGGTTGCAGCTTTTTTAGCTTTCCTTTATTTTGCTCCGCTAACTTACGGCCTAAAATTATCTCCAGAACAATATCAAAATCGCCTTTGGTTAAAATCTTGGTTATGAAAAAAACAATTATTATTGGGGGAGGGATAACCGGTCTGGTGGCAGCTTATAAATTAGCTCCAAATGTAATTTTGCTAGAAAAAGAAAAGGAATTGGGAGGGCTTTTGGCAAGTTACAGAATTAGTAATTTTTTTATTGAAAAATATTATCATCATTTTTTTGTTGGCGATAAAAGCTTAATCTTTCTTTTGAAAGAATTAGGATTAGAAAAAAGAATAGTTTGGAAAGTAGCAAAAGTAGGTTATTTTTTTGAAAGAAAAATTTATCCCTTAAATACCCCAATTGAAATTTTATCTTTTCCTTTTTTGGGTTTTTTAGACAAAATTAAATTAGCATTTTTTACTTTAAGGTCAAAACTTGAAAAGCCGGAAAAGTTTGATGAAATTTTAGCCAAAGATTTAATTTTAAAAACTTGCGGAAAAAGAGTTTTGGACAATTTTTTTCTTCCTCTTTTAAAAAGCAAATTTGGTGAAAATTATGAGAAAATTTCCGCTGCCTGGTTAATTGGTCGGGTAGCTTTGAGGGCTCATCGAGGATTGAAGGGTGAAAGGCTTGGTTATTTAAAAGGTGGATTTCAATCTTTAATTGAATTTTTGGGGAAAGCAATTGAGAAGAGGGGAGGGGAAATAAAAACTGCTTTTGATGTTTCAAAAATTATAGTGAAAGACGGGAAAGTTAAGGGAGTAATTGGCAATAATGAATTTTTGCCAGCTGATAGAATTATCTCTACTGTTGGACCTCAGACCTTAAAAAAGATTATTGAACCAGAATTGTTAAAATTAGATAACAGTTTTCAATATCAAGGTATAGCCTGCCTTCTCCTTTCGCTGAAAACTAATCTGTTAAAAGATATATATTGGCTTAATATTAAAGCTAATGTTCCTTTTGGGGCAGTCATAGAGCATACTAATTTTTTGCCTTTTTCTGATTATGGAGAACATTTAATTTATCTTGTTTCTTATTTCCAAAACCCTCACGATCCTCTTTGGAGGTTGCCAGAAGAAAAGGTGGTCGAGCTTTATCTTAAAGGTCTAAAAAAGATTTTTCCCGATTTTAAAGAAAGTAATATTCAATGGTGGCGACTTTCCTGCCATCTTGAAGCCGGCCCCATATATGAGAAAGGATACAAAAGTAAAATTATTCATTATGCCACTCCCATCGAAGGTTTTTATTTAGCTGGTATGTTTTCTCAACCAAACTATCCCGAGAGAAGTATTAACGGCTCAATTCAAGCTGGCCTAAAAGTAGCTGAATTTTTGTCTTTACACCAAAATTCAAATGTTTTACAATGAAAGAGAAGAAAGATTTTCTCCTCGTTTAATTAGATTTAAAAGGCAAAACGAGAATAGAGATAAGAAGAGGATAAACAAAAAAGCCATTAAATATCTTGTGGAAAAATCATTTTTGCTTTTCCTTCTTCTATGCTAAAATATTTTAATATGAGAAAATTCCTTCTTATCTTTTCAATATTCTTTTTTTCTCTTTTTTTACTTTTTATTTTTAACCCCGCCCAGAATCAAGCGTCTCCTGCTACAGGGAATTGTCAAGCTCACAATGTTTTTGGCTGGGCTTGGTCAGGAAATATCGGTTGGATTTCTTTTTCTTGTAAAAATTGCGATACTACTCCCAGACCAGCTGGTTGTCCAACCGGAAATATTCCAGATTATGGAGTTGATATTGATTCTAGTGGTTACTTAAGAGGTTATGCCTGGTCTTCCAATATTGGCTGGATTAGATTTGATCCTCCAGGCCCTTATCCTACTGCCCCAAATTATTCAGTCTGTATTGATTTTCCAGGCAGAACCACTGAACCATGTAACGGAATAGGGGAGTATAACATTGCTGGTTGGGCAAGAGCTCTAGCTGGTGGTACTGCCGAAGCTGGAGGTTGGGATGGCTGGATAAAACTGAGAGGGTCAATTCAAGGAGGGGGAAGCTATGGACCAAGAATTGATTTGTCTTTAGGTGGTCCCCCTTATGAAATTAGAGGTTGGGCCTGGGGAGGAGATGGTGTCCAAGAGCAAGCAGTAGTAGGTTGGATTTCTTTTAACTGTCGAGATAGAAATATTTGCTCTCAATCAAATTACAAAGTTTTAACCTCTTTTTCTTTAAATCGTCCACCGGTAGCCACAATTAGTTGTTGCCCAAATGGCTGTGCTAATCCTCCTGGTGCTTGTACTGGTTTTAGGGGTGTTTTTTGCCTGAGGAATGATTCTACCGACCCTGACGGCAATCTTCAAAATTCAATTTGGAGAATCAATGGAAATACTTTCAATTGTCAGACTACCGGCAATCCTACTTGCAACTTGACACCAGACCTTCCAACCAACCCCTCGGTTCCAATAAATTATAATGCTCAACTTGAGGTAATAGATAGTGAAGGACTTTCAGCTACAACCACTGTTTCATTTACGCTTCTTCAAGATATTGTGGCTGATTTTAAGTGTTCTCTTGATCAAAATGGTCCTTGGCAAGAATGCAATGGTTTTAAAGTAACCATAGGAGAGACAGTTTATTTTAGAGATGAATCAGTAGCTTCAACTGGAGCACGGATTAATTCTTGGAGCTGGGTTTTCCCAGATGGTAATCCAGCTACCAGCAACCAGCAAAATCCTTCGACTCGATTTCAGTCAAGCGGAGGTAAACAGGTAACTTTAACAGTTATTGATAGCGCCGGTCGAAGTGACTCAGAAACCAAAACCCTTAATGTCCGTCGTTTGCCCATTTGGATTCCCATTCCTCCCCGTTAAAATTTTCTTTAAAAAGAACCAAAGAGAAAAATAATTCCTTAAATTCCCTTTATTATGATAAAGAGTCGGAATGCTGGCTTTACTTTAATTGAGTTAATGGTAGTAATTACTATTATTCTTCTTTTGACTTCTTTGGGTTTGGCTAATTACCGAAGAGGAGAAGAAGTTTTTGCTCTTGAAAGGGCAGCCCAAAAACTGGCCCAGGATTTGAGAAGAACAGCTCAAATAGCTATGGCTGGCAAAGAAAGAGGAGGTGCTTTTCCGGCGGGTGGATATGGGATTTATTTCCCTGCCGGCACAAATTCAAGTTATATTTTATTTGCTGATTTAAACGGAAATTCAAGCTATGATGGGGGAGATGCAGTGATTGAAAATTTGTCTCTCAAAGAAAGAGGAGTGAGAATTAGTAGCTTTTCACCCGGTCCCTCACTTTCGATTACCTTTTTTCCTCCAAATCCTACCGTGACTATAAATCCAAACCCAGGATCACCCTATAAAGCCACTATTACTCTCAGCCTTGGGGGAGAAGAGAAAAAAATTGAAATTAATAAAGTTGGTCTTATTGATATTCTTGACTAAAAATAATTTATAATTTAAAGAGTTTAGCTCCGTAAGAAATAAGCAGGATGAATTGTTTAACGAATTTTTCGACAATGTCTAATTTTTTCAGTTTTCAATTTAAGAAAAATAAAGGATTTACCCTGTTGGAGGTTTTAATTGCCGTTTTTATTCTGGCAATAGGAGTAGGTTCGGCTTTTGCTTCTATTGGGCAGACGCTTGTAGCTGGTTTTTTAGCCAGAGATAGATTTATTGCTTCCTATTTAGCCCAAGAAGGAATTGAGATAGTGAAAAATATTAGAGACAGCAATTGGGTGGCGGGAATAAGTTGGAATAATAGATTGGCTCCAGGTGAGTATGGTATTGATTATAAAAATAATTTTGCTCCCTCAACAACTTATTTGAATCGAGAAGCCACTGGTTTTTACAGTTATTCTTCTGGTACTCCAACAAAATTCAGGCGGCGGATTTATCTTCAACAAACAGACCCAGCTAGAATAAAAATAGAAGTAGTTGTGGAATGGCAAGAAAGAGGGAGAACTAATAATTTTAGGGTCGTAGATATCATCACCAATTGGATGAAATGAAAAAAGGTTATACTTTAATTGAACTTTTAGTTGGAATTAGTATTTTTTCGCTGATTGCTGCTAGTGTCACTGGTTTTTTTATTAGTGCTTTGCGTGCTCAAAGGAAAATTTTAGCAGTAAGGGAAATTGTTGACAGCGCCTCTTATGTCTTAGATTATATGGCTAATGCCATTAGAATGGCAAAAAAAGATGACATTGAAATCAGGGGACAAACCACTAATTGTTTGGCGGGATATAAAGTTAATTATCAAGCCCCAATTGGAGGGAGCGAAATCAGATTTAGATACTATAATCCGCTTACTGGTGCAAGCGAATGTCTTAGATTTTTTCTTGAGTCCACGACCTACAGATTAAAAGAATGGAGGAACGGTATTGAAAATTATTTGAGTCCAAACGATTTAGAAATTACAAATCTTAAATTTATTGTCTCCGGAGATACAAGTGGTGACACTTTGCAACCTAAAGTGACCATTCTTTTGGAAATTCAAAAGAAGAATCAGCCAGATTCGAGAATGGCAATTCAAACCACTATTTCCCAAAGAGATTTGGATTTATGAAGAGATTTATTTTTAAAAATGAAAAAGGAGTTTCACTTTTGCTGGCAGTTTTAATTTTGAACATTATTTTAGCTATCGCCTTAGGAATAGCTCATTTTATGAGTGAACAGACCAAGATGGTTAGTGAAGTAGGTTATTCGGTCAGAGCTTTTTATGCTGCCAATGCTGGTATTGAGGAAATATTACTTACCGAGAATATTCCTCCGCCCAATTCTTCAAATCCTGTTGATGGAGCTTCTTACCGGATTATTTGTGAATGTTGCGACCGTGATCTTAAACCTGATTGTCCAAGTTCAACGCCTCAGTGTCCAGAATCAAATTGCAATCCAGTAAGTAGCGGTTTTTGTGTTGCTCCAAATTATTGCCTAAAATCGATCGGTAATTATCGAGGCTACCTCCGAGCCATCCACGTTGATTACTAAACATTAATTAGTCTTTTTATTCTACTTCTCTAATTCTAATCTTCTGAATTCTTTTTCCCTAATTTTTTCATCGCAACGCCTTTACATAAAACTCAAACGACCGCTTCCATTTTATGTTATAACGAAAACGGTTTTTTTAAAAACTAAATTTTGCCTAAACTTTGAATAAAACCTGATTTTCATAATATAAACTTTAATTTTACATAAATTAACAACGACCGCTTGTCTTTTATGTAACTTCTTTTTTTCTTCTTTTACTAATTTTATTAAATTTTTCCATAAATAATTATCAAAAATTAAATTAGTGGGAAAAATTATTTTTGTCTCCTTGTTACATAAAATTTGAACGATCGTTTACTTTTTATGTTAAATATGGTAGAAAAGGAAAAACAAATAAGATGTATGGCTAAATCAAAAATAAGTAAAAAAATTCTGGAAATAAGCGAAGGATTATTAGCTTCTCTGACTGATGTAATTTTAGTATTTTTGAATTTTGGATATGAAATGCTAACCGATCCTCGCTTTGGCAGATCTCTTCCTTATACTCTTGGTAAAATGGATATGAGAATGCAAAAAATAAATTATTTCACTATCAAGAGAGCAGTTTCTTATGCTAGGCAAAAGGGTTGGATTAAGGAAGACTTGGAAGTCACTGAAGAAGGACAAAAAAGATTAAAAAACATTTTTCCCGAAGACCCCACGCCATCTCACTGGGACGGGAATTGGTATTTAGTCAATTTTGATATACCGGAAAAGCTTCGGCGAAAAAGAGATATCTTGAGAGAAAATTTAATCTCCTTGGGTTTTGGGAAACTGCAAAATAGTATTTGGATTTGCCCTTATAATTTTTTAGGCGACATTGAGAAAATCGTCAAAGACCTAGACTTAACCCCCTATGTGATTTTAGCCATTTCAAATAGAGTGGGCCAGGAGGCGTCTAAAATATTGGCTGAAAGAATTTGGAAAATTTCTGAAGTTCAAAGAGAATATCAAAAATTTATTATTGATTTTGAAAACAAAGAGAACTTATTGCCCTGGGAAGTATTTTTTCGGTATCACGCGATTTTAAAAATGGATCCTCGGTTGCCAAAAGAACTTTATCCTGACAATTGGCTGGGGGGAGAAGCCTACCAACTTTATCTAAAAATTGTTAAGAAAAAACTTAAACCTCCCTTACATAAATTTTAACGATCGTTTGAATTTTATGTAATTTTTAGAAAATAGTTTATCGAAAAAAAAATAAAAAGATATTATTTGAAAAGGAAGTAAAGGAAAGGTTTTCTAACATTACATAAAAGGCAAACGGTCGTTGTTAATTTATGTAAGGAGGGTTGTTCTTTTAGGAAGAAGAGGAGTAGTTGTTAGTAAAATCATAAAAGTTGCCGACGTTTTTATTTTAAAAATTGAAGTATAATATAATTAATTATGTATTATGGATAAAACTGAAGCTAAAAAGAGGATTGAAAAATTAAAAAAGGCAATTGATTACCACCGCTATTTATACCATGTGTTAGATAGGCAAGAAATTTCCGAGGCGGCTTTAGATTCTTTGAAAAAAGAACTTTTTGATTTGGAACAAAAATTCCCCGAGTTTATCACTCCGGATTCGCCCACTCAAAGAGTTGGCGGAAAGCCACTAGAAAAATTTGAAAAAGTTAAACACCCCGCGCCAATGCTTTCTTTCAATGACGCCTTTTCTCGAGACGATATGGAGGATTGGCTAGAAAGAAATTCAAAACTTTTAACCCCTGAGGAGGTTTCAAAAATCGATTATTATTGCGAGCCAAAACTTGATGGTTTGGCAATAGAACTTATTTATGAAAATGGAATTTTAGTTACCGGTTTAACCAGAGGAGATGGGTTAATTGGTGAAGATGTGACTCAAAATTTAAAAACCATTGAATCAATTCCCTTAAAATTGAGAGAAATAGATGGGGTGGTAAAAGATTTAGAAAAAGTTGGTTTGAAAGAAATTGTCCAAAATATAAAAAGTCAGAGAAAATCGAATGGCAGAACATTGACAGCTTATCAAGTTGTAGTAAGGGGGGAGGCAATTATTACCAAAAAAAATTTTGAAAAAGTTAATAAAGAACAAATTAAATCTGGTCAATTACCTTTTGCCAATCCTCGAAATTTGGCCGCTGGTTCAGTTAGGCAGTTAGATCCAAAAATTACCGCTAAAAGAAAACTAGACGTAACCGCTTATGATTTACTTACAGACTTTGGCCAAAAAACCCACGAAGAAGAACATAAAATTTTACACGCCCTGGGCTTTAAAACAAATAATAAATACTCAAAGTATTGTAAAAATTTAAAAGAAGTTTTTGAATTTCATGATTTTTGGTATAAAAATCGAGAAAAACTGCCTTATGAAATTGACGGTTTAGTTGTGACCATTAATGATAATAAAATTTTTGATAAATTGGGAGTAGTTGGAAAAGCGCCGAGAGGAGCAATTGCATTTAAATTTCCATTAAAACAGGCAACCACTCGACTTGAAGACGTGAAATTTCAAATTGGTAGAAGTGGGGCAATCACACCAGTAGCCATGTTGAAGCCAGTTGAAATTGGTGGAGTAACAATTAGCCGGGCAACCTTGCATAATGAAGATGAGATCAAAAGATTAGGAATAAAAATTGGTGATACGGTTATTGTTGGTCGGGCGGGCGATGTCATTCCCGACATCGTGAAAGTTTTACCAGAATTAAGAACAGGCAAAGAAAGAGAGATTTGCTTTCCAAAAAATTGTCCTGCCTGTGGAAAAAAATTAATTAAACCAGAAGGACAGGCTTTGTGGCGATGTAAAAATCAAAGATGCCCAGCAAGGGAAAGAGAATATTTTTATCATTTTGTTTCCTCGTTTGATATTGTGGGTTTGGGCCCCAAAATTGTTGATCGGCTATTTGACGAGGGACTAATTTCCGATCCTGCTGATTTGTTTTTATTAAAAGAAGGGGACATTTCAGTTTTAGAGAGATTCGGGGAAAAATCAGCCCAAAATTTAATTTCAGCTATTGAAACAAAGAAAAAAATTTCCTTTTGGAAATTTATTTATGCTTTGGGAATCAGAAATGTGGGCGAAAAAACTGCTCAAGATTTGGCACAATACTTTGGTTCAATTGAGAAGCTAAAAAATGCTTCGTTAGAAGAGCTCCAAAAGATAAAAGACATTGGCCCGGTTGTTGCCCAATCAATTTATGATTATTTTCAAGATAAAAATAACCTCCAGTTATTAGAAAAATTAAATAAAGTAGGGATTGAAATTATTGAAGAAAAGAGGTCAAACTATCAATCCCTAAAGGGAAAAACATTTGTTTTAACAGGCAGATTAGAAACAATGACTCGGGAGGAGGCAAGGGCAAAAATTAGAGCAGGGGGCGGGAAAGTTTCAGAATCAGTTTCTAAAAAAACTGATTTTGTTATTGTCGGCAAAGAGCCTGGCTCAAAATATGAAAAAGCTAAATCTCTTGGGATAAAAATCCTTAACGAGCAAGAATTTCTAAAATTAATCAGGAAAATCAAAAAAGATTAGAAGAAATTAAAGAATTTTTCTTTATCTCCTTTGTTTTATGTTTAGTTATTTGAAAAAATTAGATTGGATTTTAGTAATCTCTGCTTTACTATTAGTTGGCATTGGACTTTTATCAATTTATAGTTCATCTTTGAGTAGAGGAGATTTTTTGAATTTCAAAAAGCAAATTATTTTTTTAGGGGTTGGATTTTTTTTAATGTTGATATTGCCTCTTTTTGATTATAGGGTTCTACGGGCAGACCCTTATTTAATTTTGTTTTTTTATTTCCTTTCTCTCATTTCTTTGGTCGGCCTTTTCTTCGTTGCCCCAATAAGGGGAGTGAAGGGGTGGTATAAATTGGGACCAATTTCTATTGATCCAATCGAGTTTACCAAAATTGTTTTAATAATTTTACTAGCAAAGTATTTTTCAATGCGGCACATAGAAATGTATCGGATAGTTCATATCTTAATTTCCGGTTTTTATGTTTTTTTGCCTGCCATTTTAATTTTTTTTCAACCAAATTTGGGCTCAGCCCTGATTTTGATTCTGTTCTGGATCGGCATATTAATTGTCTCCGGGATTAAACTTCGTCATTTTTTAATTCTTTGTCTTTGTGGTCTTTTAACTTTTGTTTTAGCTTGGTTATTTTTTTTGAAAGATTATCAAAAAGCGAGGATTTTGAGTTTTTTTGAACCTTATGATCCTTTGGGGGTAAGCTGGAATCAAAATCAGGCCAAAATCGCCATTGGTTCGGGCAAAATTTTTGGCCAAGGATTTGGCAAAGGTTCCCAAACCCAATATGGTTTTTTACCTGAATCTCAGACTGATTTTATTTTCGCCGCCATTGCTGAAGAATTTGGCTTAATTGGGGTTGGAATTTTACTTACCTTATTTTCTCTTTTAATCTGGCGGATAATAAAAACTGCCCTCTTGGCCAAAAGTAATTTCCCCCGACTTTTTGCTACTGGCTTGGCTATTATTTTAAGCAGTCAAATCTTTATTAATATTGGGATGAATCTTGGACTTTTGCCAATCATTGGTATTTCTTTACCTTTAATTAGTTACGGCGGTTCAAATTTGATTGCCATCTTTATCGGATTAGGACTGTTGCAAAGTATCAGAATTCACTGAATAGAGATTAAAAATTGTCAAAAAAATGCAAACAAAGTTCTTGACATTATGATAAGAAGTGGTATGTTAAAGTTACTAATATGTTAAAGCAAATTTTGAAAATTTTAGTCTATCTAATTATTTTTTTGCTGCCAATTTTTTGGCTTCCTTTTTCTTTTGAGTTTTTAGAGTTTAATAAACTTTATTTAGTTTTTTTTCTAAGCTGGACAGGGGTTTTGCTTTGGCTCTTGAAAGAGATTTTGATGGATAAGGAAATTAGATTTCGCTGGAGCCAGCTAGACGTTTTGATTTTAATTTTTCTCCTTATTACTATTTTTTCTTTTGCTTTTTCCGCAGATAAATCTTCAGGTATTTTTGGTACCTATGGCCGATTTAGTAATGGCTTTTTAGCCCTCTTTGCTTTTTTCGGCCTTTATTTTTTAATCAGAAACAATTTGAAATTAGGGATTGAAGGCGAAGAAGGATTAATTACTTTCAGGGGTATTTTTAATAGTTTACTTTTTTCCTCTTTCTTTGTTCTTTTTTGGGCTTATTTTTCTTTATTCGGATTCTGGCTAAAAATTCCTTATTTGCAATCAATTGCCATTTTTAACCCCGTCGGTCCATCGGTTGAGAGTTTAGCAGTCTTTCTTTCGCTGATAATTTTGTTGGTACTTTCGCGGCTTTTAGTTAAAAAAGAGTTAAAGAGAATAGCAAAATTTTTTTATACTCTCTTTTTAGTTTTAAGTCTTCCTTTACTTTTAATTTTCGATTTTCTTTCAGCCTGGATTTTGTTGAGTCTAAGCTTAATATTTTTTGTCATTCTCTCCTTACGCCAGGTGGTCCTTAAAGAGGAGATTGACAAATTTATCTTTCCTATTTTTTTAATTATCATTGCCCTAATTTTTTCTTTTCTTAATTTTGAAAATTTACTAGCTGGTTTTTCTGGGAGAATTTCTTGGGCCTTGAATTTTCCCCGAGAACAAATTTTAGATCAACGAGAGTCCTGGGCAATTGGCTTTAAAGCTGTCACCAGTAATATTAAAAATGGTTTTTTGGGATCTGGTATTGGTACTTTCCTTTCCAATTTTTCCCAATTTAAATCGGACCGAATGAATCAAGGATTTTTCTGGCAGTTGAGATGGGACCGGCCGGGGAATAATTTGGCGGAAATTTTAGCTACTTTGGGATTTTTAGGAGGAATTTGTTTTCTCTTGATTTTAATCTGGCTTTTGATTTTGATAATTTTAAAAAAAACAGACCTTGAGGGTATTTCTTGGAAAATATTTTTATTCGGATTAATAGCTTTACAATTTGTCTTTTATCAGAATATGGTTTTAGGTGGACTTTTTTGGCTAGGTTTAGCCATCGGAGCAAATCTTGGCTTGAGTAAAGAAAAACGTTTTCCCCTGAGAGATTTTCCAGGGGTTACTTTGGCCTTTGAAACTCTGGTCATCGTTTTAGCTTTGCTTTTGGTAGTTGGAGCTTTTTTTGGAATTAGATTTTATTTGGCTGATCATTACTATCAAAAAGCCTTTTTAGAACCAGACCTTGACAAGAAAATAAGTTTTTTCCAAAAATCGTTTAACCTCAACCCTTATCAACCCTATTATCAAATGGCTTTTTCTTTAGCTCTAGTTTCAAGGGTTCAGCAAGAATTAAATGCGCCCCCGGAAAAACAAGATCAAAAGTTAATGCAAGACCTAGGTGCTTCCGCTGCCGCTTTAGCTAACAGAGCAACGCTTTTGGCCCCTAATCAGATTCTTTATCAACAAAATTTAGCTGATATTTACCGTGATTTAGCAGCCAATAATTTAGCTCTAGAAGCTTATCAAAAAGCGGTTTTACTTGAACCTAAAAACCCTCTTTTTTATGTGGAGGTGGGAAAGATTCAAGCTCAATTAAGAAAATTCAATGAAGCCAGAGAGAGTTTTAAAAAGGCCCTAGATTTGGTACCCCAATTGGCAATAGCTAAAATCCAGTTAGGGTTACTTTTGGAGCAGGAAGAAAGAACAAAAGAAGCAATTTCTGAATTTGAAAATTTAGTTAGGGAATTTCCCTCTAGTTCTGAAGCCTATTTTCATTTAGGGAGATTATATTATAATAATGGTGAGACCGACAAAGCCATTGAGCAATTTCAAGAAGCTATCCGGATTTTCCCTAACTATTCTAACGCCCGCTTTTCTTTGGCTCTTTCTTTTGAGAAAAAAGGAGAGTTCGAAAAGGCCTTAGAAGAGTTGGAAATTGTTGAGAATTTGAACCCAGAAAACGAAGTGGTTAAGAAAAAAATGGAAGAAATTAAAAGGAAATTAGAAAGATCTGTCGAGGAGGAAATTCCTTGACTTTTTTAAAAAAAAGAGTAAATTATTAATATTGCAGCCTTGATTTTTGTTTTTAGAAAAAATTAAAAACTTTTTAAAGCCCTAAAGCGATTCGGGGGATTTTTTAAATTTTTTCTTTAAATTTTTTCTAAGAGGAAACTTTAAGTTAGTTTTGCCCCTCACTCCACCATTAAACCTATTCTCCAATATGGACCCTAAGACAACTAGTTCACTTTCGCCCAATTCCATTAAGAAAAAGTACTTTGGGAAGACAAAAGTTTTCTTGCCATTACCGGATTTATTAATTCTCCAAAAAGAAAGCTGGAAGAATTTTTGGGAAAGAGACTTGAAAGAGCTATTTGAAGAAATTTCTCCTATCAGAGATTATACTAAAAAAGAATTGGAATTATGGTTTTTAGATTATGAGTTGGGTCAGCCCAATTACAAATCTGATCTGGAAGCCAGAAGAAACAACGATTCTTATGAAGCGCCTTTGCGGGTAAAAACGAGATTAATTAATTTAAAGACAAAAGAAATTAAAGAGCAGGATGTTTTTTTAGGTGATTTCCCTTTAATGACCGAAAGAGGAACTTTTATTATTAATGGCGTAGAAAGGGTGGTAATTTCTCAATTAATTAGATCTCCGGGGGTATTTTTTACCTCTCAAAGAATTGGTGAGAAAAATTATTTTGGAGCAAAAATTATTCCTAACCGAGGAGCTTGGTTAGAGTTTGAAACGGAAATTAATGGAGCAATCATGGTGAAAATTGACAGAAGAAGAAAGGTTGCTGCCACCACTCTTTTGAAGGCTTTTGGAATTACTAAAGATCAACAGATCAAAGAAATTTTTCAAGATATTAATAAGGGCGAGAAAGATTATATTGAAGAGACATTGAAAAGAGACCCCACCCGTAATCAGGCCGAAAGCCTGGTTGAGATTTATCAGAGATTAAGACCGGGTGATATGGCTACTTCTGACACGGCCAGAGAGTTGATTGAAAATATGTTTTTTAATTTTGAGAGATACGATTTGTCAAAAGTTGGGCGATGGAGAATGTATCAAAGACTTCCAGAGTTAGCAAAGAAAAATTCAGAAAAGAAAGAAGAGATGGAGACGAAAGATAGAGTGCTAAAGCCAGAAGATATAATAGCGGTTTTAAGGGAAATTATTAGATTAAACAATGACCCAGAAGAAAAGCCTGACCAGATTGATCATTTAGGAAACCGAAGAGTGAGGGCTTTTAATGAATTGTTAGTTAATCGTTTGAGGGTTGGATTAGCGAGAATGAGCAGGGTCGTTAAGGATCGAATGTCAACCCTGGATATTTCCACTATTACTCCCATTCAGCTCATTAATCCCCGACCGGTAATGACGGTGGTGAAAGAATTTTTTACTTCTAGCCAATTAGCTCAATTTATGGACAATGAGAATCCTTTGGCCGAAGTGGAACATAAGAGGCGGCTTTCGGCAACCGGTCCTGGTGGTTTGACCAGAGAAAGAGCTGGCTTTGAAGTCAGAGATGTTCAACCCTCCCATTATGGTCGCATTTGTCCAATCCAGACTCCAGAAGGTGCGAATATCGGTTTAATTACTCATTTAGCTTCTTTTGCTAAAGTTAATCCTTATGGTTTTATTGAGACACCTTATTTTAAAGTTGAAAAAGGAAGGGTGACATCAGAGATTCGATACCTTAATGCCTATGAGGAAGAAAAATACAATATTGCTTCAGCCGGAGTTCTTATTGATGAAAAAGGAAATATTTTACAAAAAGAGGTTGAAGCCAGAATTAGAGGAGAACCGGGAGTGATTAGTCGGGAGGAAGTTGATTTTATTGATGTTTCTCCTGAACAATCAATTTCTATTACCACTTCTTTAATTCCCTTTTTGCAAAACGATGATGCTAATCGGGCCCAGATGGGTTCAAATATGCAGAGACAGGCCGTTCCTCTTTTAAATCCAGAACCGCCTCTGGTAATGACCAGCGTGGAGGAAAAGGTTGTCCAAGATTCTGGCCGGGCGGTCATTTCTGATTTTGACGGAATAGTTACGGAGGTTGATGCTAACCATATTACAGTTAAACCCAAAAACCTCAAACCGAAAACTTATTACTTAAGGACGTTTATTAGAACTAATCAATATACTTGTTTTCATCAGAGACCAATAGTAAAAAAAGGCCAAAGAGTGAAAAAAGGAGAAATTTTGACTGAGGGGGCGGCAACTTCCAAGGGATGCTTGGGTTTGGGTCAAAATATTTTAGTTGCTTTTTTGCCCTGGCGGGGAGGAAATTTCGAAGATGCCTGTTTGATTTCTGAAAGATTAGTCAAAGATGATATTTTTGCCTCCATTTATATTGAGAATTTCGGCTGTGATGTTAGAGAGACAAAACTAGGACCTGAAATAACCACCAATGATGTTCCTAATGTTGCCGAAGAGAGATTAAAAGACTTAGACGAGGAGGGAATTGTTAGGGTTGGAGCAGAAGTTTTTCCAAACGATATTTTAGTTGGGAAAATTTCGCCCAAAGGGGAAGCGGAACTAACTGCTGAAGAAAGATTGTTAAGAGCAATTTTTGGAGAAAAAGCCAAGGAGGTAAAAGATACTTCTTTAAAAATGGAGCATGGAAAAAAAGGAAAAGTCATTGAGGTCAAGGTTTTCTCTCGCGAAATGGGCCACAAATTAGAGCCCGGGGTGATAAAAAGAATTGAGGTTGAGGTGGCTGAAATTAGAAAAATCCAGGCTGGAGATAAATTGGCCGGTCGTCACGGGAACAAAAACGTCATTTCTAAAGTTTTGCCGGAAGAAGAAATGCCCTTTCTGGAAGACGGAACGCCGGTTGATGTCGTTCTTAATCCCTTAACTGTCATCTCGAGAATGAATTTGGGTCAGATTTTGGAGATTCATTTGGGCTTAGCTGCCAAGAAGTTAGGATATTATGCCATCACACCGGCGCTTTCTGGAGCAACCGAAAGAGAGATTAAAGAGGAGTTAAAGAAGGCCGGATTTTCTCCTGATGGGAAAGTGACACTATACGACGGCCGGACAGGACTTCCTTTTCCAGAAAAAATTGCTGTTGGATACATGTATATAATGAAACTAATTCATATGGTTGAAGACAAAGCCCATGCCAGATCAGTCGGTCCTTATTCTCTTATTACCCAACAGCCATTGGGCGGAAAAGCTCAATTTGGTGGCCAAAGATTTGGGGAAATGGAAGTTTGGGCTTTGGAAGGTTATGGAGCTGCTTATATTTTACAGGAGATGTTGACCATCAAATCGGACGATGTTTCTGGTCGGGCAACGACCTATCAGGCAATTTTGAAAGGCGAGGAGATAAAACCACCCAATGTGCCAGCTTCCTTCAATTTACTTGTTAATGAATTAAAATCTTTAGGCTTGAGCGTAGAAGTGAAAGAGAAAACAAAGATCGAACGATTAGAGAATAAAAACAAAGAATCAGATAAAAAGTCATAATTCATTATTATGAGAGTAGCCGATTTAGAATCAATTAGAATAAAATTGGCTTCGCCGGAAGATATTTTAAATTGGAGCCATGGCGAAGTAACTAAACCCGAAACTATCAACTACCGAACTCAAAGACCGGAAAAAGATGGTCTTTTTTGTGAGAAGATTTTTGGTCCAGAGAAAGATTATCAATGTTACTGTGGAAAATATAAAGGCATTCGTTACAAAGGGGTAATTTGTGATCGTTGTGGAGTAGAGGTTATTACTGCTTCGGTCAGAAGAGAAAGGCTTGGGCATATAAAATTAGCCGTTCCGGTTTCTCATATTTGGTTTTTAAGAGGGGTTCCTTCACGAATAGGAATGATTTTGGATTTGCCAATGCAACAATTAGAAAAAGTAATCTATTTTGCCGCTTACATCATTACTGAGGTTGACGAAGAGACAAAGAAGAAAATTCTTGAAGAAATTGAAAGCGAATATAAAGCAAAAGTTAAAAGCTTAAAAGGGGAAAGCGGAAAACAAAAATTACAGGAATTGAAGGAGGCTAGAGATAAAGCAAGAAACGAGGTTTTTTCAATTCAACCCCTTAAAATTTTGTCAGAAGTTGAATACCATGATTTTTCTTTAAAGTATGGTCAGTGTTTTAAAGCCGGAACGGGAGCGGAAACATTAAGAAAAATTTTCGAGAAACTAAATTTAAGAAAAGAAATTGAAAAACTAGAAAAGACCCTAGAGAAGTCCAGCCCACCAGAGAGAAAAAAAATTCTTCAACGTATAAGACTTTTCAGAAAAATGGAAAAGGCAAGAGTAAGGCCAGAATGGATGTTTTTGACGGTTTTACCGGTCTTGCCGCCAGACTTGAGACCGGTTGTTCAATTAGACGGCGGTCGTTATGCTTCTTCTGACCTTAATGATTTATATCGTCGGGTTATCAATCGAAACAACCGATTAAAATACTTATTGGAAATTGGTGCACCAGAAGTCATCATTAGAAATGAAAAAAGAATGCTCCAAGAGGCAGTTGATTCTTTGATTGATAATGAAATGAGAAAAGGGGTAACTACTAAAGCAACTACCGGCGGAAGGCGATTACTTAAATCCCTGGCTGATATGTTAAAGGGAAAACAGGGAAGATTTCGACAAAATCTTTTAGGAAAACGGGTTGATTATTCCGGTCGGTCAGTGATTGTTGTGGGACCGGAATTAAAACTTGATCAAGTAGGGTTGCCAAAAAGAATGGCTTTGGAGCTTTTTAAACCTTTTGTGATTAGAAAACTTCTAGAAAAGGAATTGGCATTTAATGTTAGAGGAGCCAATAGATTAATTGAGGATGAGACTGATGAAGTTTGGGCAGCCCTGGAAGAGATAGTTAAAGACAAACTGGTTTTATTGAACCGCGCCCCGACTCTTCATCGTCTGGGAATTCAATCCTTTCACCCCGTCTTGATTGAAGGAGATGCCATCCGACTTCATCCTATGGTTTGCAAAGCCTATAACGCTGACTTTGATGGTGATCAAATGGCAGTTTTCGTCCCTCTTTCAGAAATGGCCCAAAAAGAAGCCAAAGAAAGAATGCTTTCTACTTTAAATCTTTTGAAACCAGCCACCGGCACTCCTATTGTTACCCTTTATCAGGATATTGTCTTGGGCTGTTATTGGTTAACTTTTATTTGTCAAGGGAAAAAAGGAGAAGGAAAAATCTTTGAAGATTTGACCGAGGCAATTTTAGCGGTAGAATTTGGCGACCTTGACCTGAGGGCAAAAATTAAAATCAAAAATCCGAAACCTAACAATAAAGCCGATGATTATATCGAAACCTCAGTTGGCCGGGTAATTTTTAACGAAGCCCTACCCGAAAGTTTCCCCTTCCAAAATCAACAGATTAAAATTAAAGACTTGGAAAGAATTGTTGGAGAAATTATTGAAAGATATCCAAACGAGATTGTTGAGGAGACATTAGATAAAATTAAGGATTTAGGGTTTGAGTATTCAACCATATCTGGAATTACCTTTGGTATTGACGATTTAATTGTGCCAAAAGAAAAAAGAGAAATTATAGAAAGAGCGCACGAGGAAGCTAAGAAGGTAGAGGAGCATTTTAAGAAAGGATTTCTTTCCCGGGAAGAGAGGAGAACAAAAATAATTGAAATTTGGAGTTGGGCCAAATCGGAAATAGAAAAACTGGTCCCCACTATTCTTTCAAGCCTGGGTTCTTCTCAAAATCCAATTTTCCAGATGGTTGACGCCGGGGCTAGAGGCTCTTGGGCTCAGCCAATTCAAATGTGTGGGATGAAAGGTTTGGTAGTTAATCCGGCTGGTGAAATCATTGAATTGCCGGTAAAAAGTTCTTATAAAGAAGGTTTTCCAGTTCTTGAGTATTTTATTTCTACCCACGGGGCAAGAAAGGGCACAACTGATACTGCTTTGAGGACTTCTTCAGCTGGTTATTTAACCCGAAGACTAGTTGACGTTGCTCACGAGTTAGTAATTACAGAGGAAGATTGCGGTGATAGAACGGGTATTGAGGTTTTCAGAGAAGATGCCGATGAAATTGGCCAGAATTTTCTTTTTAAAATTGTTGGTCGGGTTGGGCTGGAAACAATTTTAAAACCGAAAAGAAAGACTCCAATTTTGAAAGAAGGAGAGGTGATTACTTGGGAGAAGGGAAAAGAAATCCTCAAGGAGGAGATCAAAAGAGTTAGGGTTCGTTCTCCATTGACTTGCAAAAGTATTTTTGGGATTTGCCAAAAATGTTACGGTTTAGATTTCGGGAATAATCAGCCAATAAAATTAGGTGAAGCGGTTGGGGTTGTGGCTGCTCAAGCAATTGGGGAACCCGGAACTCAGTTGACAATGCGCACTTTTCATATGGGAGGAGTTTTGGGTGGGGGTGATATTACTACTGGTTTGCCCCGGGTTCAAGAAATTTTTGAAGTGAGAACTCCAACAAACGAAGCGCCATTTTCGGAATGTGAGGGGAATGTTTTAGAGATTACACCCAAAAGAATCGTTAAAATTAAGTCAAAAAAAGGAAAAATTTTTGAATATTCTCTTCCGTCCCAGGGTGCAATTTTGGTTAAAGTCGGAGAAAATGTTAGGACAGGGCAGGCTCTTTGTGAAGGAAGTTTAGATTTAAGAAAATTGTCAAAACTGGTAAAAAAAGAAGAACTCTGGCGCTATATGATTAAAGAGCTTCAGAAAATATACAATTCCCAAGGGGCTTTAATCCACGATAAACACTTTGAAGTGATTTTGCGACAAATGTTTTCTCGCGTTCAAATCAAGGACCAGGGAGATAGCGATTTTACTCCCGGTGAGATTGTTGAACGGGCAAGTTTGATTGAAGAAAATTTGAGATTGAAAAAAGAAAAGAAAAAACCGGCCAAAGCCAACCAACTTTTGTTAGGAATTTCAAAGGTGGCCTTGACTACTAATTCATTTTTATCGTCTGCCTCTTTTCAAGAAACATCTCGGGTATTAATCAAGACGGCTATTGAAGGAAAAGAAGATAAATTGAGAGGATTAAAAGAAAATGTAATTATCGGCAGGTTGATACCGGCGGGAACGGGTTTTCGACAATAAAATAAAAATTATATTTTTAAAGGAAAGAATTTCTGAATTGTTTTTGAATTGAAAATAATATTGTCGGTTGATTTTTAACAAGGTAAAATGAAAATGATATGAGAAAAAATAAAAAGAGAAAACCCGAAAGAAAAACAAGAGAGGGATTTAAAATTTCTTTACCGGTGAAAACAAAAAGATGGCTTTTGGGGATTTTGTTTTTTTTTGTTGCCATCATTTTTATTTTGGCTTTTTTTGAAAAAGCAGGAATAGCCGGAAAAGCATTGGTTTCTTTTCTTTACCGTTTAATTGGAAAATCAATTTATTTCTTACCCTTTATTCTCTTTTTGACCGGTTTAGTTTTTTTCTTTTCTTATTACGAAAGGTTTTTGAGCGGTGTTTACCTGGCAATTTTTCTTCTTATTTTGGCAATTTCTGGGTTTTTTGAAACTCTAATACCGGGCCTGAAGGTTGGAGGTTATTTGGGCTATCTAACTAACATTTTGGTAAAATTTTTTGGCGTTTTGGTTACTCAGATTATTTTTGGTGTTTTTTTTCTCATTGCTACCTTGATTTTTTGGCACCTTTTAAAAAAGCCGGTTACTGAAGAAAAAAAAGAAGAATTAGAAAAGAAACCTTCTTTGATAAAAAGGATATTTTTTACCCCTAAATTTAAAGCTAAAGAATTAGAACCTACATCTTTTCCTTCAGAAAAAAAAGTGGAAACAAAAAAGGCTGAAAAACCCAGTGTTAGCCCTTCTTCTCGTTTCATTGCCGAAGGTTATCAGTTGCCACCTCTGGATTTATTGGAGCCGGAAACGGGACAGCCTTCAGCCGGTGATATTCAGCAAAACTCTTTGATTATTAAAAAAACTTTAGAACATTTTGGAATTCCAGTTCAGATGGGTCAGGTGAATATTGGTCCAACAGTCACTCAATATACCCTAAAACCAGCTGAAGGCATAAAATTATCCAAAATTACCTCCCTTTCGAATGACTTAGCCTTGGCTTTAGCCAGTCACCCGATCAGAATTGAAGCTCCCATTCCTGGGAAGTCTTTGGTTGGGATTGAGGTTCCAAATAAAATTAGGCTTATGGTTAGATTGCGTGATCTGATTTCTAATCCTTCTTTTCAAAATTCTCCTTCTCCTTTAACTTTTTGTTTGGGAAGAGATGTTTCCGGCAATCCGGTCTATGCTGATTTAGGAAAAATGCCCCATTTAATGGTGGCTGGTAGTACTGGTACAGGAAAGACAATTTTTCTTAACTCCTTGATTTTATCTCTTCTTTATCGAAACTCTCCTCACAATTTAAGATTTATTTTGATTGATCCAAAAAGAGTTGAATTTCCGGTTTATGAGGGACTTCCCCATCTTTTGTCATCGATAATTTTTGATGTCAAAAAAGCGGTTTTATCTATTCAATGGTTGATTGGAGAAATGGAAAGAAGATTTGATCTTCTCTCTGAGGCTAAAGCCCGAGATATATCAAGTTACAACGAGATAGCTAAGAGATATAAAGAGTTTGAACCTATACCCTATATTGTTTTAATCATTGACGAATTGGCTGATCTAATGGCTGCCAAGGGAAAAGAGATTGAGGCTGGGATTGTTAGAATTGCCCAAATGGCCCGGGCGGTTGGTATCCATTTAGTATTAGCCACTCAGCGACCATCGGTTGAAGTGATTACTGGTTTAATTAAGGCTAATATCACTTCACGAGTGACTTTTCAGGTTGCCTCTCAGGTTGATTCAAGAACGGTTTTAGATATGGCCGGAGCCGAAAAGCTTTTAGGAATGGGAGACCTTCTCTTTCTTTCGGCTGAAGTTACAAAACCCAAAAGAATTCAAGGAGCCTTCGTTTTGGAAAAAGAGCTAAAAAAGGTGGTTAATTTTATTAAAGTTCAAAATTCAAAATTGAGAATTGAAAAACCGGAAGAGGGAATTTTCGAAAATAGCTTGGCTCAAGATTTAAAAAAAGCCTTAGAAATGACGGAAGAGGAATCAGCCCATCTTTATGAAGGCAAGGAAGACCCTTTATATGAAGAGGCTAAAAGAATTGTCATTGAGGCAAAAAAAGCCTCAGCTTCCCTTTTGCAGAGAAGGTTGAGCATAGGTTATGCTCGAGCCGCCCGTCTTTTAGATATGTTAGAAGAAAGGGGAGTGGTTGGCCCGGCAGAGGGAGCTAAACCTAGAGAGGTATATATTAAAAGTGACGAAGAAGATGAAGGGTGGCAGAAGGTTTAAAATAAATTTAGAATTTTAATTGTAATTTTTTACCTTTATACTTTACATTTTGAATCCATAAGCTATTATTAAAATATGGTGAAAAAGCAAGTAACAAAAACTGAAAAAAAAGACTTGGCTGAGGCGATTAACGAAATTAAACAACGGTTTGGTGATGGAGCAATAATGAAGTTAAAAGAAGCGAAACCGGTTAATGTGGATGTTGTTCCAACTGGTGCTATCTCTTTAGATATAGCCCTCGGGGTAGGCGGAGTACCAAGGGGAAGAGTGATTGAAATTTATGGCCCTGAATCAAGCGGCAAAACAACTTTAGCTCTTCATATTTTGGCTGAGGCGCAAAAACAGGGAGGAGTAGGAGCTTTTGTTGATGCTGAACATGCCTTAGACCCAGATTATGCCCGAAAGATTGGGGTGAACATTGATGAATTATTGATTTCCCAACCGGATTCGGGAGAACAGGCCTTGCAGATAGTTGAAACTTTAATAAGGTCAGGCGAAGTTGACGTGATCGTTGTAGATTCAGTAGCCGCCTTGGTTCCCCAAGAGGAGATTGCCGGCGAAATGGGAGAGTTCCAAATTGGCCTTCAGGCTCGTTTAATGTCACAGGCTTTACGGAAACTTTCCGGAATTATTTCCAAGACAAAAACCGTTTTAATTTTTCTTAATCAGACCCGAATGAAAATTGGGGTGATGTTTGGCAATCCAGAAACAACTCCCGGAGGATTGGCTTTGAAATTTTATGCTTCAGTAAGAATCGATTTGAGGAGGACAGCTCAGATAAAACATGGCGAGGAAATAATTGGCAGTAGAATCAAGGTCAAAATTGTCAAAAATAAAGTAGCGGCACCTTTTAAGACAGCGGAATTTGATATTTATTACAATGAAGGTATCTCAAAATTTGTTGATATTTTGAATACTGGATTAAAATTAGGGATAATAAAAAAAACCGGCAGTTGGTTTCAATACGAGAATATCAAATTAGGTCAAGGCCTGGAAGCTAGTAAGCAATTTTTTAAAGAAAATCCAGAAATAGCAGAAAAGATAAAATCTCAGATCTTAGAAACTGTTTCTTAATTAATTTTTCCTCCCCCTTAAAGAACTGTTTTATTTAACGCTAGCGGGAAGCAACCCGAGATATCGTGCTCTTTTTATGGCCTTAGCTAATTTTCTTTGGTGATAAGCGCAGGTGCCGGTTTTTTTTCTGGATTTGATTTTTCCTAAAGCAGAAAGAAACCTTCTTAAGAGGTCTGTTTTTTTGAAGTCTATGTCTTGAATATTTTGGTGGCAAAAATAACAAGTCATTTTAATAACTAAATAACCGAAATTTTTAGATATTAGGGATTTTGTAATTAGAGATTGATTAGAAATATTAGAAATTGGACTAACTGAAAATTAAAATTTTCTAAAAAGGAATATCTTTTACGTTGATTTCTTCTTCTTCAATAATTGGAATTTCTTCCGGAGTGGGAATTTCTTTCTCCGGCGGCACTACTTTGCCGGCCGTTTTCGGACCTAATTGTATTCTTTCGGCCACAATTTCGGTTCTTGAACGTTGATTCCCTTGATTATCCTGCCAGGTTCTTGTCTGGAGTCTTCCTTCAATTAAAACTAAGCTTCCCTTAGTTAAATATTGAGAAGCAATCTCGGCCAATCTCCGCCATAAAACTATATTATGATATTCGGTCGATTTTTTTGTCTCACCGCTAATTGGATCTCTGCTTATTCTGTTAGTCGCTAATCCGAAACGACAAACTGCTTTCCCGGCAGGGGTGGTTTTGGTTTCGGGGTCTTGGGTTAGTCTACCAATTAAAAATACTTTATTAAGGTTCATATAATTTTTATTCACCAAGTATTTCTTCCAATTTTTCATCGATTTCTTTCAACTCGACCTTTTTTTCTTTGGTCGGTATCGGTATTTTAAAAACCACTTCTTTTAGAGGTTTTCTCTTCGGCTGTCTTGTTTTTGTTATTTTTTTACTAAAAATTAAATAACGAAGCACCTTCTCTTCTGTTTTTAAGACTTTTTCTAAATCTTTTAACTTTTCCGGTTTAAGACGAAAGTAAATGCTGGCCAAAAAAGCCGTTGAGTGTTTTTTGATTGGTAAAGCCAACACCTTTTTAATTGGAGAAGCCAACTCTTCCAGGACCTCACCCTCATTTTTAATCAGAGAATTTATTTTCTCGGTTAAAGATTTCAACTCTAAATCCGAGATTTCAGGTGAAATTAGATAGGTTAATTCGTAATATTTCATATTTTGAATTCGATTACATCGCCATCTTGGACGAGATAATCTTTACCAAAGCTTTGAACGAAACCTTTTTCTCGCGCCATTAGCCAAGAACCAGCCTCAATTAGTTTCTGCCAATTTAATATTTCAGCCTTGATAAATTTTTCTTTGAAATCAGAATGGACAAGACCAGCCGCTTCAATAACCTTCGAATCCTTTTTTAAAGTCCAGGCCCGGACTTCTTTTCCACCAGCCACCGTAAAAAAAGTTATTAAATCAAGAATATTGTAACAAGTTAAAATCAGTTGGTCAAGTTGGGATTTAAATCCCAACTCTATTGCTTCTTCTTTTGACAATTCAGAAATCTCTTCTTCTTCCTTCAAATTAATCTTTAGGTGTTTAAATTGATACTTTGGAAGGCTGATTTTTCCGTTAGTGTTCAAGACATAAAATATGACCTTTTGAGTTAAAAATTGATATTCTTTGATTTCCAATTTTTCTTCTTGGCTTAAGTTAATTTCGGAAATTAACTTTCCTTGTAAAACCGCTTCTTTAATTTTTTTCAGAATTTCAAATTTTTTTAAGGTTTTTTTATCCTTTTTTAGATCTTTTTCTAATTTTAAAAGTAAATTTTCTAAAGTTTCCAGGTCCTTCATCAAAAGTTCGGTTTTGATAATTTCAATTTCCTTTTCCGGGTTAACCCTTCCTAAAACATTTTCCACCCCCGGCGTATTGAATGCCCGAACTATTTCTAAAATGGCATCACAATTTCTAATCTGAGCCAAAAATTGATTGCCCAATCCTTCGCCTGTATGAGCGCCCTTCACTAAGCCGGCAATATCGATAAATTGGATTACGGTTGGAGTTACTTTTTCTGGTTTTATTATTTCGGCAATTTTTTTCAATCTTTGGTCAGGAACGGTTACTATCCCCACATTGGGATTAATAGTGGTGAAAGGATAGTTAGCAATCTCAACTGGTTTTTTTGTTAAGGCTTTAAATAAGGTAGATTTACCCACATTGGGTAATCCCACAATACCTACTGAGAAACTCATATAAATATGCTATAATAGAATATTATGAAAATCAATCCTTCAAAGAAAAAAGAATTTAAATTTTTCCCTCATCAAAATAACCTCTCTTATTTAGGGGTTGACCCAAAGATTTTTAAAAGTTATGACATTCGGGGAATTTATCCTCAAGAGGTTAATAAAAAAACTGCCTTTTTTATCGGTCAAGCCTTTGGAAAATTTTTGAAAAAAGAAAAACCAAAACTCGTTGTTGGCAGAGATAATCGTCTTTCTTCTCCCTACCTTTTTCAAGGTCTCATCAAGGGGCTTTTGGGTTTTGGGGCTAGAGTAATTGATATTGGCTTGGCAACTACTCCAATGCTTTATTTTGCTGTTGCAAATTACCAATATGATGGAGGAATTCAGATTACTGCTAGTCATAATCCGCCAGAGTATAATGGATTTAAGTTGGTACGGGAGAAAGCCCAACCGATAAGTAAAGATAGTGGCTTAACAGAAATCCAAAAAACAATCGGAAGAATAACTCAACCTGTTTTTCAAAAGAGGGGGGTGATAATTAAAAAAAAGATAATCGAAGATTATTTAGACTTTAACCTTAAAAAATTTGAGGTCAAGAAATTTAAAAAATTAAAAATTGTTTTTGATACCGGTAATGCGGTTGCCGGAATTTTAATTCCTAAATTAAAGAAAAGACTTCCCATTCAAACCATTTCTTTATTTGAAAAACTAGATGGAAAATTTCCTCATCATAATCCTGACCCTTTAATAAAAGAAAATTTGATATTTCTTCAAAGCAAAGTTAAAACCAGAAAAGCCGATTTGGGAGTAGCTTTAGATGGTGACGGAGATAGAATCTGTTTTGTTGATGAAAGAGGTGAAATAATTATGGGTGACCTCATTACTGCTTTCTTGGCTGATCTTATTTTAAAAGAAAAACGGGGTGAAAAAATTCTTTATGATATTAGATCGAGTAATATTGTCCCAGAAACAATTAAAAAAGCGGGGGGCATTCCGGTGGTTTCAAGAATTGGCCACTCTTTTATTAAAGAGAAGATGAAGAAGGAAAATATTCTTTTTGCTGGTGAAGCTTCTGGACACTTTTATCATCGCGAACATTATTTTTGCGAAGCACCAATTTTTGTTTTGTTGAAAATTATAGAAACAATTTCAAGCCAAAAAAGAGCCTTCTCTGAACTAATTAGTTCTTACCGTCGGTATTTTCAGACTGGAGAAATTAACTTTGTGGTTAAAGATAAAGAAAACATTTTAAAATTTTTAGAGAAAAAATTTGCCGGAAAAGGAAAAATATCAAAGATCGATGGGTTAAGAGTTGATTTTCCTGACTGGTGGTTCTTGGTGCGTCCTTCCGGAACCGAGGATCTTTTAAGATTGTCCCTTGAAGCAAAAACAAAAAAAATAATGAACAAAAAGAAAAATGAACTCTTCTCATTAATTTTAAAAAATAAACAGAGATTATCAGCTTAAAAATTTTTTCTCAATTGTACATAAAAAATAGCCATGGCAAAATATATGTCACTTTAAAATAGACAATAGTCATTTCTGTTTTTTAAATCCTACATCTTAATTTGCCATGGCAAATTAAAGTGTAAGATTAGTTCCAGGAAATACAAATATTATTTCAAAAAGCCAAAATCAGAAACTGTCAAAGATATATTAAAATGGTTAGCCCTTGCCGGTTTAGTTTATATTGCAGCCGCTTCTCCTTATTTTGTTTGGAATTTAACAAAGCATATTCCCCGATGGCGAAAATATAAGAGTCGAAATCTTTCCAATGCTTTTAAAAGATTACTTAAACAAGATTGTATCGAGATAAAAAAGAAAGACCATCAACTTTATATTAGCTTAACCGAAAAAGGTAAAAAAATGGCTGGTTGGCTTCAAATCGATGCCCTAAAAATAAAGAAGCCAAAAAAATGGGATGGAAAATGGAGAATAGTAATTTTTGATATCTCTCAATTAAAAAAAGTCTATCGAGAGCTTTTTCGAAGTAAGTTAAAAGAGCTAGGATTTTATCAATTACAAAAAAGCGTCTGGATTGTTCCTTTTGACTGTCAAGACGAAATCGAACTTTTAAGAGAGTTTTTTGGTCTTTCCCAGAAAGAAATGAGATTGATTATTGCCGAAAATGTTGGGCCTGATGATTGGCTAAGAAAAATATTTAAAATTTAATAAAAATAATAAAAAATTTTAAAATAAAACCTAACACATATTTTTGCCATGGCAAAATAAGATGTAGGATTGGAAGGAAAAGATTTTTTGGAAAAAGATTGATTCGATATCTACTAGTTATTGGTTAGAGGATGAGACCCATTTTTTTCTTGACCTCGGTTATGGTTGATTGAGCAATAACCTCAGCCCTTTTTCTACCCTGTTGTAAAATTTCTCTAACATAAACTTCCCGGCTTGAAAGCTCTTTTTGTTTTTTACGAAAAGGCTCCAAAGCATCAATTAAAACCTTTATTAATGATTTTTTAAATGCTTCGTAGCCTTTGTTTTCAAACTTTTTCTCTAAAAATTTAATTGATTTCCCGCTAAAGAGCGAGTAGATAGTTAAAAGGTTAGAAATTCCCGGCTGTCTTTCAGGTTGATATTTAATTTTTTTCCCGGGATCGGTGACGGCTGCCATAACTTTTTTTTGAATTTCTGCCGGTTCTTCAAATAAATCAATGCAACCTCTGGGATCATCAGTTTTTGACATTTTTTTCCTTGGATTTTGTAAAGACATAATTTTTTGACCTTCAGAAAGTAAAACCTTTGGAATTTTAAAAACCTCTCCAAATTTTTTATTAAAATTCCGAGCAATTTGACGCGTTAATTCAACATGTTGTTGTTGATCTTTTCCAACCGGTACTGCTTCGGTTTGGTAGAGAAGGATATCGGCAGCCATCAAAAGGGGATAGTTTAACAAGCCAGCATTAACATGTTCTGGATGTCTTTTTGTTTTTTCTTTGAATTGAGTCATTCTTCTTAATTCGCCCAAGGGAGTAAATGACCCTAATAACCAAGCTAATTCGGCATGCTCTTTGATTTGGGATTGGACGAAGATGATACTTTTTTCCGGGTTCAAACCAGTGGCCAAATAAGCAGTGGCTAATTTAATAATATTTTGTTGCAATCGATCAGGGCTGAAAGGAGTAGTAATAGCGTGGAGATCAACAATACAAAAAAGACACTCATTTTTTTCTTGAAGCTCTAACCACTGTCTAATGGCGCCCAAATAATTTCCGATATGTAATTCTCCTGTTGGTCTAATACCCGAAAAGATTCGCATAGTTTTATACTGCTATCACCACTGGTAGAACCATTGGTCTACGCTGGGTTTTTAAAAAAAGAAACTGACCAATTTTATTTCTAATTTCGTCTTTAATATAGCTCCAGTTAACAACCTGCCCAGAACCGGTTGTCTGGTTGACAATTCCAATCACTTTTTTCCGCGTTTCTCTCAAAAGTTCTTTTGATTCTTTTAAATAAACAAAACCTCTTGATATTATATCAGGCGAGCCTTTAACTTTGCCAGTTTGGCGATCAACAATAACTACAATGACAAACATTCCGTCTCTGGCCAACATTTGCCGATCCCTTAAAACCACTTCACCAACATCACCAACCCCCAATCCATCAACCATAACGTAATTTGAGGGGACCCTTTCTTTTTCAATATAAAAATTTTTTGACCCCAGATTAATAACCTGACCATTATCAGCTAAAATAATTTTTTTCTCAGGAAGACCTAGTTCTTTAGCTATTTGAGCATGTGAGATAAGCATTGAATATTGACCATGAATAGGCAAGAAAAATTTTGGCTTCATTATTTTTATCATCTCTTTTAATTCTTCTTTTTTGGCATGACCACCAGCGTGAATATCCATCATTTTATAATGGAAAATCTTTGCTCCTTGACGCAAAAGCTCATCTTTCATTATCTGGACTGTTCTTTCGTTGCCGGGAATAACCGAGGAGGAAAAAATGATTGTGTCTCCCTTTTCAATTTTTAAGAAACGATGTTCTTTTGAGGTAATTTTCATTAAAACTGCCTCGGCTTCTCCCTGGGCACCGGTACATAAAATCGTTATTTGGGAATCGGGAAAATGTTTGATTTCTTTTTCGCTAATTAAAGTTCCCTTTTTAGTTTTTATATAACCTAATTTTTTTCCAATTTCGACATTAGTCTTCATTGAATACCCCGCTAAGCAAACTTTTCTTTGGTATTTTTCCGAAATGGTGATTATTTGCTGAATTCTATTTATCAAAGAAGCAAAAGTGGCGGCAATAATTCTTCCAGAAGACATTTTGAAAATCTCTTCTAGATTTTTCATAATCTCTTTTTCTGAAAGCGAATGGCCTTCTTCTTCCGCTCCAGTAGAATCGGACATTAAAAGTAAAATCTTTCTTTGACTAAGCTCTCTTAGTTTTTGAAAATTTGTTGGTAAATCATTAACTGGATTTTTATCAAATTTAAAATCAGAAGTATGAAGGATGTTCCCTAGAGGAGTACTAATGAAAAGACCTAAATTATCAGGAATATTGTGGTTTTGTTTAAAGAATTGAATTTGAAATCCCCCCAATTTTATTTTGGACCCATCTTTCACCTCTTTAATTTCCAACTTGGGTTGATGGGGAAAGTCTTCTTGTCTTTTAAGTATAATTCCTTTGGTTAAGGCTGAAGCAAAGATTGGCAAGTTTGGTCGCCAGATTTTCTCAATTAAATAAGGGACAGCGCCAATATGATCATAGTGACCATGAGTGAAAACAATTCCCAAAATTTTATCTTTTTTGTCTTTTAAGTATTCGATGTTTGGAATAATATAATCTATTCCCGGCATATCTTCTTCTGGCAGACGAAAACCCATGTCTAAAATCAAAATTTTTTCTTGATATCCCAAGAGCATCATATTTCGCCCCACTTCTCCCAGACCACCTAAAGGAATAATTCGGAGAAAAGATTGTCTTGATTGTTTAACCATTTTTTTCAAAAGCTCAAAACTTGTGATTGGAAATAGAAATCAAAATTATAAAAAAATAAATTCTAATTTTAGAAAATAAATTTCCGAATTAAAATAGTGCGGACGGGAGGATTTGAACCTCCACGAGATTACTCTCACTAAGCCCTGAACTTAGTGCGTCTACCATTCCGCCACGTCCGCTAGTCTGAGAGATTTAAGCCTTTAAGATAATTTTTAAAATCGTCAGAAAAATTGGGGTGGGAAAGGGCAAACTCCACTACAGTTTTTAAATATTCTAACTTGTTGCCGGTATCGTAATATTTTCCATTTTTGATTTCGCAAGCATAAACCGGAAAACCTTTTTTTATCAGTTTGTTAATCGCATCAGTCAGCCAAATTTCACCTCCCTTGCCGGGTTTTAATTTTTCAATAATCTCAAAAATTTCTGGGGGCAAAATATAGGCGCCATGGGTTGCCAAATTTGAGGGCGCTTTTTCTGGAAGGGGCTTTTCAACAATTTTTTTTATTCTAAAAATACCCTCTTCCATCTTTTGAATGTCAGCAATTCCATAACGCGAGAGATGATTTTTGTCTTCAATTCTTACTGCCGAGATAATACCTCCGGGATATTTTTTATAGGTTTGGAGCATCTGGAACAATCTTGGTGGTTGAGCCATAATAAATTCATCTCCCCAGATGACAGCAAACGATTCTTGACCAATAACTGATTTGGCGGTTAGTACTGGAATAGCATTGCCATATATTTCTCCTTTTTGGCGAATATAAATGAAATTAGCCAAGTGGGCAATTTTTTTAATCTCTATTAATTCTTTTTCTTTCCCCTTTTTTTCTAAAAATCTTTCTAATTCAAGAGATCGGTCAAAGTGGTCTTCAATCGCTCTTTTTTGAGCTCCGGTAATAATAATAATATCCTTGATTCCTGAAGCCACTACTTCTTCCACAACGTATTGAATAACTGGTTTATCAACCACCGGTAACATTTCTTTGGGCATAGCCTTGGTTTGGGGTAAAAATCTTGTTCCCCAACCGGCAGCTGGTATTATCGCTTTTTTAATTTCATTTTTCATTTTTCATTTTCTTTTTAAACTCCTCAACTATTTCTACTGGCGCTGGATCAATTTGATAATTGAGAGCTAAATAATAAGAGACCCAATCGGCTAATGAAAGATTAGAAAATATTTTAGGAAAAAATTTTTTTTCTTCTAGATTAATTTCTGCTATTTTTATTCCCTTCTTTTTTAAAATTTTAGTAGTTAGATCCATTCTTTTAATAATACTTGGATAGTCGGTTAAATCCTTCAAAATTAAAATATAGAAATTTTTGAGATTTAATTTTTGAGACCCGAGATTTGCAAAGCCGACCATTTCGTTATGATTAAGTTCGGGGAAAAAATTGGCAAAAGCAGGAATTTTTGAATTTTCATTAAATTTAATCTTCCAAATTTTAGCCAAGGGGAAATTAAGGCGGGAACTATAAATTAAAGGAATTTTATTTTTAAGCTTCTCTGCCAATTTTTTACCTTGACCTTCTAATCTTTCAGGATTAAGTTTGTTTTCGAGAGAAAAAATCTCATTAAAATCAGGAGAAATTATTTTGGAATTTGCCAAAATCTTCAAAAGAGCGGAAAAAAGATAACCCAGAGAAAAACGGGGAGGAATTCCCGGAGGAATAATTGCTACCGGAATTTTATTTGCCCGACAAAGTTCAGAAAGCCGGCCGTTGGAAGTAATGCTGACTAAATTAAGTTTTTTTTCTAAAGCTTCTTCAAAAGAAGAAATGGTTTCTTCGGTATTGCCGGAATAGGAGATAGTGACAAGCAAATCACCTTTCTCAACCAAATGAGGCAATTGATAGTCCTGGTGTAAAAAGAGGGGGATTTTTATTTTAGCATTTTCAAAATACATTTTCAATAGCTCACCAGGTAAAGCCGATCCACCTATGCCACAGATAAAAATCCTTTTAAATTTGTTTTTTATTTGAATATTTTCTGCTCTTTTTATTCCAATTCTAAATTGTTTCGGGAACTCTAAAATAATTTTTCTCAAATTTGATTTGTCAATCTCGTTAAAAATTTTTGGAACCTTGTTTTTCATAAATATACTTTTAGGCTATTTTATTTCCAAACCCTTTTAGTCTTAATATACCAATTTTCAATACCCAAGAATCTTTTGGAAGAGTCAACAATCAGTTTATTATCGGAAGAAAATCCTTGAATTTCCTTTGAGACGAAGTAAAAATAATTAGGGTTATATAAAAAGATAGCCGGAGCATCTTCAATGATAATTTCTTGAAATTCTTCTAATTTTTCTTTCCTTTCTTTTTCGTCCAGAGATTTTCTTCCCTCTTCCAAAAGAGTATCAGCTCTTTTGTTTTCGTAGTTTGATAAGTTTAGACCCAATTCCCCCCGTTGGGAAGAATGCCAGAAGGGGAAGGGATCGGGAATCAATCGGAAAATTTCACCAGTTAGAATGGCTTCAAATTTTCTTTGTCTTACAACCTCTCTTTCTAAAGTTGCCCAATCAACCACCTTAATTTCAATTTCTGCTCCCAATTTTTCCCATTGGATTTTTAATATTGTTGCCATTTTGCTTAAAATCACTTCGTCGGCAGTCGTTAAAGAAAATTTAAGGGGGATTTTTTCTTCTGTTTTTTCGAAACAAACCTCGTTTAATTTTTTTCTCGTATTTTCTTTAACCTCACCGGTTCCTTTTACCAAACCAGCTGGTTCTAAAATCTCTTTTTTATATTTTTCTTGAAATTTAATAACCGCTTCTTTTGTTTTTGGACCAAAATAACCGGTGACTTCTCCTTCAGGATAAATTTCTGGATCTTTAGCTAAACATTTTTGAAGCTCTTCAACGTCTTTATTTTTTAGTCCTAAAAGTAAATCTTCTTTAAATTGGAAGGAGGGTTCTTTTTTTTTAATTCTTTCTCGAAAACCATCTCCATCTTCATCTTTAAACCCAGCGTTTTCTAAAATTTCTTTTCCTTTTTCTAAATCAAAAGGATATGATTTTTCTGGCTCTCGAAAACCATAGATGTCTGGCAAGATAGGAGAGGAAACTATTTTTCCTTTACCGGCAAAAACTTGAGACAACAATTCCTCTTTGTCGGTAGCATAATTTAAAGCAACCCTGACTTCTTTTTCTGCCATAATCTCCGAATTTTTTAAATTAAAAAAAACGGCAAAATATCTAGGTAAAGAGAAAAGATATAAATTTAAATTTTCGGGAATTTCATTTAAAAATTCAAAGTTACTCAAACCAAAACCTTTAATTTCTCCCGCCTTGAAAGCGGAAATTAATTCTTCAGGTGTATCATAAAAGCGAAAAGAAATTTTGGGAATGTGAGGTTTTGGGCCATAATAGTAAGGATAAGCAATCAAATCGAGAGAAACGATTTTTCCGTCTTTATTCTGTAATAGACCAGCAAATTTATAAGGACCTGAGCCAATGGGGTTAAGGTGATTACTCCAGGCCAAAGAGAATTTACTTGGCGGGATGTTGGCCCAGATATGTTTTGGTATTATTTTCAAAGTACAATTTTCCAAAAAAATAGCCGAGCTATTTTTTAATTTAAAACGCAAAGTATTATCGGAGATTTTTTCCATTTCTACTCCGACCCAACTTGTTCTAAGAAGGCTGTCAATTTCAGGATTTTGGATGGTCTCGATGGTGAAAATTATATCATCAACGGTTAGGGGAACGCCATCATGCCAGAAAAGCCCTTCTCTTAATTGAAACTCATAAACCTTTCCGTCATCTAAAATTTGATAGTTCTTTGCCAAATCTGGTTCAAGTTTATTTTCTTTTCCATATTTCATCAATCCCGAGAAGATTAATTCAGTTAAATCCATGTCTAGGTCCGAATGAGGGGCATAGATGGGATTAATGTATTTTGGCGAACCCACTATTCCTTCAATATATTCGCCTTCTTGAGCCGGAACTAGTTTTGTATTTTTAAGATAAAAATTTATTAAAAGAAAAACACCAGAAGAGAGAAAAATAAAAAGGAGAATGAAGAAAGTGATTTTCTCTCCCAAGCTTAAAATTTTAAAAAATTGTTGCCACTGATTTTTTTTTGGCCAGCGATACTTCATAAAACGAGATTTAAGAGGGCTAAAATTATAAAAAGAATTCCCAAAATACAAGTAGACCAGAAAATTTTTTTCTCAAAACCCCTTCGAGCAAAATAAGAGGCTCCGCCCCCGCCCAATACCGATCCCAAAGCCGTTCCTCTTTTCTGAAGAAGAATAGAGATAATAAGAAAAAACGAAACGAAAATTTGGGCAACAAATAAATAATATTTCATAGAATTTATTTTGCTCTTATTAAAAAATTAATCCCCCAACAGATCAAAGTTGTCCAAAAAAGGGGCATGAGGCCCGAAATATCTAGTTGAGGAAACAAGCCATCTAAAAACCAGATCACCGCTATATTTAACATTAAAGAAAAAAACCCAAAAGTCAATATCTTCAAGGGTAAAGTAATTTTATCTAAAATGGGCCTGACAAAAAAGTTAATTAAACCCAAGATACTTCCAACTAAAATTAGAACCTGCCACTCTTTGGTAATTTTGAAACCAAAAAAATAACTCTCAGGAAAGACTCTGAGAGAGACTCCAGAGACAAACCGATCGGCTAAAAAAATTCCTAAAATTCCAGCAATGATTTGCCGAATCAATTTGGTCACGATTTTTCAATAGACCTTATTAGTCCCTTTTACTATAATAGCAAAAGGCAATTATGATATCAATTCTCGTTCTCTTAATTTTTTGTGATAGGTTAGGGCAAATCGATGAGCCTCATCTCTTAACTGTAAAATTAAATTAAAAATTTCTCGAGGCAAACTTTTTAGTAAAATTGGATATTTTTTATTTTCAAAATATAATTTATTCTTTTTTTTGGCCAAAGCTAAAACCTTGATTAATGATGATTTATTGAGCCGACGTAAAACTTGGCAGACGGCATTGAGTTGACCTTTTCCGCCATCAATTAAGATTAAATCGGGAAATCCCCATTCTGGATGTTTCAATCTTCGAACCAAAATTTCCTTTAACATAGCCACATCATTTGGCTTACCAGCAATTTTTATTTTAAATCTTCGATAAAAATTCTTTTCAGGAAGACCATCAATAAAGGTAACAATGGAGCCGGTGGCTTGTTGACCAGCAATATTGGAGACATCGTAAGCTTCAATCCTTGAAATCCTACCCTCTTTTTTTAAAATCTTTTTTAATTGCTCTTCCACCGCCATCCAATCTCCTCCACTTTTTTGCCATGGCATTTTAATGTAGGAAATTTTTTCGAAAATTTTTGAATGAGTTAAAACTTTTTCTAAAGCGAAAATTTGATTTCTGATTTTGGCTGCTGTTTCAAAGTCTTGATTTTTTGAAGCTAATTTCATTTCGCGCTTTAATTCTCGTAAAATTGGATTTTTTCCTTCTTTGAAAATTTTAATTAAATTTTTGGCATTTTTTTGTAAACTTTTTTTTATTTTTAAAGAATCTAGAGGGATTTCTTTAATCATTTTTGATTTCAAAAGACAGGGAGCTGGACATTGCTCTAAATGATACCAAAGGCAGGGCCGATTAGGTAAGGTTTTACAGCTTCGATAAGGAAAAACTTTTCTCAAAACCTTCAAAGTTTGTTTCAAAGCTTTTCCATCGACAAAAGGGCCAATAAAATTAGCTTTTAACTTAGAACTTTCAGCTTTTAGTTGATGAGTCCAAAAAATTCTTGGAAAATTCTCTTTAGTTATCCCAACAAAAAAATAATTTTTATCATCTCGCCAAACGATATTATATCTTGGCTGATATTTTTTAATTAAATTTGCCTCCAAAATCAGGGCTTCAATTTCGGAGTCGGTTTTAATGTAGCCAATTTTTGTTATCTGATTAATAAAAAAAGTATCCCGATGAGCCGGTTGTTGGAAATAACTTTTTACCCTTTCTTTAATATTCGTTGCTTTGCCGATATAAATGATCTCTTTATTTTTTAAAAAGATATAAACTCCACTTGTTTTTGGCAAGTCCGATATTTTTTCTTTTGGCAAAAAATTAAAGTTTTTCATTGTTCAAGATGTTGATTAGTTATTTCAATAAATTTCAGAGGGTCGACACTTGCTTCGTTAATCTTCAGAGAAAAATGTAAATGAGGTTCTATTGAGTAGCCGGTATTACCCGACAGAGCAATAATTTTTCCTTTTTTTACCTCTTTTCCCTCAAAAACTTTAATTTCATCTAAATGCAAATAAAGAGAAAAAATGCCCAGGCCATGGTCGATAACAATTGTTTTCCCGTAATTAAAAAACTCTCGAGCCAGTCGAACTACACCGTTGTTAATGGCAAAAACCGGCGTTCCAATTTCAGCCTCAAGGTCTACCCCCAAATGTTGGAGAGTTAATTGTCCGCTTTTTCTGATATTACCGAAAGGTCCGACATTTTTAATCTTCTCCAAGGGAAAAGTAAAAGCTTTATCAAAATAGGCCCGGGGAGTATAGAGGCTGACAATCTCTCTCAATATTAAATTTTCTTTGGCAACTATTTCTTCGACAATCTTTGAAACGGTAAAACCTCTTTTTTCCAGTTCTTTTGTCACTAAAAGTTCGGTTACCGGAAATTTGCTTTCAATGATATTTAGCTCTTTCTCAAATTGGCGTCCATTAGAAAAATTGATAATTAGATTAAGCTTTCCCGGCTTTATTTTAACATCAATACCGATAAGAGCTGTTAAGTCTTTTCCTGTTTGAAAAAAGTTTATTTTTTCTCTGCCAAAATAACCATCAATTTTTTCTATCTTAGCTCCATTATAAATTTTAATTAAAAGAGTATCTCCCTGAGAAGGCGATAGGGAAGAGATGAAAATTTCCGGCAAAGAAAAATTTTCTTTCTCTAAGGATGGCCCAGCAGTTTCAAACGTTTCTTTTTCTGGAATTTTTTGCTTTTCTTTTTTAAAGAAAAGAAAGCCAACCCCCAACAAGAAGAAAAAAATTATAATCAAAAAGAAAATCTTTCTCACCTTGTTTTAATTTTATCTTATTTTTTAAAATTGCTAAAAGAGCAATTTACTTTATAGCTATTTGCTCTGGAAAAAGTTTGAAATTTCAGGTATAATGGGGGGTATATATGCTTGAAGATTTTATCAAAATTAGAGGGGCAAGAGTTCATAATTTAAAAAATATCAATGTTGATATTCCCAAAAATAAATTGGTTGTCATTACGGGCATTTCAGGATCGGGCAAATCCTCTTTGGCTTTCGATACTCTTTATGCCGAAGGTCAAAGAAGATATGTTGAGAGTTTGTCGGCTTATGCCAGGCAGTTTTTAGGAGTGATGGATAAACCCGATGTTGATAAAATTGAAGGAATTTCGCCGGCTATTTCTATTGATCAAAGGAAAGCAGCACATAATCCAAGGTCAACAGTTGGCACGATTACTGAGATTTATGATTATTTACGGCTTTTGTTCGCTCGCATAGGGAAACCGCATTGTCCAAAATGCGGAAAGTTGGTTTCTCGTCAGACAATTGATCAGATTACTGAACAAATTTTGAGATTGTCCAAAAATACTGAGATAACAATTTTAGGTCCGGTAATCCGGGGGAAAAAAGGAGAACACCAGGGAATTTTTGGGGAAATTCAGCGTTCTGGATTTGTCAGGGTACGGATTAATGGTATTATCCATCACATTGAAGAAGCTTTAGAACTAAAACTGGCAAGATATAAAAAACACAATATTGAGGTGATAGTTGATCGATTAATTTTAGATAAAAATCTTGATAAATCAAGATTGGTTGATTCTTTGGAAACAGCCCTGAAATTAGGCAAGGGAACGGTAATAATTACCGTTTTTAATAAGCTTCAAGCCAGAAAAAAGGCGGGCGAAAGAAAAATTAAAGATATAGTGTTTAGCGAGCATTTTGCTTGCGAGGAATGTGGAATTTCTTTGCCGGAATTAGAGCCGCGACTTTTTTCTTTCAATTCTCCTTACGGTGCCTGTCCGGCTTGCCAGGGATTGGGAGAGAAGTTGGAAATTGATCCAAAATTGGTTATTCCTAATTCCAATTTGTCAATTGCCGAAGGAGCCATTTTCCCCTGGGCCCATGCTTCTCATAAGGTTGGCCGTCAAGGATTTTTTTGGTGGCAACTTCAGAAACTAGCTGAAAGAGAAGATATTGATTTGTCTACTCCTGTGAAAAATTTAACCAAAGAGAAAATTAATTTGATTTTATATGGTAGCGGTGATTTTGAGGGCGTTATTCCCTGGTTGGAGAGAAGGTATCATGAGACTGATTCAGAATATACCAGAGAGGAAATTGAACAATATATGATTGAAAAAAAATGTGAGGCCTGTCAGGGGAAGAGATTAAAACCGGAAGTTTTAGCCGTAACAGTAGCTGGAAAATCAATTGATCAAATTGTTGAAATGGAAATTGATAAGGTTACAGAATTTTTTGAAAATATTTTGTTTGGACCGGCAAGAAAGAAAGATAGGACTTCCAAGCAATTCCTCAATGGTACTTTTGCTCACCCCTTAAAAGAAGATGAATTAAAGATTGCTCAACCGATTATTAAAGAAATCATTAATCGTTTGCAGTTTTTGATTGATGTAGGTTTAAACTATTTAACTTTAGATAGAAAAGCCGAGACTTTAGCCGGCGGTGAAGAACAAAGAATAAGATTAGCTACCCAGATTGGCTCAAAATTAACTGGTGTATTATATATTTTGGATGAGCCCTCAATTGGTTTGCACGCTCGAGACCAGGGAAGATTAATTGAGACTTTAAAAAAACTAAGAGATTTGGGCAATACAGTAATAGTCGTAGAACATTCTAAACATGCAATTAAGTCAGCTGATTGGATAATCGATATTGGGCCGGGGGCAGGAAAGAAGGGTGGGAGAATTGTCTTTCAAGGAACTCCCAAAGAACTAATGAAAGCTCGCACCTTAACAGGAGATTATTTAGCCGGAAGGAAAAGAGTAGAAATAGAAAAATCAAAAATCAAAAATCAAAACCAAAATTATCTTATAATTAAAAAAGCGGCTGAGCACAATCTTAAGAATATCGATGTCAAAATTCCCTTAGGCAAATTTGTTTGTGTTACCGGTGTTTCTGGTTCAGGAAAATCATCTTTAATTAATGATATTTTAGCCCGAGCTTTAATGAAAAAATTCTATCAGTCCAAAGAAGAACCGGGGGAATTTGAAGAAATTTTAGGAATTGAAAATTTAAATAAAGTGGCTTTGGTTGATCAATCGCCTATTGGTCGAACGCCAAGGTCAAACCCGGTTACTTATACTGGTGCTTTTTCTTATATCCGAGACCTTTTCTCAAAGACAAAAGAAGCCAGAATTCGGGGTTATCAGCCAGGGCGATTTAGTTTTAATGTCAAAGGTGGAAGATGTGAAGCCTGTGAGGGACAGGGAGTAAAAAAAATTGAAATGTATTTTCTGCCTGATGTTTATGTGCAATGTGCAGAATGTAAAGGAAAAAGGTTTAATAAAGAAACTTTGACGGTAGAGTATAAAGGGAAAAACATTGCCGAAGTTTTGGAAATGACGGTTGAGGAAGCTTTAGAATTTTTTAAAAATACCCCAGGATTATATGAGAAATTAAAGACTTTATATGAGGTGGGTTTAGGTTATATTGAATTGGGTCAGCCGGCTCCTTCTTTGTCTGGCGGCGAAGCTCAAAGAGTAAAATTAGCTACCGAGCTTTCAAAAAAGGGCACTGGCCGAACCTTATACATTTTAGACGAACCAACCACCGGTCTTCATCCTGATGACATTAAAAAACTTTTATATATTTTGAGAGAATTGGTTAATCGCGGCAATACGGTAATCTGCATTGAACATGAATTGGATGTAATAAAAAATGCAGATTATATAATAGACTTAGGTCCAGAAGGAGGAGACAAGGGTGGTTACATTGTTGCCGAAGGAACGCCTTTAGAAATAGCTAAAAATCCCCGTTCTTACACCGGAAGGCATTTAAGAGAGGTTATTTTATCGGGAAGTACTTAGATTTATTTAATAGAAATTAGTCGCCTTTTTATTTTTCTAGTGTCTAAAAAAGACAATTCTAAAAATCAAAAGGTCTTGACAAAAGTTTTTGTCTGATTAATATAATTATTAAGAAATTAGCACTCAAAGGTCGTAATTGCTAAAATTAAAATTATATTCTTCAAAATAATCTATGAAAATTAAACCTTTATCCGACCATATTCTCATCGAACCAATCAAAGAAGAAGAGAAAACTAAAACAGGGATTTTACTTCCCGAGACGGCAGAAAAAGAGAGGCCTGAACAGGGAAAAGTGATAGCAGTTGGTCCGGGCCGAAAGACGACTTCAGGCAAAATAATTCCAATAGAAGTTAAGCCTGGCCAAAAAGTTTTGTTTACCAAATATGGGCCAAACGAAATAAAGGTCGATGACAAAGAATATTTAATTGCCAAAGAAGAAGATATATTGGCAATAATAGAGTAATTTTGGAAGTTATAAACTAAAAATATGGCTAAACAACTTTTATTTGACGAGATGGCCAGAAAAAAACTTCTGGCTGGGATTAATAAATTGACCAATGCCATGAAAATTACCTTGGGACCCAAAGCCCGACTGGTGGTTTTAGATAAAGGATTTGGGGCGCCTGAGATTTGTGATGACGGAGTATCGATTGCTAAAGAGACTGAGTTAGAAGATAAGGTGGAAAATTTAGGAGCCGAGATTTTAAAAGAAGTAGCCGAAAAAACCTCAGATGCTGCTGGTGATGGCACAACCACTGCTGCCGTTTTAACTCAGGCTATTGTTGCCGAGGGTCTTAAAAATGTAGCTGCTGGTGCCGATCCCTTATCTCTTAAAAGAGGAATTGAAAAAGGTGTTAAAGGCGTTGTTGAGAATTTAAAGAAACTTTCAAAACCAATTTCAAAAAAAGAGGAGATTGCTCAAGTAGCCACGATTGCTTCTTTGGATCCGGAGGTAGGAAACTTAATTGCTGAGGTTTTTTCGGAGGTGGGAAAAGATGGAGTGATTACGGTTGAAGAATCAAAAAAATTTGGCTTGGAAAAAGAGATTGTTAAAGGTCTTCAATTTGACCGAGGATATATTTCGCCTTATATGATTACTGATCCTGAAAGAATGGAAGCAATTTTAGAGGAGCCATATATTCTGGTCACTGATAAAAAAATTGCTGCCTTGACGGAAATTTTGCCGGTCTTAGAAAAAGTGATTCAGACCGGCAAAAAGGAATTGGTCATTATTGCCGAGGAAGTAGAAGGAGACGCTTTAGCCACTCTGGTGGTTAATAAATTAAGAGGAATCTTTAACGCCCTGGCAGTGAAAGCTCCGGGCTTTGGTGATCGAAAAAAAGAAATGTTACAAGATATTGCGATAGTCACGGGTGCCCAGGTAATTTCCGAAGAATTGGGATTGAAGTTGGAAAATATTCAGTTGAACCAATTGGGAAAAGCCAGAAGGGTAGTGGCAGAAAAAGAGAAGACAACCATTATTGAAGGAAAAGGAAAGAAAGAAGATATTGATGCCAGAATCAAACAAATTAAGAATGAATTAAAAACTACTGAATCAGAGTTTGACAAAGAAAAATTGCAAGAGAGATTGGCGAAATTGGCTGGAGGAGTGGCAGTAATTAAGGTTGGAGCAGCTACTGAAATTGAACAAAAGGCCCGACAGAAAAAGACCGAAAACGCCCTCAATGCTACCCGAGCAGCCATTGAAGAGGGAATTTTACCAGGTGGGGGGGTGGCTCTTTTAAGATCAATTTCGGCTCTGGAAAAAATAGAATTGAGTGGTGATGAAAAGACCGGATTGAACATTTTAAAAAAGGCTTTAGAAAAACCAATCCACCAGATTGCTGAAAATTCAGGAATGGATGGAGCGGTGGTAGCAAATAAAGTGAAAGAAAAAGAAGGCAATTTCGGTTTTAATGCTCAAACCTTGCGATTTGAAGACTTGGTTTCAGCCGGAGTTATTGATCCAACAAAAGTGGTTAGGACTACCTTGGAAAATGCGGCTTCAGCTGCCGCTATGCTTTTGACCACCGAGGCAGTAGTGGCTGAGAAACCAGAAGAGAAGAAAAAGGAAACCCCTTCAATACCTGAAGAGTACTAATTGGCAACTTATGTCTAATAAATAATAAAACAAACCCATCGTTTTGAGCGATGGGTTTGTTTTTCCAAAAAATTTGTTATAATAATTATATATTCCCCCCACCTTTTGCTCTTATTAAAAGAATATTTTCAGTTTTTATTTAGTACTCAAAACTATAATCGGCAAGCTGGTTTAAAGGTCGAAAAAATTTAAAGTAGAGAAAAATTTTATGATTCAAATTCTTTTAGTTATTATTGTTGTTTTGGTTTTCTGGGTGATTTTAACTTACAATCGCTTGGTTACTCTTAAGAATCGGGCCAAAGAAGCCTGGGCAGACATTGATGTTCAGTTAAAGAGAAGATATGACTTAATTCCAAATTTAGTTGAGACGGTAAAAGGCTATGCTGCTCATGAAAGAGGAGTTTTTGAGAAAGTGACTGAAGCCAGGGCAAGGGCAATTTCGGCTGAGCAAGCCGGTCATCCAAAAGAAATTGCCGAGGCAGAAAATTTCTTAGCTGGAACCTTAAAAACATTGTTTGCCGTGGTTGAAAATTATCCGGACTTGAAGGCCTCAACCAACTTTTTGGAATTACAAAGAGAGCTGAGAGATGCCGAAGACAAAATTCAGGCATCCAGAAGATTTTATAATGGAAACGTCAGGGATTTAAATATTTTGATAGAAAGTTTTCCTGCCCGGATTGTTGCCTCTCTTTTTAATTTTCAGAAAATGGAATTTTTTGAATTAGCTGAAGTTACCGAAAAAGAAGTTCCAACTGTTAAATTTGACCTTGCTGACAAAAAAAGCTAACATAACAATTGTGGATTTAGAATTCAGGTTCCTCCGAATATTACTTATAAAATCGGATGATTTTTGAATCTTAATTATCTTATGGCTACTTTATATACTCATGCCGAATCAAATATTCGCAAGACCTGGATTTTAACAACCGTTTTTTTGGTGATGATTATCTTTTTTGGCTGGCTTTTTTCCCAACTTTTTAATAGCCTGTTTTTTTTGTATTTGGCAGTTTTTTTTGCCTTCTTTCAGAGTTTTTTGAGTTATTGGTATTCAGATAAAATTGTTTTGGCAATGACCAGAGCGAAACCAATTAGAAAAGAGGACAATCCAGAATTATATCGACTAGTAGAGAACCTTTGTCTTACCGCCGGCCTTCCTTTGCCAAAAATTTATATTATTGAAGAACCCCAGCCCAATGCCTTTGCCACTGGTCGAGATAAAAATCATGCCGTAGTAGCGGTTACCCGGGGACTCTTAGAAAAATTGGAAAGAACAGAATTAGAAGGAGTGATTGCCCATGAATTATCTCATATTGGAAATAAAGATATGTTATTACAAACCGTGGTGGTAGTTTTAGTTGGCGTAATCGCTTTGCTTTCTGATTTCTTTTTAAGAATTAGCTTTTGGAGCAGGGACCAAAGAAGAGGAAGAGATTCTACTGGAGCAATTTTAATGTTTTTTGCTATCATTGCCGCAATTTTAGCTCCTCTGGCTGCGACTCTAATTAAATTAGCCATTTCCAGAAAGAGAGAATTTTTAGCCGACGCCTCAGGCGCTTTGCTGACTCGTTATCCGGAAGGTTTGGCCCGAGCTTTAGAAAAAATTTCCGCTGACCCTAATTCCTTACGAGTAGCCAATGATGCCACCGCTCATTTGTATATTGCTAACCCTTTTCGTGGCGAACAAAAAATCAGTTGGTTTACCAAACTCTTTATGACTCACCCTCCGGCTGAAGAAAGAATTAAAATTTTAAGAGAAATGTCAGTTTAATCTAAGCGGAAAAGTAGACAAGAGAAGCGCTTTCCTTATTATTTTGGAGGCGTGCCGGAGTGGTTGAACGGGCGTGACTGGAGATCACGTATACCCGAAAGGGTATCAGGGGTTCAAATCCTCTCGCCTCCGCAATTATGCCAGATTTAATTCCAGAAAAGTTTCTTTTTAAAAAACCTTTAAAGGTTCTTTTTGTGGCAGCTGAAGTTTTTCCCTATGCTCAGGTTGGTGGTTTGGGAATGGCCATTTTTTCATTAACTAGAGCCTTAAAAAAACTGCGAATAGATTGTCGGATTTTTATGCCAAAATATGGAAAAATTGATGAGAAAAAATATCCAATGGAAATGGTCATTGAGGGATTAAAGGTTCCAACTGATGAAGAAGCTGAGGAAAAAAAGTTTTTAATTTGTAATATTAAGAAATATCTACCTGAGGAACCCGATTGCCTAATCTATTTCTTGGAAAATATGGAATATTATGAAAAAAGATCAAATGTCTATGGTTATTCTGATGATCCAATTAGATTTGTTCTTTTATCAAGGGGTGTTTTAGAATTTTTAAGAAATTCAGAATGGATTCCAAATATTATCAATTGTTCTGATTGGCATACCGGAGCCTTACCAAATTATTTGAAGGTAAATTATAAAAATGATTCAGTTTTAAACAAAATCAAGACAATTTTTTCAATTCACAATCTTTACCATCAGGGAATCTTTGATCATCGATTTGTTTCCGAATTAGATTTTGATGATGGAAAATCGCCAATTGCCTCTTTTTTTTCAGAAAGATTATTGAAGCAAAATTTCATGAAAAGAGGAATTATCTATTCTGATTTTATAAATACCGTTTCTGAAACCTATTCCAGAGAAATTTTAACCAAAGAATATGGTGAGAGATTGGAAGATCTTTTGAAGGAAGTGAGAACAAAAATTTTTGGAATTTTAAATGGTTTAGATTATCAGGAATTAAATCCAGAGACTGATAAATTGATACCGGTTAATTTCAATATCCGAACTCTCCAGAAAAGAATATTGAATAAAATTCATCTTCAAAAGGAGTTCAATCTCGAAGTTTCGGAAAATATTCCAATTTTGGGAATGGTTGGCAGATTGGAAGAGCAAAAGGGAATAGATCTTTTATTTCCAATTTTGGAAATTTTACTTTCTGAGTTTAATGTTCAATTTGTCATTGTTGGTGGAGGAGAGCCAAAATATCGGAGTTTCTTTGAAGAAATTAATAAAAAATTTCCAAAAAAGGTTGGTTGTCATTTAATGTCTGATTTAACATTAGCCAGGCATATTTTTGCTGGTTCAGATATCTTTTTGATGCCATCTAAATTTGAACCCTGTGGAATTACCCAAATGGAGGCAATGAGATATGGTTCGATACCGGTTGTCAGAAAAACCGGAGGTTTAGCTGATACAGTTGAAGATTTCGATCCAATAAAAAATACTGGAACTGGCTTCATTTTCGAAAAATTTCATTCCTATACCTTCTTTGGAGCAATTGTGAGAGCTTTGGAAACTTTCAAACACAAAAAAATCTGGCAGCAATTGATAAAAAGAGCAATGGCAGCTGATTTTTCCTGGGAGGCTTCGGCCAAAAAATATTTCCAATTGTATAAAAGGGCACTTTCTTCATGATTTGGGCAAATTTTTTACATATTTATCAACCAATTGATCAATCAGAGGAAATTCTAGAAAGAATTGTCAATGAATGTTATCGCCCTTTATTTAAGGGATTGTTAAATATCAAAGACCTAAAAATTAATTTAAATATTAATGCTGGATTAACCGAACTTTTAATTAAAAAAGGTTACAAGGATGTAATTGAGACAATCTATGAATTAGCTAAACAAAAAAAGTTAGAGTTTACCGAAAGCGCTAAATATCACGCCCTATTGCCATTTCTAACTAAAGAAGAAATTATAAGACAAATTAAAGAAAATAATAAAACCAATAGAAAATATTTTAAAGAGACCTATCAGCCTAAGTGTTTTTTTCCACCGGAAATGGGTTTTTCTCCTAAAATAGGGAAAATAATTTCCTCTTTAGGTTATCCCTTAATTCTTTTAGATGAAATCTCTTTTAAAGGAGGAAAGGCAGATGCCCCAAAGGATAAATTATTTTACTTAGAGAATACAAACCTGGTAGTGGTTTTTAGAGAGAGAAGTGTTTCTAATTGTATCATGTCAGCTCTCGTCAGAAATAAACAGGAATTTTATGAGATATTAGGTGAGGAGATTAATAAGAATATATATTTAGTTACAGCCATGGATGGAGAAACCTTCGGTCATCATCGGCCAGGATTGGAAAAATCTTTGTTTAGAATAGTTTCTCTGAAGAAGCCAAAACAGGTTTTTCTTTCTGAGCTTCCAAAATATTTTAAAGTAGAAGGTCAAATTTCACCTCTTGTTTCAACCTGGGCCTCTACTTCAGAAGATATTGAAAAAGGTCTCCAATTTTACTCTTGGAAAAATCCCAAAAATAGAATTCACCAGCTTCAATGGAGATTTTTAAATTATCTCCGTTCTTTAACAAAGAAACGAAAATATTCAGAAAAAGTTTTAAAAAAGCTAGATAGAGCAATGGCTTCTGACCAATTTTTTTGGGCCAGTGGAGAACCTTGGTGGAGTATTGAAATGATTGAAAAAGGAGCCTGGGCTTTATTTAAAGCTTTAAAACCTCTTTTAAGAAATAAAGAAGAATTAAAGAAAGGAGAAAAATATTATCGAGATATCCTTTCTATGTCATTCTGGTGGCAGAGGAGTGGAAAGATTGGTCTTTTGGCAAAAAAATATAAAGAGGCGGTGAGAATACCATTTAAGGAAAGAACTCTTGAAGTTGGTGGAGTAGAGGTTTACAAAACTATTATTTCCCTAATTAAAAAAAGAATGATAGAGGCAGCAAAAAAGAAAAACTATGAAAGGGCAATTTTATGGAGAGATGCCATCTGGAAATTAGAAACAAAGAATGATATTTACGACCTAATGCATGTGGTTGATCTTTTAAGAGTGGAATTGCCTGATAAATTTAAAAAATTGGATCCAAAATTGAATGAATTGTTTAGCAAATATAAGGAAAAATTTAGAGAAATTGAACCTGGTCAGCCCGAGAGTAGAAAGGTATGGTTATGAAAGCTGATATATTTAAAATTTTAGAAAAAGAATATATTCAAAAACTTTTTGAGGAAAAAAAGAATTTTTATTTTCCTTCCTTTAAAAACAAAAAAATTTCCAAAATAGAGATAGAAAGAACTTCTCCAGATTGGGCGCAAAGAACTTGTTTAGCAAGATATAAAATTTTTTTCTCTGACGGTAGTTTTAAAATTATTCGAGGTACAACTAAAGTTGATGGTTCGAAAAAGTGGAGCTACAAGATTATGAAGCATCTTTATGAGAGCGGTTTTAGTAAGGGTAGATTTTTAGTTCCTAGACCACTTGATTATGTAGAGGAAACTGGTCTTTTTATATATGAAGAGGCACAAGGCGAGCCTCTCTCTTTAATTCTTGAGAAAAATCAATATTCTCCAAAATTTTCGCAAGAGATTGCCAAATTCCTTTTTAAAATACATTCTCTTAAAAATATTAAGTTTAAGAAAAAAGCTTTAATTTTTGATTTAGAAGATTATCTAAAGACATATAAAAGAATTAAAAAAATTTTCCCTCGGCTTGTCAATTTTTTCCCCCTCAAGAAGATACATCTCATTCAAAGATTAGAAGAAGAGTCTTCTTTTATACATGCGGATTTTTATACAGGAAATCTTATTATTCAGGAAAATAAAATTATTCTAATTGATTTTGACAAAATGGGCTTTGGCCCTATTTTATATGATTTAGCCTCGTTTTGTTCTTGTTTTGAGTTTCCTAAATCTATTTGGCCCGTATCTTTAGCCAAAGAAGATATAAAAAAATATCAACATGTTTTTTTAAAAAGTTATACTGAAATGGTCGGTTGGAATTTGTTAAAACTCAAATATATATTAAATAAATATCTAGCAAAGGTCTTTCTTAATGCTTTAAATTATTATACCGGCTTGGCTCACGAAGGCTGGCCTGTACTCAGAAAAGAAGAAAAAAAGGCCTATTTCATTCGAATAAGAGGACTCTTAGAAAAAATAAATCAATATTTGAAAAAATATGAAAGTTTTATTCATCGCTTCTGAATGTGCTCCGATAGCCAAAGTTGGAGGATTGGGAGATGTCATTGGTTCTTTGCCAAAATCTCTAAAAGAATTAGGAGTAGATATTCGAATTTGCTTGCCAAAATATCAAACAATTGATTCTGAAAAATATAAATTTGAATTGATTACTGAAGAAATTAAAGTCAAAGAAGAGAAAATAAATATTTATCAAGGCTTTTTACCAGAAAATAAAGTTCCAATTTATCTTTTAGAAAATAAAAAATATTTTGGAGAAAATGGAATTTACCTTGGCAATTTCCAAGGAATTAAAAGGTTTCTGTTTTTTTCTAAGGCAATTTTAGAAGTTTTATCAGTTTTAAATTGGTTTCCTAAAATAATTCATTGTCATGATTGGCAGACAGCTATTTTACCTTCTTTAATTAAAATTAAAAAGATTAAAATTAAAACTTTATTAACAATTCATAATTTATCAAATCAGGGAAAATGGAATCCAAGAGAAATTTTAGATTTTCTTGGTTTAAAAGGAGATGAAATTGAGAGCCTAAAAATTAGGGATCAAAATAATGATTTTAACATTTTACAACAGGGAATTTTAAATTCCGATTTTTTAACTACCGTTAGTAAAAATTATC
>DAIRUS010000003.1:0-61900 GCA_036803205.1 bacterium | reverse complement strand
TAGTGCTGCCACTTCTTATTCAGCAACAGGTTATACTACATATATTGTTGTTCCCCCAGCTACTCTACCTGGTCTTCCTGTTTCTCCTATTGCTTCGCTTCCATTAGAACTCGAGGGTTTATATTCTCAGTTAGCCTCGTTAATAAATAATCTCTCTTCTCTGATCAATCACTTACAAGGTTTTATTGAAAAATTAAGATAAAACAGATTAAAAATATAAAAACCCGTTTCCTTGTGGCGGGTTTTTGATTTTATTATTTTATTAAAAATAGGGAAAACTATTTTACTTTTTCTAAAACAGATTGAAAAATTTTAGGGTGATTCTGGGCTAATTCTGCCAAAATTTTTCTGTTTAACTCAATTTTATTTTTCTTTAAGCCGGCAATAAACTTGCTATAAGAAATGCCATATTGGCGGCAGGCAGCATTGATTTGGGTTTGCCAGAGAGTTCTGAAATTTCTCTTTTTTTCTTTTCTTCCTCGATAAGCGTGGGTCCAAGCATGATAGAGAGCTTCTTTTGCCAGTCGATATTTTGATTTCCTTCCCCAACGAAAACCTTTGGCTTGTTTTAATAAACGCTTCCTACGTTTATGTGCAATTGTACCTCTTTTTACTCTTACCATAATGATATATTTAGATATTCATAAGATATTTGTAGCTTTCGGTTGTGATATTGATAGAAACTGGTATGGTAATGTCGAGAGCGAAGCGATCAAATTTCATAAGTTTCAATGAACACCTAAGAAGCTAAAAGCTTTTTTATTTTTTTTGCTTCAGCTTTTGACAAAGGGATCCATTTTCGACTCTGGCGAATTTTCTTTCCCGATTTTTTAGCTAAATAATGATCAAGACCGGTCGGCCTTCTTAAAATTTTACCAGTTTTGGTAATTTTGAATCTTTTTATAATTGATTTTCTTGTTTTCATTAAAATGTTGGAAGAATTAATGTCTGAATAATGGGACAATTCGGATGTTATTTATGGACTAAGATTTCGAGATAATCATCGTAAAGCCTCTTGGTTCTCTTTTCAATTCTCTTTCAATCTTTATTGAAATTTTTTTTCCTAAAATTTCCAGAAATTGTTTAATTTTTTCTTTTGCTAACTCTCCATGAGCTTTTTCTCGACCTTTGAGAATTATCTCAATTTTAATTTTTTTTCCTTTTTTTAAAAATTTCTCGGCTTGATTTGCCCTGGTTTCTAAATCGTGCAAAGAAATGTTGAACCCCAACCTTATCCCTTTGATTCCGCTGGTCATTTTCAGCCTGGCTTGTCTCTCTTTTTTTTCAAGTCGATAAAGGTATTTTCCATAATCCATTATTTTACAAACAGGAGGTTCTACCTTTTCCGTAACTTGGATTAAATCTAAATTGCGCTCCTTGGCAAATCGGAGCGCTTCAGCCACTGGTAAAACGCCTAATTGTTTTCCCTCTTCATCAATCACTCTTACCTCGCTTGCCCTTATTTGATTGTTGACTAAAGGTTTTTTTAACAAATTTAGTGGAGATGGCGGGGATTGAACCCACGTCTGAAGAGTTTTTCTAAAATAGTTCTACAAGCTTAGTCCAATTTAGTCAATAGGTATAGAATTAAAAATTGGACAAAAATTTCTATACTTAAATCCTAAGAACTCTTAATAGTTCTTTTTGGATTTTCAAAAGAACTATTTATCTCGCTGGTTATAACACCGTGGTCGGTTAGCGAGAGTCACCAACCTCGATGGCATCAGCCATTAAGCGTAGGCTAATGCTGGTTCTCTGAATAAGTTGGCACTTATTCTTTTTCTCAAAGCTTAACGAGATTTGAGAATACTCGGTTTGCCTATTTTAGTCAACTCTTCATCGATTCCAATCATCCCCAAACTGTTTTGATAAGAATTTAAATCTTTTTATTTTTATTATGTACTTTCTTTGTTTTCTTTCAGAGTTTTTGTTTTAATGCTCTTTGAATTTCCCTCTCTATTTCTCTTTTTTTAATTAACTCTCTTTTGTCTACCCTTCTTTTCCCTCTGGCTATTCCAAACTCCAGCTTTATTTTCCCTCTTTTAGTATATACTCTTAAAGGAATTAAAGTCAAGCCCTTTTGCTTTGATTTGCCGATGAGATATTTAATCTCTGATTTTTTCAATAAAAGCTTTCTTGTTCTTTCGGGATTATAATTCGATGGTGCATTTTTTGGTTGATAAGGAGCAATTTTAGCTCCGACCCAAAAAACTTCTTCGCCCTTTAAAACGACATAAGAGCCTGCCAAATTTACCCCTCTTGTTTTTAAAGATTTTACCTCCTGACCAATCAGAACAATTCCCGCCTCAAGCATTTCCTCGATTTGATAATTAAAATAAGCCTTTTTATTTTCAGAAATTATTTTCACTAATTTAGTCTATCATAAAGGAATTATTTTCAACAAATTTTAGATTTCGGTTTTAAATTACTCTTTTATTTTTGGGAAAAATGAGATAAACTGAAAATATGATTTGTCAAAAGATTAAAAATTTAATTGAAAAATCAGTACAAAAGCTTCAAAAAGAAAGGGTTTTGCCTGGAGTTGAGATGCCGGAAATTCAGGTTGAGCATTCAGAAGAGAAAATTCATGGAGATTATGCGACTAATATCGCTATGACAATTACTAAGGAGATAAAAAAAAATCCGATGGACATAGCTTATCGGGTGGTAGAAGAATTAAAAAACTTAAAAACCGAAAGGTTCTTTGAGAAAATTGAAGTGGCTAAACCAGGATTTATTAATTTTTTTCTTTCAAAGGAATATTTACAAAAACAGGTTGGAGAGATTCTAAAACAAGGGAAGAAATTTGGCAGATTAAAAATTGGTAGAAATCGAAAAATCCAGGTTGAATTTATTTCCGCTAATCCCACTGGTCCCCTTCATATTGGCAATGGTCGAGGAGCATTTTTTGGCGATACCTTAGCCAATGTTTTGGAGTGGGCGGGATATAAGACAGTCCGTGAATATTATATTAATGATGCCAAAGTGAACACTCAGATTAAAACCTTGGGTCAAACTGCTTTAGGGAAAGGAGTCGTTTATTTAAATGATTATCTTAAATCCCGGATAACGAAACTCAAAGAAAAACTGGAGAAAATTTCTAACCCGGGGAAAGCAGGTTATTTATTGGCTCAAGAGGTTCAAAAAGATATTAAAAATTTTATTAAAAATAAACTGCGGATTAAATTTGATAGTTGGATTTCGGAAGAAGATTTGTATCAAAAAAATAAAATTAAAAAAATTTATCATTGGTTAAAAAAGAAAGGTTTAATTTATGAGAAAGAAGAGGCAGAATGGTTAAAAATTTCAGAATTTGGCGCGCCAAAAGATGAGGTCGTTGTTAGACAAAACGGCGAGCCAACCTATTTTTTATCTGATATTGCTTATCATAAAGATAAATTTGATAGGGGTTTTAAAAAAATTATTAATATCTGGGGGGCAGATCATCAGGGTCACGTGCCAAAAATTAAAGCAATAGCAAAAATTCTTAACTACAAGGGAGATTTAAACATCTTAATCTGCCAGCTGGTAAGATTAAAAAAGGGAAAGATTTCAAAGAGAAAAGGAGAAATAGTTACTTTGGAAGAATTGATTGATGAAGTAGGATTAGATGTAGCTAGGTTCTTTTATTTGACAAAGTCTCTCAATGCCCAAATGGAATTTGATTTAGAATTGGCAAAAGAACAGTCAGAGAAAAATCCAATTTATTATGTTCAATATGCCCACGCTAGAATATGTAGCATCTTTAAAAAATCTAAAAAATCCAAGATGGAAAGCGCAAAAGGGAAAACGAGAGTTAAAAATTTGAAATTATTAAATCATCCCAGCGAACTAACCCTTATTAAACAACTTATTCGATTTCCGGAAATTATTGAAGATAGCGCTAAAGATTATCAATTACAGAGGATTCCCCAATACCTTCTTGATTTAGCTAAAAATTTTCACCAATTTTATCGAGATTGTAAAGTGATTTCAGAAAATAAGGATTTAATGGAAGCAAGACTGTCTTTAATTTTAGCCACTAAAATTGTATTAAAAAAGACTCTTTCTCTAATAGGAATTTCCGCGCCAGAAAGGATGTGAAAAGTAAAATCAAAAGATGTTGCCAATAAAAAAATCATAAAGAAGTTAGAAGGATAATTTTACTATTTTTGAATTATTCTAAAAGGCATCCTTAATTTTTTAGAAAAGTTTTCTCTAAGAAAAAATAACTTTTCAAAATTGACACCCCTCAAATACTCCATTTAATTGCCATGGCATTTATTTGGAGTATAAGTGAGTATAAGTTGAAAGTTTAAAGTTTAAAAATTTTATGTAAAAAATCCGCCTTCTCTATATTTTCAGCAGTAATAAGACAAAGTTCTTTATAGGTTAAACCAAAAAAATCTCTAAGGAGAGCGATTTCATCTTGACAAGGATAAGGATAGACCCAAACACTTTTTTGAAAAGGATAAAAGCCAAGCTCCTTCAATTTTCCCCTTAAAGCCTCTCGATAAATTTTTTTCAATTGAGAAATATCAAAAATAACCATCCTCCACTTTCTATCCCATTTTTTTGGTTTTTTTATTTTCAAACTATCTATTTGAAGCCAACCAACCTTTCTTTTTCCTTCTTCGGTTAAAGAGATATAGATTTGTTTTCCTTTTTTTTCAATTTTAATGCACCCTTGTTTTCGAAGTTTATAAAATGTATTATAAACTTTCTTTTCAGGATATAGTCTTCCTCTTTTAAAAGCTTTTAATAAATTGTGAATAAAATAAGGGGAAGAAGCGGCAATATAAACCGCCCCACCAATCATTAACCAACTCAAAATATCTTTCACAATTTCAGACCTAGGTTTTTTAAAATAATATTTATATTTACTCATAAAATCCACCTTTCTCCATATTTATTATACTCCAAATAAATGCCATGGCAATTAAATGGAGTATTTGAGGGGTGTCGAGGAGGAAGAAGTTTGGTATTGAATTTTTGATTAAGGTGAAGACTTTTCTATTTTGCTTAAATTTAGTTAAAATGATATTCTAAAAATATATGGAGATAAACTTTCCAAAATTAGAGGAAAAAGTACTTAGGTTTTGGAAGAAAAATAGAATTTTTGAAAATAGCATCAAAAGAAGAAAAAAGAAAATTGATTTTGTTTTTTATGAGGGGCCACCGACGGCTAATGCCAAGCCGGGAATCCATCATGTTTTGAGTCGGGTTTTTAAAGATATTATTTGTCGCTACAAAACGATGCAAGGATTTAGAGTTTTAAGAAGGGCGGGTTGGGATACTCACGGCTTGCCGGTTGAATTGGAAATTGAAAAAAAATTAGGATTGAAATCAAAAAGAGAGATAGAAAAATATGGCATTGCCAAATTCAACGAAGAATGTAAAAAATCTGTCTGGCAATACAAAAAAGATTGGGAGAAATTGACCGAAAGGATTGGTTTTTGGCTAGACATGAAAGACCCCTATATTACTTATACCCCTGAATACATTGAAAGCGTCTGGTGGATTTTAAAAACCATTTGGCAAAAAGGACTGTTATATCAAGATTTTAAAGTTGTTCCTTATTGTCCGCGGTGTCAAACCTCTCTTTCTAGTCACGAGCTAGCTTTGGGTTACGAAAAAATAAAGGAGCCTTCAATCTATGTTAAATTTCCCATTTTAAATCCGGAATTCAAAAACACCTCTCTTTTAGTTTGGACAACCACCCCTTGGACTTTACCAGGAAATGTAGCCATTGCTCTAAATGAAAATTTCGTTTATGCCAAATTAAAAATTGGCCAGGAGTTTTTAATTCTGGCTAAAGAGCGGATTGAAGCTACAGGTATTCAAGGAGAAATTGTAAAAGAGTTTCAAGGAAAAGATTTGGTTAATCTTTACTATCAACCTCTTTATCCGGTTGAATCCCGGGTGGGAATAACAATTTACAAAACTCTTCCGGCTGATTTTGTTTCATTGGAAGAGGGGACAGGCTTGGTTCATATTGCCCCGGCTTTTGGAGAGGAAGACTTGGCATTAATAAAATTGGTAAATGAAAATTACCGATTGGAGAATAGGCCGGAGTTTCCAATTTTGTTAACAGTTGATGAAGAAGGAAGGTTTAGGCTTGATATCAAAAAATGGGCCGGACTTTTCGTCAAAAAAGCTGATCCACTAATTATTGAAGACCTCAAAGAGAGAAACTTGCTTTTTAAGGAAGAATTGTACGAACACGATTATCCTTTTTGCTGGAGATGCCGCAGCCACCTTCTTTATTATGCTAAAAAAAGTTGGTTTATTAGAATGACCGCCCTGAAGGAAAACTTAATCAAAAATAATCAAAAAATCAATTGGATTCCAGGACATTTAAAAGAAGGGAGATTTGGTGAATGGTTAAAAGAAATAAAAGATTGGGCCCTATCGAGAGAAAGGTATTGGGGGACACCTTTGCCAATTTGGCAATGCCAAAGTTGCCAATACTTAGAAGTCATTGGCGGAAAAAGAGATTTACTTTCTCAAAAATTTTCGACCAATCAATATTTTTTCTTAAGACATGGCCAAACAATTTATCAAACAAGAAAAAAAGACCTGACCTATCCTTTTCCAGAAAAAGAACCCATTGGTTTAACAGAAGAGGGAGTTGAGCAAATAAAAAGAGTGATTCCGAAATTGAAAAAATTAGGGATTGATTTGATTTATTCTTCCGATTTTTTCCGGACAAAACAAACTGCTGAAATTATAGCCAAAGAGTTGAAATTAAAAGTCAATTTCGACAGAAGATTAAGAGATATTAATTTGGGCATTTACCATGGTCGACCAAAAGAAGAATATTTTCGGGATTTTCCAATTTCTGAAGAGCGCTTTGAAAAAAAGTTACCAAAAGGAGAAAGTTGGCTTCATTGCCAAATGAGAATGACTGAATTTTTAAAAGAAATTGATAAAAAATATCAGGATAAAAAAATCTTAATTGTTGGTCATGGTGATCCTTTCTGGCTGTTGGCAGGAGCCTTGAAGGGACAAACAAAAAAAGAATTAGTTGCGGAAAAAAAGAAAAAGGGCATTATTAAAAATGGCGAGTTAAGAAGATTAGAATTTAAATTTTTACCAATGAATGAGAAAGGAGAATTAGATTTTCATCGGCCGTATATTGATGAGGTAAGATTTTATTGTCCAAAGTGCGGCAATTTAATGGCAAGAGTCTCAGAAGTGGTTGATTGTTGGTTTGACTCTGGAGCAATGCCTTTTGCCCAAGCCCATTTCCCACTTTCTTGTTTTAAAACCAAAAACCTCGAGCTTAAAATCCAAAACTATCGAAAGTTAATTAAAAAAATATTATTTCCCGCTGACTATATCTCCGAAGGAATAGACCAAACCCGGGGTTGGTTTTATACTCTATTGGCAATTTCTACTCTTTTGGACTTTGGTCCGAGTTACAAAAATGTTATTTCTTTGGGTCATGTTTTAGATGAAAAGGGAGAAAAAATGTCTAAGTCAAAAGGTAACGTAGTTGACCCCTGGTATATTATTGAAAAATACGGAGTCGATGCTGTCAGATGGTATTTTTACACTATTAATCAACCAGGCGAGGCAAAACTATTTTCGGAAAAAGATATTGAAGAAAGTTTAAGGAAATTCATAATCATTTTTTGGAATTGCTTTTTATTTTTCCAAACCTATGCTAAGACCACTTCCAATTTTAGGAGAATAATAAGAAAGTCTTATCCTCTGAGAGGGGAAAATGTTTTAGACAAATGGATTATTTCGAAACTAAATACTTTAATTCAAGATGTTACTGAAAGTTTAGACAACTACGATATAACTAAAGGGGCAAGATTAATTGAAAAATTTGTTGCTGATGAGCTTTCTCTTTGGTATATTAGGAGGTCAAGGGAAAGGTTTCAAAAACCAGAAACAAAAAAAGAACTTGAAATAGTTTCTCAAACTTTAGGATTTGTCCTTTTGACCATCAGCAAATTATCCGCTCCATTTATCCCATTTTTAAGCGAATTCATTTATCAAAAACTTTTGAGTTTTAACTTTCGACTACCAACCTCCATCCATTTAGTTGACTGGTCAAAAGCAAACAAAGAGTTGATTGATAAGAATTTGGAAAAGAAAATGGAAAAAATCAGGGAAATGGCAACTTTAGTTTTAGCTGAAAGGTCAAATGCAAAAATAAAAGTGAGGCAGCCCCTTTCAAGGCTAAAAATAAAAGATTTAAAGCTTAGGTTTGATGATAAATTATTAAAATTATTAAAAGAGGAAGTGAATGTAAAAGAAATAGTTTTTGATGGAAGAATTAAAAAAGAAATAGAATTGGATACAAAAATTACTTCCGAACTGAAAGAAGAAGGGATTTTGCGAGAAGTTATTCGCTACATTCAATCAATGAGAAAAGAGGCCGGATTTAGACCAAAAGATAAAATTATGGTAAGATATTCCACAGAGGGAAGTTTGGCTGAAATTTTACTTAAAAATCAGAAACTCATTGCTCTTCAGGCAAAGATAAAAGATTTTTATTCGGAAAAAGAAAAAATTGTTTTTGATCTGGAAAAAGAAATAAAAATTGAAGGTCAAACTTTACACTTAGCGATAAAGAAAATTTAAAATGGCAATTTTAATTTTCTGGTCATTAATTTTTGTCTTAAGCCTAATTATTTTAGTAAAAGGCGCAGATTGGTTTGTTGAAAGTTCAGAAAAAATAGGACTAGCTCTAAAGATTTCTCCTTTTATTATTGGTGTCACTATTGTTGCTATTGGCACTTCTTTTCCCGAACTGGCTTCTTCTTTAACAGCTGTTTTTAAAGAAGCAACGGAAATCGTGGCAGCTAATGTGATTGGTTCAAACATTGCCAATATTCTTTTAATTGTTGGATTATCAGCGGTGGTGGGGAGGAGATTAGCGGTCAGAAGAAGCTTAATTGACGTTGATTTACCCCTACTGGCTTCAACTACGGTTTTATTTGGCTTTATTCTTTTAGACGGAAAGGTTGTTTGGCAAGAGGGATTTTTGCTTTTAATTGCCTTTTTAGTCTATCTTTTTTATACTATCGCCCAGAGATCAGAAGTGCCAGAGAAGCTATTACCAGAAGAAATGGTGCCGGGAGAAATTTTCGAAGTTTTACCTTCAAGAGTAGACCGGAGAGAGGTGAGGGAAAAAGTAGAAAAAATTGAATTTAAAACCTTGCTTTTTCTGATTTTAGGAATAGCCAGTTTGATTTTAGGTGCTAATTATCTAATCGATTCAGTTTTGAAATTGTCTGAAATTTTAAAAATAACCACTTCCTTGATTACTATTTTGGGAGTAGCAGTTGGCACCTCTCTTCCCGAACTGATCGTTTCAGTTAGAGCAGCCTGGCAGAAAAAGTATGAAATTGCTTTGGGTAATGTTTTTGGCTCCAATGTCTTTAATAGCCTAACAGTGATGGGTTTGTCTGGTTTGTTTAAGCCTTTAATTGTTGATTCTTTAACTTTTTATATCGGTTTTCCCTTTATGGTTATTGCCACTTTGCTTTTGATTATTTCCGGAATTACCCGTCGGATCAGTATTTGGGAAGGTTCAATGTTTTTATTAATTTATATTTTGTTTGTGGTTAAACTTTTTGACATTTTTTAAAATAAAGGTCGTTTGATTAATTGTTTAATTTTAATATTAATATGGCACCTTTTTCTAAGCCCCAAAAGACACCGTCAGGAAGACCTTCTCATTCTGATATTTTTAGTCGCTATGGAGGTCGGATTACAGTGAACCAATTTAACAAACTCGTTTCAAGATTACCCATGTTGGGCATACCAAGAGAATATGTGAAAAGAGTGATGGAAGGATATCATAATCCTGGGAGCCCACATATTACACGTAAAGAATTTTTGGAAGGACTAGAAAAGATGAGGAATAACACTCGTGACCCAGTTGATACTCAACTAATTGAACGGATTAAAAGGTCTTTTGGATTCAAATAAGTCAACTTCAATATAATTAAAAATGTTCCTCCATTATCGAACCCAAGGGTTATTTTTGAAGAAAGAAGACCGAGAGGAGGCTGATCAGTTGTTTACGATTTACACAAAAGATTTTGGAAAATTAGAAGTTTTAGGAAGGGCAATCAGAAAGATTACTTCCAAATTGAGAGCAGGAACAGAAATTTTCTATTTATCAGAGATTGAGTTTATTCAAGGGAAAACTTATAAAACATTAACTGATGCCATTTCCATTGAGAAATTTGAAAATTTAAGGAAGAGTTTAGTGAGGTTAAAAATTGCCTATAAAATTTCAGAGGTCTTTGATAATTTAGTGAGAGGTCAAGAGGCTGATGAAAAAATTTGGCGTCTTCTTTTGGAGGTTATCAAAATATTAAATAAACCAGAAATTAGTAATTGGAAATTGAGAATTGTCTATTACTATTTTTTTTGGAATCTTTTTTCTCTTTTAGGATATAAGCCGGAATTATATTTTTGTCTCTCTTGTCAAAAACGACTTCGGCCAGAAAAACTTTATTTTAATTCCCGGGCAGGAGGAATAATTTGCCAAAATTGTTTTAAAGAAATCAAATCCGGCATTGAAACAAAACCAGAGATTGTAAAGATATTGAGAGAGATTTTAAAACAAGACTGGAAAATATTATCGCGATTAAAGGTTGAAAAGTTTCATTTTGATTTTTTAAGAAAAATTTCAGAAAACTATTGTGCCCAGATTGCAGAGCAAACTAATCATGAAAAAAGTTTTTAATTTTTTTGTTCTCTTTGTTATTTTAGGTTTGGCCTTTTTGGTTTGGCATTGGCAGAGAAATGTTTATTCAAAAGAAGACTTAAAATTAGAAATTTTAGGGCCAAAAGAAGTGGGCTTATTGGAGGAGGTTGAATATATTGTTAGATATAAAAACAATGGGAAATTCAGATTAGAAAAACCTCAACTTGTTTTTATCCCCCCAGAAAACACCCTCAAAGATGGAAAAATCTTTGAAAGAGAAATCTTTGAAAGCGAAAAATTGGGAGAGGCAATTTATCCTGGACAAGAGGCAAGTCTCTCTTTTAAGGTCCAAATTTTAGGTAAAGAAGGAGAAGCAAAAATTGCCAAAGCCATCTTGAGCTACCAACCAAAAAATCTCAAGGCAAGATATGAGTCAACAACCAGTTTTACCACTATTATTAAACCTATCCCTTTAACCTTTGAATTTGATTTGGCCTCAAAAGTTCCAAGCGGAGGAAATTTTATTTTTAGAATAAATTATTTCTCAAACCTAGATTCTCCTCTATTAGGCTTAAGATGTCAGGTAGAATATCCCCCCGGTTTTGAATTTGTTTCTTCTATTCCAAAATCCCTTGAAAAAACAGAATGGCAAATCCCACTTTTAAACAAATCCCAGGGTGGGCGAATTGAAATTTCTGGCAGACTTTCAGGAGAAGTTGGGGAGGCTAAAGTCTTTAAAGCCAAACTGGGGATGGTAAAGGATGGTAAATTTATTTTATTGAAAGAAACAACCAAGGGAGTAGAAATTGTTAAACCCTTAATCTTTCTGCGTCAAGAAATTAACGGTAGTCCAGAATATGTTGCTATGCCTGGGGATTGGCTTCACTATGAAATTTATTTTAAAAATATCGGCGAGGAAGAATTAGTTAATTTAACTTTGATTTCAAAACTGGAAGGAGAAGTTTTTGATTTTCAGACAATTAAATCAGAGTTAGGTATTTCTCATCCTGGCGACAATTCCATCATTTTTGAATGGAAAAAAATTCAAAAACTTCAATATCTTTTTCCAATGGATGAAGGAAAGGTTGATTTTTGGATAAAATTAAAAGAAGATTTTGGCCCTATTAAAGAGCCAGTTTTGCGAAATAAAATTTTTATTGGTGAAGCGAAAGAAGAATTTGTCACCAAAGTTAGTACAAAATTAGAACTAGTTCAGAGGGGATATTTTAATGATGAAATTTTTGGAAACTCTGGACCTATTCCGCCGATTGTTGGTCAGAAAACAACCTATACAATCATCTGGCAGACTAAAAATTATTATTCAGATGTTAAAAATGTAAAAGTTAAAGCTAAGCTTCCTCCAATTGTTGAGCTTACGGGAAAAATTTTTCCCGAAGACCAAGTCTCAAAGTTTGCTTTTGATTCCGTTTCAAGGGAGATTGTTTGGACGGTGGGTGATTTGGAAAAGGGGAGTGGAATTGTCAAGCCCGGCCAGACAATTGCTTTTCAGGTTGCCTTATTGCCAGGAGAGTCAGAAAAAGGTAAAACCCCAGAAATTATCAGTCAGGTGAGGATTGAAGGTTTAGATGCTTGGACGGAAGCTGATTTAGTCAATGAAATTTCTCCTCTAAATACCACCCTGCCAGATGATAAAACAATTACTAAGGAAATGGGAATAGTCCAATAATTTATCAATATGAGGGACTTAATGGCAAAAATTATCTCTTTAGCTAAACGGCGAGGATTTATTTTTCAGTCTTCGGAAATTTATGGAGGGGTTGAAGGACTTTGGGATTTGGGACCTTTGGGAGCTTTGATGAAAAATAATTTGAGAGAATTTTGGATAAAAAAATTTGTTTTAGAAGAAGAAAATATCGTTCTGATTGAAGGAACAGTTTTGATGCATCCTAAAGTCTGGCAAGCCTCCGGTCACTTAGAGCATTTTACCGATCCGCTGGTTGAATGCAAAAATTGCCATTTTCGTTATCGGGCTGATCATATCTTAGCTGGTAGATTTGTTGGTCAGGGAAAAGGGCAAACAAAAAATCAGTGCCCAAACTGCGGCAGCAAAGAATTCACCGAACCAAAAATGTTTAATTTAATGTTTAAAACTTTTTTGGGCCCGGTCGAAAATAAAGCTCACCAAACTTTCTTAAGGCCAGAAACTGCTCAATCAATGTTTACCAACTTTGAAAATGTTTTAAATTCAATGAGATTGAAATTACCCTTTGGTATTGCCCAAATTGGCAGGTCGTTTAGAAATGAGATTACTTTGGGTGATTTTATTTTTCGGGGTAGGGAATTTGATATTGCCGAAATTGAATACTTTGTTAAACCGGGCGAAGATGAAAAATATTTTGAGATCTGGGTTGATAAATGGGAGAAATTTTTCTTAGAATTAGGAATAAAAAAAGAAAATCTGAAAAGGTTTGAACATCCCAAAGAAAGTTTGGCCCATTATTCCAAAAGAACTGTTGATATTGAATATAAATTTCCTTTCGGCTGGCAGGAATTAGCCGGAATAGCCAATAGAGCCGATTATGATTTAAAAAGGCATTCCGAATTTTCCGGTCAGGATTTGCGATATTTTGACGATGAAAAAAATAGAAAATATTATCCTTATGTTATTGAGCCAACCGTTGGTTTGGAGAGAATAATTTTAGCCCTTTTGTGCGATGCTTATCAAGAAATTCCCGGCGGAAGGACAAAAACGACAAAGCCAACAAAAGAAGTTGAGATTTTATTAAAATTAGATAAAAAAATTGCCCCCGTAAAAGTGGCGGTTTTACCTTTAGTTAGAAATAGACCCGAATTAGTTAAAAAAGCTATGGAGGTTTATCAAATGTTAAAGCCCCATTTTGTTTGTCAATACGATGAAGTAGGTTCAATTGGAAGAAGATATCGCCGTCAAGACGAAATCGGAACCGTTTTTTGTTTAACTATTGATTTTGATTCTTTTAAAAATGATGATTTAACTGTCCGCGATCGTGATACAATGGCGCAAGAAAGAGTCAAAATTAAAGATTTAATTCCGTTTTTAAAAGAAAAATTAAACTATGCTTAGAAAAATCACTCTTGACAATGGTTTAAGAATTATCACTGTTTATCAGAAAAACACTCAGGCGGTGACGGTTTTAGTTTTAGTTGGGACAGGCTCAAAATATGAAACTAAGGAAATTAATGGCATTTCCCATTTTTTGGAACATATGTATTTTAAGGGGACAAAAAAAAGACCTTCCACTCTTGCCATCGCTGAAGCCCTAGATCGGGTTGGCGGAATTTACAACGCCTTTACCGGTGAAGAATATACCGGATACTTTGCCAAAGTAGCTGCCCAACATTTTGAGCTAGCCTTAGATTGGGTTTCGGATATTTTTTTGAATAGTTTATTACCGAAAAAAGAGATTGAAAAAGAAAAAGGGGTGATTATTGAAGAAATTAATATGTATTATGATCATCCAATGTCCTATATTGGCATTTTATGGCCAAAATTGTTATACGGTGATCAACCAGCTGGCTGGGAAATAGCAGGCAAAAAAGAGACTATAGCAAAAATGACCAGAGAAAAACTTTTAAATTATATGAAAAACCAATATGTGGCTTCAAATACAATCGTTTCCATAGCTGGAAAAATAGACGAGAAAAGAGCCATTTCTCTGGTGAAAAAATATTTTTTTAAGATTCGTATTAAAAAACCAATAAACAAGGCTCCAGTTGTTGAAAAACAAACTCGACCTCAAATTCTTTTACATCCCAGAGAAACCGATCAGACCCATTTAGCCTTAGGGGTGAGGGGATATAATCTTTTTCATCCTCAAAAATATACTCAGGAGATTTTAGCTACTATTTTGGGGGGGATGATGAGCTCCCGATTATTCGATAAAATTAGGACAAAACTAGGAATTGCTTATTATATTAGAACTGAGGTTGAAACCAATCCTGACACCGGTTATTTGGTTACCCTGACCGGAATTGATAATAAAAACGTTGATAAGGCAATCAAAAATATTTTAAAGGAATATAAAAAAATTTCTCAAAAGAAAATTCCTGAAAAAGAGTTAAAAAAGGCAAAAGATTTTTTAAAAGGAAAACTAATTTTGGAATTGGAATCTTCAGAGGCCCAGGCATCATTTTATGCTGGCCAGGAACTTTTAGAAAAGCAAACTTTAACGCCAAAAGAAGTTTTCGAAAAGATTGATAAAGTTTCAACAAATGATGTTCTCAAGTTAGCTAAAGAGATTTTTCGGCCGGAAAAATTAAATTTAGCCCTCATTGGGCCATTTAAAGAGAAAAGGTCTTTTGAAAGAATATTAAAATTTTAAAATGAATCAAGAACGCAACCTTGACCTTTCTTGGAATACAATTTTAAAAATTATTTTTACTGGCTTTATTTTCTATTTGTTCTTTTTGACAAGAGATATTTTGATTTTGGTTTTCTTTTCAGTTATTTTGGCAGTTTTATTTGAGCCAGCCATCAAACTTTTTCAAAAATTTAAAATCAGAAGACTTTTAGCCACCATTTTGGTTTATTTACTTTTTTTCCTCTTTTTTTCTCTTCTTGTCTATTTCTCGGCTACCATTTTAGTCGAAGAAACGAGAATATTCATTCAAACTTTCCCTCAGGTTTTTGAAAAATTTTATTCTCCGTTCAGACTGTTAGGACTGAAAATTTTTGAGGACCTCCAGTCTTTTATTAATTTTTTCCAAGAATGGCTTTTGAAGGCTTCGGCTAATATTTTTTCAGCTATTATTTCTGTCTTCGGAGGAATCTTTGCTTTTTTAACTATCTTTATCATGGCGATTTTTATTTCCCTGGAAGAAGGGGCGATTGAAAAATTTATTTATCTTCTTGTCCCCAAAAAATATGAAGAGCTGGTTGGCAATCTTTGGCAAAAATCATGCCAAAAAGTTGCTGGCTGGTTTGGGATAAGAGTTTTAACCTGTTTTTTAGTTGGATTAATGGTTTTTATTACTTGTTATTTGTTTGATATTGAGTATGCCGGAATATTTGCCCTTTTGGCCGGATTTTTAGATTTAATCCCTGTTTTCGGTCCTTTTTTAGCCGGTATTCCAATTGTTTTTTTTGCTTTCGCCAATTCCTGGTTAGAGGCTTTTTTAGTGGCAACGGTCTTAATTCTCATTCAACAAATAGAGGGTAATATTTTAACGCCGATTTTAACAAAAAGATTTATTCAAGCTCCTCCACTTGTTGTTTTATTTTCTTTATTGTTTGGTGGAAAACTTTTTGGCTTTCTGGGAGCGATTTTTGCCGTTCCTTTTTCGGTTATTATTTTTGAAATAGCAAAGGGTTTTTTAACTACCAGAAAGTTTGAAGAATCCCATGAATAAACTTTATCTTGTCGCCACTCCGATTGGAAATTTAGAAGATATCAGCCTCCGAGCATTAAAAGTTTTAAAGGAGGTTGATTTGATTTTAAGTGAAGATACTAGAGTAACCAAAAAATTACTAGACCATTATCAGATTTCAAAACCCATTTTAAGTTATCACCAACACTCAAAATTAAAGAAAGTCAATTATATTAGTCAACTCTTGAAAGAAGGCAAAAGTTTGGCTTTAGTTTCTGACGCTGGCACTCCCGGCATTTCTGACCCTGGCAACAAATTAGTGAGAAAAATTGTCGAGGAACTGGGGGAGTTAGTAGCCATCGTTCCAATTCCTGGCCCTTCGGCACTAACGACAGCTGCCTCAATTTCTGGTTTTTCAATGGATAAATTTTTGTTTTTGGGCTTTTTACCCGTCAAAAGAAAAAGGAAAAAATTTTTTGAAGAAGTAATAAATTCAAAATATCCCGTCATTTTTTACGAATCTCCTTATAGAATACTTAAAACCCTTAAAGAACTAAGATCTTTAATTGGTGAGACTGACAAAAGTAGGCGTCAGGTGATGGTGGCAAGAGAGTTGACAAAAAAATTTGAAACCGTTTATCGTGGGAACATTGACGAAGTAACAAAGGCAATTGAGAAAGATTTCGTTAAGGGAGAGTTTGTTGTGGTGATTGAGGGAACTTCAAAAAGTTTTGAGGAATAAATTTTCATTTAGATTGGAAAAATTCCTTTTCGGAAAACAGTTTTTGACAAAATCTAAAATTATGAAATCAAAAAAATTTTATCTCTCAACCGCCCTTCCTTATGTTAATTCGGCCCCTCATTTGGGTTTTGCTTTAGAAATTGTCCAAGCTGATGTTATTGCCCGCTATCATCGAATTTTAGGCGAGGAAGTTTTCTTTTTAACTGGGACTGACGAAAATTCTTTAAAAAGTGTTCAAGCTGCCGAAAAAGAGGGAATTCCAGTTAAAAAATTAGTTGACCGCAATGCTCAACGATTTTATGAATTAAGGGATGCTCTAAATTTATCTTTTGATGATTTTATTAGAACCACTCAAGAGCGTCATATTAAAGGAGCTCAAAAATTATGGCTTACTTGTCAAAAAGATATTTACAAGAAAAAGTATCGTGGACTTTATTGTCCTGGCTGTGAAGAATTTTTTAAGAAAGAGGAATTAAAAAATGGAAAGTGTCCGGAACATTTAGATAAACCAGAAATGGTTGACGAGGAAAATTACTTTTTTGCCCTTTCAAGATACCAAAAAAAACTGAGAAAAATTATTATAGAAGAAAAACTCAAAATTATTCCTGAAGAACGGAAAAGAGAGGTTTTGCAATTCATTAAAACTGGCCTTAAAGATATTTGTATTTCCCGCTCAGCTCAAAGAACCAAAGGATGGGGGATTGATGTCCCGGGTGATCCCAGTCAAAAGATGTGGTGTTGGTTTGATGCCTTGAGTAACTACATTACCGCCTTAGGCTATGCTAAGGAAAGTGAAAAATTTGAGAAATTTTGGCAAAAAAATCGTCGCAAAGTTCATATTATCGGCAAAGGTATTAATCGCTTCCATAGCGTCTATTGGATCGGCATTCTTTTGTCGGCTAAGCTTTCTTTGCCGAAAATAATTTTTGTTCATGGTTATTTGACTTCAGGAGGACAAAAAATGTCAAAAAGTTTGGGAAATGTAATCGATCCTTTTGAGTTGGTTGAAAAATATGGCACTGATGCGGTGAGATATTTTCTTTTAAGAGAAATTCCGCCTTTTGAAGACGGCGATTTTACCTATGAAAAGTTTGAAAAGAGATATAATTCTGATTTAGCAAGCGGATTGGGAAATTTAGTGGCAAGAGTGATTGCTTTGGCAAAAAGAATTTTTAGTTCTGATTTGCCTTCTAAAATCTCTGATTCTGAATTGAAAAAGATTTTAAATAAAACCTGGGAAAATTGGCAAAAAGCTTTAGAGAACTTTAAATTTAATGAGGCTTTAATTTCAACTTGGGATTTGATTAGTTTTTGCGACCGTTATATTGAAAAGAAAAAACCTTGGGAAGAAACCGAGAAAAAGCAAACTATAATTTATGACCTCCAATTTGCAATTAAAAACATTGCCGAAATGCTAAAACCATTTTTACCGGAAACTTCTGAAAAAATTTTTAATCAATTGGAAACCAAAAAAAGTCAACCCTTATTTCCTCGCCTGAAAACTTTAAGTTAACAATATAAAAATAGGAGCTAAAAACCAGCAGCTGAAAGAAGCGAAAAAGGACCTCAAATCCTTCCAATATCTTAATCTTTTTTATTCTAAAAGATTTTTTGATATCCTTTTTACTCTTGACAAAGGAGAATGAAAAATTAAAATAAATATTGTTTAAGAAACATGGAAATTTTGAATTTAGAAACCAAAAGGCTTGATTTACTAGTTTTTGATTTAAAAATTTTTGCCTTAAAGTTTGCTTTCTGGTTGGGAGATCTCTGCGTTAGGAAAAATTAAACACAAAAATCGAATTCTTCTAAAGCAGAGATCTCCCAGCTGAAGCTGGGAGTCTTAATTTTTAAAGAATGGGGGGTGATAGAATAAGAAGTAAAGAAAAAGGTTAGGGAGATATGAGAGGCTGATAGCGCCAAGAAAAAGTTAAAAAACAAGGAAAAAACAAGGAGGAGAAATGTCCAAGAGTAAAACAAAAAAAATGTATTGTAGAAATTGTGGAAAAAGCAGTCGCCACGTTTGGACAACAATAATCATTGAAAGGTCCCCTCTCCAAGAAGAATCTTTTTGGGTGTGTACCAAGTGCGGGCGTTCTCGTTCAGCCGATCGCAAGCAAAATAAAAACCCCAAATAGCTCTTTTTAGGCGGGGGACTAAAACCCCGCCTTTCTCTTGCCAAAACTTTCTTTTTTTAGATATTTTTACAAAAAAAATGATTTTTGATACCCATTCTCATTTAAATTTCCCGGCATTTAAAAATGATTGGGAAGAAATTATTCAAAAATGCTTAAAAGAACAAATAGGGATAATTAATATCGGAAGTAATTTCCAAACTTCAAAAAGAGCGATAGAAATTGCCGAAAAGTTCTTCGATTTTCCAATTTATGCCACCGTTGGGCTGCATCCTTTAAATTTAGATACTGGATTGGTAAAAATGAAAACTGACACCTTTGAAGGAAGCTTTTTTGAAAAAGAATTTGATTTTGAAAATTACAAAAAATTGGCTTCTTTCAAAAAAGTTGTCGCTATTGGTGAAATTGGCCTTGATTTTTATTGGCGACCGAAGACGACAACAAAGAAAAAGCTTTTTAAACAAAAACAAAAAGATTTGCTTTTAAAACAATTAATAATAGCGAAAGAACTTAATTTACCGGTAATTTTTCATTGCCGAATGGCCCATCGAGATTTAATTAATTTTTTAAGGGAAAATGAAAATTTAAAACCCCAAAAAGCAGTTGCCCACGGCTTTGTTGGTAGTTTAGAGGAATTAAAAGAATATTTGGATTTCGGATTTTATATTGGTTTTAATGGAATTATTTTTAAAAAAATTGAAGGAATAAATTTTGAAAAAAATATAAAAAATACGCCTTTGGAGAGAATCTTGATTGAAACTGATTGTCCCTATTTAACTCCGCCCCAAGAAAAAGAGAAGAGAAATAATCCGCTTTTTATCCAATATGTGGCAGAAAAAATAGCAGAAATCAAAAATTTATCTTTAGAAAAAATAACCGAAAAAACAACCCAAAACGCAAGGACATTATTTGGGTTAAACACTTCAATCAAAATTTGATAAAGTGAATGCGGCAAAAAATTTTCTAGCCGCGAAATCACCGCGGTAATTCCTTATAATGGTTCTTGCCAGCCAGACAAAAATAGCACGGAAGAATGACCACCGTGGAAGAATGACTGTTGTTGGCAAGTTGCTTGTCCCTTTTTAGAGACACCAGTATGGATCGAATGGCTGGTATAGATTTTCATTCACCCTAATTTGAAGGATTTTCGCAGGAACAAGGGTCGTTGACCACTTAAAAACCTACCTCTCTCAGAAATAGGAGTAACTAATACTCTTGCCGTTTCCGAAAAGTTGCAAAATAGTCTTCCTTTTAAAGTTTTGTCAGTAGCCCACTTTTAGCATTGGCCATCTCTGAGATTTATCGGGAAGGTTCGGTGAGTAAACTGTTTGAGAAAGGCAAACTAAAACTCTTTTTCCGAGAGTCAGTTCATTGATGGCGCCGACAAAATTTTCGGCCCCTTTTTTCTTGCAAAATCTAAACCCTGATTTAAAATAAACTAAGGTCTTTTATGAAGATTTTAATCAAAAATGTAATTTTAGATGGAAAGAGAAAAGATGTTTTTATTAGAGGAGAAAAAATTGCTGAAATTGGCCAAAATTTGAATTTTAAAGCCGACCAAAAAATTGATGGCAAGGGAGAAAAGGCAATTTTACCTGGTTTTATTAATTGTCATTGTCACTCGTCAATGGTTTTATTTAGGGGAATAGCCGACGACTTCCCATTAAAAGAATGGTTAGAAAAGAAGATTTGGCCGCTGGAAGAAAAATTAACCCAAGACGATGTTTACTGGGGAACAAAATTAGCTTGTTTGGAAATGATAAAATCGGGAACAACTTCTTTTAACGAAATGTATTTTTATCCTCAAGCTCAAATTGAAGCAATAAAAGCAATCGGAATGAGAGCAATAATCGGATTGGTAGTAGTAGACATTTCTTTGAAAGGTTGCACCAGAGAAAATGCAGAAAAAAATTTTCAGGAATTAAAAAATAAAATACCTTCAACGATAAAATTAGCTTTAGCTCCTCACGCAATCTATACTGTTTCAAAAGACAATTTAATTTGGGTAAGAAATTTTGCCGAGAAAAATCATCTTCTCATTCACATGCATTTAGCAGAAACTGAGTGGGAAGGAGAGTATAGTTTAAAAAAATATAAATTAAGACCGGTAGAATTTTTAGAAAAAATTGGCTTTTTGGGTAAAAATTGCCTTTTTGCTCATTCAATTTGGCTTTCAGAAAAAGAGATAGAGATTTTAGCCAAAAGAAAACCCCATTTAATTTATAATCCCTCTTCCAATTTGAAATTAGCTTCGGGAATTTTTCCTTACAAAAAAATTAAAGAAAAGAAAATAAATATTTGTCTGGGCACTGATGGTCCGGCTTCTAACAATAGTTTGGACATGACCAGAGAAATTAAAATCGCTTCTCTTTTACAAAAGGGAATTGAAAAAGATCCAAAAATTTTTAACAAAAAAGAGGCTTTAAAAATTTTAACTGAAAATGGGACAAAAGCTCTTCAAATTAAAGCTGGAAAAATCAAAGAAGGATATCTAGCTGATTTAATTTTAATTGATTTAAATAAAATTTATTTTAAACCGGGACATAACTTTCTTTCTGATTTAATTTATTCAGCCTCAGGAGATTGTGTTTCCGATTTAATTTGCGATGGAAAAATTTTAATGAGGGATAGAAAAATTGAAGGAGAAGAAAAAATCATAAAAGAAACTAACAAAATCGCTCAAAAATTATCCTCATTTAAATAAAATCTCCTGTAATAAGATTGCCATGGCTTTTTTTATTACAGTTGTGTTAATAATGGAGATTGAAGAGTTTTGTTTGGAAGTTTGGAAATCAGCTTTTCTCTAAGAAGATTTTAGAAAAAAGAAAAGATTTAAAAAGAAACCCCTAAGACAACTTAGGGGTTTTTATTGGACAAATTTTGGGCCATTGTGAGGAATTTTTCGAGGTTAACGACATTCTCCTCTAATTGTTTGTGTTTAGAGTATAGCCTATTTCCGCCAGCCTCTTCCCACAACTGCCTCTTTTTTTCTTTGAATGCCTCTTGGAAAACCTCTTTAGGCACTCTTTGACCCTTAAGGGAAAGAGTAACGAAACTGTATGCTTCCTCTCGAACCTTCGTATTAAGTTTTTGGAGTTCTTCTTGACTTTTTTCCACTTCTTCTCGAAGAACTTGAAGCCTTTTTTCGGCTTCTTCTTTTACCCAACTGACTAAAGTTATCGCTTTTCCACCAATTAAGGCCCTGACACTTTCTTCCCGATATTTTTGATAACACTCACTACACACTACATGACCTTCTTTACTTTTACCCTTTCCACACAATATACATTTATTCATTTTCCCTCCTTCCTAAATTAAATTAGGTGCTAAATTAATTATATCATTTAAATCTTTATTGTCAAGAGAAATAGACAATGTTCTTGAAGAAAAAATATTTTTTAAGTAAGATAAAATTATCTTATGGAAAAATACAATCCTCAAAAAATAGAACCAAAGTGGCAAAGATATTGGGAAAAGATTGGAATTTTTAGGGCAAAGGATTTTTCTAAAAAGAAAAAAATTTATCTTTTGGTTGAATTTCCTTATCCATCAGCTGAAGGACTTCATGTTGGTCATTGCCGTTCTTATTCAGCAATGGATGCTATTGCCAGAAAAAAAAGAATGGAGGGTTTTAATGTTTTGTTTCCCATTGGCTGGGATGCTTTTGGTTTGCCAACTGAAAATTATGCCGTGAGGACTGGTATTCATCCGGAAATTGCCACAAAAAGAAATATTGCTAATTTTAAAAGACAGTTGAAAAGCTTGGGTCTTTCTTTTGATTGGTCAAGAGAAATTAATACTACTGACCCTAAATATTACAAGTGGACCCAATGGATTTTTTTAAAACTTTTTGAAAAAGGACTGGCATATCAGGCCGAAATTCCAATTAATTTTTGTCCCAAATGTAAAATTGGACTGGCCGATGAAGAAGTGATTGAAGGAAGACATGAAAGATGCGGGGCAAAAGTTTGGCCAAAAAAATTAAAACAATGGATGTTGAAAATTACCAAATATGCTGACAGATTGATTAAAGATTTAGAAAAGGTTGAATATCCCGAGAAAATTAAATCCCAACAGATCAACTGGATTGGCAAAAGCGAAGGAACAGAAATAGATTTTCCTTTAGCCGACGAGCAAAATTCAAAAGAAACCAGTCAAACAGTGATTAAAGTTTTTACCACTCGGGTAGACACCATTTTTGGCGTTACGGCGATTGTTTTAGCGCCAGAGCATTCTTTTGTTGTTTCTCTTTTTAAAAATAAATCACAATTAAAAATCCAAAATATAAAAGAGATTAAAGAATACATTAAAAAGGCACAAAGAAAAAGTGAATTTGTAAGAACAAAATTGGAAAAAAAGAGAATAGGAGTAAGATTAGAAGGAATTTGGGCAATTAATCCAGTTAATCAAGAAAAAATTCCCGTTTGGATTGCTGATTATGTAATAGGCACTTATGGCGGAGGAGCAGTGATGGTGGTACCAGCCCATGATAAAAGGGACTTTGATTTTGCCAAGCGCTATAATCTTCCGATTAAAGAAGTGATTGTTCCGGAGGGAAAAGAGAAAAAAGAAAAAGATTTAAAAAGAGAAATTTTTGTTGATTACGGCAGATTGATTAATTCGGGCAATTTTAGTGGTTTATCTTCTCAAGAAGCGATTGAAAAAATTACCCAATGGTTAGAAGAAAGAGGAGTAGGGAGGAAATCGATTCAATATAAATTGAGAGATTGGGTTTTTTCAAGACAGCGTTACTGGGGAGAGCCAATTCCAATTATTCATTGCCCAAAATGTGGTTTAGTGCCAATTCCAGAAAAAGATTTGCCATTGAAACTTCCTTATCTTAAAAAATATCAACCAACCGGAAGCGGTAAATCTCCTTTAGCCCTCATTTCAGATTGGGTAAATACCAAATGCCCGAAATGCCAAGGACCAGCCAAGAGAGAAACTGATACCATGCCAAATTGGGCTGGTTCTAACTGGTATTATCTCGCCTATATTATGGCTGGAAATTCAAAATTTAGAATTCAAAATTTAAAATTGTTTAAATATTGGTTACCAGTAGATTGGTACAATGGCGGGATGGAACATACTACTTTGCATTTGTTATATTCTCGCTTTATTTATAAATTTTTATATGACATTGACATTGTACCCACTCTCGAGCCTTATCAAAAAAGAACATCTCATGGGATAGTTTTAGGAGAAGATGGAAGAAAGATGTCAAAGTCTTTGGGTAATGTGATTAATCCCGATAGTATAGTTAAAAAATATGGCGCCGATACTTTGAGGGTTTATGAAATGTTTATGGGTCCATTTGACCAGACGGTTGCCTGGTCAACCGCTGGCATCTTGGGGGTATTTCGTTTTTTGCAGCGAGTTCAAAACTTAATTTTAGAATGTAAAAATAATCAAAAAAGCTCAAAAGAAGTTTTAAAAAAAATTCATCAACTGATAAAGAAGGTTAGTGAGGATTTAGAGGCAATGAAATTTAACACCGCCATTGCCGGTTTTATGGAGTTTTTGAATTTTGTTCAAGAGAGGAAAAAAGAATTTGGCAAGGAGGCAATTAAAATATTTCTCATTTTGCTTTCTCCTTTTGCTCCTCACATTAGCGAGGAGCTTTGGCAAAAAATCGGCAACAAGAATTCAATCTTTAAACAAAAATGGCCAAAATATGCGCCTCCACTGATTAAAGAAGAGAGATTTACCTTCGTAATTCAAATTAATGGCAAGGTCCGCGATAAAGTTGAAGTAGAAAAAGATATCTCTGAAGAAAAAGCAAAGGAAATTGCTTTATCTCGTGAAAAAATTCAAAAATGGATAAAAGGAAAAAAGATTGAAAAAATAATTTTTATTCCCCGGAGATTGATAAATTTTGTAGTTTAGGCGTAACCTTTTTTCTGGATAGATTTTTCTCTAAGCGGATAGATAATATTCCAGATTTAAAACAAAAAATTGGACCTAAAGGTTGTAGTCTTATTTACATTGGTGACTTTTTGGGATAATAATAAAAACTGAGAGAAACTTCAAAAACTTTGAACTTCGGCTTTTAAAAAGTTAGTTTTTTGGTTCTTTTTTGGAACCTTTTTATTTTTAATAAAATGACATTAACAAAATTATTAACCTATTGGTGCAAAAAATTTCAAAATAAATAGGAGCGAAAATCAGAAAATCTGTTGTTTTTTAAAAAAAAGGCAGGTTAGAAACCTGCCTTAGAAGAACTTATGGACAAAGAACAATGCCGATGGGTTTTTTTGTTGTGGGATGGAAGACTTTGGAAACTTTCCCGAAGGAACTTCCTTCGGGAAATTTTGATAAAACCTCCTCTGGAACTGGAAGACTTATGTCCGTTAAGGACTTGTCCATAGGGTTGGAGGTTTTTTGGGGCGTGTAAAGGAGCAAAAGCCCGTATTCATTCAATCCCCGCGAGGTTAGCAACAACTTAATCACCTTTTTTCCGATGATTATATCTAATTCTTCCCCGCTTAACACCAGTTTGCCATCCCTTATTACAGCCATAAATGTTTCCCTCCTCCTTTTTTTTTGCCCCTTCTAATAAAATCTTCCCCCTCCTTTCCGGGGCATATTCATTTTAGGCTATTACTCACTTTTTGTCAACCCCCTTTTTTTGTTATAATTCAATATATGTGCGGAATAATTGGGTATATTGGAAAAACAAAGAAAATAACACTTGGAATTAATTTTTTAAAACGTTTAGAATATCGGGGCTATGATTCAGCTGGTGGTGCCTGGTACGATTTAGAAAAAAAAGAGATTTGTTTGGTAAAAAGAGTGGGAAAGGTGAGGGAGTTAGAAAAGGCAATTTTAAATAGCGGCTATAATTTAAATACCAATTTATTTATTATGCACACTCGTTGGGCGACTCATGGAACTCCTTCCGATATTAACGCCCATCCTCATTTCGATTGCCAAAAAAATATTTTTTTGGTTCACAATGGAATTATTGAAAATTACCAAAAACTCAAAGAAGAATTAATTAAACAAGGCCATCGATTCAATAGTGAGACCGATACTGAGGTTTTGTCTCACTTAATCGAAAAATATTTTAAAGGGAATTTGGAAAAGGCAGTTTCACTTGCCTTAAAAGAAATAGTTGGCGCTTACGCTATTGCCGTGATTTCAAAAAAAGATCCTCAAAAAATTGTATTTGCTAAAAAAGGAAGTTCTTTGATTATTGGCTTAGGAAAAGAGGGAAAATTTTTGGCTTCAGACACACCGGCAATTTTAGCCCGGACCAAAAAAGTAATCTACCTCGAAGATGGAGAAATGGGAGTTATGACCAAAGACCATTTGGAAATTTTTGACTTTGATCAAAAAATCATCAACAAAACTTCTCATTATCTTGACTGGAAGCCAAGAGAAGTAGAAAAGAGAAACTTTCCCCATTTTATGCTCAAGGAAATTATGGAAGAACCAGAAACAATTGAAAATGCCTTAAGGGGAAGGATAATTTTAAAAAAGGGATTAGTAAAATTGGGAGGATTAGAAATGATTGAAGAAAAATTAAAAAAAATTGAAAAATTCACAATCATTGGGATGGGCACAGCTCTTTTGGCAGGAAGAGTGGGAGAATATATGCTTGAAGAGTATGCCAATTTGCCAGTAGAAGTTGAAAATGCTTCTGAATTTAAATACAAAAAACCAATTTTAACAAAAGATGAAGCAGTTTTAGCTATTTCCCAATCTGGAGAAACTGCCGATACTCTTTTTGCCGTCAAAGAAGCAAAGAAAAGAGGAATTTTGACTTTAGGAATTGTAAATATTGTCGGTTCATCTATTGCCAGAGAAGTAGAGGCGGGAATTTACAATCATGCTGGTCCGGAAATTGGGGTAGCAGCTACTAAAACTTTTGTCTCCCAATTGACTATTTTGGCTTTATTAACAGTTTTTTTGGGCCGAAAAAGAGGAATGTCTTTAAAAAGAGGGAAAAAGATTTTAGGGGAGCTTTTGAAATTACCAAATTTGGTAAAAAAAATTTTGAGGAGAAAAGAAGAAATTAAAAATTTAGCCCAAAAATATTCAAAATATAAAAATTTTCTTTTTTTGGGACGAAAATACAATTTCCCCATTTCTTTAGAGGGAGCTTTAAAGTTAAAAGAAATTTCTTATTTGCATGCTGAAGGTTATCCGGCTGGCGAAATGAAACATGGACCTATTGCTTTAATTGACGAAGACTTTCCCACGGTGGCAATCTGCCCCTTGGATTCAGTTTATGAAAAAATGATTTCTAACATTGAGGAAATTAAAACCAGACAAGGAAAAGTTTTAGCAATCGTTAATGAAGGAGATAAAAAAATAAAAAAAATAGTCAATGATTTCTTTGCTGTTCCCAAAACCTTGGAAATGCTTACCCCCATTCTTTCAGTCGTTCCCCTTCAACTTTTTGCCTATTATATGGCTCTTTTATTAGGTTATGATCCAGATAAACCTCGCAATTTAGCTAAAAGCGTGACTGTAGAATAAAAAGGGTTTCCTTTGGCAAAGCGTGCCGCCAGAAACCCTAGCGAAACTTGTTTGCCCTCGCATTTCTCCCTCCTTTTGAGCATGGTTTTTATTTGAGGAGAAAATCTTTCTCCTCTAAGTTATCAAGCCTTATTATTCCACACTCAATACTGTAAAATCCTGCTTTTACCCTGCTGGGCGTAATAACGACAAGTTGAATAAAGATGGTGTTTTGTCCGCAGATCCGACAAGGAACGACAAAGAATTTTTCTTCTAGCCACCTTGAGATTTTTTTTGGCCCGGGCAATTGGGCCAAATGAGGCGCAAATTCCTTGCCTTTTTTATCCAGGAAAGTGGCTTTTAGCCGTAACCCATTGGCAATCGGTGATTGGTAAGGTTCATCCTTTGCCTTGAAGGGGGAACTGATTGATTTGATGACTGCACGGGTGGCAGGATTTTCAAGATGTAAGGGGAGAGGAGAAGAAGGGGCAATGGTACCATTGGCAATTAAGGCGATTAAATCCTGTGTATGATAGATTTCTAATTTCGAGGAAAGGGTTTTATCTTTTTCCTTTTCGTCCTGAACCATGAACTATATCACCTCCTTTTTTAAGTGCTATTTTAATAATATAATTTTCAATAGTTTTTGTCAAATTTAAATGTTGCCTTTTTTTGATTCTTTGCTATAATTAAAACATTTACATATGGAGAAAATTATTTTTGAAAAAGAGGGAGAAAAAATTATTCTTCTTGGCAACGAAGCAATTTGTCGAGGAGCTTTAGAAGCTGGCGTTAATTTTGTTTCTACTTATCCCGGAACGCCGGCTTCGGAAATCGGAAATATTTTTTACCAAATTGCCAAAAAAGTTGGTGTTTACTTTGAATTTTCCACTAACGAGAAAGTAGCTATGGAAGCAGCAGCCGGAGCAGCTTTTTCTGGCTTAAGGTCCTTAGTGGCAATGAAAAGTTTTGGTTTAAATGTTGCTTCTGATTTCCTTTTTCCTTTGGCTTATACCGGCACAAAAGGAGGAATGGTAATTTATGTTGCCGACGATCCTTCTTGCTGGAGTTCTGCTCAGTCAGAAGACAACACTAGATTATATGCTAACAAAGCCCATTTACCCATGTTAGAGCCATCTAATTCTCAAGAGTGCAAAGATTTTATAAAATTGGCTTTTGAGTTGTCGGAAAAATTTGAAATACCATTTATAGTTAGAACAACAACTAGGGTCGCCCATCAATCAGCAGAGGTTATATTAGGAAAAATTGAAAGAGTAGAGAAAAAAGGAAAATTTATCAAGGATTTTAAAAAATTTGTTACTATGCCGCCCCGGGTTTTGGAACAGAAATTAGAGCTTTTTCAAAAAATAGAAGAAATCAAAAAAATCGCTGAAAAGAGCAAATTAAATTTGATCGAAAACCAAAACAAAGCAAAAATTGGAATTTTGGCTTCGGGAATAACTTATTTATATGTCAAGGAGGCCTTAAAAGAATTAAATTTAAAATTGCCGGTTTTAAAATTAGGTTTTATTCATCCTTTGCCAGAAAGAAAAATTAAGAATTTTATTAAAAACTTGAAAAAACTTTTAGTGGTAGAAGAATTAGATCCTTATTTAGAAAGAGAAGCCAAAATTTTGGCTAAAGAAATAAATCCAAAATTAGAGGTTTTGGGAAAAGAGAATCAGCCGTTTGAGGGAGGAAGAGTTTGGAAAAAAAGAAAGGCCATTTTGCCAATTGCTGGTGAACTAAAACCAGAATATGTTTTATTGGCTATTTCAAGAGTTTCAGAGAAAAGACCAAAAATTAATTTTAAAGCTCATCTGGAAAAATTTGAAAAAACAAAAATTCCGCCAAGACAACCGATTTTTTGCACCCCCGTCACTGTTTCTGGCCGTCCACCTTGTCCTTACTGGTCAATTTTTTCTGCTATTAAGAAAGTGGTTGATTTAAAAAATGTGATTTTTGGCGGAGAAATTGGTTGTTATATGATGGCCGGCCATCCGGTAGTCAACCTCCAAGATTATTTATATTGTATGGGTTCTTCTACCGGCATAGCTCACGGAATTAGCAAAGCCACTGGCCAAAAGATAATTGCCTTTGTTGGTGATTCTTCTTTTTTCCACGCCGGAATTCCCGCCTTGATAAACACCGTCTTTAATAAATCAAATCCTTTGATTATCATTTTTAACAATCAAACAACCGCTATGACCGGCCGTCAACCCCATCCCGGGACGGGGAAAAAAATTGAAGAAAATGGAGTAAAACCAATTAAAATTGAAGAGATTGTCAAAGCTTGTGGGGTGGAAAATCTAAAAGTAATTGACCAAACGATTAATCAAAAAGAACTTGAAGAAACATTAAGAGAATTTCTTAAAAAAGAGGAAGTTTCAGTGATTATCGCCAGGCATCCATGTATTTTTGTAGAGAAAAAGTAAGAAAACCTTCAATCTTATGAAATCTAAGAATCTAAAAAAAGATTTTAACATTATAATTATTGGAATTGGCGGCCAGGGCCAAATTACCCTGCTGGAGATTTTATCTGAAGCCGCTTTTAGCGAAGGTTATCAGGTTAAAACTTCTGAACTCCATGGTTTGTCTCAAAGAGGGGGTTCAGTTGAGGCACAAATAAGGTTTGGCAAAGAAATTTTTTCTCCTTTGGTTTTTCAGGCAGGCGCTGATTTAATTTTAGCCTTGGAAATGCACGAAGCTTTAAGAGGACTCTATTATGCCAACAAAAATAGTCAATTTTTAATAAATAAATATTTACTACCCATTCCTGGTCAACCTTCACTTTCAGAAAATGAAATTTTAAATGAGATAAAAAAATTCACTCAAAAAATTAATCTTGTTCCAGCCAATGAAATTTGCAAAAAAGAATTAGGAAATGAGGTTTTAGCCGGTATTTATTTAATAAGCTTCGCTACCTTTAAAGGGTTAATTCCGATAAAACCAAACTCTCTTGAAAAAGCTATTAAAAAAATGATTCCAGAAAAATATCTGGAATTAAATCTCAAAACTTTTAATTTTGCTCGTTCCCAGTTTATCAGCAAAGGATAGTCTTCCGCTGAGAGGATTTTAGGTAAGTAAAGTTTTGCTATTTTTTTGCGATTTAAGAGAACCTTTTTACTCAGTTTTTCTAAAAATTCTAGAATTAAAAAAGCAGGTCAAACTAGCTGAGCAACTAAATCAATAATTGAAATATCAAGATCTTTAGGTGTTTCCTCTTTAGTTTTCTTTTCGTAAGTTAATTTTTGTGCCGTAAATAACCTATTTTAATTTAAAAAATTTTTTAATTTTTTATTAAAAAAATTGATTATAAAAAAGAAAAGGGTGCTTTCGCACCCATTCAAGAGCAATAGCGAAGAGGGTCCCTACTGCCCTCTTCGCAACTACCAAAACCCGCTTCCCCCCCAAAAAATGGGTGGGAAGTGCAACAGCTGGATTTTTAGTTAACCCTCTCCCTCCGGCCGGGGAACCGGTTCGCCATCTTGAGGCTAGGGAAAAACCAGGTTAACCAGAAAGGCGTCGTGGCGCCCCAACACCTTCCATCCAACTGGTAGGGATTGCCCGCCAAACCTCATTCAAGGCCTCGCAGGCAATCCCTACAATATTTTTTATTTTATAGTGCTACCCTTATTATAGCAAATTAAAAAACTTTGTCAAGTCCTTGTACTAGATGAATAAATTGTAACACTTTATCTACTTTAGCACTATCTAAGGGCTTTAATACTATTTTCACCGGTGATTCTATTTCTTCTTGTCTCGGACAAGCTATTAGTTAGAATTCGTTTAGGCGGTCTGTCTCACACTATCCCTATTGATTGGTACGGGGGTTTTTGGTAAAATAAAATAATATGATTTTTGGTTTTGGAGCAGGAAAAATCGATATTAGTTTAGAGAAATTCAATTTTTTGCCAGGAGAAACAATTAAAGGAAGGGTTTCTTTTGAACTTAAAAAACCTACCTTGGCCAAAAAATTAAGAGTGACCTTAAACGGTGTAAGAATTACTACTTATTTGGAAAAAAGGCTAAACCGCCCGCCAACCAGACAGACAAGGAAAGATTTTATTCATCGTTTTGAGTTAGTTCTCGATGGTGAAAAAGAATATTTAAAAGGAGAATATCCTTTTGAGATAAAAATTCCTGCTAATGTTTTGACCATGCCATCTAAACCAACAGAGGCAACCGAAGGTGTTTTGGGTACAATGTTTAAAACATTTGAGATGCTTAAGGCTAAGTCTTCCATTTCCAGGATTGAATGGTATTTAGAGGCAGCCATAGAATTACCCGCTGCTTTCGATATAAAAAAGAGAGTTGATATTACAGTTGGATAGGTTTTAGATTTTTCAAAGATAAGAAGAATTTTTATATATTTTGCTTAATTTGTTATTTTTTTAATTTTCGCCCCGAGTTTTTTTAATTTTTCCTCGATTTTTTCATAACCTCTTTCAATTTGTTCAACCCCCTCGACAACGCTTTCTCCTTTAGCAATCAATCCGGCTAAAACCAAGGAAGCTCCGGTTCTAATGTCAGTACCATTTAATTTTGTTCCGCTTAATTTCGTTTTTCCAAAAATTAATGCTCGATGAGGATCGGTAATTTCAATATCCGCCCCCATTTTTCTTAGTTCGTGCAAATGTTGAAATCTATTCTCATAAAGAGGTTCGTGAACTAAACTTTTTCCTTGAGCTTGGGTTAATAAAACGCAACTTTGGGGTTGTAAATCAGTAGGAAAACCGGGATGGGGGAGAATTTGAATTTTTGTTGCCCTAAAATTAGAAGAAGGTTTAACTAAAATTTGATTGTTTTTAACTTTAAAATTAACACCAATTTCTTTCATTTTTTCTAAAAAGCAAACCAGGTCTTCAGCATTGATATTTTTTATTTCTCCTTCGCCCCCGGTGATGGCAAAAACAATCAAAAAAGTACCAGTTTCGATGGGGTCAGGAGAGGTAACAAAATTTACTCCTGCCAACTTTTTCTTTCCTTTGATGATGAGGGTATGGGTTCCTATTCCTTCAATTTCTACCCCCATTGATTTTAAAAATTTTCCTAAATTTTGAACATGAGGCTCAGAAGCAGCCATATCAATTCTGGTTTGGCCGGGACAAAGAGCAGCCAACATCATCAGATTTTCAGTTGCCGTGACGCTGAATTCTTTTAAAACAACCCTTTTTCCTCTTAAATTTTTTGGCATCTCAAAATAATAAAAACCATTTTTGGTTTTAATTTTAATTCCAAAATCTTTAAAAGCTTCAAGGTGGGTTAAGATTGGTCTTAAACCAATTTTATCTCCGCCTGGATGAGGCACTTTTATTTTTCCAAAACGAGCCAAAAGAGGACCAATTAACAAAACAGAAATTCTCATCTTTTCAAAAAGATTAACAGGAATTTTTTCTGGCTCAATATTCTTTGCTCCAATTTTTATTTTTTTTGACCCCGACCATTCAACTTTTGCCCCAATTTTTTTTAGTAATTCAATTTGGTTTAAAATATCACTTACCAAAGGCAAATTTTCAATCTCGCACTCGCTTTCAGTTAATAGAGTTGCCGCCAAAATAGGACCGGCTTCATTTTTCGAACCAGAAATTTCAACTTCTCCGGAAAGAGGAACGCCTCCTTTAATTAAAAATTTGGTTGTCATAATCGATAGTTTAGTGTAGAATAAAAAAGAAAAAATGTCAAAGAAAATAAAAAAAATTGTCTGTCTCGGCGGGGGTAATGCTATGCCAAGGGCGGTCTTGCAAGGATTAAAAAAATATCCGATAAAATTGACGGCAATTTGTGCCATGCTTGACTCGGGCGGATCAGCCGGAAGATTGAGAAAAGATTACAAAATTATTTCTCCCGGTGACATCAGACGGGCTTTTATTACTTTAGCTAATACCTCTCCTTTAATTGAGGATTTGTTCAATTATCGATTTGAGGCTGGCCAATTAAAAGGACACAATTTTGCTAATTTATTAATTGCTGCTTTAGAGCTAACAACAAACAATTACGAAAAGACACTAGCTACTTTAAGAGACCTTTTGAAAGTAGAACATGAAGTGTTGCCTGTAACTTTAGATAGGGCCCAACTTTGTGCGATTTTAGAAAATAGAAAAATAATTTATGGAGAGAACAATATTGATCGACCAAAACATAATGGGAATTTAAAAATCAAAAAAGTTTTTCTTCAGCCAAAAGCAAAAGCCTATCCTAAAACTATTGTTGCCTTAAGAAAAGCTGACTTGATTGTTATTGGACCTGGCGATCTTTACTCTACCTTAGCTCAAATTTTATTGACAGAAGGAATAGCCAAAACCATTCGAGAAAGCAAAGGAAGAACGGTTTATATTTGCAATCTAATGACAAAATATGGCGAAACTAATAATTTTAAAATTTTAGATTTTACTAATCAAATTGAAAATTGGATAGGTAAGGCACTAAATTTTGTAATTTATAATAGCCAAAAACCTTCAAAAAAGCTTTTATTAAAGTGGAAAAAATTACATCCTGAATTGTTAGAAATGGTAAAAATAAATGAAAATCTTGATAAAAATAATAAAGATAAATTTCTTGGTTTTCCCTTATTAGCTAAAAATGCAATCAATCATGACCCCACAAAATTAGCTAAAATTTTAATTAAACTTTTATGAAAGCTTTAATTTTGGCAGCTGGCCTAGGAAAAAGATTAAAACCATTAACTTTGACAAAACCAAAACCCCTTTTGAAGATTTTAAATAAAACTATTTTGGAACACAACCTTGAACAATTAAAGGGTTGGGTTAAAGAGGTTATTTTAGTTGTTGGGTATTTGGGAGAACAGATTGAAAAGAAAATTGGTAAAAATTACAAGGGAATAAAAATTTATTATTTGTGGCAGAAAAATCCAACAGGTACTGGTAGTGCCGCTCTTTTGGCAAAAAATCTTTTACCCGATCAATTTTTAATACTCAATGGTGACGATTTTTATTTTGAAGAAGATTTGAAAAAACTGACAAAGAAATTTCCGGCAATTTTGGTAAAAAAAGTAGAAAATCCGGAAAATTTCGGTGTCATTTTGATAAAAGGAAAAACAGTTTCGGAAATTTTAGAAAAGCCGAAAAATCCTCCCTCAAATTTAGTTAATGTCGGAGCTTATTTTCTGCCAAAAAGTATTTTTCAATTTTCAATCAAAAAATCAGTAAGAGGAGAATACGAATTTACTGATTTTGTTAAAAAATTTATTCAAAAACAAAAACTTTATCTTAGCGAAGCAAAAAAATGGTTTCCAATAACCTTCCCCTGGAATTTATTTGGGGCAACAAATTTATTAATGAAAAGGGAAAAAGAGAAAAGAGAGGGAAAAATAGAAAAAAATGTCATTTTGAAGGGAAAAATCATTTTAGAGAAAGGAGCTCAAATTAGAAGTGGAAGCTATATTGTGGGTCCTGTTTACATTGGAAAAAAAACGGTTTTGGGTCCGAATTGTTTTGTGAGGGAAGGATGTGTTATTGGTGATAATTGTCGAATTGGAGCTGGGGTAGAACTTAAAAATTCAATTATCGGTGAAAATACTTATATTTCTCACTTCTCCTATGTTGGCGATTCAATTATTGGTGAAAACTGCAATGTTGGCGCTGGAACTATTTTTGCTAATTTAAGATTTGATGAAAGACCGGTAAAAGTTTGTTTGGACGGAAAAATCATTGATACCAAAAGAAAAAAATTAGGAGCAATCATTGGGGATAATGTGAAAATTGGTGTTAATTGCTCTTTAATGCCCGGAACTTTAATTGGACCTAATACCATATTAGGTCCCCATTCTTGCGTAAAAGAAAATGTCAAAGCCAATGAAAGAAAAATATCTTATTGCCGTTGATGGTGGCGGAACAAAGACAATAGCCGTTATGAGCGATTTAAAAGGCCGGATTTTAAAAAAAGCCAAAACAGGTTCTACCAATCCTAATAAAATTGGTTTTGAAAAAGCAATTTTTAATTTGAAAAAAATCATCTTTAAGATAACTAAAGGTTGTCCAAGAAATCAAATAGGTTTTTGTTATTTAGGTTTGGCTGGTGGACTGGAAAAGGATAAAGAAAAAAAGAAAAAAATAGAAAAATTTTTGAAGAAAATTTTTTCCTTTCCAATAAAAGTTGAAGGGGATCAAAAAATTGCCTTTCGTTCCGGAACCGATGAAATAGATGGGGTTTTAATTATTGCCGGCACCGGTTCAATTTCAATGGGTTGGAGAGGAAAAAAAGAAGAAGTTTCTGGCGGATGGGATTGGCTATTAGGAGATCAAGGTTCAGCCTTTTGGATTGGAAAAAAAGCCTTGGAAGAAGCTATTAAAACCTTTGATGGACGAAGAAAAGAAACTCTTTTAAGGAAAACAATTTTTCAGAAGTTGAAGATAAAAAATGGAAAAGAGCTTTATCAGAAATTTTATCAAAAGAATTTTGTTAAAAAGGTAGCTTCGATTTCAGTAATGGTAGATGAGATTGCTTTAAAAGGGAATAAAACAGCCAGGAAAATTTTAGAAGAAGCTGGAAAAGAGTTAAACCAGATGGCTCTTTCGGTAATAAAGAAATTAAAATTCAGAAAGCAATTTCCGTTAGTTTTAGTGGGTGAGGTTTTTAATTCAAAATTTGTTTTTCAAAGAGTAAAAAAAGAGATTAAAAAATATTATCCTCAAGTTCAATTTATTCGACCTAAAAAACCTCCAATTTTTGGAGGAATAAAAATTGCTTTAGAAAATTTTAAGGAAAAATATGCTAATTTTAGGTATTGATACCTCTTGCGACGAGACCTCTATTTCTCTTTTAAAGATTAAAAGGTCAGAGGTAAAAGTTTTAAGCAATATTATTTCTTCCCAAACAAAACTTCACGCCCAATACGGTGGAGTTTATCCATTTTTGGCAAAAAGGGAGCATCAAAAAAATTTACCAATTGTTTTTAAAAAGGTAATCGAAGGAATAGAGATTTCAAAGATTGATTTGATTGGCATTACAGTTGGACCAGGCCTAGAGCCTTGTTTGTGGCAGGGAATTAATTTTGCCAAAAATTTAGCTAAAAAATTAAATAAAACCCTGGTTCCAGTAAATCATATCGAATCCCATATTCTGGCTAATTTCCTTGATAAATTTCAGATCTTAAATCTTAAACCTCAAATCTTTCCAGCCGTTTCTTTAGTAGTTAGTGGGGGTCATACCCAATTGATTTTAGTCGAAGCAATTGGAAAATATAAATTAATTGGCGAAACCAGAGATGATGCGGCTGGAGAATGTTTTGATAAAGTTGCTAGGTTATTGGGTTTAGGATATCCGGGAGGTCCGGCGATTGCTAAATTAGCAGCTCAGCAATCGCCAATTGGCGATTATAAAATTAAATTGCCTCGACCAATGCTCTATCAAAAAAATTATGATTTTTCTTTCGCCGGATTAAAAACTGCTGTTTTATACGATTTCAAAAATCAGCCAAAAAGAATTAGAGAGTCAAAAGAGTATATTCGGGCAATGGCAACTGAAGTTCAAAGGGCAATCATTGATGTTTTAGTTTATAAAACCTTAAAGGCAGCCAAAGATTTTGGGACAAAAACAATCATTTTGGGAGGAGGAGTGATTGCCAACGAGGAACTGAGAAGAGAGTTTGAGAGAAAAATTCAAGAAGAAATTCCAAATACACTATATTTAATTCCTGATCTTAAATTCTGCACTGATAATGGAGCGATGGTGGCAATGGTTACTTTTTTCCAACGTCATAAAAAAATTGAACCAGAAAAAATTAGAGCCAATGCTAATTTAAAAATTTAAATTTACTCTCTTTTTTCGGCAATTTTTCTCAATTGCAAGGAAACAATTGCTACAATAATCGTTACCACCACGGCATAAAAAAATTTTCCGATTAACTCACTCTTTTTTGGAAAAAGGGTTTCAAATAAAGTTTTTATTGCCTCATTCCAGGCTAAAGCTGCCACCAAGCCAAAACCACTCAAAATCAGGGTGATCATTTTTTCTTTAAATTCCCTTTTCACCTCCTTAATCTCCTCTTTAATTTTTTTAAGAGGCTCTGATTTATTATTATTGGTCATAATTGAAATACCCCCTTCTTATTAAGATGGTTTGGACACATCTTAGTGCCTGCGACGGCAAAAAACCTCCAAGCCGGCGTAAAGTTATACCCCTTGACGATTCCAAGTGTTCTTTACTGGCAATTTTCTGAACGTTGAAAAAAGTTGAAAAACGAAATCTCAACTTTAATTAATTCCAAGATATAAAAAGAATTTTAATAATTTCTCTTATAACTTTGATTTTTCTCCCTTAGCTTTTCTTATTAACTCTTCTCTTATTGCCTCAGCTCTTTCTTTAGAAAGTGCCGGCAATCTTCCTTCTGGCTCTCCCCCTATTATTCCATAATGTCCATATGTCCCAGAATGCCCGGCAGTTTGAATCATTAGATCACTAAGCCCAAGGATTCGAGCTATAATTCCTCGATGAATATCTATATTTTGGATTCTTTCATAGGGGATAGAAACATATTTTTTCCAAATCACTCCATGTTCTTTTTTAAAAACCTCCTCGGTAAGTTCAAACTTATAAGCATTGTAAGATAGCTTGGCCCAACCATAACTACCAAAAATCCAAATAACAACCACAGCTAAAAGAATTATTACCCCCCAACTTAAGTCAAGTTTAGCCTCTCTCTCTATAATAATTGATCTCTCTGTAATTGATGATCTATCTATACTCTCTGTTATTGCTCTCTGTATATCTTTAATTGATCTATCTATCAATAAAAGAGCTCCAAAGATTCCAAAAAATATGAGTAAAAATAATCCAACGCCAAGGGATTGGAAAAAAAACATCCAAACTGCTTTAGGATCTAATTTTTCCATAACGCCCAAAGTCTTTTATTTGTTTTCTTTTATCTTCGACCTTTGATGATATCGTTGATTTTCCTAAGTGGTGCACTATATTAAAGATAGTTCGAAAATTTTTTGCTGCCGAAGGCAGAAAGGTAACCCCCTCCGATTAGGCGGCTCGCCCGCCAGGGGCGGGCTCGCCGCACTCTTTAATAATTTCAAATTTTTCTTTGGCGGCAAATTTCTCTCCAAACCGAAAAGTAAAAAGCAACCTGTTATTTTTAGAAAAAATAGTATTCTTAGGGGCAAGAAAAAGTTATCCCATCGCAATATTTTGGTCCTCCGGGGAAAATGGTTGTTTTGCGACTGGACATGGTTTTGGCCAAGCAGTAGTATTCTCCGCTTGGCAATTTTACATAAAGACAATAATTTTTTGTGGACGACTCAATGGTTGGCATTTCGCCCGTATATTCCTTTATCCTGCTGCAAATGGGAGATAACTCAGTTAATGAGCAGTTCGCCTCCCTATAACTGCCTTGTTCCATCGAATAAACTTCAATTGCTACTCGAAGTTGATTCATGTCAGTCACAACTTTAGCTTCTTGAGCTTGCTTTCTCTCTTCACCTAATGAAACTAAAAAGATCAAAGCAAGAATACCCACCATGTAGATCGCAGGCAGAGCTAATCCAGCAATAAGAAAACGAATAGCTTTTTTAGGATTGCGATCTTTATTAACAGCCCAAGCTATTACGCCACCAATAATTCCTAAAAAAATTGCTAAGACATACCACCAGTTAGAAACTTTTTCCGGAATAAGTGGTTGTTCAACTCCGCACTTTGGACATATTTTAGCTTTTATATCTATCTCTGCTCCGCAATTGGAACAAAATTTGGTGTTCTTTTCTTCTGGCATTAAATTAATTAAGATTAACGAACTTAAAAAAATCCGACCTTTTAAAATTTTCTTTTATGGCCAGCGAAGCTGGCACAAAACCAAAAATTAAATTTTGACTGGAAAATCCCGTATAATTTGGTCGCCGAGCGAAGCGAGGCGACCCACCAATCATTGACTTTTTCTCGCTGGTGCCGCAGGTGGGAGTTGAACCCACACGTCCTTTTGGGACAATGGATTTTGAGTCCATCCTGTCTGCCAATTCCAGCACCGCGGCTTGAGATTTCAATTTCCCCTCAAAATTAATTTCCTTTTCTAATTTATCAATTTTCAAACATCTGTCAATTAATGTTAATGTTGATGTCTGACGTCAAATTTTTCCATTAGGTTGAGGAATTTATCCATTTGTAATCACATTCTTGATTTGAACATTTTATCTGCTTTCTTTTGGTTTCCACTAAGAGGGATTGGCATTTCGGGCAAATTTCTCCTGTTGGTTTTTCCCATAAGGCAAAATTACATTTCGGGAACCGATTACAGGCATAAAATATTTTCCTTTTTTTAGTTCTTTTTTTCACTATCTTTCCCTGTCCACATTTTGGACATTTGGGACCCAAATCGTTTTCCTCTAAAGATTCAGTGTATTTACATTTTGGAAATTTAGAACAGGCGTAGAATTTTCCAAATTTACCTAAACGAATTAAAAGATGAGCTTGACATTGGGGACAAATTTTTTCTGTTTTTTCAATTAAACTCTTTTTTGAAATTTCTTGATATTTCTTTTTTAAATTCTCATCGAAAGATTGATAAAACTCTTTTATTACTGGTAGCCATTTTTTTTCTCCCAAAGCAATTTTATCTAAATTCTCTTCCATCTTGGCAGTAAAACCAATATCAACAATTTCCGAAAAGTGATTGACCAACAAATCATTAACCACTAATCCGATTTCAGTTGGTCGAAATTTTTTGTTCTCATCTTTTTCAATGTAGTTTCTTTCCTGAATTGTCGATAATATTGGTGCATAGGTTGATGGTCGACCGATGCCATTTTCTTCTAAGGCTTTAATTAGAGTTGCTTCGGTATATCTGGGAGGGGGTTGGGTGAAATGTTGGGAAGGAACGAGGTTTATTAATTCTAAAATTTCATTTATTTTTAAAGAAGGCAATTCAACCTCTTCATATTTAATTGGATAAACCTTTAAAAATCCATCAAATTTCAAAACTTGTCCGTTAGCCCGAAAAATATAATTTTTGGCTGAAATATCAACAATTGTTGACTCAAAAATTGCTTGAGCCATTTGACAGGCGATAAATCTTTTCCAAATGAGTTCATAAAGCTTTAATTGGCTTTTTTCTAATTTTCTGGAAATTTTTTCTGGAATATTTTCCGGATAGGTTGGTCTAATAGCTTCATGGGCTTCTTGGGCTACTTTTGCCCTTGTTTTATATTTTCGAAATTGATAATAATTTTGACCGTAATTTTTAACAATAAATCTTTTAGCCATTGCTAAAGCCAATTCTGAAACATTTAAAGAATCGCTACGATGATAGGTAATATATCCTGTCTCATAAAGTTGCTGGCTAATTTGCATTGTCAATTTTGCTGGCCATTTAAACCTCTGCCAGGCCGCCTGTTGCAAAGTGGAAGTAACAAATGGCGGTAGGGGATTTCTTTTGACCTCTTTTTTCTCAATATTTGCTACTTTATATTCAGCATCTTTTAATTCTTTAATAATTTTTTCTGCCTCTTCCTTTGTCTTAATTCCCAATTTGGGAATCATTTTTTCATCTTTTTTGACCAAAAGAGCGTCAAATTGACAGAGGTCCGATTGACAGAGGTCCGATTGACAGAGGTCCGATTGACAGAGGTCCGACCCCTGTAAAACTTGCTGAGTTTTGTTCTCTAATTTTTTGAGTTGGGCTGTTATGGTCCAATATTCTTGGGGAACAAAATTTTGAATTTCCCTTTCTCTTTCCACCACTAACCTCACCGCTACTGATTGCACTCTTCCGGCTGATAAACCTCTGGCTACTTTTTTCCAGAGAAATGGGCTTAATTTATAGCCAACAATTCTATCTAAAATTCTTCTGGCTTGCTGAGCATCAACTAAATTTAGGTCAATCTTTCTCGGCTTTTTAAACGCTTCCTCGATTGCCGATTTGGTAATTTCATGAAAAACAATTCTTTGATATGGTTTTTCTCCGTTTAGATTTAGAAGATGAATTAAGTGGTAAGCAATAGCTTCTCCTTCTCTATCGGGGTCGGTCGAAATTATAATTAAGTTGGCTTTTTCTGCCTCTTTTTTCAGAAACTGAACAATTTTTTTGGCTTTTGGAATAATAATGTATTTTGGCTTAAAATTTTTTTCAACATCTATTCCAAACTCATCTTCCGGTAAATCCCTAATATGCCCGTAAGAAGCAAGAACCTTGTATTGAGGACCTAAAAATTTTTTAATAGTATTTCCTTTTGTCGGACTTTCAACTATGACTAAGGGCATAAATATTTCCTCCTAAGTTTTTTACCTTACCTTTTATTTCTAAAATGGCAAGAGTGCTGACTACTTTAGCCGCTGATAATTTTGTTTTCTCAATGATTTTATCAATATCTAATCCCCCCTCTCTTAAAGCATTTAACACAAAGATTTCTTCTTCTGTTTCTCCTTCACAAAAGAAACTAACCTTCTTAAGGGGAAGATTTAGTTCCTTGAGGATGTCGTTGGCATTTTCAACTAATTTGGCACCGCTTTTAATTAAAAGATGGGGGCCCTTAGAATTGGAAGAATAAATTGAGCCAGGTACAGCAAAAACTTTTCTTTTTTGTTGAAATGCATAATTGGCCGTAATTAAAGCTCCTGATTTTTCTTTCGCCTCAACCACTAAAACTCCCAAAGAAAGTCCAGAGATTATTCGATTTCTTTGAGGAAAGGTAAATTGGGTCCCGCGAGTTCCTGCTGGATATTCAGAAATAAGACAACCACCGATTTCTAAAATTTTTCTTGCCAATTTTAGGTTAGATTTGGGATAAATTGATTTTTCATCAACTCCGGTGCCTAAAACGGCGATTGTCCTTCTTCCTTTTTCAACCGTTGCCCGATGGGCAAAGGTATCAATTCCTGGCGCCAGGCCGGAAACAATTGTTAATCCTGCCTCGGCTAAATCTCCGGCAATTTCCAAGGCCACCTGCTTTCCATAATCTGAACACCGTCTGGTTCCCACAATGGCAAAACAATTTTCTTCATTTTTTATTTCTCCCCGATAATAGAGAACTTTCGGTCCGTCTTTAATTTTTTTTAAAAGCTTAGGATATTTCTCGTCGTTAATTGAAATTTCTTTTATATCCTCCATAACAATTATTAAACTATAACACTATTTTTTAAAATTAAAAACTGAAATTAAGGTCTAAAAATTGCCCTTTGACCATTTTAGGCGTTCCTTCTTTTCATTTTTTCAACCGCTTCGTTTAGCATTTGGCAATACAAGTTCAGCCCTACTCGGTTTATATTTCCCGATTGTTCTTTCCCCAAGATATTACCGGCGCCGCGAATTTCCAGATCTTTAAGAGCAATTTTATAACCAGAACCTAATTCTGCAGCCTCTTTTAGAGCATCTAAACGCAACTTAGCTTTTTCTGTTAAATGGCTTCCGTACAAAAAATAGGCAAAGGCCTGGGTATAACTTCGACCAATTCTTCCTCGAACTTGATAGGCTTCAGCTAAACCCAAACGAGCGGCATCGGCAACAATTAAGGTATTGACATTTGGCAAATCTAAACCGTTTTCAATAATAGTGGTGGCAACCAAAACATCTATCTTTTTTTTCTGAAAATCTTCCATTACTTTTACTAACCTTTTTTCTTTTAACCGGCCATGAGCAATTTCAAATTTTGCTTCGGGTATTAGTTTTTCTAAAAATTTTCTAGTTGCTTCAATTGTTTCGACGCGATTATGAAGATAATAAACTTGACCGCCGCGACAAATTTCATTTTTAATTGCTTTTTTAATTATTTTTTCAGAAAATGGCAAAATAAAAGTTTTTACCGGTAATCGACCGACAGGTGGAGTTTGAATTAAACTAATATCTTTTAAGGAAGACAAAGCCATATAGAGGGTTCGGGGGATAGGGGTGGCTGAAAGAGAAAGAACATCAAGCGAAGCCCTCATTTTTTTCAATTTTTCTTTTTGCTTTACTCCAAATCTTTGCTCATCATCAATAACTAAAAGACCTAATCCTTTTCGTGCCGGCTCATAAAATGGACAATGGGGTAGGTTGGTAACTAGACATTCTTCAACATCTTTCGACAACAAACGATGAGTGCCAATAATAATATCAATTTTTCCAGTTTTTAATCCTTCAATTACTTCTTTTTGTTCTTTTTTTGACTGGAGCCTTGATAACATTGCAATTTTGATTGGAAAATCCTTTAGTCTTTCTTTAAAATTTTGAAAATGCTGATTAGCTAAAATGGTCGTCGGACAAATCATTGCTGCCTGATAGCCAGATTTTACTACTCTCACCATTACCCTTAAAGCAATTTCTGTTTTGCCAAAACCAACATCACCACAGACAATTCTGTCCATTGGTTCTGAACCTTCTAAATCCCTTTTTAATTCCTCAAGGGTTTGAATTTGGTCTGGCGTTTCTGTATAAGAAAAAGAGGCTTTAAGCTGAAAATCAATTTCGTCCTCTGGAAGATAAGGAGGTCTAGTAGCTATTTCTCTTTTAGCATAAATTTCCAGCAGTTCTCTGGCTAATTTTTCAGCTTCTTCTTTAACTTTTTTCTTTATTCTTTGCCAAAGAGAAGATCCTAGTCTAGAGAGTTTCGGCTCAACAAAGCCAATATATCTTGAAAGTTTTCGTTCCAACCCCACTGGCACATAGAGTCTATCATTTTTATCATATTCCAAAACATAATACTTAATTATATTGCGATCGCAATATAATTGAGTAAATGAGAGGAATTTGCCAATACCATGATCTAAATGAACCAAATAATCTCCTGGTTTTAGTCCTTTTAAATCAGAAAATAATTTTTGAGATTTTAACTTCTTTTTTAAAATTTCTTTTGCCGCTTTTTCATCTTCAATCTCAATTGGTAATTTTTCAATGTTTTCAATTTTATTTCCCAAAAATTCAAAACGGACGGCAAAATTCAGATTTATCGGAAAGACATCAATAATTCCTCCCCTTTGAGCAAATTCTCCCGGTTCAGAAACTGTCAAGACTTTTTCGTAGCCCATTTCATCCAATTTCCTCAAAAATTGAGAAAAATTGTAAATTTGGTCTTTAGTTAAAAAAATTATATTTTCCTCAAAAAAAGATTGGGTTTTTCTTGCCTCCAAAATTTTATTTAAATTTTTTTCAAACCAAACTAGCCCCTTTTCCAAAAAATAGGGAGTGAGGCTACAAATTAAAACTTGGTCAATCTTCACCCTTGACAAATCCATTTAAATAAATTATAAAATAATATTATCGAAGCATCAAAAATTATAAACGGTTTTACCTTCCGATCTGCTGGCGAGTTGGCCTGTCTCTGCTACTCACTTTGTGGTAGCAGGTGGCAAAAATCTGGCGATCCCTCCTTTAGCCATGAGGCCTATCTCTATGATTTTGGAGTTTTCTCCAAGATTATAGAACTCGCTGGCAGACCGGAGGGCAAAAAGAAATAGTAAGGAGGTGAGAGAATGCTGACAGCTAAAGAGGTAAGAGAGAAGTGCTGGAGGGTTAAACATCCAACCATTAATCTGCCGGAAGGTTTCGAGCTTTGGGAAGATATGATTTACGTTTATCTCCTCCACGGGGAGACAGTGGTAGTAGTTTTTAATGCTTCTACTGTTATGCCCGGAAGTATCATTCAAGCAATTTACGAGTACCTTCAAGCAAACTGCCGGTAGATGTTTAGATAATCCAGGCTCCCCGGGCCTGGTTTATTTTTTATCTGTTATATTCGCTCATTGCTTTTTCTAAACCATTTTTTAAGGTAAATTCAAGAGCTTGGGCAGTTTTTTTTATTACTTCTTTAACAATTTTTTCCTCTTCTTTATCAAATTTTTGAAGAACAAACTTTTCAATGTTTTTTTGTTTTTCAGTTTCTTGATTTTTTGGTCTGATTCCAATTCGGATTCTTACAAAGTTTTTAGTTTTCAATTCATCGATTATTGATTGAACTCCTTTGTGACCAGCTGCTCCTCGATTTTTGACGATCTTTATCTCTCCCAGAGGCAAATCGATTTCATCATGAACTATCCAAACTCTCTCTTCAATACTCCAAATATCAGCCATGGCATTTATTTGGAGTATTTGGGGTTTGGGGAAAAAGTGGTGGATGAGAAGCTTCACTGATTTTCCTGATAGATTCATAAAGGTTTGGGGCTTTGCCAGGAGGATTTTTTCATTATTCAATTTCTTTTCGGAAATTAAGGCCAGACATTTCTTTAAGATTCTAAAATTGGGAAACTGATTTTTTTTCCCAAATACATCAATTACCCGGAAGCCAAGATTATGGCGAGTTTTTTGAAATTTTTTTCCGGGATTACCTAACCCAATGATAATTGTCATAGAGGAAATATTATAATTCATTATTATATCATTTTCCTTGTAAAATCCGAAAATCTTGTTATAATAAAAATGTTATGAAAAAATTTTTAATCTTTATCTGGGAAATTATAAAAATTGTTATTATTGCTTTATTAATAGTTTTACCCATTCGCTATTTTTTATTTCAGCCATTTATTGTTAGCGGTCAGTCGATGAAGCCGAATTTTGAACCGGGGGATTATTTGATTATTGATGAATTATCTTTTAGATTACGAGAGCCCAAAAGGGGAGAAGTGGTTGTTTTTAGATTTCCGAGAAATCCTAGCCAACGTTATATTAAAAGAATCATTGGTCTACCGGGAGAAGAAGTCGGCATTGAAGGGGGAATGGTGAAGATAAATGGAGAATTTTTGGATGAAACTTCCTATCTTCCCTTAGGGATTGAAACCAGGGGCGTTGTTCACTTAAAATTATCGGAAGACGAATACTTCGTCTTGGGTGACAATCGAGAGGCTTCTTCTGATTCGAGGTACTGGGGGGCTTTACCAAAGAAAAATATTGTCGGTCGGGTTTTTTTAAGAGCTTGGCCGCTGACTGCCTTTGCTAAATTTGAAGCACCTCATTATGAAAATTTATGAAAAAGCCCAAATTTCAATCTCCGACCGGAATGCATGATATTTTACCAGCAGACCAAAAGTATTTTCAAAAGATCTATAACATTATCGAAGAAATAGCTGGATTTTATAATTTCCAAAAAATTGAAACTCCAATTTTAGAAGAAACCGAGCTTTTTTCCAGAGGAATAGGTTTGGCTACCGACATTGTTCAAAAAGAGATGTTCTCTTTTAAAACTAAAGGTGGCGATTTATTAACCTTGAGACCAGAGGGCACTGCCCCTATTGCCCGGGCCTATATTGAACACGGCTTTCAAAACCTGCCCCAGCCGGTCAAGCTTTGGTATTTTGGTCCATTTTTTCGCTACGAAAAGCCCCAGGCTGGGAGATATCGGCAATTTTGGCAGTTTGGTTTTGAGGTTTTAGGAGAAGAAGGTCCAGTTATTGACGCTCAAATTATTCAAATTTTTTATAATATTTTGATGGAGTTAAAATTGAAAAATCTAATTATAAAAATTAATAGTATTGGCGATAAAGCCTGCCGTCCCTATTATAAAAAACTTTTAAGTAGTTATTTAAAATCAAGACTTGATGGTTTATGCGGAGATTGTAAAAGAAGGTTTAAACAAAATCCTCTGCGAATTTTAGACTGCAAAGAGGAAAAATGTCAAAGAATAATTTCCCAAGCCCCTCAAATACTCGATCATCTCTGTGAATCTTGTCATCGCCATTTTAAAGAACTTTTAGAGTTTTTGGACGAAATAGGACTGCCTTATTATCTATTCCCTTGTTTAGTGAGAGGACTAGATTATTATACTAAAACTGTTTTTGAAATATGTGAGGAAAGCGAAAAGGGAAGAGTTTTAGGAGCGTTGATTGGGGGAGGGAGGTATGATGCTTTGATAAAAATTTTAGGCGGAAAAGATACTCCAGCGGTTGGAGGAGCAGCCGGTATTGAAAGAATAGTTTCTTTGTTGAAAGAAAAAGCCCTTAAATTTCCTAAAGAAAAAAAAGCCAATATTTTTTTAGCCCAATTAGGCCCGTTAGCCAAGAGGAAGGGCTTAAAACTGATAGAAGATTTTAGAAAAGAAAATATATATGTTTTTGAATCATTTGGACGAGACTCTTTAAAAGCTCAGTTAAGATTAGCAGACAGGGTAGGAGTTAAATATACTCTCATTTTGGGCCAGAAAGAGGTTTTGGACGGAACAGTCATTATAAGAGATATGTCTTCGGGAAGACAAGAAACAATAAAATTAAACGAGGTGGTCACAACGATAAAAAAACGATTGAGTAAATAACTGATGAAAAATTATGGAATGTCTTTTTTGTAAAATTGTCAATAGAAATATCCCGGCTGATATTGTTTATGAAAACAAGAAGATTCTCGCTTTTAAAGATATTAACCCTTTGGCACCGGTTCATATTTTAATTATTCCAAAAAACCATATTCCGAGCATAGCTGATATAAAAGAGAAAGATATAAAATTAATAGGCGAGATGATTTTTATCGCTAAAAAGATAGCCGATAATTTCGGAATCTCAGAAGGAGGATATAAACTTTTATTTCGAGTCCATCGCCACGGTGGCCAAGTCATCGAGCACGTTCATTTACATTTGATCGGAGGAGCTCCCCTTTTCGAAGACATCCATCCGATTAATAAAAGCGAATCCCAAAATAAAGGGGAAAACAACTAACTTAATATTTTTACTAATATGCCTTTAGAAATTAAAAGAAAAGAAAAGGAAAATCCTCAAAACCTGGTTAGGCGTTTTACTCGCGCTCTTCAACAGAGTGGGATTTTAACGAGAGTTAGAGAAAAGACGTTTAAGGACAGAGAGAAATCAAGAAATATGAAAAGGCGAGCGGCTTTAAGACGGGAAGAACTAAAAAAAGAGTATGAAAAATTAAAGAAATTAGGGAAAATAAAGTAATCATAATGACTTTAAAAGAAAAAATTCAAGGAGATTTAAAGTCTGCCTTAAAAGAAAGAAAAGAGAGAGAGGTTTCGACCTTACGAATGCTCTGGGCCGCTATTTTCAATAAAGAAAAGGAAAAACGATATAGATTAAGTCAAGAAAAATCAGGGATAGTTGTTGAAGAATTAAAAAAAGAAAGCAGGTTAGCCCAAGAGCTAGAAAAAGAAAGCGCCCTCACCGACGAAGAGGTAATCGAGGCTATTTTTTCTGAAATAAAAAAAAGAAAAGAGGCGATTTTAGAATTTGAAAATGGTGGGCGGGAAGATTTGGTAAAAATAGAAAAGGAGGAGTTAGAAATTCTTCAAAAATATTTACCTAAACAACTTTCAGAAGAAGAAATTAGAAAATTAGTCCAAGAGGCAATTTCTGCCTTAAAAGCCAGTTTTCCCCTTTCCGAGCAGGAAAAGATTGGAATTAAGCATATGGGAAAAATTATGGCCAATTTAATGCCAAAACTCAAAGGAAGGGCCGATGGTCAGTTAGTGAGCAAAATAGTGAAAGAGTTGTTGGGTTCAAATGAAAAAATCTGATCACTCCCAATGAAAAATGAAAAAAATTGTAATTTTTTACCTTCTTTTTTTAGTTTTTTGTTTTGTAATTTCCTCTTTTATTTTTTGGCAAATTTATCTCAAAAAAGAAACGAAAATCAGAGAATCTCAAGAAAGGATAAAAAGAATTTCGCAAATTATTGGCGAAAAAGGTTTGCCAGCCGAAAGATTTCAATTTGGAGGCTTTCCTAATTTAATCGAGAATGATTTTTTTGAGAGAGTTAAAAAAGAGTTAGTCAAAGAGAAATCGGATTTTTTATTAGTTAATCTTTCAGAGAAGAGAATTGATTTTTTTGAAAAAGGGAATTTTAAAAAAAGCTATCAGATTTTAGCTTTTGGTAAAGAAGGTTCTTTTTGGGAGACGCCGGTTGGTTTTTATCAGGTAGAAGCAAAAATTCAAAATGTTTTTTCTTCCTTTGGTCAGGTTTATATGCCCTTTTCTCTTCAATTTCAGGGCAATTTTTTTATTCACGGTTGGCCATATTATCCCAACGGTCAACCAGTTGCTTCCACCTTTTCTGGTGGCTGTATTAGATTATCTACTTCCGATGCTGAGGAGATTTTTAAAGAAGTTAAAATTGGAACCCCCATTTTAATTATTGAAAATTCTTTTTTAAAAGATAATTTTTCTTATCAGTTAAAAAAACCAGAAATTTCGGCTAAGGCTTATTTAGCCGCCGATCTCAAAAGTAACTTTGTTTTTCTGGAAAAAAATTCTAAAGAGGCTTTACCCATTGCCTCAATTAGCAAACTAATGTCTGCTTTGGTTGCTACTGAATATATCAATCTCTGGCAAAAAATCGAGATTAAGGAGTCAGATTTGATTTTTACCTCAAGACCGAGATTAAAAGTAGGTGAATTTTGGACCGGTTTTGATTTACTCTATCCTCTTTTAACAGAATCTTCTAATGAGGCAGCGAAAGCCCTATCAAGGTTCTTGAGAGAAGATAAGTTTATTGAGCTGATGAATAAAAAAACCAAAGCCATCGGTTTAAAAACAGCCTATTTTAAAGATAGTTTTGGCGGAAATAAAGAAAATATTGCCTCGCCAGAAGATTTATTTTCGCTGGCAAAATATCTTTATAACAATCGACGATTTGTTTTGGATATCAGTCGGGGTAAAATTTATTCCCACTTAATTGCCAAAGATTTTAAAGATTTAAAAAATTTTAATTGTTTTTTTGAAAAAGAAAACTTTGTTGGCGGAAAGGTGGGCCAGACTACTGAGGCTCAAGAGGTTTTGCTTTCCATTTTTGAATTAGAATTTAAAAAGGAAAAAAGACCAATCGTTATTGTTGTTTTGGGCTCAGAAGATAATTGCCGAGATGGTGAAAAAATTCTAGAGTGGGTTGAAAAAAATTATGAATAAATTTTGATTTTAATTTTTAATCTGATAGGATTATTTAAGGATTATTTTTTTACTTTTCGGTTTTTTGAGTAAATTATGATTGAAATTATTAATTTAACAACTAATCCAATTGATGAGGAATTTTTGAAAAGAGTAAGTCAAAAGGTATTAAAAGAAGAGAAAAAAGAACGATCCAATTTATCAATTGTTTTTGTTGACCAAGGAAGGATGAAGGAGTTGAATAAACGATATTTAGGGAAGAATCGAACGACTGATGTTTTAGCCTTTGGTCAAAATCAAAAATCAAAAATCAAAAATCAAAAATTTGTTGAGCCGCTTTTGGGCGAAATTGTTATTTGTTTAGAAGAAGTCAGGAAAAATGCCAAAAGATTTCAAACTACTTTTGAAAAAGAACTAACTCGAGTTTTGATTCATGGTATTTTACATTTACTGGATTATAACCACGAGAAGTCTTTGAAAAAGGCAAAATTAATGGAAGAAAGAGAGAATTTTTATTTAAATCAAATTTTCGCTAAAATATAAAAAGCGATATGATTTGTGGTTTGGACATTGGAACATCAAAAACAAAAATTCTCCTCGTTGAAAGAAACAAAGAGGGGAATTTGGAATTAATATCAAAAGCTGAAGAACCGACAGAAGGAGTTAGAAGAGGAGTAATAATTGATGGGGAAAAGGTTTCTAATATTCTTTCAGTTCTTTTTCAAAAGATAGCAGCCGAAGTGGGGGAAAAAATCAATTCAGTTTATACCGCTTTAAACGGTAGCCATCTTTTTTCGGTTTTTTCCCGAGGGCTTATTTCGGTTTCTCGGGCAGACCAAAAAATTTCTGAAGAAGATGTCCAAAGGGTCTTACAAGCTGCTCAGACAATTAATCTTCCTTCTAACAAAGAAATTTTCGATGCTATAGTTAAAGAATTTATTGTTGATGGTCAGGCGGAGGTAAAAAAAGCGGTTGGTCTTCAGGGAGTGAGACTGGAGGCAGAGGTTTTAGCCTTGGGAGGTTTCTCTCCCTATTTGGAAAATCAGAAAAAGGCGATTTTGGGTGCCGACTTAGAAGTTTTGGATGCCATCCCCGCTCCCGTGGCAGCAGCTAGAGCAGTTTTGAATGAAAAACAAAAAGAGTTAGGGGTAGCAGTGGTAGACATTGGGGCTGGCACCACCGGTTTAGCTGTTTTTGAAGAAGGAGATTTATTGCATTTGGCGGTCTTACCGATTGGTTCTGACAATATTACCGATGATATTGCTATTGGTTTAAAAATAGACGTCGAAGTCGCCGAGAGAATAAAACAAGAATATGGGAGTTGTCTTTTTAAAGGAAAAGATATGCGTCAAAAAATTAACTTTGGAGGAAATGCGCCCTTAATTTTTTCAAAAAAATTTTTAGTCAAAATCATTTCAGACAGAGTTTCAGAGCTTTTTAACTTAGTTAATCAGGAGCTTAAAAAAATCAGAAAAGAAAAATTACTTCCCGGCGGTATTGTCTTAACGGGAGGAGGAGCCAAGTTGCCAAAGATTTTGGACTTGGCAAAAGATAAACTCCACTTACCAGTTCGAATTGGGAGACCAAAGGGAATCTTTGGGTTGGAAGAAGATTTAAGATTGGCTGTGGTTTGCGGATTAGTTCTTTATGGAGCCGAATGCCAGGCAGAAGAAAAAAATTTCAAGTTCGGTAGCGGAATAACTTCAAAAATAAAAAAATTTTTAAGAATTTTTATACCTTAAGATAGGTCGATCAGTTCAATTAGCAAAAATTAGCGGAAGAAAATTAATACTAATTGGCTAATTGGGGTCAATTAGTTAAATGGCAAATTATGACAAAGATTAAAGTGGTAGGAGTTGGAGGTTCGGGTGGAAATGCTATTGCTAGGATGAAAAAGACAAAAATCGAGGAAGTAGAACTGATTGCTGTTAATACTGATTATCAAGATTTAAAAAAAACTAAAGCTGATTTAAAATTGAGAATTGGTAAAAATGTTACCCAAGGCCTAGGTGCAGGAATGAAACCTGAAATTGGTGAGGCGGCAGCTAAAGAAAGCGATAAAGAGATTACCCAAATTTTAAAGGGAGCTGATATGATTTTTATTACCTATGGTGCTGGTGGCGGGACTGGAACTGGTGCTGGCCCGGTGGTGGCCGAAATTGCTAAAAACTTAGGAGCCCTGACAGTAGCAGTAGTGACAAAACCATTCTCTTTTGAAGGCCAGACGAGAACAAAAATTGCCGAAGAGGGGATAGCAAAACTAAAAGAAAAGGTGGATAGTTTAGTTTGTATAAAAAATGACAAATTATTAGAGATTTTAGATCCAAAAACCTCCATCTCTTCTGCTTTCTGGGTCTGCGATGAGATCTTAAGAGAAGCAGTCAGGGCGATTTCCGGTTTAATAACCGCGCCTGGTATTATCAGTCTCAATTTTGCTGACATTAAATCAATTCTGAAAAATTCTGGAACAGCTCTTTTTGGTGTAGGTAGGGCTTTTGGTGAAAAAAGAGCCGAGACGGTGACCAGATTAGCTTTAAGTTCCCCTCTTTTAGATATAACGCCGGTTGGAGCAAAAGGAATTTTATTTAATGTTTCTGGCCAAGATATTTCGCTTTACGAAGTTGAAGAAATTGGCAGAATTCTTACTAAAGAAATAAACCCTCAAGCAAAAGTTATTTTTGGTGCCATTGAAGATGAAACCTTAAAGGAGGGAGAGATTAAATTAACTTTAATTGCTACCGGATTTTGATAAACAGGTTTAAAAAGTTTTGTTAAATTTTACTTGTGGATAACTCAGGGTTTTTAACTGTACTTGGCCTGGATTGACCCAGTTTTTTTGTTGAATTAAAATAATTAAAATAAGATAATATTCTCTTGGAAAAAGAAATTTTTTAGACCGGAAATATTTTGTCTTATTTTTTTTGTCTTTTTATGGAAAATAAAATCACTAAAGTTCAAAAAAGAGATGGAACGATTGTGGATTTTGATCAGAATCAAATCCAAGATGCCATTTTCAAAGCCTTAACTGCCACTGGTCAAGGTGATGGCAAAAGAGCAAGAAGACTTTCGGATAAAGTTGTTAGAATTTTAAATCGCCGCTTTAAAAAAGAAGAGATTCCCCACGTTGAACAAATTCAAGACATTGTGGAAGAGGTTTTAATTTTAGAAGGCCTTGTGGAGACTGCCAGGGCTTATATTTTATATCGAGAGCAAAGAAGGAGAATTAGGGAGGCAGTAGCGGTAATTGATGAATCGTCTGAGGCGATTGATAGATATATTCAAGAACTTGACTGGCAAATCTATGAAAACGCCAATATGACATTTTCTTTACAGGGTTTAAATCAATATGTCGGCTCTTTTATTTCAAAAAAATATTGGTTAAACAAAATCTATCCTAAAGAAATCAGAGAAGCAGCAATCAATGAAGACTTTCATATCCATAATTTGGAAATTTTAGCTCCTTACTGTATGGGCTGGGATCTTTATGATTTATTAGTTCGAGGATTTGGCGGAGTGCCAGGAAAATTAGAGTGCAAGCCGGCAAAACATTTTCGAACAGCCCTTGGTCAATTGGTTAACTTTTTATACACTCTTCAAGGAGAAACAGCCGGAGCAAATGCGGTTTCTAATTTCGATACTCTTTTGGCGCCTTTCATTCGCTATGACAATTTAAATTATCCTCAAGTCAAACAAGCAATGCAGGAATTTTTGTATAACTGCATGGTGCCAACTCGGGTTGGCTTTCAAACCCCATTTATTAATGTTTCTTTAGACATTAAGCCTCCAGAATTTTTAGCCAAACAACCAGTAATTATTGGTGGAAAACCGCAAAAAGAAACCTATGGGGAATTCCAAGAAGAAATGAATATGTTTATTAGGGCTTTTTATGAGGTATTAATGGAAGGTGACGCAAAAGGAAGACCTTTTACTTTTCCCATTCCAACTGTTTCCATTACTAAAGACTTCGATTGGGATAATTCTGTTTTAGACCCGTTATGGGAAGCAACAGCAAAATATGGGATAAATTATTTCTCAAACTTTGTTCAGTCAGATATGAAACCAGAAGATGCTAGGTCAATGTGTTGCCGGCTTAGACTGGACAATCGCGAGCTTTACAAAAGAGGCGGCGGACTTTTTGGTTCAAATCCTTCCACCGGCAGTATTGGCGTGGTAACCATTAATATGCCGCGGATTGGATATTTGTCAAAAACTAAAAAGGAATTTTTCGAGAGATTAGAATATTTAATGAATTTAGCAAAAGGATCCTTGGAAATTAAGAGAAAGGCCTTAGAGAATTTTATGGAAAAAGGACTTTATCCTTATTCAAGATATTATTTATCGCCAGTTAAAAAGATAAGAGGTTCTTATTTGGGCAATCACTTTGGAACTATTGGATTGATCGGAATGAATGAAGCACTTTTAAACTTCCTTGGAGTAAACATTGCTTCAAAAAAGGGCAAAAAATTTACTTTAGAGGTTTTAGATTTTATGAGAAAAAAACTAGTTGAATATCAAAAAGAAACCGGTAATTTATACAATTTAGAAGCAACTCCGGGTGAAGGAACGAGTTATCGTCAGGCAAAAATTGATAAAGAAAAATATCCTGATATTATTACTGCTGGGACAAAAAAAGTACCATATTACACAAATAGCACTCATTTGCCCGTTAACTATACCGATGATATTTTTGAAGCCCTAAAACTTCAAGACGAGTTACAATGTCGCTATAATGGCGGCACAATTTTGCACCTCTTTTTAGGAGAAAAGATTTCTGATCCGCGAGTGGCTAAAAATTTAGTCAAAAAAATTTTTGAGAATTTTCATTTACCCTATATAACTCTTACCCCGACTTTTTCCATCTGTCCGGTCCACGGTTATTTGGCTGGCGAACATTTTGAATGTCCAAAATGCGCCATTAAGCAGCCCTGCGAGGTTTATTCAAGAATAGTAGGCTATCTTAGGCCCGTTAAACAATGGCACGTTGGAAAACAGGAAGAATTTAGATGGAGAAGAGAATATCGAGTCTACAGGGATATAAAATTGACAAATTTGCCACGAGAAAAAATTCTTTCCAAAAAATGATTCAAATCGGAGGTTTACAAAAATTGACTTTAATCGATTATCCGGGCCGCATAGCGGCCACAATTTTTCTTACTGGCTGCAATTTCCGTTGTCCTTGGTGTTATTCTTCAGAACTCGTTTTGCCAGAAAAAATTAAAAATCAACCAAAAATCTCTCAAAAAGAACTTTTTAAATTTTTAAAAGAAAGAAAAAATTTAATTGAAGGAGTGGTTTTATGCGGGGGAGAACCAACAGTATCTAAAGAATTAATTTCTCTTATTAAAAAAATAAAAAAAATGGGATTTTTTGTGAAATTAGATACCAATGGTTCAGATCCTAAAACCTTAAAAAAATTAATCGATGAGAGATTAATTGATTATGTCGCGATGGACCTGAAAGCACCGAAAAAAAAATACCAAAAAGTTACCGGCACAAAAATTGATGTAAAAAAAATTCAAAAAAGCATTGACATTTTAATGGAAGGAAAAATTGATTATGAATTCAGGAGCACTATTGTTCCTACCTTGCATAAAAAAGAAGATGTAATCGAAATGGCAAAATGGATTAGAGGCGCTAAAAGATATTATTTGCAGAATTTTAGGCCGGAAAAAACCATTGATAAAAAATTTGAAAAAATAAAACCTTATCCCTCTGAATTCTTATTAGAAATTCAAAAAATAATAGCCCCATTTTTTGAAGTCTGTCAAGTAAGGTAAAGCTTGTTAGAAATTATCATAATTTACCTATTCTTAAAAATTGTTTTTGAATAAAATTTCTAACAAGGTAAAATAGGGGAATGACTCCCTCGAAAATATTTTACTTTTTTTGCCTCTCTTTTATTGGAGGGATTTTTTTGAGTTCATTTTTTAAAATTTCTCAACTAATAATATTGAGTTTTTTAACTTTAGGAATTTTATTAATCTTGGCTTGCTGGAGATATAAAAAATTGGTCATTGTTGGCTTTTCTCTCTTGTTTTTAGTTTTAGGGATTTGGAGACACAATATTGAAGAATTGAGAATTAAGAATGACGAATTAAGGAAATTTAATGACTTAGATCAAAAAATCACCCTAATCGGAATAGTCTCAACTGAGCCAGAGATGAGAGAAAAAAGCCAAAAACTAACAGTTAAAACAACTCAAGTTTTAGCGGGAGACAGTTCTTCGCTAATTTTTGGCAAGGTTTTAATAACTACAAATCGCTATCCAGAATATCATTATGGCGATAAATTGAAAATTTTTGGAAAACTAAAGACCCCCTTAGAAGATATTGAAGGTTTTAACTATAAAGATTATTTAAAAAAAGACGGAATCTATTCAGTAATGGATTGGCCAAAAATTGAGATAATTGAAAAAAATAAAGGAAGTTTTGTGTATGCAAAAATCTTGAAATTTAAAAATAAATTGAGAGAGGTTATTTATCAAAATTTGTCTCCACCTCAGAGTTCAATTTTAGGAGCAATGATTTTAGGGGATAAAAAACAAATCTCCGAGGATTTAAATCAGAAACTAAATGTGACTGGTGTAAGACACATTACCGCTGTCTCCGGACTTCATGTCACAATCGTAACAAGTATTTTAATGACCATCTTAATTGGGTTAGGTTTTTGGCGACATCAAGCCTTTTATTTTTCAATTATTTTAATTGTTCTATTTATAATTATAACCGGACTTCAACCTTCAGCCGTTAGGGCTGGAATTATGGGCGGCCTTTTTCTTTTAGCCCAATATTTAGGCAGAATGAACGTTTCCTCTCGCACAATTGTCTTTGCTGCTGTTATAATGTTAGCTCAAAATCCCTTGCTTTTGAAGCTAGACGTTGGTTTTCAGCTTTCTTTTTTGGCCATGCTGGGAATAATTTATCTTTTGCCAATTTTTCAAATTTGGCTCCGGAAGATCCCAAACCACTTCCAATTAAGAAGTATTTTGGCAATAACTCTATCTGCTCAGGTTTTCACCTTGCCAATCTTGATTTATAATTTTGGCTATGTTTCTTTTATTGCTCCGATTACTAACATCCTCATTGTTCCTGGACTTTATTGGATTATACTTTTTGGTTTTATCTTTGCCTTTTTGGGAGCGATTTGGCAACCCCTGGGCTGGATTTTTTCCTTTCCCGTTTGGTTTTTACTCACTTATTTAATAAAAATCGTTGACTTTTTTTCTGGGTTTCCTTTTGCCTTTAAATCGCTGGAGATTTCCTGGTTTTGGCTAATAGTCTTTTATTTAATTTTAAGTCTAATCATCTGGCGACTTCAAGAAAAATTCACTCGCCCAAGCTTTTTAAGGTAAAACTTCATTTATGTAATATCTGTTTCTTTTCAAACAGCCTCATTCTTTTAGCGGTCGCAAAAATATCGCAGCAGTTTATTTTATTTTAAAAAAGTCTTTTAGGACGCCGTCGTTGCTTATTTTTTCAGCTACCACCAATTTCAATTCGTTTTCTGATAAACCAAAAAATTCTTTTAGTAGTTCAATTTCAGCCTCACAATCAAAAGCATGAACCCAGACACTTTTTTGTAATTGATAAAACCCCAATTCTTTTAACTTTCCTCTAAAGAGTTCTCTTAAAAACTTTTTCAACTCAGAAATATCAAAAATTACCAGCCTCCATTTTCTATCCCATTTTTTGGTCCTCTTTATTCTTAAGGCATCGATTTGAAACCTTCCCGCCTTTTTCTTTCCTTCTTCGGTTAAACCTATGTAAAATTGCTTACCTCTTTTTTTTATTTCAATTAACCCTTCTTTTTTTAATCTATAAAAGATATTGGCCAACCTTCTTTTTGAGTGTTTTTTAAATTTTTTAATATTTTTTAAAAGACTTCTAATAAAATAGGGAGAGCTGGCGGCAATATAAACAGCCCCAGTTACGGCTAACCAATATAACACATCTTTAACTATTTCTGATTTTGGTTTGTAGAAATAATATTTATATTTTTTAATCCCCATTAAAATATTTTATCACTTTCTTTTTGCGATCGCAAAGAATTTGTAGCAGTAGAATTTTTGGGAGTTTTTCAAAAATTTGGTAAAATTTTAAAATATGCAAAATAGGGCTTGGATTATTTCGGTAAATATGGGTTATGGACATCAAAGAACGGCCTTTCCTCTTAGAGGTTTGGCTGAAGGAGAAATTATTAATGCTAACGATTATAAAGGAATTCCAGAGCAAGATAGAAAGATTTGGGAGAGGACACGAAAATTTTATGAGTTTATATCTCGGTTTTCCGAAACGCCTTTCATTGGCAAAATTGTTTTTTCGGTTTATAACCAATTTCAAAAAATTCTTAATTTTTATCCCAAAAGGGATTTGTCAAAACCAAATTTTACTCTAAATAACATCTATTTTCTTCTTGAAAAAGGGTGGGGGAGAGACTTAATTAATAAATTGAAAGTCCAGAAAGCAACAAATTTTCAGGCCTGCCAATTGGATAAAAACGGAGCGTCAAGAGCTAATTTGCCAATAATTTCTACTTTCTTTATACCGGCTTTTATGGCCGAGTTTTTTAATTACCCCGGAAAAATTTTCTGTATTATTTGTGATGCCGACATTTCAAGAGTCTGGGCGCCCTTAAACCCAAAAGAAAGCAAAATTAAATATTTTGCTCCAAATGAAAGGGTGACGGAAAGATTAAAACTTTATGGAGTAAAAGAGGAAAATATTTTTTTAACCGGTTATCCTTTGCCGTTAGAAAATATTGGCTCAGAAAAAATGGAGATTTTAAAAGAAGATTTAAAGCATCGGATTTTGAATTTAGACCCAAAAAAGAAATATTTTGAAAAATATCAAACATTAATTGAAAAAAACTTAGGCAGGTTAGCCGAAAAATCTGATCACCCATTGACCATTTTATTTTCGGTTGGTGGAGCTGGCGCCCAAAAAGAAATAGGAATAAAAATTGCCAAATCTTTAGCCAAAAAAATTTTATCCCGAGAGGTAAAATTGATTTTGGCGGTTGGAATTAAAGAGAAAATTAAAGAATATTTTATTAACCAAATTAGAAAATTAAATCTATTTGGTTCAAATGTTGAAATTATTTTTGAAAAGAACATTGAAAATTATTTTCAAAAATTTAATCTCGCCCTAAGAAAAACAGATATTCTATGGACAAAACCTTCCGAACTTTCTTTTTATTCTGCTTTAGGAATACCAATTATTATTGCGCCGCCAATTGGCTCTCAAGAAGAATTTAATATGAGATGGCTTTTAAAATCAGGTTTTGGAATTTTGCAAGAAGACCCAAATTATACCGACCAATGGTTTTTTGATTGGTTAGAAAAAGGGTATTTGGCTGAAATGGCCTTAGAAGCTTTTATTGAGGGAGAAAAATTTGGCACTAAAAAAATTGAAGAAATTATTAAAAATGAAAGCTAAATTTAAAAAAATTATTATTTTATTTTTCTTTTTTTTGGTTTTTCTTTCTTTATGTTTTTTTCTTTTCTTTACTCAAAAACCAGAAAAAGTTAATTTTGGAGTTGTGTTTTCTCAAAAGCATTCTTCTCTTTTGGGTTTAGATTGGAAAGAAAATTATTTAGCCCTTTTAGATGATTTAAAGACAAAAAATTTGAAGATTATCACTCACTGGGATTTAATTGAAAAAGAGAAAAACGAATATCATTTTTCTGATTTAGATTGGCAAATAGAAGAAGCAGAAAAAAGAAATGTTAGTTTAATATTAGTGATAGGGATTAAAACTGGTAGATGGCCAGAATGCCATTTTCCTTCTTGGATTGATAAAAAAAACTATGAAAAAGACTTATTAAAATTTATAGAAAACGTTGTTGAAAGACATAAAGACTCAAAATCCATTTTTGCCTGGCAAATAGAAAATGAACCCTTTTTTCCTTTTGGCGAGTGTCCAGAAATAACAAAAGAATTGGTCAAAAAAGAAATTGAGCTAGTTAGGTCTTTAGACAATCGACCTATTATTTTTGCAGACAGCGGAGAATTTTCTTTTTGGTTTACGGCAGCAAAAATAGGGGATATAGTAAGTATTACTTTACATAGAAGGGTTTATTTTAAAGAAATTAGTAAATATGTAAAATATCCTTTTCCTCCTTTATATTATACTTTTAGAAAAAATCTAATCGAAAAGTTATTTAAAAAAAGAGTAATTTGCGGAGAGTTTCAGGCCGAACCCTGGTGTAAAGATTTACTTTATAATTGCTCTCTGGAAGAACAAAAAATTACTCTTGATGAAGAAAAATTTAAAGAAAACATCAATTTCGCTCTCGAAACAGGAATTAATACATTTTATTTTTGGGGAGGAGAATGGTGGTACTGGCAAAAAAACAAAGGAAATGACTTTTTTTGGCAAGAAGGAAAAAGATATTTAAGTAATTAAAAATCGGAAGATTATATTGGCGGAGCGGTTTTCGTTTTTCAAAAAAGTTCTCTGACCTTTTAAAATTAGTAAAAAATCAAATTAAATCTCACAAGAGAGTTTATCAAAGAGAGTTTATCAATCATTTCATTCTTAAAAACCAGAAGTAAAAGTAGGGCTTTGCAAAAGCGTTTATTTTTTTGAACCGCTAAGACCCTGCTTTTTGGATAAAATTTATGCAAGTTTTTCTATTGGTCATGGAATAAATTTTTCCTAAACAGGATTAAAAATTATTTAGATTTCATTAGCCTTAATTGTTATTACCGAGCCAGAATTTTTTTCATTTTCAAAGTGCAATAAAAAAAATTAGAGATAACATTTTTAATTTAAAAGAAAGAATTTACCCCAAAGGTATTTGTTATCTTTTTAAAAATTTTCAAAAATATAATTCACCCATTTATATTCATTTATATTACCGAAAATGGTATAATGGAATATTGGTTAGTTGTGATAAGATTATTATAAATTGAGCCTTAAGTTTGTGGCTAAATTTTTTATGGAGAATTATCAACTAGTAAATTTTTTTTACCGATTTTTTTCCTCTCCTTTTGTTATTTTCTTACATTTTTTATCTGCCTATTTAGTTGTTTTTAAGAAAAAAAAATTAAACCTTGGCGATAAAATTATTTTTGCCTTCTGGTGCTCTTGTGGTTTTAATATTATTTTTTACTATATTTCTATAGTTAGCTTTTTTATTTTTAATGCCCCTTTTTCTTTCATCAGAATTTTTCTTTTGTTTCAGTATTTTTTCAGCATTTTTTTAAACCCCTTTTTATTTTTCTCTTACCTCTTATTCAAATTACCTTATTCTAAAAAAATTAAATTAGTTTCCTTTTTTATTTTTTTAGCCGTTTTAGTTTTTAGTTTTAGTTTTATTATTAAAGCCGCTAAAGTGGAAATAAAAAATCAAGAGCCTATTTTAATTTTTCCTAAATTAAGAGTGCTTACCTATATTTTGGCATCCTTTCTTTTAGTTTTCTTTTATTTTTTTCTTAAGATTATTTTTTTAGATGTTAAAAACAAAATCATTAGCTGGCAAAATATTCGACCTCTTTATTTTTATTATTCCTTAATCGTTTATGGTGCTATTGCCATGATTCAAATATTTTATTTTCTTCCTGGTTTTGTTCAAATAATAATATTTTTTACCTATTTTTTAATACCTTATTTAATTTATTTAAGCCGAAAAGATGAAATTGCCCAAAATTAAAACACAAAATGCTTTGGATTGTAATTACAATTTTTTCTTGGTTTTTGCTTGCTTTAGTTGGTTTGATAGATAAATATATTTTAAAGGAAAAGCTGATTAATCCTACCCTTTATACTTTTTATGCTGGTATTTTAAATATTTTTGTTGTGTTTCAACCTTTTGTTAACGGAATAATTTGGACAAGGTTTGGAGCTTTTTTGGCA
>DAIRUS010000002.1:57620-100663 GCA_036803205.1 bacterium | reverse complement strand
AAAACTATCAAGATTGTGCCTCTCAAGGAAAAGTCTGTCAAAGTGGCAATTGTGTTTTACCACCCAATAATCCGCCAACTGCCAATGCCGGACCTGATAAAGTGGTTTTAGAAACTCAAAATATTACTTTAGAAGGTTCTGGCTCTGACCCTGATGGCGATCCGATTACTTTTAAATGGACTTGTACTGGTGGAAATTTATCCAATTCTCATATTGCCCAACCAACATTTATTGCTCCGACAGTTTCGGCTGATACTACTTTCAGCTGTACTTTGACTGTTACTGACTCCAGGGGTCTTTCAGCTTCCGATTCAATGAATGTTTTAGTCAAAAACCAAACACTTTTTGTCGCCCTGGAAGCCATTCCTTCTTCAGGTTCAGCGCCATTAAATGATGTTGATTTAAAAGCCACTGTTACCGGTACGGCTGTCGGCACCATCAATTACAAATTTGATTGTACAAGCGATGGAACTTGGGAATATGTTTTCTTCAATATTTCCGATAACCCAAAAATAGTTTATGATGCCTGTGACTATTCAGTAGGTGGAACTTATAATGCCAAGGTCTATGTTGAAAGAGGAGCAGCTGAGCCTGCCTGGGCCCAGGCGACAATTACGGTTTCTTCTCCCTCGCCAATAGTTGATATTAAAGCTAATGGCTCAGATGGTCCAATTACCATTCCCTATAACACTTCAGCTACTTTAACTTGGAGTTCAAGCAATGTTACTTCTTGTTCTGCTTCAGGTGCCTGGTCGGGTTCAAAACCAACTTCTGGTTCAGAATCAACCGGCAGCTTAACTTCTTCAAGAACCTATACTATTACTTGTTCTGGTCCTGGTGGTACTACTTCAGATAACGTTACCATCTACGTTTCTACTCCAACTCTTTTTGTTTCTCTTTCTGCCTTTCCTTCTTCAGGTTGTCTTCCTTTGACTGATGTTAGTTTGACAGCTACTGTTTCTGGAACAGCTGGCGGAGAGATTAGTTACTTTTTTGACTGCACTTCGGATGGTATTTGGGATAAAATTTATACCACTTCCTCTCTTTCTTATACTGCTTTAAATCTTTGTGATTTCTTCTCAGCCGGGAATTATTTAGCTAAAGTAAAAGTAACTAGAGAGAGCCAATCAGCTGAAAGTACAACTTATATTAATGTTTATTCTTGTTATGTTCCTCCTTCTCCCTCGCCAATAGTTGATATTAAAGCTAATGGCTCAGATGGTCCAATTACCATTCCCTATAACACTTCAGCTACTTTAACTTGGAGTTCAAGCAATGTTACTTCTTGTTCTGCTTCAGGTGCCTGGTCGGGTTCAAAACCAACTTCTGGTTCAGAATCAACCGGCAGCTTAACTTCTTCAAGAACCTATACTATTACTTGTTCTGGTCCTGGTGGTACTGATTCTGATAGTGTGACAATTTATATTGGAACTCAACCAGTCATTGGGTCTTTGGATTTAGAAAAGTTAGCTCAAAATATCTCTAAAGGAACCACTTTAGGAAATACAATTTATGCCCAACCGGGAGAGATAATTTCTTTTACCATTCATGTTAAAACGAGAGAAACTCCACTAGAAAATATCATTGTCAAAGATACTTTACCTGAAAAAATCAGATATCGAGGCAATCTTAAAATTGATGGAGTGGCAACGACAGGAGACATTCTGGCTGGTTTGAATATTGGTAGTCTTTTACCTTATCAGAGAAAAACTATCACTTTTGAGGCAGAAATTTTCTCAGGAGAATATTTTCCTTTTGGCGATACTACTTTAACAAATTCAGTTTCAGCCTCTAGTGCTACCGTTTCTATTTCTGATACCGCTCAAGTTATTGTTCAAAAGAGAGCAATAGCTGGAATCACCGCCCTTCCGACTGGTTTGACAAATAATATTTTATTTGACTCATTTTTATTGCCTTTAGCATTAACGATCTTGGTTATCTGGCTTTTCAAGGCCCGGATTATCCAATTGGAAAGATGGTTAGATGAGAGGAAAAGAAAATACCAAGAATATAAATCCCAAAAACTTTTGCAATTAAAAATTGCCCAGATTAAAACAAAAGAGTTTTTGAAATAGAATTTCTTTCTCTCAAAGATTAACGATAAAGCCTGGCTGAATAAGCCAGGCTTTATTAAAATAAAAAAATTTGCTATCTTTAAAAAAGGAGAATTTTTCATTTACCTAAAATTGGGCGTATAGCTCAGGGACAGAGCGTCCGTTTCACAAGCGGAAGGTCCCAGGTTTGAATCCTGGTACGCCCACCAAAAATTTTGGTCTGTTTCTCGTTTACTCTGGATAATAAACCTCCATAATAAAGAGGAAGGAATTCCTTTTGGCAGAAAGTATACTGCTAGGTAGCAATGAATTTTCTGTTTTTTTCCGTCTTTTATGATTTATTTTAAGTTTTAGATATGTTTTAATAATTTTTAAAAATAAGCTAAAATAGGAAAATATGGTTTTAAGCTTTAAAAAATTTCCCAATTTTTATATTTTGAAAATTCCGCTGGGCAAAGAAATTAATAAATTTATTGAAAAATTTTGCCAAAAAGAAGCTCAAAATGGTGGATTTTTTATTGGTTTGGGAGCGGTAAAAGAAGCAATTTTGGCTTATTATAATGTGGATAAGAAAAAATATATTCAAAAAAAATTTAAAAAACCTTTGGAAATAGCTAATATTACCGGCAATGTTTGCTATTTTAAAAAAGAAGTTTTTGTCCATTCTCATGCTACTTTTGCCGACAAAAATTTTAAAACAATTGCTGGTCATTTGGTGGAAGCAAAGGTGGTTGGCGCTTGCGAGATTATTTTCTTTCCATTTCCAAAAAAAATTAAAAAGGTTTATAATAGGAAAACAGGCTTAAAATTAATGGAAGTTTAAATATGAAAAGATATTTGTTGACCGCCGAATCAGTTTCTTCCGGTCATCCAGATAAAATCGCTGATACTGTTGCCGATGCGATTTTAGACGAAATTTTAAAACAAGATAAATGTGCCCGAGTGGCTTGCGAAGTTTTTGTCAGTAAGGGTTATGTTATTATTGGAGGAGAAGTTACTACCAAAGGTTGGGTAGATGTTAACAATGTAGTCCGGGAAGTAATAAGAGATATCGGTTATACAAGACCAGAATATGGTTTTGATTGGCGAACGGTGGCAGTTTTAAATACTATTTCTGAACAATCGCCAGATATTGCTCGGGGGGTGAGAAAAACTGGAACAAAAAAACAGGGAGCAGGTGACCAAGGCGTCTCGATAGGTTATGCCACCAAAGAAACTCCCGAATTGATGCCATTACCAATAATGCTGGCTCATAAATTGATAATGAGATTAAATGAGGTTAGAAAAAAAGGAATTCTTCCTTATTTAAGACCAGACGGAAAGTCTCAGGTTACTTTAGAATATCAAAACGAAAAAGTTCAAAGATTAGATGCGGCAGTGATAGCCGCTCAACATGACCCTGATATTTCTATGAAAAAACTTAAAGAAGAGATAACGAAAGAAGTAATTGTTCCGGTTTGTAAAAAATATTTAGATAAGAAAACAAAGTTCTATATCAACAATACCGGACGATTTGTCATTGGTGGACCGGTCTCTGACACAGGGATGACTGGTCGCAAAAATGTTGTTGATGCCTACGGTCCTCAAATCCCAATAGGAGGTGGCAGCTTTAGTGGTAAAGACCCAACCAAAGTTGATAGAGCCGGTGCTTATATGGCTCGATATATTGCCAAAAACATTGTAGCCGCGAATTTAGCCGAAAAATGTCTGGTTGAATTAGCTTATGTGATTAGCGGAACAAATCCTCTCTCTTTAAATATTAATACTTTTGCTAGCGGGAAAATTTCTGAAGAAAAATTGGTAAAAATTATTCCCAAAGTTTTTGATTTAACCCCTGGGGGGATAATAAGACAACTTAATCTTTTACGACCAATTTATAAAAAAACCGCCTGCTTTGGCCATTTTGGTCGTCAAGATCCTGATTTCAGTTGGGAAAAAACCGACAAAATAAAAGAGATCTTAGAAAAAATTTAATGGCTCAAGAAATTTTTACTTTTCTTTCCTCCTTTGGTTATTTAGGAGCTTTTTTAATTAGTTTAATTGGTTCCTCAACAATAATTTTACCGCTTCCCGCCGGTACTTTTATTTTTAGTTTGGGCCCATTTTTAAACCCCATTATTTTGGGAATAACTGCCGGCCTGGGCGCTACTTTAGGCGAATTTTCTGGTTATGCCTTAGGATATGGAGGAGGAAAAATCGCCCAAAATTATATTAAAAATCAAATGGTAAAAGCGAAAGAAATGTTTAAAAAATATGGCGGATTTTTTGTCATCATTTTATTTGCTGCCACCCCTTTGCCCGATGACATTGTTGGAATTTTAGCTGGACTTTTAAAATATGAAGTTAAAAAATTTTTTCTAGCCGTCTTTATTGGGAAAACTATTTTCTATTTGATTTTAGCTTTTGCCGGTCGTTATGGCATCAATTGGTTTTTAAACTATTTCTTTTAGCGGGCGTGAATTTCAATGATGTCTTCATCTTCCAAGAGATAATCTTTGCCAACAATTTTTGGCTTTTTTAAATCTTTTTTCAATAACTTGGCATAATGAAAATTTTGACTTAAACCTTCATGAATTTGCGAAGCTAACTCAATCACCTTTTGCCCCTTTCGCAAAATAAAGGGTTGGGAAAAATTCGGTTCTTTAGCGGGGGATTTGGTGTAAATTCTCACAATCTCCAGGAGGTCAAAAATTTCCTTTTTTAAATCTTCCAGACCTATCCTTTTTAAAACAGAAATGCATTTTATGTTAAAAGGAAAGTCGGCTTTTAATTTGATTTTTTCAACATTTTCTTTCCCTTTTTCTAAATCAATCTTATTTCCAACCCAAATCATTTTTTTGTTTTCTAATCTCCAATTTTTGAAGACCATTTTCAAGTTTTCTATCTCTTGAAACACTGCCTCTTGAGATAAATCAAGCAAAATTAACAAACCATCGGCCTCTCTGATTATTTCTCTTAGCCAGCCGGGAAAAAAATTTTTTGTAATTGGTGGAGTATCAATAAGTTGAATTAAAATATTTTCATAAGGCATCATCCCCGGTTGAGGAATTTGAGTAGCGAAAGGAAATGGCGCCACTCTGGCTTTAGCATTGGTGAGGGCATTTAACAAACTCGATTTTCCAGAATTTGGTGGTCCAACAATCACCACTTGACCGGCCCCCTCTTTTTTCACCAAATAAATTGACTCTCTTTTTGGTTTTTTCTTTTCTTCTTTTTTTAATTTAGCAATTTTTCTTTTTAAATCCTTTTGAAGTTTTTCTGTTCCTTTGTGTTTAGGAACAATTCTTAATAATTCTTCATAAATTGAGATTTTTTCTTCTGCCGTAGAGGCATTTTTTAATTTTGCTTCAACAATAAAATATTGGGGAGGTAAATTTGCCGGCATAATTACTTTTAAATTATACCAAATTTGCTATATTTTAATAATGAAAATTACCCTTTCTTTCAAACCAATTTTCTTTTTATTTTTGCCCTTGGTCTTGGTTATAACTTCTTTTTTTATTTATAAATTTTTAAGTCTGAAAACATTTCAAGCCCAGAAAGAGACCCAGCTCCTTAAAGAAAAAGTTGCCCAAATACTGATCGGGAGAGACGATGGAGGAGAAAAAAATGATTTTTCTAAAATCATTGAAGATTACAATAAAAAATGTTATGAAAGAGAAAAAATCCTTAAAAAATCTGAAAATATCAAAGGAGTTTATATCACAAAATATGTCGCCAACGCCGGTGAAAAAGATTTAGCGGCGCAAGAGATTTTGAACCGAATTAAAAAAATTGTTGATGAAACTGAAATCAACGGTGTGGTCATCGATGTCAAAGATGAGTTCGGATTCCAGCTTTCTGAGAATCTGAAAAAGCTGATTGATGAATTCCATCAAAAAAATATTTGGGTTATTGCCAGAATTGTTGTTTTTCGTGAAGCATCTTTCAATGAAAAAAATCGTGATTTTTATCTTCAAAAAAAAGATAAAACCACTTGGCGGGATGGAAAAGGCTATTTTTGGTTAGATCCAGCTAGTTCTCAAGTCCAAAAATCTATTATCGATTTATCACTGGAGACAATTGATTTTGGTTTTGATGAAATTCAATTTGATTATCTCCGTTTTCCTCACGATGACCAAAATGCCATATATCCTTTTTATGATAAAAAATCGGAAAAAAAAGAAATTATTAGAGATTTTTATTTAAAAATTAGAAATAATCTAAGAGAGCACAAAAGTGATATTATTCTTTCGGTTGACCTTTTTGGGGAAAATGCAATCAAATTTTCCTCTCCGGAAATCGGTCAAGATTTAATCAACACAATTGATATTTTTGATTATATTTCTTTTATGCTTTACCCTAGCCATTTTTATTTTGGTTTTGAAGTAAAAGCAGATGAAAAAAGAAACCTACCCGCTTTACATTTTCCAGCCCAGGATAAAGACCCAAATAAAGTTGTTTCTAATCATCCTTATGAAGTAATCTTGAGGTCAATCTTTTCGGCCGAAGATTTTATTTCTTCAGTTTTTGAAGAAAATCTTAAATTGGGTCGTCAACCACATTGTCTTAGTCAAAATCTTAAGCTTCTTTTTTGCCCAAAACCGAAAATCAGGCCTTGGCTTCAGAACTTTGATTTAAAAAGAGACACTGACCGAGGCATTTTTTACGACGCCCAAAAAGTCAAAGCTCAAATCAAAGCTGCTCAAGACGCCCAGGCTTCGGGCTGGCTTTTGTGGGATCCGTCAAATATCTATACAATTGAGGCTTTATCTCGTTAGCAAATTTTTAAAAAATGAAAACAAAAATAATTTTTTCTGAAAAATGTTTGGAATATGGAAAAAACCATCTTGAGGGTCCGGAGCGGATTAAAATGGCAGCCAAAATTCTTAAAGAAAAAGGATATCAATTTTTAATCCCTGAAGCAGCATCAGAAAGAGACCTCCTTTTAGTCCATCAAACTGCCTATCTTGAAAGGCTAAAAAAAGGAAAAATAGAAGACACTGACACGCCAGCCTATGAAAATATTTATGAATATGCCAAATTGGCAGCCGGTGGAGCAATTTTAGCCGCCAAAGTCGGAGGTTTTTCTTTAATGCGACCGCCCGGTCATCATGTAGGAAGAAATGGTCTGGCTCTGGGGGTTCAAACACAGGGTTTTTGTTATCTCAATAATATTGCTATTGCTGTCGAATGGCTAGGAAAAAGCACTTTAATTTTAGATATTGATGGCCACCACGGGAATGGAACCGAGGAGATTTTTTTCAGCAGAAAAGATGTAATTTATCTTTCCCTTCATCGTTTTCCTTATTATCCCGGAACTGGTTTAAAAAGTCGGAATAATTGTTTAAACTTCCCCTTGATGGCTGATTGCGGTCAGGAGGTTTATCTAAAGACTTTAGAGATCGCCCTCAAACAAATTAATTTGAGCAAAATAGAGGTGGTGGCTGTGTCGGCTGGTTTTGATAGTCATAGAGGAGATTTAGCCTCGCTAGGATTAACCGAGGAATCTTTTAGAGAAATAGGAAAAGTAATTGCCAAACTAAAAAAACCCACCTTCTTTGTCTTGGAAGGAGGCTATATCGGCCAAAATCTAGGCAGAGATATTGACGCTTTACTTGATGGAGTATGTTTGAATTCAAAATTTTAAAAAAATCCAAAAAAAATCGAGCTCGTTTAGGAATGATTAAAACCAACCATGGAGAAATAGAGACACCAACTTTAGTACCAGTTGCTACTCAGGCGGTTGTTAAAACTTTAGATTCTGAGGAGGTAAAAGAAACAAAAACCCAGCTTTTAATTGCCAACACTTTTCATTTGCATTTGAAACCAGGTGAAAAATTTATCAAATCAGCCGGAGGTCTTCATCAGTTTATGAATTGGCCAAAACCCCTTATGACCGATTCCGGCGGTTTTCAGGTATTTTCTTTGGGATTTGGCTTTGATTTAAAGATAGGAAAGATTTTGAAATATTTTCCAAAAACCGAAAAAGAAGATTTAATCAAGGAAAAATCCCAGCCAAAATTCCTTAAAATCACTTCTGAGGGAGTTTATTTCCGTTCACCATTTAATGGCAAAGAGTTATTTTTAGGTCCAAAAGAGTCAATCAAAATTCAAGAGGATTTGGGCGCAGACATTATTTTCGCTTTTGATGAATGCACTAGTCCACTTTCTACTTTTGAATATGCCAAAAAAGCCTTAGAGAGAACAAATTCTTGGGCAAAAATTTGTTTGAAAGAAAAAAAATCAAGACAAACCATTTTCGGGATAGTTCAGGGTTCGAGATTTAAACAATTGCGCCAATCTGGGGCAAAATTTATTAACTCTTTGGAATTTGATGGTTTTGGTATTGGCGGAGACCTAGGAAGGAGTAAAAAGGAGATGTTTAAAATTTTAGATTGGGTTATTCCTCTTTTGAACGAAAAAAAACCCCGCCATCTATTAGGAATTGGTTATTTAGAAGATATTGAACAAATAGTTAAAGCTGGTATTGACCTCTTCGATTGCACTATACCCACTCAATACGCTCGTCATGGAATAGCTTTTTCCAAAAAGGGGAGGCTTAATTTAAAACAAAGCCGATTTTTAAAAGATAGACAGCCAATAGACAGAAATTGTAATTGCTTTGTTTGTCAAAATTATAAAAAAAATTATATTTGCCATTTATTTAGAGCCGGCGAGATAACAGCTAAAAAATTTTTGACTTTTCACAATCTTTATTTTTTTAACAATTTTGTTGCCCAAATAAGAAAAAAAATTAAAAATGGCAAAATCTAAAAATAAAAGGAATTTTTTTATTGGCATTGATTTAGGAGGGAGAGAGAAAAAAACAACGGGAATTTGTATTTTAGAATATTGCCCATCAAACGCCTCATCAAAAAAGAGTTTTTCCTTTTTTAAAATTTGGTGTAAAAGTTGTCAGGATATTTATGGCAAAGAGGTTTTTAAAACAATTGAAAAATATTTAAAAGAAACAAAGGTGATTGCCATTGATGCTCCCTTGACAAGCGGTCGGGGAAGGGGAAAGATGCGGCTTTTTGAAAAATTTTTGGCAACAAAAATTTTCCGAAAAGAAAAGGTCAATCCCATTCCTCCTGCCTTAATGCCAGAACTTTGCGTTTTTGCTTTAGAATTAAGAAAGAAATTGGAAAAAAGAAGATTTATTCTAGACATTAATCTCATTGAGGTTTTTCCAATCTTAATAAAAAAAATTCGGAAATATTCTAATATTCTTAAGAATGTCCGAATATTCAATAATTTAATCTGCAAAACTGAACATCAAAAATCAGCTTTAATTTGTGCCCAGATAGCTTTTTTGCATTCTCATTTTCAGACTGGCTATTTGGGTTATAAAGATGGCTTTTTATTTTTACCTAAGATTTCTTTTTGGAAAAAAGAGTGGCGACAAAAATTTTTTCAAGCTTGGTTTAAAAAAGATAGACTAAAATATCGTCATTTAAAAACCAATATTTTTTAAAAAGGATAAAATAAAATTAGAAAATAAAAAATGAAGCCCGAACCTCCAATTGAATATAAAAAAGGCTATGTCAAATTTTTAAATTGTAAAATTGATTTAAGAAACCGAGTTTTCATACCTAGGATTGAAACAGAATTTTGGGTAAAAAAAGCCATAAAGGAGCTAAAATCCTTAAATGATGAAGGTAAAAACAAAGGAGCAAACAAAGGAGCTAAGCTCCTTAAAGTATTGGATACGTTTGCTGGGTCAGGATGCATTGGAATTTCAATCTTAAAAAATGTTAAAAATAGCCTTGTTGATTTTGTTGATATTGACCAAAAAGCAATCTCTCAAATTAAAATTAATTTAAAATTAAACTTTCCTTCTCGTTTGGCCATAGCTAAAAGATATAAAATCTATAAATCAAATTTATTTGAAAAACTAAAAGGAAAAAGATATCATTTTATCTTCGCCAATCCTCCCTATGTCGCCAGAGAGAGAATAGGAGAGGTTCAGAATTCAGTTTTAACTTATGAACCTAAAAGAGCAATTCTGGCTGGCAAAAAGGGTCTTTTTTATATTAAAAGATTTTTAAAGACAACAAAAAATTTTTTAAAAGAAAGCGGGGTCATTTATATGGAATTTGACCCTCAGCAAAAAGATGAGATTAAAAAAATTTTAGAAGAATTCGGATATCAAAAATTCAAATTTTTAAAGGATCAGTTTCAAAGATACCGCTGGCTAAAAATTGAAAAATAAAAATATGAATTTAAGCTTTTCTCTAAATCAAAATAAAATTTTCTGGACCAAACATTCTAAAAAGAAAATGAGAGAATACAATTTTTCAGAAAAAAGGGTTTTAAGAATTTTAAGAAAACCAAATAGAAGAGAAGAAGGGATTGCGCCAGGAACAATCGCCGCAATGCAGATTACTGGAACAAAAAAACACCCTACCGAAGCCTGGGTGATGTATATGATTTTAAAAAAAATAAAAGGCATCAAAATCATTAGTGCCTGGCGCTATCCAGGGAGAACTCCCGAGGGCCAAAGGCCAGTTATACCTGAAGAAGCGCTTAAGGAATTAGACAATATTCTTAATAAGGAATATAATTAATTAATATGAAATTAACCAAAATTAGCGGTTGGATTTTATTGACTGTCGGACTGGTAATTATATTTTGGACACTCTATTCTTCATATAATATTTTCACCGGAAAGACGAAAGTTCCCGAGATTTTTCGAATGGAAGCCAAAGAGACCGAGACTCCAACTAAAGTTAAAACTCCTTCTACCCAAAACGAACTCCAGAAGGAACTAGAAAGAATGCTTGGCGAACAATTAAAAACCATTCTTCCAGTCGATGTCCTATCTAAACTTTTGAATTTAATTAGTTTTTCAATTTTGACTGGTATTTTGATTTTTGGTGGTAGTCAGATTGCCGGTTTGGGAATCAAATTATTAAAAATTTAAACGTATGAGAATATTAGAATCCTTAGAAAGAAAAACTATCTTATTGTTGTGGTGGAGATGGTATTTTTTTGAGATGCCAAAAAATATCCTCAATGGTTGGAAAAACTATTTAAAATTTGGTCTAAATTACTTTTCCATTCCCTTACTTTTAAAAACTTTCTTTTCTCCTTGGCACAGATATAAATGGGCCTATCCTCGGCGGGGCTTTGATATTGGGAAAATATTAGAAACCTGGTTTTCAAATCAAATCTCCAGAATCTTGGGGACGATAATCCGTTCTTTTTTAATCATCTTTGGGACATTATTTGAACTTTTTGTGTTTTTTGTTGGCCCATTATTTTTGATTTGCTGGTTATTTTTACCCTTGCTATTGATTATCAGTTTTTTCTATGCCTTTACCATTTTATTTTAATTTTAATTTAAAAGAGACGCTTCTTTTTGAAGCAATAAACTGGGAGTCTTCTCTAAAAATTTTTCGTTCCCTTAAAAAATTATTTTTCATTTTATTTTTGGTTACTCTTTTTTTATTTTTTTTCTTATTTCCGTTAAGCAAAATTGAGCAAAATTTTAATTTGAAACTCTTTTCTAAAAAATTGTCTGGGGTGATAATAATATTTTTCAATTTCTACCTTATTTGTTTGATTCAAGAATTTTTTTGGAATTATTTAAAAAATCCGAGAGCCACCATTCAAGTAAAAAAAGCGATTGAAAATCCGGGCAAATACAATTTGGCTGAACTTCTCAGTTTTGAAACTGCCAAAGTCGTTTTTCACTCAGAAAAATTTGCTAGAGCAAAAAGGATAGCCCTTGATTCTTCAATTTTGTTTTATTTTCTCTTAGTTTTTGGTTCAAAATTAAATTTTGTTTTTATGAGATGTCTTTTAGATTTGAAAGAAATGAGGCGGATATTAGAAGCTCATTTTAGGATTAAAGAAAAATCAGAAAAAAAATTCTCAGAGGACTTTCCGGTCATTATTTTGGAGTCTCTAAAAATTGCTGACGAAAGGGGACATCCAAAAATAGAAATTGGAGATCTTCTTTTAGTTTTGGCTAAACATGATTTGGTCTTTAAAAAAATTTTGATTGATTCTGGTCTTAAATTTGAAGATATTGAAAATTTGGTCTGGTGGTTAGAAAGTTTAGAAAAGGAGGAAGAAGAAAGAAAAAAATGGTGGGAATGGAAAAATTTGCTTAGAAAAGGTTCACTGGGAAAAGAATGGACAGCTGGTTACACCATTACTTTAGATAAATTCTCAATTGATTTATCAAAAGAGGTTCAAAGAGTGGGCTTTCCAGAGGTAATTGGTCATCAAAAAGAGATTGAGACAATGGAAAGAATTTTGTCACGAAAAGAAGCTTGCAACGATCCCTTGATTGTTGGTGAGGCAGGGAGTGGAAGAAAAAGCATGGTCTATGCTTTAGCTAAAAAAAGTATTTTAGGAGAAAGCCTGCCCGAGGTAAATTATAAAAGAGTGGTCCAGTTGAATTTACAATCTCTTTTATCTCAATTAGAAAGTTTAGAGGCAGTTGAAAGCACTCTTGACAAGATATTTAGCGAAGTTGTCTCAGCTGGGAATGTAATTTTGGTTATTGATGAATTTCACAACTTTGTTGGTGGAGGGAAAATGGCAAGACCAGGCACTATTGATATTTCCGGAGTTTTAACTCCTTATATTTCTTCTCCTCTCTTTCAAGTGATTGGCATTACTACCTTTGAGGGCCTTCACCGTAATATCGAACAAAACCCTTCCCTTTTGTCTTTTTTCGAGAAAGTGGAAGTTTCCGAAATTTCTCGTCAGGAAACTCTTATGCTTTTGGAGAGGTTGGCGTTAAAACTGGAAGTAAGATACAAAAGACTGATTTCCTATCCTGCACTTCGCGACGTCATCAATTTTTGTGAAAAATATATTCCAGCTATTCCTTTTCCGGAAAAAGCATTGGATTTATTAGAAGAAACGATGGTCCATTTAGCTCAGACTAAAGAAAAAATTCTTTTGCCAAAACATGTGGCTAAAATTGTAACCGAAAGGACTCAAGTTCCGGTGGGAGAAATCGAGGCTGGCGAGAAAGAAGTTTTGCTCAATCTGGAAAATTTAATTCACCAAAGAATTATTGATCAGGAAGAAGCAGTGAAAGAAGTTTCAGCCGCCTTAAGAAGAGCGAGGGCAGAAGTGAGTATTAGAAAAGGTCCCATTGGTAGTTTTCTTTTTCTTGGTCCAACTGGGGTGGGAAAAACTGAGACCTCAAAGGCTTTGGCCGAAATTTATTTTGGCTCTGAAAAACGAATGATTAGGTTAGATATGTCAGAATTTCAAAATATCGAAGACATTTCTAGGCTTCTCGGTTCACCGGGTGAAGAAGGATTATTAACTACACCGGTAAGGGAAAATCCATTTTCTTTGGTTTTATTAGATGAATTTGAAAAAGCTCATTCAAACATCTTAAATCTTTTTCTCCAGGTTCTTGATGAAGGACATTTGACTGATGGCCTAGGAAGAAAAGTTGATTTTAAAAATACTATTATCATTGCCACTTCTAATGCTGGCTATCAGTTGATTTTTAAGGCAGTTAAAGAAAATCGAGACTGGTCAAAGGTTAAAGAGGAGTTAATTAATTTTCTGGTTGAAAAGGGAGTTTTTAGACCAGAATTATTAAATCGGTTTGATGCCGTGGTTTTGTATCGACCGCTTTCAAAAGAAAATCTTTTGAGCATTGCCGAGTTGTTACTCAAAAAAATCAAAAAACGACTTAAAGAAAAAGAAATTGATTTTATTATTGAAAAATCCCTAAAAGAAAAGATTGTTGAACTTTCCTATAATCCGGAATTTGGTGGCCGACAAATGCAAAGAATAATTCAAGATAAAATTGGCAATACTTTAGCCGAGGCTCTTTTAAGAGGAAATATTAAAAGAGGAGAAAGAATAAGCATTGATCCAGAAAATTTTAAAGTCGTAAAAATATAACCAGATGGAATTTTATCAAAAAATTTCAGCAAAACATCTCGCAATTGTAAATTAAATCTCCTATATTAAATTGCCATGGCAAAAATTTGCAAGAGATTAGAGAGGGACTAGGGATTTAAAGGGAATCATTAAAAAAATAATTTCTTAAAATTTTCTCTCCTGAAAAAGGAGATTTTTTTATTAAATTGTGAATTTTCTGTGGAAAAAGGAGAAATTTACATTTATTTTGAGAAAAAAGTTTAAGTGTTGACGGAGATATTAAAGGTGAGGTAAAGTGAATATAGGTGGGGAATTGTGGAAAACTATGGGATAACATATGTTTTTTGTGGAAAAATATGTTTATTGGTGAATACACTTATTCAATAGATGAGAAAAAAAGATTGGCCATACCGCCAAAGTTCAGAAGGCTTTTAGGGAAAAAAGCAGTTATTACTCGCGGTCTTGATCAGTGTTTATTTTTATATCCTGCCCGGGAATGGAAAGATTTGGCTAAAAGATTAAGCCAACTTCCTTTATCCCAATCAGATGCTCGAGGATTTGCCAGGTTAATGTTAACCGGAGCAATGGAAGTAAGTTTTGATAATTTAGGAAGAATTTTAGTTCCGGATTATTTAAAGTCCTATGCATTTTTAAAAAAGAAGGTTGTTATTGCCGGCGTTTTTAACCGTATTGAAATTTGGGACGAGAAAAAATGGAAAGAATATAAACAAAAAACCGAAAAGGAGGTTGGGGATATTGCCGAAAGATTAAAAGAATTAGGAGTTTAAAATGCACATACCAGTTCTTCAAAAAGAAGTTTTAAAATATCTAAACCCAAAGCCAAATGAAAATTTTATTGATTGTACAATCGGTGAAGGAGGTCATACCCTAGCGATTCTAGAGAGAAATGGGCCCAAAGGAAAGGTCTTGGGGATTGAATGGGATTTAAAACAAATTGAAAACTGTAAATTAAAAATAAAAAACTTTAAAGAAAGAGTAATTCTTGTTTGGGATAACTTTGCCAATTTAAAAGCAATTACTGAGAGAGAAAGATTCTGGCAGGTATCGGGAATACTCTTTGATCTTGGTCTTTCTAGCTGGCACTTAGAAGAAAGCAAAAGAGGATTTTCTTTCTTGAGAAATGAACCCCTTGTAATGAGATACAACCGGAATCATGGAGAAAGTATATCACGAGATAGTAGTGGAATTTCTGTTGAAGAAGGATTGACGGCGGAAAAAATTGTTAATGAATGGCCGGAAAAAGAAATAGAAAAAATTTTGAAAGAATTTGGTCAAGAAAGATTTGCCAAGCAGATTGCCAAAAAAATTATAGAAGAAAGAAAATCAAAAACAATTAAAACAACTTTCCAATTAGTAGAAATTATAAAGCAAGCTACTCCGCCTTGGTATCAGAGAAGAAAAATTCATCCTGCCACTAGAACCTTTCAAGCCTTAAGAATTGCTATTAACGACGAATTAAATAATTTGGAAATGGCTTTGCCTCAAGCCTTAGAGATTTTGAAAAAAGGGGGAAGGATGGTTGTAATTTCTTTTCATTCTTTGGAAGACAGAATCGTTAAAAATTTTTTTAGAAAAAAAAGTAAAAAAAATTTGATTATTTTAAATAAAAATCCTATTAGACCAACCTTTGAAGAAATAAAAATTAATCCCCGCTCAAGATCAGCTAAATTGCGGGTAGCTCAAAAAATATGAGAAGCTATATCATTTCCCAAAAGATATTAGTTTTACCAAGATTTCCTAAAATCGGTTTAAAAAAACTTTTAATTTTTAATCTTTTTTTTGCTTTTTTCCTTTTTTGTTTCTATATTTTTCAAGTCGGATTTTTAACGAGAGAATTATATCTTCAAAGAGAATACGAGGAAAAAATTGTTGATCTTTCAAAAGAAAAAGAGATTTTGGAAATTGATTTTGCTAAATTAGGTTCCCTTTCTAATATTGAAAATCATTTCCAAAAAGAGTTTTTTGTCAAAGTAAATCCAAATCAAATAAAATATATTAAAATTTTTGAAGATAGTTTTGCTGCCATCAAATGAAAAATTTAAGGATAATTCTAATTTACTTGTTGATATTTTTGTTTTCAACGGTTATTATTGCTCGTTTAATTTATCTCCAAATTTTAAAAGGGGATTTTTACAAAGCTTTATCTCAGGGCCTTCATAATTCTTTTAACAAAGAGCTGGTGGAAAGGGGAGAGGTTTTTTTTCGAAATGGGGAAAAATTGGCCGTCAATGTTAGTTTGCCTTTTTTAAGAGTAAACTCTAAAAAAATCAAAAATATTGATGAGGCCTCAAAAATTTTGAGTCAAATTTTAAATTTAGACGAAAATTTTATTTCCGAAAAATTAAAAAGCGAAAGCCCATATTTGGTTATTAAGAGAAAATTAAATCAACAAGAAGTTGAGGCATTAAAAAAAATAAACTTAGACGGCGTTTTTATTGAAGAAGAGAGAACTAGATATTATCCCCAGGAAAAGTTGGCTTCCAAAGTAATTGGTTTCGTAAATTCTGATGGAAAAGGACAATATGGCTTAGAAGAGTATTATAATGAAATTTTAGAATCGGGTCAAAGCATTTACTTGACCTTAGATTATAACCTCCAGTTTAAAGCTGAAAAATTATTAGAAAAGGCGAAAGAAAACTTAGCCATTGAGGCGGGACAGATAGTTGTTATTGATCCTAATTCTGGAGAAGTATTAGCTTTGGCTGACTTTCCAAGCTTTAATCCAAATGAATATCAAAAGGAAAAAGATTTTGAAATTTTTAAAAATGGAGCCACCCAAAAATTATTTGAGCCAGGTTCTATTTTTAAGCCTATTACCATAGCCGCCGCTTTGGAAGAAAAAAAAATTGAACCAGAAACAACTTATATTGATGAAGGGATTGTCAAAATTGGCGGTTGGAAGATTTATAATTACGAAAATAAAGTCTGGGGCAAAAGAACAATGACCGAAGTTTTGGAATGGTCAATCAACACCGGAGCTATTTTTGCCGAAAAGCAATTAGGCCATCTACTTTTTCTAAAATATCTTGAAAAATTTGGAATTTTTGAAAAAACCGGAATTGATTTACCGGAAATTTATTCTGAAAATAGGGAATTCAAAAATGGATATGAAATAAATTTTGCCACCGCCTCTTTTGGTCAAGGCATTGAGATAACGCCCCTGCAAACCGTCAGGGCGATTTCTGCCATTACTAATGGAGGAAAACTAATTAGACCACATTTAGTTTTAATGAGAGAAAAGGAGGAAGCTCCATCAGAAATTATTTCAAAGGAAACCGTTTCAAAATTAACTAAGATGTTAGTTAGTGTAGTGGAAAATGGTTATGGAAAACGAGCCAGAGTTCCGGGATATTTTATTGCCGGAAAAACCGGCACCTCTCAAATGCCATTTTCAAGTTTTGGTATTCAAAAATCCGGCTATTCAGAAAAAACCTGGCAGAGCTTTATTGGTTGGTTCCCGGCCTTTAATCCACAATTTTTGCTTTTGGTAAAGTTAGACAATCCCAGGGCCAAAGTGGCTGGCGCCTCAACCACTTTAATTGCCAAGGAATTAATAGAATATCTTATCAGCTATTATCAAATTCCTCCCGACTATGAAATTAGCAACGAATAACTAAGGGAAAAGATATTAAGATGAACATTTTTGAAAAAATAAAATTTCTATTAAATAAACCCAAGGTTATCATTATCGTGGGCAAGGGTCGAGATTTGGCTAAAGAAGCTATTTTTCAGGTTTTAAAGAATCACTTTAAGATTGGTAAAGAGATTTTAATCTTCAACACTGACTTTAGAAGCCCAAAGGAAATAAATCAATTTAATTTTTTGATTAAGAACTGTTCACTTCCAGTTTTGATCATCAGCCATATTGGAGAGATTCCTTTTGATAAAGATTTTTTTGCCGGCGAACTGGAAGAGACAATTGAAGTTAGAAAAATGGCAAAAATTTTGCCTCCTTTTAGCCATCTCATTTTAAATTTTGATGACGAAACGGTCAGGGAAATTAAGGCGGAAACAAATTTAAAAGAATTAACTTTTGGCTTTCAAGAGGGAGCTGACTTTAGGGCGACTGACATCAAATTAAACACCGGAACTAATTTTAAAATAAATTATAAAGGTAATGTCGTTCCAATTTGGCTGGAAAAATTATTTGGCAAAGAACAAATTTATGCCGCTTTAGCTTCTATTGCCGTGGGAACAATTTTTGGTTTAAATTTAGTTGAAATTTCCCAAGCCCTGAAAAATTATTTTTCTTTGCCGGGCAAAATGCGACTAATTGAAGGAATTAAACGTTCTTCAATCTTAGATGATTCAGAGTCAGCCACTGTTTTTTCTATGATTGAAGCGGTTGAAATTTTGGGTAAAATTCAAGGGTTTAAGAGAAAAATTGCAGTTTTGGGAGATGTAATTGGAACTGGCAAATATACCATTGAAGCCCATGAGACAATAGGCGAGAGGGTAGCCAAAAATGCTGATTTACTTTTTACTTTTGGTTCAAGGGCTAAATTCATCGTCCAGGGAGCACTCCAAAAAGGGATGGCTGTTGAAAAAATTTTTCAATTTGAAACAATTAAAGAAGGAAAATTGAAATTGCAAGATGAAATAAAAGAAGGCGATTTAATTTTGGTCGATGGTTCAAAAGAGATGAGGATGGCGAAAATTGTAGAAGAAATCAAAGCCCAGAAAGAGTTTTAAAAAAATTATTTGCCTACATCTAAATTTTGTGATAAATTTTAGTTAAGGCCCTATCGTCTAGTGGCTAAGGACACATGGTTCTCAGCCATGGAACTCGGGTTCGACTCCCGATGGGGCCACCAAACCTAAAATTCAATTGGATGCTATTGATCCCAAGAAATTTACTGTCAAATTAATCTTTTTTTATTAGAATAAATTTGGACTAGATTCCCCGATTAATTTATTAATATGCCAGAAAAACTTTGGCACAATTTAAATGTTGAAGAAGTAACTAAAATATTGGAAACTAACCTTAAAGATGGTTTATCAGAAAAAGAAGCGAAATCTCGCCAAGAAAAATTTGGTCTAAATAAATTACCAGAAGAAAAGACGGGACAATTATTAAAAATTTTTCTTGACCAATTAAAAAATCCTTTAATTTATATTCTCTTGGTAGCTGGCATTATCACTTTAGCTTTAGAAAGTTATTCCGATACGATTATCATTTTTAGCGTGGTTATTTTGAATACTTTGATTGGCTTTTTTCAAGAATTTAAAACTCTAAAAATCCTTCAGACACTCAAAAAAATAGTTAAAGTAGGGGCGCGAGTAGTTAGAAACGGACACGAAAAAGAGTTGGATCAGGAAGAATTGGTGCCGGGCGACATCTTTATTTTGCGCCCTGGTGACAAGGTGCCAGCTGATGGCAGATTATTTGAGGTTCATAATTTAAAGATTAATGAGTCGGCTTTAACCGGAGAATGGATTGCCGCTGAGAAAAAGACAGAGATTTTGCCAGCGGATATTCCTTTGGCTGACCGAGATAACATGGTTTATATGGGGACGATTGTTGAAGATGGTCGGGCTAAAGCAGTGGTAACAGACACTGGAGAAAAGACAGAAATTGGCAAAATTGCCTTCTTGGTTAAAGAAATTAAAGAAGAGAAAACTCCTTATCAAAAAAAAGTAAGTGATTTTGGCAAGCTTTTAAGCTTGATTATTTTATTTTTATCTTTTTTAATTTTTATTTTTGGAATAGTCTTCGGCCAAGAAACGAGAGAAATGTTGATTACGGCAATTGCTACCGCCGTGGCCGCTATTCCGGAAGGCCTGCCAGCAGCGGTGACTGTTACTTTTGCTTTTGGCATGCAGACCATTTTAAAAAGAAAAGGTTTAGTCAGGCAGATGATAGCGGCTGAAACTTTGGGAAGTACCTCGATTATCTGTACTGACAAAACCGGCACTTTAACTGAAGCTAAAATGGAGGTGGCAGGGATTTATACTGGAAGAAAAGAATTGTTGTCCGATGAGAGAAGATATTCCCAAACTATTGATAAAAATGACCAAGGTTCTCATCTCACCGCTTTGAAAATTGCTACTCTTTGTAACGAGGCTTTTATAGAAAATCCCGAAGAAATTTTAGAAAAATGGATTGTTCGTGGCCGACCAACCGAGAAAGCCCTTTTAATCGCTGGTTTTCAAGCTGGCTTAGATAAAAGAGAATTGGAAAAAAAAGAACCTAAAATTGGAGAATTACCTTTTGACCCGGTCTATAAATATTCAGCTACTCTCCATAAATTAAACGAGGAGGAAAATGTTTTATATGTTTTGGGAGCACCAGAAATTATTTTAGAGAAGTCAAATTTTTTTGATATTGACGGCCAGTCAGAAGTTTTTTCTCAAGAAAAGGTAAAAAGAATGAAAGAAAAAGTGGAAGAATTGGCTAAAAAAGGAGAAAGAATTTTAGCTGCTGCCTACCGAAAAATTCCTTCAAAGGAGAAATTTCAAAAATTAGATGATTTATGCAAAAATTTAACTTTTGTTGGACTAATCGCTCTTCATGATCCCTTAAGAAAAGAGACAAGGGAAGCGATAAGAACTTGCCTTCAAGCCGGGATGAAACCGATTATTGTTACTGGTGATCATAAATTGACAGCTAAAGCAGTCGCCGAGAAAATTGGTTTGTCTGCGAGTTTGGAAAATATTTTAGAAGGTGAAGATTTAGATCGAATGAGTAATGAAGAATTTAAAGAAAAATTGCCAAAAATTGAAATTTATACTCGAGTTGAACCCCGACATAAAATAAAGATTGTTGAATTTTGGCAAGAAAAGGGGGAAGTGGTAGCCATGACTGGAGACGGGGTGAACGATGCTCCGGCTTTAAGGAAAGCAAACATCGGAATAGCTTTGGGTTCTGGCACCGAAGTGGCCAAAGCTGCCTCTGATTTAATTCTTTTAGATGATAATTTCACTGTTATTGTCTCGGCAGTCAGAGAAGGTCGAAGAATTATTGATAACGTCCGCAAAATTATTACTTATTTATTAACTGGTGGTTTTACTGAGGTGATGCTAATAGGTTTGACTGTTATTTTTCGTCTACCATTGCCGGTTTTAGCTGGTCAAATTTTATGGAAGAATTTAATTGAAAGCGCACCACCGGCCATGGCTTTGACTTTTGAACCTCCAGAAAAAGACATTATGTTAAGGAAACCAGAATCTCCTAACTTACCACTTTTGACAAAACAAATGAAAACGCTAATTTTTGGTGTGGGCATATTGACGAACTTTTTGCTTTTTGGAATTTTTCTCTGGTTTTTAAACCATCCCCATTATGGCCTGGCCAAAATAGATCAAATTCGCACCGTTATGTTTGCCGGTTTGGCAGTTGATTCTTTCTTTTTTATCTTTTCTTTCCGAAACCTGAAAAGAAATATCTGGCAATATAATCCTTTTTCTAATTTTTATGTAAACTTGGCTGCTTTAATAGGATTTTCCTTGTTATTGGTAGCTATTTACCTTCCTTTCTTCCAAACTCTTTTAAGGACTGTTCCTTTTGGTTTTTTTGAATGGCTAATCCTTATTGGTTTCGCTTTGGTAAATATAATTTTAATTGAAGCCACTAAATGGTATTACATAAGAAAATATAACCGAGCGAAAGAATGAAAAAATAATTTTTGTGTTAGTTATATCTTTTTCAAGTTCAAGATTGAGCTTTTCTAAAGAGTTTAGAAATTAAAAAATGAAAATTATTTATACCATAGCTATTCTTTCTGGCACCATTATCGGTGTCGGACTTTTTGCTTTACCTTATGTTACTCTTAAAGTTGGATTTTGGGTAATATTAGGTTATTTTTTAATTTTGGGAACCATGACAATTTTGATTCATTTATTTTTTGGGGAACTAGCTTTGAAGACCCCGGATTTTAAAAGACTGCCTGGATTTGCCAAGTTTCATCTTGGAAATTTTGGTGAGAAGATAGCTTTTATTTCAACAATTTTAGGGACCTTTGGTGCCATTTTAGCTTATTTAATTGTTGGTGGTGAGTTTTTAACCGAATTACTTTCGCCAATTTTAGGTGGGGGGAATTTAATCTGGACATTAATTTATTTTTTCGCCGGCGCTATTTTAATTTTCTTTGGAATTAAAGCCATTGCCAAAATAGAATTTTGGGGCCTAATTTCTTTTTTTGTTATTTTGATTGCCATATTTTTCCGCGGAGTTTCTTTTATCAATATTGAAAATTTGTTTATTGGCAATTGGTCAATAACCAAGGGCCAATGGTCAGATTTATTTTTACCTTATGGAGTAATCCTTTTTTCTTTGTGGGGAGCGGCTTTAATTCCGGAAGCAGAAGAGATGCTAGAAAAAGAGAAAAAAAAGCTTTTAAAAATTATTCCCATTGCTATTTTAATTCCGGCCCTTGTCTACCTCTTTTTTATTTATTTAGTTTTAGGAATTTCCGGGTCTCAAACTAGCGAAACCGCTTTGCCCGGATTAAGGCAGGTTTTGGGTGATGGAATTGTTTCTTTGGCTCTTCTCTTTGGGCTCCTCACTACCTTTACTTCTTTTCTCACCCTGGGATTAACCCTAAAGAAAGTTTTCTGGTATGATTTAAAAATAGAAAAAAATTTAGCCTGGGCGATTACCTGCTTTATTCCTTTAATTTTATTTTTAATTGGAATAAATCAATTAATTCCGGTCATCTCTTTTGTTGGTGCAGTCATGTTGGGAATTGACGGAATCTTGATTTTATTAATGTACCGAAAAATTAACCCAAAAAGATTTTTAATTTATCCTTTATTTTTAATTCTTTTTTTAGGAATCGTTTATGAGATAATCTATTTTTTTAGATAATGACCTGGTTTTATATTTTTATTTTTATAATTTCTTGTATTATACTTTATTTTTCGGGAGAGTGGGTTATCAGTGGTTTAATGAGGTTAGCCAAGTTTTTGGGCTGGCGAGAATTTGTAGTTGCCTTTTTAGTTATGGCTTTTGCTGCTTCTTTTCCCAATCTTTTTGTTGGAATTTCTTCAGCTCTTCATAAAATTCCCGAACTTTCTTTTGGCGAAGTGGTTGGAGGAAATGTGGTTGATTTAACGTTAGCAGTGGCAATAGCCGCCCTAATTGCCAAAGGATTGCCGGCCGCAAGCCGAACCGTTCAGGCCACTTCAATTTTTACAATCATTATTGCCGTTTTACCCCTACTTTTAATTTTAGATGGTATTTTGACTCGGGGAGATGGAATAATTTTGATTTTGTGTTTTGGGCTTTATATGCTTTGGCTTTTTTCTAAAAAAGAAAGGTTTACCCGAATTTATGACAATATTAAAGAGCCAATTTTAAAGGAGTTTAAACTTTTTTTTAAAGACTTAGGAAAAGTAATTTTAGGACTAATTTTGCTTTTGTTTGCTGCCGAAGGAATCGTTCGATCAGCTCGCTTTTTTGCTGAAAGTCTTAATTTCCCACTAGCTTTAGTTGGAATTTTAATCGTTAGTTTAGGAAATGCCTTGCCGGAAACATATTTTGCCATTGCTTCAGCTAGAAAAGGTGAAACCTGGATGATTTTAGGAGATTTAATGGGGGCGGTTGTTTTTCCCGCCACTCTGGTTTTAGGAATAGTGGCTTTAATTTGTCCTATCCAAATTTCCGACATTTCCTCGATTGCCATTGCTCGGTTATTTATGATAATTTCTGCTCTCTTCTTTTTCTTTTTTGTCCGCACTGACCGTAAAATCACCAAAAGAGAAGCCTTCTTTTTGTTAACAATTTATATTACTTTCGTCCTAGTTGAAATTTTGGCAAAATAGTGCTAAAATTATTTAGTGGCTGATTTCCTTTTAATTTTAATAATATTTTTGATTGTCACTGGAGGAGTAGCGACGTCGATTTATTTTATTAGAAAGGAATTAAGAGAAAAAAGAGAGGAAGGCTTGACTTTGAGTTTTTTAAAGCAAGATATTGAGGTTTTAAAGAAAAGTTTTGGCGACGGTTTTTCTCAACTAGCAAAAGAATTAGGCCGAATCCAGGAAATTGGCCACACTTTAAGGGATTTTCAGGATTTCTTAAAGTCGCCAAAATTAAGAGGCGGAGTGGGAGAGCAGGTGCTAAAAGATTTATTAGCCCAAGTTTTACCTCAGAATAATTTTCAAGTTCAATATCAATTTCGAGGCGGGGAAACAGTAGATGCTATTATTAAAACCAAACAAGGCTTTATCCCAATAGATTCTAAATTCCCCATGGAAAGCTTTCAGAAATATATAAAAGCTAAAGATGAAGAAAAAGAAATTTTCTTTAGGGAATTCAATCGGGATATTAAAAAACATGTTGATAATATTTCACGAAAATATATTTTACCCCAAGAAGGGACCTTAGATTATGCTATAATGTATATTCCAGCTGAATCGGTTTTTTCGGAAATAGCCTTAAATCAAGCTGAATTGTTAGAATATGCTCAGAGGAAAAAAGTGATTTTTGTTTCTCCGAATACTTTTTATTACTTTCTAAAAATTATTCTGATGGGATTAGAAGGAGCAAAGATTGAGGAAGCCTCAAGAAAAATTTTGGAAAGATTAAAAGCAATCAAACAAGAATCAATGAAATTTGGCGAAGAACTTTTGGTTTTAACAAGCCATATTGATAATGCCAAAAAAGCTTCAGAAAGAGTAACCAATAGATATTCAAAATTATCAGGAAGCATTAACGATCTCGATTTATTAGAAACTGAAGAAAAACCAAAATTAGAAGAATAAATATGTTAGCAGTTATTAAAATAGGAAATAAACAATATATAGTTTCTCCGGGAGAAAAAATTAAAGTTGAAAAAATAGAAAAAAAAGAAGGTAGCGAAATAACCTTCAATGATGTTTTGTTATTGGAAAAAAATAAAAAATTAGAGATAGGAACGCCCCTGGTTGCCGGCGCAAAAGTTATTGGAAAAGTTATTTCAGATAGTCGAGGAAAAAAGGTAATTGTTTTTAAATACAAACCTAAAACCCGCTATAAAGTAAAAAAGGGTCATAGACAGCCCTATACTGAAGTTGAAATTACTAAAATCATAGCCCAATAAGTATCTACGAATATCGATGAGTCTCTATTAGTATCTACTTTGATACTTATTGATACTTGTGGATACTTATTGATACTTATAGATTGATTATTATTTTCTACCTTCTAATGCCGAAGATAATGTTTCTTCATCAGCATACTCTAATTCTCCTCCTACTGGTAAACCCCGGCCAAGACGAGTAATTTTTTTTCCAAAAGGAGATAGGCTCCTTTTTAAATATAAGACGGTAGCTTCACCTTCAGTTGTCTGATTAAAAGCGACGATAATCTCTTTAAGCGCCCGATCATTTTTTACTCTTTTTTCTAATTCTTTAATTCTTAATTTTTCAATATCAGTTTTTTTTAAAGAAGAGATTGTTCCGCCCAAAATAAAATAAAGTCCTTGATATTTTTTAGTTTTTTCAATTGCCTGCAAATCGGTTTCATTGGCAATGACACAAAGCAAACTTTTATCTCTGGCCGAATTAGAACAAATCTGGCAGACTTTGTTTTCTTCTTCAAAATAATTAAAGCAAAGGGGGCAAGTTTTCACCTTTTTTTTCAAATCAGCGATTGAATTTATTAATTCTTCAATTTCTTCCTTTGGTTTACCAAGCAAATAAAAAACAAACCGGGCGGCCGTTCTGGGACCAACCGTTGGAAACTTAGAAAACAGATTAATTAATTTTTGAATGGTAGGCGGATACACTTTAAATTGTCTAAAAAATTCATTTAATTACTCTTCAAACCCCACTCCTTTTTCCAAATTTTTAAATGTTACCGTTCTTTCATCAAAATAAAGCTCAACCCTTCCCACCGGCCCATTTCGGTGTTTGGCGATAAGGAGATCGGCAATATTCTTTCTGGAGCTCTCAGGATTATATCTATCTTCTCGGTAAATAAACAAAACCACGTCGGCATCTTGCTCAATGGTTCCTGATTGTCTTAAATCAGCTAATCTTGGAATTTGGGGAGATCTTTGCTCAACTGCTCGTGATAGTTGAGAAATCACCAAAACCGGAACATTAAGTTCCCGAGCCAAGGCCTTGAGAGCTCGGGAGTTTTCAGAAACTTGTTGGACCGGACTGGCATTGGGATTTAAAGGTTCCATTAATTGGAGATAATCAATAATTATCAAGCCCAAACCTTTTTCTGCCTGTAATCTTCGAGCCATTGCTTTCATTTGTAAAACCGTCGGCGACGCCGCATCATCGATATAGATAGGGGCTTCTGAAAGAATTCCCAGGGTTTCTTGAATTTTGGCAAAATCATTTTCTTCTCCTTGAGTAGACAATCTGCCAGTTCTTAATCTCCATAAATCGACTCCGGAAATCGAAGAAATTAATCGATCAACCAATTGATCCTTTGACATTTCCAAGGAGAATATTCCAACTGGAACTTGTTGAGAGGTGGCAATATTGACGGCAAAATTTAAAGCTAAAGCACTTTTTCCCAGGGAGGGACGGGCGGCTAAAATTATTAAATCAGATTTTTGAAAACCGGCCAAAATATTATCCAAATCAACAAAACCAGTCGGCAGTCCCCGAAGACCAGCTTCATGTTTAGAAAGCTGATCAATTCTTTCAAAAGCTTCGGCCAAAGTTGCTTTTATAGGAACAAAATTTTGAGTAAGGTTTCGCTGAGCAACACTAAAAATACTTCTTTCAGCTTTATCTAAAATAACATCTGTATCCTCGGTTTCGTTATAAGCCATTAAGCCAATTTCTTGAGAAACAGAAATTAAATCTCTTAAGATTCTTTTTTTGTGGACAATTTTTCCATAACTAAAAGCATGAACAGGAGTGGGCACAGAATTAATCAATTCGGTTAAATAACTATTCCCGCCAACCTCTTCCAAAAGATTTTTTTCTCTTAATCGATTTGAAACAGAAAGAAGGTCAATCGGCTCTCCTTTTTGAAAAAGCTCCAGACAAACAGCAAAAATTTCTTGATGAGATTTTTTATAAAAATCTTGAGGCGTTAGAAAATCAGCAACTTTAAAGATAGCATCACGATCCATCATTAAACACCCGATGAGAGATCGTTCGGCTTCAATAGATTGGGGAGGGAGTTTTTCTGGTAATCCCAAATTTGAAGAGTGATTGGTCATTAATTATAATATATCAAAGGCAAATTTTATTGACAAGTTTTCATCAATTAAGAGAAGAAATTGGTTAGGTGGGGGCTTCAAAAAGCCAAAAAATATTCCTGGTCAAAAATTGCTAGTCAAGCCCTAGCTTTTATGAAGTTTGCCGGAAAATAAAGAAAAAAGGTTAAAATTTAAATTTTCTTTATTTGTGGGCCGGTTTTAGTATCTTCTATCCAAAAACCCATTTTTGTTATTTTGTCTCTGATCTCATCAGCTTTCTTCCAATCTTTCTTTTTTCGATATTTTTCTCTCATTTCGACTAATTTTTTAATTTCCCGAGGAATTCTTATTCTTTTCAATTGGGCAAAACCTAAACCAAAAACCTTATCAAATTCTAAAAGCAATTGATATTTTTCCTCTTCGGAAATCTCGACAGATTTTATCATTTTCCACATTAAAGCTAAGGCTTGGGGAAGATTTAAATCATCATTAACTGATTCAAGAAAATTTTGAAAATAAATGTTTTTTTCTAAATTCAAAGTAGTCAAAACTCTTTTTTCTCTTAATGCTCTTATTTTTTCATAAAGACTTTCGAGAGCATTTTGAGCCGATTTTAAAGCCGTCCAGGAAAAATTAAGTTTTGATCGATAGTGGGTTCCCAAACAAAGATAGCGGAAAGCAAGGGGAGAGAAATTTTTTTTAATAAGATCTTTTAAAAGAATAATGTTACCTTCAGATTTACCCATTTTTCCTTGATTGATTATTAAAAATTCCGAGTGGAGCCAAAAGTTGGCTAAAATTTTTCCATAAGCAGCTTCGGCTTGAGCGATTTCATTGGTATGGTGAATTAAAATGTGGTCTATTCCGCCACAATGGATGTCAAAGGGGATTGCCAAAAATTTTTTTGACATAACAACGCATTCGGTATGCCAGCCAGGAAAACCCCGTCGTCCCCAAGGAGAATCCCATTCCATTTGTCTTTTTACTCCGGGAGGAGTAAATTTCCAGAGGGCAAAGTCAGTTGGATTTTTTTTGCCCGGAACCATTTCAATTCTGGCTCCGGCTTTGATTTTTATCTTTTTTGGCCATAGTCTGCCATAATTTTTTAATTTTGAAGAGTCAAAATAGATTCCATCTGAAATTTGATAAGTAAACCCTTTTTTCTCTAAAACTTTTATTAAACGAATTTGTTCGGCAATCGTTTCAGTCGCTCTTACCCAAACATTCGGTTCTTTAATGTTTAATAATTTTAAATCCTTTTTAAAAGCTTTTTCGTAAAAACAGGCAACCTCCCAAACAGTTTTTTTTTCTTTTTGAGCTGCCAACTCAACTTTGTCGGCACCACTGTCGGCATTAGAAACTAAATGTCCAACATCAGTAATATTCATCACATGTTTAACTTTATATTTATTGAATTCCAAAACCCTTTTCAGAATATCTTCAAAAATATAAGTTCGTAAATTGCCAATATGGGCATAAGAATAGACCGTTGGTCCACAAGTATAAACACCCACTATTTTATTTTTGATAGGTTTAAAGGCTTCCTTTTTTCTTGATAAACTATTGTAGAGTTTAAGCATATTAACTTATTTTAACAGATTTTTGACTACTTGAGAAGTTTATGATAAAATGAAAACCATATGAGTTCAGAATGGCAAACATTTTTATTGGCAATGATACCGCTCGGAGAGCTTCGAGTTTCCATTCCTTTAGCCTTGGCTGCTTATAATTTGAACTGGTTTTCGAGTTATTTTATTTCGGTGATTGGCAATCTCGTTCCCGTAATCTTTCTTCTCCGATTTTTAGACCCAATTTCCAGTTGGCTTTCTAAAAGTTCTAAAATCTTTCAGCAGTTTTTTTCTTGGCTTTTTGAGAGAACAAGAAAAAAATATAGTCATCAAGTGAAAAAATATGGGAGCTTAGCTTTAGTTTCTTTTGTTGCCATTCCTCTTCCTTTTACCGGTGGTTGGACAGGTTCTTTGATTGCCTTTTTGTTTGGAATCCCTTTTAAAGTCGCTTTTCCTTTAATTGCCCTGGGAGTGATGATAGCCGGAGCAATAGTTTTAATTGCCACTCAACTAGGAATTGCCATTGAAAAATATTTTGGTTGGCCAACCCTATTTTTAATCTTCTTTTTATTGGGTTTTATTTATTTAATGGTTAAAATTTTTAGAAAAAATAAATGACTTCTTCTTTTAAAAAAGATATAATTTTGAGCATAGTTGCTGGCGAAATTACGAGTTGGTTTATAATTTTTGTCATTAAAAATCCTTTAATTGTCGAAGCGCAAAAATTTGTCCAACTTCAAAATTTTGCTGTTTATCTGCCAATCATTGTGCCCTTATTTTTCATTTTCGGGATAATAGGAGGGAAACTTTTCCAGAAAATTTTTCCTTTTTTATACCAATTTGCTAAATTTGTTGAAATTGGCATTTTAAATACTTTTATTGATTTGGGTATTTTAAATTTTTTAGCCAGCTTAACCGGCATAACCTCAGGTCCTTTTTTAATCCCTATTACCGCCACCTCTTTTTTAGCGGCTGTGACCAATTCTTATTTTTGGAATAAGTTTTGGACCTTTGAAAGAAAAATAGAAATGAAAAAAAAAGAATTTTTACCCTTTCTGATAATTAGTGCTATTGGCTTAGGTATCAACACCGGCATTGTCTTTTTGGGAGCCACCTATATTTCTCCTTTTGGTAATATCTCTCCTGGCGCCTGGCTAAATTTAGTCAAAATTTTAGCTGTTTTGATTGTGATGTTTTGGAATTTTTTTGGCTATAAATTTTTTGTTTTCAAAAAATCAAGATAAAAATTTTATGTCACTCGTTTTATATCGAAAATATCGGCCTCAGACCTTTGCCGAAATTATTGGCCAAGAACATGTCATTAAAACCTTGACTAATGCCATTTCTCAAAGTTTAATTTCCCATGCCTATTTATTCGCCGGACCACGGGGTTCGGGAAAAACAACCGTCGCTAGACTTTTGGCTAAATCGGTTAATTGTCAAAACCGCCAAGCGGGAGAATATGAACCTTGCAATCATTGTCAATCTTGTCAGGAAATTATGAAAGGGAGGTCAATGGATTTAATTGAGATTGATGCCGCTTCTCATCGGGGAATTGATGAAGTAAGAGAATTAAGAGATGGCATAAAATTTGTCCCGACGAAATCAAAATATAAAATCTTTATCATTGATGAAGCTCATCAAATGACGAAAGAAGCCTTTAATGCTCTTTTGAAAACCCTAGAAGAACCGCCAAGCTATGCCATTTTTATTTTAGCTACTACTGAAATTCATAAAATGATTCCGACCATTGTCTCAAGATGTCAGCGATTTGACTTTCGTAAATTAACTTTGCCTGAAATCATTAAAAGACTGGAAATCATTACTAAAAAAGAAGGAGTGAAAATTGAAAAAGCAGCCCTGGAGTTGATTGCTTTAAATTCGGGAGGCTCGATTAGAGATGGAGAGAGTTTATTGGACCAAATATTGATTTTTGCTGGAAAAAATGGTGAAATCAAGACAGAAGATATTAAAAATCTATTAGGGTTGGTCGAAACAAAAATAGTAGCGAAATTCACTGATTTTCTCTGCCAAAAAGAAGCTCTTCCAGCTATCAATTTTTTAAATGAAATCATTGAACAAGGATTAGACCTTCAAGAATTTACTAACACCCTTATCAATTATCTCCGGCAGGCTCTCATTCTAAAAATCAGCGGAGGAAGGGAGAATCCAATTATCTCTGGTCTCACCAAAGAAGAACTGGAAAAACTAAAGACCCAGGCAACAATTTTTAAAGAAGATAAGCTGAGAAATATTTTAAACCTTTTCCTCGAGACCCAAAACAAAATGAAATATTCGCCCATACCCCAATTACCTTTAGAATTAGCTATCATCGAATCTTGCGGGGTCGTCTAATGGTAGGACAGGGGCCTTTGGAGCCCTCAATCTTGGTTCGAGTCCAAGCCCCGCAGCTAAGAACTATTAGCTTGAGAACACTCTTTATGATATTTTAAAAAAGAAAGAAAAAGTGTTTAAATTACCCCAACTGCTCGAGTTTAGATAAAGCACTTAGAAAGGTAAATATGAAGATATTAATCATTTACAAATCGGTCCATCAGATGAATACTGAAAAAGTGGCAAAAGCGATGGCAAGGACCATTAATGCCGACCTTAAAAAAGTTGAAGAAGTCAAAGCTGAGGATTTAGCCGAATACGACTTAATTGGTTTTGGCTCTGGTATTTATTTTGGCAAACACCATAAAGCATTACTTGATTTCATTGCTAATTTACCTCCCCAAAATAAAGCAGCATTTATTTTCTCTACTAGTGGCATTGGGATAAAAATCTGGCATCACCAGTTGCGAAACATTCTAAAACAAAAAGGATTTACCATCAAGGGTGAATTTAATTGTCCAGGTTTTGAAAATTATGGAATATTAAAACTTATTGGCGGTTTTAGGAAAGACCATCCAAATGAAAAAGACTTGGAAAAAGCCTGTAAATTTGTAAAAAGCTTGATTTAAAAGTTTTGATAAAACTCCAAAAACAATTTAAATTAGAATAATGTTAAATAAAAATCTTAACCTCGAGATTAAATATCTTTTAGTTTTCCTTTTTCTTTTTATCAGCGGGGGATAATATTTTGGATTATAAATCAATTTGCGCCACCTCAATTTGGAGTTAATGTAATCAAATTGGAACTAAAGAGATTAAAGATTATTGTCTATATAAGGCCCTGGTGTTAAAAAACAATCCTTTTTGCGAATTAATCCAATCATTAAATTATCGAAATTTCTGTTATTCAGAAATTGCTATTGCCACTAAAGACGAATTACTTTGTAGAAAAATTTCTAATAATGACTTTATGGTAAAAAATTGCCTTGAGGAGATAGCAAAATGATAAAATGGAAAAATTACAAAAACTAACTCAAAATAAATTTAAAATAAAAGATCTCCCTAAAGCCGAAAGGCCTAGAGAAAAACTAATTTCAAAAGGCCCCCAAAATTTAAAAGATGAAGAACTTTTAGCTCTTCTTTTGAGAACTGGCAGTGAAAGAAAAAATGTTTTGGAATTGGCAAAACAAATTTTAAGAAAATACTCTAAAAAGCGATTTTTAAAATTAACCTATCAAGATTTAATCAAAATCAAAGGAATTAATTCAGCCAAAGCCTGTAGTGTTTTAGCCGCAATGGAATTAGTTAAAAGGATTTTGGGAGTAGGCGAGGAGACCATACCAAAAATCGAATCAGTTAAAGATGTCATCGCCCAATTTAGCTATCTCAAAGACAAAACTCGAGAACACTTAGCTTGCCTTTATCTTAATGCTCGAAACGAGATAGTTTTCAAAAAACATCTTTTTGTTGGCACTTTAGATGCCAATATCTGTCATCCCCGTGAAATCTTTGAACACGCCTTAAAGCAAAATGCTGCTTCAATAATCTTAGTCCACAATCATCCTTCGGGCGACCCCGAACCATCAAAAGCCGATTTAGAAATCACCAAAAGAATAGTTGAAGCTGGCAAAATAATGGGTATTGATGTTTTAGACCATATGATCATTACCAAAAATAAGGTATTCAGTTTTAAAGAGAAAAAATTAATTTAATTTTTAACAGCTAAATTTCATCGCGCAATACTCAATTTCCTACACCTTATTTTGCCATGGCATTTTAATGTGTAGGAATTTAACGGGAGAAGTTGTCGGGGTTTCGTAGAATTTTTTAAGAAATTTAACTTTTTTGAAATTTTTTTGATAATTTGATAATTTAAAATAAAAATATGCCTTAAAGAATCAAGAAAAAAATAGAATGAGAAAAGTTGGTGGGATATAAAAAATATAAAATAAAGGTCGGTTTAAATAATTTTAAATTGATGTAAAACTATTATGGAAATAAAACAAATTTATAAATGCAATATTTGCGGAAATGTAGTAGAGGTTTTATTTGTCGGCGGTGGACAATTGGTGTGTTGCGAAAAACCAATGGAATTGATGGTGGATAAAAATCAAGATGTAGGCCAAGAAAAACATGTCCCAGTCATTGAAAAAATTGAAGATAGTTTTTTAGTGAAAGTAGGCTCTGTCCCTCATCCAATGGAACAAACTCATTACATTGAATGGATTGAATTAATTGTTGACGGAAAAAGTTGTCGCCAATTTTTAAAACCCGGAGATAAACCAGAAGCCATTTTCAAAGTTAAAGGAAAAAACGTCAGCGCCCGTGAATATTGCAACATCCATGGTCTCTGGAAAAACTAAGATCATCGCTGATATTTTATTGTTAATTTTTTTTATCTTTTCTCTTGTCACTGGAACTTTTTTGATTTTTTACTTATTGGATTAATTTGCATACTTTTTTGAGTTATGCCTTTTTGAGTTATGCCTTATTTCTTAAGAATCTTTTTAAATCAAATTAAATCAAAATTTCAGTTTTCTAAAAGCAAGGTTTTGGAGCGAATTTATTTTTAAATTTTAAATTTCTACTTGTTGGTACTCAAAATGGTGTTTAAAACCCCCTTTTAATTTTTTTGTAAAAAATTTTAAAATTATTTAGAATTGAAGGAAAAATCGTTGATACCCATCGCGACCTAAAATCAAATACTCCTAAAATCAAATACTATAGAAAAACCTTATCCCATCACTGTTTTACCGGTATAATTTTCAGCTTAAACTTGTATAAATTTGTTCAAAACCCTGAAGATTATTATTTAAATAAAACGGTTAAAATAAAAGGAGCGATAAAAGAATATAAAGCAGGCTACTCCAATCGAAATCGGCCAATAAAAATAAACAAATCAATTTTAGCTAAAGCATTGAAATTAAAAGGAAAATTAATTAAAAGGTAAAAAGTTGAAAAACCAATTGAGAAAAAATCAAAATTAGACCATTTGCCAAAGAGGATATTTCTTTAAAATGAAGAAAAGATTTAATTAGACATCTATTGAAAAATGGATGGTCTTTTTTAATCTTTTATCGAGAAAAACATCCACTGTTTCTCGCCATACTGAAAAAGAAAATTTGTCGCGATTTAGGAATAGAACACCGTTTAAAAAATGTCCATTACATAAAAGGCAAGCGGTCGTGTGAGGTTTATGTAATATGTTTTTAAATTAAAAGGAATTAAAGTAGAATAGAAATAATGAGAATTTATACTTTGGGAACATCTAATAGGACCTTAGAGGAGTTTTTAGATGTTTTGAATTTTTATCAAACCAAAGTGGTGGTTGATGTAAGGCATTTTCCAACCTCAAGACTTTTTCCCCATTTTAAAAAAGAAAATTTAGAAAAATTCTTAAAAGAAAAGGGGGTTGAGTATTATCATTTGGAAAACTTGGGTGGTTATCGAAAAAGGGGATACGAAAAATATGTTCAGACAAAAAAATTCAAAGAAGGGATAAAAAGGTTAATTAAAATTGCCCAAGAAAGACCAACAGTCATAATTTGCGCCGAAAGACTTCCTTGGAAGTGTCATCGGGCTTATATTGCTCAAGAATTGGAGAAAAATAAAATTTGGGTGATTCACATTATCGAAAAAGATAAAGTGTGGGAAACACGGCTTGAACCAAAATTGATAAACCCTGCTTGTCAAAAAAAGAAAAATTTGAAAAAATTAAAAAAGATATAAATTAAGGGAGTCGGAAAATATTTTAAATTAGTTAGAAAATATTATTCCAAAGATGGAGAGAAAAAAATTTGAAAAATTGGTTAGAGAGGGGATTAAATCAATCCCAGAAAAATTTTTGAGGAGATTGGACAATGTGGCAATTGTTATTGAAGATAAACCTAGTCCTGACCAATTAAGAAAATTAAAATTGAAGGAAAATACAACAATTTTTGGTTTATATGAGGGTATTCCTAAAACAAAAAGATGGAATTACAGTCAAGTTTTACCGGATAAAATAACAATCTTCCAAAAAAATATTGAGAAAATAATTAGTTCGGAAAAGGAAATTAAAGAAATTGTCAAAAATACCCTCTGGCACGAAATTGCTCATCATTTTGGAATCGATGAAAAAAGAGTTAGAGAAATTGAATTAAAAAGAAAACAAATTTTTCAACTAAACAATCAATTAAACAATCAATAGAATACTGCTTTTCAGTAGCAATTGTTACCAGAATTGAAAAGGAAAAGAACAAGGCCCACGCCTTGGCCTTGACTAAATGACTAAAGTTAGCGCGTCTATTAAATATTAGAGTTAACACTATCTCACCTTGTCGGTTTGGCAAACCAGAAGAAGTCTCCAATTTAGTCCTATTTTTAGCCTCTAATCAATCATCTTATGTGACCGGTTCTACCGTCGTCATTGACGGTGGTTGGTTAGCCAATTGATGGTAAAAATTACCGTTGATACAATTTTAGCCGAGGTTTTAAAAAACCCAAAAGCTGAGAAAATTTTGGCAAAGTATAATTTGCCCTGTTTAACCTGTCCTTTTGCTAAATTGGAAATGGAAAAGCTAAAAATCGGTCAGGTCTGTGAGATGTACGGAATTGATGCTCAGGAATTACTTGAAGAGTTAAATAAGGAATTAGAATCGGACGAAACTCAGGAAAAACTTTGAACCCTTCGGACATATTCTCCGGTTTCGGTATTAATCTCAACAATATCTCCTTTTTCAATAAAAAGGGGGGCATTGATTTTAGCACCCGTTTCTAAGGTGATTATTTTTGTTCCGGCTTGGGCTCGGTTACCCTTGATCCCTGGCGGAGCTTCTTCTACTTTCAATTGAATTTTAATTGGTAAAGAAACATTAATTACTTTTTCTTGAAAGATTAAAGCGGTGACTTCTTGGTTTGGTTTTAAAAATTTTGCTCCCTCGCCAATTTGGGTTTCTGAAAGTTCAAATCTTTTTGCTGGATTTTTCAAATCAGCAAAAACGAATTTTCCTCGATGGTGATATAAAAATTTTGCTGACATTTTTTCAATTTCTACCTCTTCAAAGAAGTCCTCTTGATGAAAATTTTTCTCAATCACCTTTCCGTTAATTAAATTTTTAATTTTTGTTTGAGCCACCACTACATCCTGAGCTTTTCCCATTTGGCGAAATTCTAAAACCTCGTAGGGTTGACCGTCTAAAATAAATTTTACTCCTTTTCTTAGGTCAAAATAAGATAACATAATTTTTTAAAATTATTTAGTAATTCGCCATTCAATTTCTGATTCTTTGCCGGCAAATTCAAGCCAATTGCCGGCTTCGTCAATAACAAACCATTTCTTTTTAGTTTCAGACCAAACCATGGGTTTACCCTGAAAATAAGGCTTTTTAACAATTTCTTTTGGCTTTAATCTATCTAATTCTAACCATTTTTTAAAAACAGTTTCAATTGAATAATCAAGATTCCTCGATTTTGCCCATTCTGCTACTTTATCAATGGCCATTAAAGCTTTCTTGAGAGAGCCGGCTAATTCTAAAAGTTGCTTTGCCGCTCGAACATGCCTTGAATAAATGATTTTTTTCTTCTTGGCGCTCTCTTTTATCTCTTTTAAGGTTAATCCTTTGGTATAGAAATAATGATTAACAATCCGCTGCACATCAGTAGCTAATTTCAACGGTAAGGTTAATTGCCCCAATTTTACTTTTTTTAATTTCTTTACGATCATAAACAATAACAATGTTACACATTATTTTGCCATGGCAATTTAATATGTCAGAGTGTGTTTTGGATTTTTTTATAAAAATCTTTTGCTTTTTCTAGCTCTTTTATTCCTTTTTCGGTAATTTGGTAAACTCTTCTTCTTTCTTTCATTTTACTATTAACGAAGCCATCACTTTCTAATCGGTAAAGAACCCTATAAGGAGTAATTTTTCCCGGTCTGAAGCCAAATCTTTCTTCAATTATTTTTGGAATTTCCCAACCGTAAAGGGGTCCTTTTTTTAAGAGAGAAAGAACATAAAGCCATAAATTTTCTTTTGTATTTGAAAGATAAAGTCTTTCCAATGGTAACATATATATTTATTTTATTAGTGGTTGTGGATAAGTTACTCTTTTTTAGGGGGGTTGACAAGCTATTTTACTGCTATAAAATAGTTTATAGCAGTAAAGGTCATTAGGGGGACATCTTAAAATATATTAAGACAATTTTATTTCTATGTCAAAAACAAATAAAAAAATAAAAATTGCTATAATTGGAGTTGGAAATTGTGCCTCAAGTTTAATTCAAGGAATTTATTATTATCAAAACGTTCAAGACGAAAAAGAGTTAATTCCGGGATTGATGCATAACGTTATTTCTGGATATAAAATTTCTGATATTCAAGTAGTAGCTGCTTTTGATGTTGATAAAAGAAAAGTGGGAAAAGATATTTCTGAGGCAATTTTTGCTCCACCAAATTGTACAAAAATTTTCCACAAAGATATTCCTAGAATGGGGGTGAAAGTAAAAATGGGATCCATTTTAGATGGGATAGCTCCTCATATGAAAGAATATCCAGAAGATAAAACTTTTATTCCGGCAAAAGAAAAACCAGTAAATGTAGTTGAGGAATTAAAAAAAAGCGGTGCAGAAATTTTAATTAATTATCTGCCTGTTGGCTCTCAAAAAGCAACTGAATTTTATGCTCAATCTGCCTTAGAAGCCAGAGTGGCTTTTATTAATTGTATGCCGGTTTTTATTGTCTCTGACAAAAAATGGGCAGAAAAATTTGAAAAAAAACAAATTCCTTGTCTGGGAGATGACATCAAATCTCAGGTTGGGGCAACAATTGTTCATCGCACCCTTTGCCATCTTTTTACTCAAAGAGGAGTAATAATTGATAGATCTTATCAATTAAATTTTGGTGGAAATACGGATTTTTTGAATATGTTGGAAAGACAAAGATTGTTTTCAAAGAAAGTTTCTAAAACAGAAGCGGTAGAATCTCAGTTAACAAAAAGACTAAGTTATGACAATTTACACATCGGACCTTCTGATTGGATTCCTTGGTTAAAAGATAACAAAGTTTGCTTCATTAGAATTGAAGGAAGAAAGTTTGGAAATGTACCAGCCGAACTAGAACTTCGTCTTTCGGTCGAAGATTCACCAAATTCTGCAGGTTGTGTCATTGATGCTATCAGATTAGTAAAATTAGCCTTAGATAGAAAAATAGGAGGACCACTGATTTCCGCTTCAGCTTATTTGATGAAACATCCTCCTCAACAATTTACTGATGAAAAAGCAAGAGAAATGGTCGAAGAATTTATCAGAGGTCAAAGAGAAAGATAAAAAATATGCAACCTTTTGAAAGATTTAAAAAATTAAATACTGAAGGAAATTTGTGGTTTTACATTTTAAATTTAGGAAAAGAAGAACCGGTTTGCGATCAAGAAGTAAGAAGATTGATTTTTGAAAAATTTGGGTTTTTACCGGGAAATCTTTTATTAAAAACAGTTTTGTATCGCTTAAGAAGAGATGAATATATTAAGACAGAAAAATTTAAAGGAAAGAAGGCTTTTTTGACTACAGAGAAGGGGAAAGAAGAATTAGAAAAAATGAAACAATTTACTCAAGATCTCCTGCAAAAAATTTGAAAGAGATATTGTTAAAAATTGTAAAAAGCTGGAATATTCGGGAAAAACCAGAATATCGATCTTTTAGATGTGCTCTCTGTCAAAAATATATTAAAAAGGCTTTTTATTATTGGTTAAACTCAAAAGAATATTTCACTCCTGTTCATTTTTGCAAATTTTGCCAAAAACTAATAAAAAAAGAGGCGATTAAAATTAAAAAGAAAAATTTCTTAAGGAAAAAAGAATATTTTTTGAATGAAAATTTCTTTTCCTTTAACTTAGAAAAAATTTTAAAAAAGTTAAATGGCAAAAAGCAAAGTTTTTATCAAAATTTCAGCTGCGATTTTTGCCAGAAAAAATTATTTAAGGCTTATCATTGCTGGATAGTAAAAAAAAATAAATTAATAGAATTACATTTTTGCAAAAAATGTTATTTGAAAATGAAGAAAAAAATTATAGTTCTCTGGGATTTTGATGGTACATTAGTTGAAACGATGAAAGATCACGTAAAATTAGCAACTCAAGTTATTAGCAAACATTTCAAATTATCAAAAAAGAAGGCCAAAGAAAAATATCTAGAAACTAGCGGTTTGCCTTTTGCGAAGCAGTTAGAAATAATTTTTCCCCAAGAAAATTTCAAAAAATTAAGGCAAAAATGTGCCAAAGAATACCAAAAAAGAAAAATTAAAGAAGTTTATGGTAAAATCAAAAGTAGAAGATACTCAAAAGAAATTTTAGAAGAAACAAAAAAGGAAACAATAAAACAATTTATTTTATCTGGAACTGAAGAAAAAATAGTAAAAAATTGGTTAAAAAAAGAAAAAATTAAAGGAATTGAAGTCTTAGGAAAAGAAAAGGGAACAAAAAAAGATCATTTTCAATTTCTTTTTCGGAAATTTAATCGGGCAAATCATTTTTTTATTTTAGTGAGTGATTCGCCAAAAGATATGGAATTGCCTGCTGATCTCAAAGTAGTCATTTTAACTCCCTTGTTTAAAAGAAAAGATTTTGAAAAAAAAGGCGAAAATAAAGTTATTAAAAATTTAAAGGAGGTTTTAAAAATTTTAAATTTATGTTAGATCTCAGGCGTCATTTATTTTTATCTTTAGAAAAAAAAGTGGGAAAATTATTTTCTTTTTTTCCGTTCACCCCCAATCAATATACTTTAATTTCCGTAATGTTTGCTCTTTTCTCTTTTTATTTTTTGGTAAAAGAGAATATAATTTTAGCTCTTTTCTTTTTTCTTTTGGCTGGATTTTTAGATTTTGTTGATGGGGCAGTGGCCAGATATAAAAATATTGCCACCAAAAAAGGGGCTTATTTAGATACCATTGTTGATAGATATGTAGAAGGAATTTTACTTTTGGGGATTTTATTTTTACCCCTGCCAAAAATTTTTTTGCCTCACTATTTTTGGATAGCTTTGATTTTATTTGGTTCAGTTTTAACAACTTATGCTAAAGCGGCAGCAAAAGAGAAAGAACTGGTGATTCAAGAATTAAAAGGAGGTCTTTTATCTCGGGGAGAAAGAATAATTTTACTTTTGCTATCTCTAATTTTGGGTTATTTTAATTATTACTGGATGTCTTATTTGTTAATTTTAATTGCCGTCTTAACTAATATTACTGCTTTACAGAGAATTATTTGGGCAATAAAAAATGTTTAGTTTTTGCTAAAAAAGGGAAAAACAATGTCCAGAAGGAAGATTTTTTACCTTCTATCTCTGTTTTTCTTTCTAAAATCGCTTTTTTAAAATCCTCTAAATTATTTGCTTCTTTCACTAAGGTATAGGCACTACCTACATCTTTTTCCCAATGAGTATCGCTTCCAGCAACAAAAGCTAAGTTATTTTTTTGGGCAAACTTTAAGGCTTTTTTATCAAAAATTTTGAGGGGGTGGCGAGCATTAAACACCTCAATCCCATCAATAAAAGGAAGATATTTTTCTAAATTATCTTTAAAATTCTCGGGGAAATGAAATGGGTGGGGAATAATAATTATACCTCCTTGCTCTTTGACTTCTTTAAAAACATCGAAAATCTCCCTTGATTTTATTTCTTTCTTTAAAAAAAGGGCTAACACCTCGCCGATTTTTTTACCATTTTTTTTAACTTTAATCTCTTGACCTAAAATCAAAAAAGCGTTCAATTTTTCGGCTATTTTTTTTGCTTCTTCCCAGCCGGCAATTGTATTATGGTCAGTCAGGGCAATACCATCTAATCCTTTTTGGAGAGCAGTCTTTAACAATTTCTCCGGCGAAGAAATTCCATCATTTGAATAAAAGCTATGACAATGTAAGTCAATCTTCATATTTCTCAACGACGAATTTGTAAATAAAGATTTTTTCTCTTGTTGGGTCAATTTCTCCTTTTTGACAAGCGATGGAAATTTGTTTTTCTACAGTCTCCACCCCTTCTAAATCGGGAAGCAAAAGTCCGGTTTTTGAAACCTGATGCCCATTAAAAATTACCTCTTCGTTGGGAAAGGCAAGGGGAAAAGTTTTTACTATTACTCCATATTTCTTAGGATTCAATTCTTTTAAGTCTTTAACTAATTCAGGAAGACTTAAAATATAAACCGTATAAGTGAGGGAAGTTAATTCTTCTTTTTTAATTGGTTCAAATCGACAATCTTCAGTGGCGGCCGAAATCGCATTGTGAATAATTTCTTCAGCAATATTGATTTTGGTCGGCAAATAAGTGCCAATACAGCCTCTCAATGATTTTTCCTTATGAATACTAACAAAAATGCCTGCTTTTTTTTCCAAAAACTCTTTTGGAAGATCAAGAGGAGGCGAGATGATAATTTTTTCTTTAATAAAAGTTTCAACTGCTTTTTTGGCTAATTCCGAATAAGGATTCATAAATTCATTATAAAAAAAATCAAAAAGGTGTCAAAAGACACCTAGAAAAACTAGAAAAAGCACTACTAAAGAACTACTATTGTTGAAAGAACTACTTTATTGGGGGAGGAGGCGGGGGCCCTGGGCTGGGCTCAGGGCCCCCGGCGCGAGTTTTTTGCGGGCTCTCGCTGTTCTCGCGCAGTTCCATTATATTATGAAACAAGTCGTCTTGTCAAGTCCTTTTACTGATTCATATGATATGATACACTCTATCTCTCAAAAAAATATGAAAAGAAGGTATAATGGATGCTGCAATCATCAACTCCATATAAGGAAAAATTTATAAAATTTTTAATTCCAGTTTTTCGGTCTTTAGGTCGTAGATGGCAAAACTGGAGCGAAAAAATAAACCGGCAACGTTTCCCGGATTGACCAATTTTGTTTTTTTGATTTTTGATTGCCAGGGTTTGTGTAAATGGCCATAAAAAACAATATCATATTTTTGAGAAAAAGCTAATTTTAAGGCTATTTTTGGGGAGTGAGAAAAGGCAATTTTTTTACTCTTAATTTTCATCTCACCAAATTTTTTCCAAATCCTACATTTTGGCAAATCTTTAAAATAGTCTTCCTCAACATTTTGGAAATAATCTTCATCAACATCACTTAATACAAAATTTGCCTTTCCTGAAAAATTTTTTAAGATTTTTTTGAGCATCTCAGGTTTAAAAATATCTCCACAATGAATGAGAAATTTAACTCTTTCTTTTTTGATTAAGGAAAGGGCTTTCTTCAAATTTGCCAAGTTATCATGGCTATCTGAAATGATGGCAATTTTCATATTCTTTTCACTTCCAAATCTTGGGCGCTTTTAATCTCTTTTTGGAAATCAAAAATGGCAATATTTCGTTCTTTGGCAGAGGTTGAAGAAGTAAAAATAGTCAAGCATCTTTTTTCAAACATAAATTTTGGGCAATCGGGTTGGTGAGATCTAATTAAGACTTTTTTTCCAAACTTTTCCATTAACCTAAAAAAATAATCCTGGCCAAATTGGGGACGACCAGAAAAGGGGTTAATTCCTAAATACCTTCCAGGTTTTTCAATAAAATCTCCCCAGCAAATCCGAAACCAATTTTCATCACCATTTTTAATCTTTTCAATCTGTCCAGAAAGTTCATTGTTATGTAGCCGTAGCCCTTCGTCCAATTCGGGAATGGCGCCATGAAGGGCAATGATATCTTTTGCTATGACAATGAGAGGGAATTTTTCAACTATTGAAGAATATTTTTGATATTCTTTTGGTGTCAAACTTTCCCAAAATTCGGCTGGAGAAAATTTTAAAATGTAATGCCCTTCGTGATTTCCTTGTAATAAATAAATTTGATTAAGATGTTTTCTTCTCATTTCTAATAAAAAATCAAGGTTTTCTTTTGAAAAAGGGCCTCTGTCAACATAATCTCCTAAAAAAACAATTTTATATTCAGGCCTTAAGTAATTCTTAATAACTTTTTGACTTGCTTCTAAATCGCCATGAGTATCGCCAACAAAAACAATCTTTTCCGCCTTTTTTATTTCAATTAACTTTGAATTCATGGTTAATAACTTAAAGAATCTTCTTTTTTATTATAGAATATTCTTCTTTATTATCTCAATTTTTAAAAAAAAGAGAAAAGACCCAAACACAAGTTTGGGTCTATTTTAAA
>DAIRUS010000002.1:47278-57520 GCA_036803205.1 bacterium | reverse complement strand
AAATGCCTACACTTTGCTTTTTTCTCTGACATTCTTTCAGTAATTCCACCAGTTTCTCCCTTCTCATTTTTACCTCCTTTTCAATCTTTTAAATTAAAGTACTGCGGTACCTTTTGGACAAAATCCGAACTTTTTTCTTTTTTTGACGAAAATCCGGACTTTGAATTTTGATTGCTCCCGCCTTCGGCGAGACGACAGAGCAGAAAACTTTTCCGTTCGGGCGGGACGGGAAGGAAAAGAGGTTGGGGGAAAGGAATTTTTGCCCGCCCTCGCTTTTTTGCCTCCGCAATTTTTCGTATTTCGCTTTGCAAAATACGCCGCCTTAAATTATCTGCGTTTGTTGCTCTTCGCCTTTTCTCAAAACATTGTGCTCTACAACATACATTATAGCATCAGCGAATGTTTTAAGCACAAGAATAAAGGCAAGGCACTGCCAAACGAATAGCCAAAAATTATTGTCAGATGCATTGGAATTGTTCTTGGATAAAGGTAAAACATGAGCGAGTCGATATTTTGTTTTTTTGGTATTTGGCGGTTTGTTGTAAAAATAAGAAAAAGAAAAATAAGAAAAAAGATGGTTGATAAAAAAGAGCAGGGCGGTTAACAAAATAAATTTTAATTCAGCGGAGTTTAGCGTATTTCCATATGCTTTAGTAAATGCTCCCGCTAAAAGAAACATCAAATAACCGAAATGAAAAAATCCAAAATGAAACAAAAAGAAAAATGCAGTAAAAATTTTTGTGCTTTGTGTGGGTTGAGTGGGTCGGTCGTTGATCTTAAATCCTTCAGTGGAGAATTCTTTTAGCTGAAGTATCAGAATAAAATTAAAGAATCCAATGGTTATACTCTGAAGCCAATACACCCACATTATGGTTAATAAATTCCAGTTTTCAGTTATTGCGAAAAAGATTGTCGCGACATTTGAAAACAGCAAAAACCATAAAGACAGATCGCCCAACGAATTTCTTTTGGGCTATTCACTTATAGACATAGCATCTTACTAACTGCGTTTACGCTACATCTTAAACTCAAGTGGCTTGCGAGTTATATTTTTTCGCTTGACGATGAAGTAGTACAAAAATGCGGCGATAAAGTTTAGAAAGATAAGTAATATTATCCACAATGCTTTGTCGTCAAATTCCCTTTTGACACAATCGATCAGCATCCAAAGCCAAAAGACAAAAAGCAGAAGAAATACCGGGCCGACAAAAATAAACACCCGTTTTAATATTCCAAAAACATAATCAGCCCCTAATTTTTTGTAGAAATCCGTATCAGTAATGAGCCATTGATTGTTTTGCTTTTCAAAAACAAAGAATGTTGATAAACCGCTAACTTTCCAACCAACACCAGAAGCGGCAAATCTTGCTTTAACTTTTACTTGGTTTTGACTAATTATTTCAAAATTCCTATCAAGCGGACGGTAATCGAGTTGATATGCAATTCCGCCCCTTATTCGTTCTTGTATATCAGATAATAATTTTTGGCTGTTTGGAGAAATTAAGGTGGAAATTTTTTGCGTATCACCAGCATTGACTGCTTGAACCAAGCTATCTAAGTTATTTGCGATTTGTTGTTTATCAGTCGGAAAGAGAACTGTTTGAGCAAAAACAGTTGTTCCGACTAAAAGCAAACTAACGGCAAATAAAATTGTAGAAATTTTTTTCATAAGATTTATTTAATGCTATTTTTAGAAACCACAACCGTTTTTGCTAATCTGTCTCCGATTCTTTGTTTTGTTTTGGAATTCCAAACAGAGATAGCACCGACAAGATAAAAGAATGGTAAAAAGTCTACGATACGCATAACATTTCTTATCAGCGAAGCTTTCAAATCGAGCGGTTCGCCCGTCGATTTTACAACTCTCATTCCAGTTACCAATTTTCCAAGTGTTCCGCCGAGCTTCCATTCAAACAAAACGTAATAAGTAAAAATTGCTAAAAAGTAGAGTTGAGCTGAAAAACCACACAAGCCATAAAATGTTTTATTTTGGTCTATCGGAATGGTAGCACCGATATTAAAATCGGAATCACAACCGCCAACATATGTACCTGAAAAAAATTTCATAAACAGCCACAACAAAATACCGAAAATTATTGTGTCAATTAGCAATGCAAAAAATCTTATGCCAACACCCTTATACTCCAATACGGCCGCCGGCGCGTTGACGATATTTAAGGCCGCATTAAAATCTTCTTCACTTGCTCCGCCCTGTAGGGCAGATTGCCGAAGTTGTTCAATTGGATAATTGCGATTTGCTTTTATCCAATCTACAAGTTTGTTCACATTCTCTTGATTCATAGTTTTTTTAAAGTTAAATTATTTTTTGAAAACCTTTCTTTACTTATAGTTTACCACCCGCCGACAATTTTAGTAACAATTATTTTGTTAATTTATTAATGCTCACTCCAAAAAGCTTTAGTGATTTTCTTAGCGGAAAAATACCATCCTGCGGCGCTTTGTGCCGAAGCAACATCTTTCAATTTCGCTGAATATAAAACTTGATAAAACTTGGCGGAGGGGGCGAGATTCGAACTCGCAAGTCCATTAAAAATGGACGCCGCTTTTCAAGAGCGGTGGAATACCATTATCCGACCCCTCCGGGATAGTTTGTTTTAAATTAAAATTAAGAGAAAGTCAAGGTTAATTTTTATTCTAAAATTTGAAATTTGCCACCAGATATCCAACACCAAAAGGTCCTTCGTATGACAATATCTCCGGTTGCCAGTTGAGGCCCGAAGCTTTTAAAATCCCCAAAAGAAAACAAAAAGAGCTCAAACCGCATTCGCCAGCCTCGGGATACATTTCATCTAACTTTAAAATTGTTTCTATATCTTTCTTTTTTAATGCTTCAATGAATGCTTTATCAAATTTTGGGCCGTCAGGATGAAATCCATAAGGACCTTCTTCTTTTAGACAATGGGAAAGATCACCGGAGGCGATTATCCCAACCCTCTCAAAAGTCCTCTCAGGGGTCGGACCTCTGGAAATTTTTAGATAGAGGTTTTTCCCTTCTTCAAAATAAAATTTTGGCTCTTCTAAACCAATGAGAATAGGTTCGATTTTTCCTTTAAAATTTTGAGCTAAAAAGAAAAGGGGGACATTAAATCCCCAATCAGGGTGAGGTGAGGAAATTATTATTAAATCCGGTTTTGCCTCTTTCAATTTCTTTCCCAAGTTTTCTAGTGCCTCAATTGTATTTTTTACTTGGGCTCGATCTTGAGATGAACCCACTGAGGGTAAAATTATTGGCGGATGGGGTGAAATTGAAGCAAAAACTAAAGGCATAAAATCAATTGGTATTTTTCTGTGCTGATTTAAATATATAGATGAGCTTTTATTTTAATATTAAATTTAAATCTTGCTTACATTTTGGACATCTACCATTTTTATCATGACGGTGAATAAGGTAATTTGTTCTATCTATTACCAAAGCACCACATTTTGGACAAAAAGTGTCTTCTGAGGGGAGGCCGGGAATATTACCGGTATAGACATATTTTAGGCCGATTTTTTTACCTATTTGCCAAGCTTTTTGTAAAGTTTCAACTGAAGTATCGGGAAGATGTTGCATTTTCCAAGAAATTGCTCCAGAAAATCGAGTAACATGCCAAGGGGTTTCCGCGTTCAATTCTTCTTTAATAAATTTAGCAATTTCCTCAAACCATTCCTCTTTGTCATTTAAAGTGGGAATAATTAAAGTTGTCACCTCAAGCCAAATTTTCTTTTTCTTAATCAATTTTAGATTATCTAAAACAGGCTGAAGTCTTCCATCACAATATTTTTGATAAAATTGTTCTGACCACCCTTTCAGGTCCACATTAGCAGCATCCAAATAGGGCCAAATTAACTCAAATAATTCTTTTGACCAAAAGCCATTTGTTACCCAATTATTTTTTAATCCCATTTCTTTTGCCTTTTTCATTGTTTCGAGGGCATATTCGGAAAAGATGGTTGGTTCGGTATAAGTATAAGAAATGCTTGGCAATTCATTTTTTAAAGCCAGACCAACAATTTCTTCCGGCGATAAATCTTTTCCGGGAATTTCTTTAACATTTTTAAAATTTTGGGAAATATCCCAATTCTGACACCAAAAACAAGAAAAGTTGCAACCAACAGTGGCAATCGAAAGAGAATAACTTCCCGGTAAAAAATGAAAAAATGGTTTTTTTTCAATTGGATCAATATGATAGGCAATGACCTTTCGATAATTTAGAGCATACAATTTTCCATCAATGTTTTCTCTCACTCCGCATTTTCCTCTTTCTCCCGGAGACAAAACACAGTAATGGCTGCAATTTTGGCATTGAACTTTTTTATTAGACAATTTCTTATATAAATAAGCTTCTTTCATTATTTTATTCTACCCCAAAAAAGCCGTTTTGAAAATAAAGATTGACAATTAAAAGAAGATTTTATATAAATTATTTTAGCACTCTAAATTTAAAAAGGAGGGTAAAGATGAAGAAAAGAAAACAGCTTTCTCAGGACCCTGAAAAGTTTCGGACCCTCATCAAGATAGGATTCTCGATGAGGGAAATAGCTAAAATTGATGGAGTAAGTCCGATGGCCGTTTCTAGACGAGCAAAAAAATATGGAATCGAACCAAAATACATCTTTAGAGCTAAACATTGTGTTCTTTCTCCTGGACTAAGAGAGCTCTTGGATGGTTTGCTTTTGGGTGGGGGTTCTTTGGTAAGTCATCATCCGAAAAAAAAGACCTATTTTTTTACTCAGGCTTCAACCAAGCTTCCATACATTAAATGGATCGCCGAGCAGCTTAATAAAAGTGGAATTGAGCCTCAAGGTAAAATTGTTCCAATGACAGAAAATCGATTTCACCAACGATCTCAATATTGGCGGTATACCAGCTGGGCTTACTATGAACTAACAGAAATCTGGTTTCGTTGGTATCGAAAAGGAAAAAAGGAAGTACCGCCAGATTTGAAACTTACTCCAACAATAGCTTTGCTTTGGTACTTGCGCGGTGGCTATCTTGGAAAGGGGAATAAAATTCGATTTGCCGTGACTCGATATTCTTCCCAAAGCTTTCAACGCTTGCGTCAAGAGTTAAGAAGAATTGGTTGTCAGTCGCGATTATATCTTCATTCAAAAAAGGTGATAGAGCTACCCTCTGTCGACTCTAAACGGTTTCTTGATTACATTGGACCCTGTCCTAAAAAGCTCCAAAAGGTTCTCGGCTATAAATGGCGAATTGACAAAAAAAGATAAGCTCCTCTTTTGGGAGGAGCTTTTTATTTGATTTTTAAAATAAATTTTTGATAAACTAATTCTTGGAACCTTAAAAATAAGGAGGAAAAATGAAGAGAAAAGTGGGACGGTTAGTGGTAATTACAGGATGCATGTTTTCTGGTAAAACCGAAGAGTTGTTGCGAAGGGCAAAAAGAGACTTAATAGCAAAGAAAAAAATTGTTCTTTTAAAACCTAAGCTTGATACCCGATATGAAAAGAATGAAATTGTCACCCACTATCGTACTCTTCGGTTGCCTTGTTATCGGATAAATCATGAGATAACAAAATTTTCTTCTCTATCAAAAGAACTTCAACAAAAAATTCTCTTGGCTGAGAAAGTGTATATAGATGAAGGGCAATTTTTTTCTCAGAGTTTCCTAAAATTTGTTCAAGAATTAATTGAAATAGAGAAAGATGTGATAGTTGTTGGGCTAGATTTAGATTTTAGAGCTGAACCTTTTGGGTCAATGCCAATTTTACTAGCCTTGGCTGATGAGGTAATCAAACTTCATGCTGTTTGCGTCGTCTGTGGAAAAGAGGCTACTAGAACTCAACGCCTAATTAACGGAAAACCGGCAAAAAAAGATAGCCCTTTGATTTTGATTGGAGGAGAAGAAACCTATGAAGCCAGATGTTCTCAGTGTTATGAACCTCCTTGTTAGTGAAAATCCCCGCCTCTGGGCGGGGATTTTTTTTAGAAAATATGGTATTATGAAAAAATATGCTCCACCGGATTTTTATTGCTATTAATCTACCAGAAGAAATTAAAAGTAAACTTATCTCCTTTCAAGAAAAATGGCCAGAGCTTCCTTGTCGCTGGACAAAAAAAGAGAATTTGCACATTACTTTAATTTTTTTGGGCTATATTTCTAATGAACAGCTTTTAGAAATATTAAAGATTACAAAAGAAGTAGCAATCAAACATCAATCATTTTTAATAAATTTAAAAAGAGTTTGTTATGGTCCACCCAAGAAAATGCCTCCACGAATGGTCTGGGTGGAAGGAGAAAAAAGTATTCAATTGGGAAATCTTCAAAGGAATTTAGAAAGCTCTCTTTTTTCTTTAATTAAGAAGACTGAAAATGAAAACAGGCCATATAAACCTCACATTACTTTGGGAAGAATTCGCCAATGGCAATTTCGTCAGATTGATCCTGAAGAAAGACCAGTAATTGAAGAAGAAATCTCTTTAAGCTTTGAGGTAAATTCTATTGAAATAATGGAAAGTAAACTAAAAAAAGGAGGGCCAGAATATTTTGTTTTAGAATCCTTTGTATTAGAAAAATAATCGACTTGATGAATTATTGAGAAAAAAATCATTACCAAAGGTTGAAAAAAGGGGTTTGCCGACCCGAAGCCGGGCCCCTTTATCTTGAAATAATTGATAATTTAGAAAGAATTTCTGACCATGCTGAAAACATTGCCGAAGGTGTAATTTTAGGTTTTTAATTTTATGCGCATTCATTTTATTGGTATTGGTGGAATTGGTGTCTCAGCTTTGGCAAGATATTATTTAGAAAAAGGCGGAGAAATTTCTGGATCTGATTTGGTTTCTTCTGAAATCACTAATGCTCTGGAAAAAAGAGGGGCAAAGATTATTATTGGAAAACACAAAGCAAAAAACTTACCAAAAAATGCTGATTTAGTGATTTATAGCCCGGCAATTCAATCGGATAATCCTGAATTGCAAAAAGCGATAAAGTGTAAATTAAAAATTAAAAGTTATCCTCAGGCTTTGGGTGAATTAACAAAAAAATATTTTACCATCGCCGTCTGCGGAAGTCATGGCAAAAGCACAGTAGCGGCGATGATTGGATTATTATTAGAAAGAGCCGGCCTTGACCCGACAGTCATTTTGGGAACAAAATTGAAAGAATTTGGTGACGCAAATTGTCGGATGGGAAAAAGTAAATATTTAGTTATTGAAGCCGATGAGTATAAAGAATCATTTTTAAATTACTGGCCAAAAATTATTGTTTTGACGAATTTAGAGCCGGATCATTTAGATTATTACCGAAATTTTAAAAACTATATTTTGGCCTTCAAAAAATTTATTGCCCATTTACCAAAAGATGGTTGGTTAATAGCCAATAAAGATGATAAAAAAGTTTATACCATATTTTTGACGATTGCCAAAAACGTGTTATTTTATTCGTTAAGAGAAAAAGAAGCAAAAAAAATAAAAGAGATTTTAAAAGTGCCGGGCGAATTTAATGTCTCTAATGCTTTAGCCACTTTGAAGGTGGCTTGGATACTAAAAATTCCTAACAAAACTTCCTTTAAAGCTCTTTCAAAATATAAAGGTTCTTGGCGGAGATTTGATGAAAGAAATATTAAACTCAAAACTAAAAGCTTCAAATTAATTAATGACTATGGCCATCATCCGACTCAAATAAAAGCTACCTTAAAGGCAGCGCGGGAAAAGTATCCCAAAAAGAAAATTTTTTGCATTTTCCAACCTCATCAATATCAGAGGACATATTATTTATTTGAAGATTTTGTCAAAACTTTCAAGGAAGTATTAATGAGAAAATGGGTTGACAAATTGATTATCACTGACATCTATGATGTGGCCGGCCGAGAAGATAAAACAATAAAAAAGAAGGTTAATTCCCAAAAATTAATCAAGGCAGTTAATGCTCAATTACCTAAAAAGGTACATAAAAGGGAAACGATCGTTTGTCATTTATGTAATGGGGAATATATAGCGGATGTTGAGAGGGTGGTTAGTTTTTTGAAGAAAAGTTTGCGGGGCGGGGAAGTAGTAATAGCAATGGGCGCAGGAAATATTTACAATTTATTTAATTTTTTTAAAACAAGATAAAGGTCGAGTGAAAACCAAATAAATTTTTAACTTTTATGTCATTTACCACCTTATTAATCATTATTGCCCTGATTGCAATTGGGGTGATAGTGTATTATTATTTAGCCAGAAAGGAAAAGAAAGAAAGGAAAAAGCCGGAAACCTCGGAAACTCCTAAACCGCCGGCTGGACCGAATATCTAATTATGGCAACAATCTTGAAATTGATTCCAATTGTTTTAGTATCCATCTTTCTGTTTTTGCTCAAACCGGCTTTGCAAGGAGCTCCTTTTGTTCCCACCCCAAAAAGTATTATTAGAAAGGCATTAAAATTTGCCAATTTGAAACCGGGTGAAAGTTTATATGATTTAGGGTCGGGGACAGGGAAGGTTTTGGTCATTGGAGCAAAAGAATTTGGAGCGAAGGTGGTTGGTTTTGAGTTTTCTGCTTTTTTGTTTTTGATTTCTAAATTAAATTTCTTTTTTCATCGGATTAAAGGAAATATTTATTGTCAAGACTTTTTTAAAGCAAATCTTAGTAATGCCGATGTCATTTTTTTATTTCTCACCCCTCGAATTTTAGCCAAATTAGAAGAAAAGTTTGCCAAAGAATTAAAGCCAGGCACAAGGATAGTTTCTTTTTCTTCGCCCCTTTCTTCTTGGAAGCCAAGTCAAACTATTCCTCTGCTGGAAAGAAAAAACAAAATCAATCTCTATCTTTATAGTATTAGCTAAATAGTCAATAACAGCTGTTAATCATTTAAAAGAGCTTGATGGGTTCTTTTATTTTTGGCGAAATTGAGGTATGATTGATATATAGCAAATAGTCAGAAAGTCATGCTCAATTCAATATTTTGGGCAAGGTATTTTAAGGTTTATGATATTTTGAATTTGCTGATTCCCTATCAGGAATTATTAGAAACAATTTGCAATGAACTGGAGATTAAACCGGGGGAAAAAATACTAGAGGCAGGATGTGGAACGGGAAATTTGGCTTTAAAGATAAAAGAAAGAGGAGCAGAAGTTATAGGATTAGATAATTGCCAAGAAGCATTAGAGATTTACAAAAAAAAAGATCCTAATGCTAAAGTGGTTTTGGCAGATTTGAGAGAAAAATTACCATTTCCTGATAATTATTTTGATAAGATTGCCTGCAACAATACCCTTTATATTATTCCGAAAGAAAAACAATTAGAAACATTAAAAGAATTTTATCGAGTTTTAAAGTCCGGAGGGAAAATAGTTATTACAAACCCTCACGAAAAAAATAAAATTTCTAAAATTTATATTAATAGTGTAATGGCAAGTTTCAGGAAAAACGGATTAATTGCTACTTTTCGAAAAATGATACAATTTTTTCCTCACACCATTAAAATTTTTTATTATAATTATCTTATCGATAAAGAAATGAAATCTGGAAAATATTATTTTTTAAATGAAAAAGTGATGAAAGAATTGTTAAAGTCTGCTGGTTTCGAGAATATCTCCGCGGGAAAATTAATTTATGTAAATCAAAATATATTATTTACTGCAGAAAAAATATTATGAATATCAAATGTCGAATTAAGACGTTTTTGGGAACATTGAGCCTAAAATTTCGCTATCCGAAAATCAACTTTAGAATCATTGATAGTCCAAAAGAACTAGAAAAAATGTACAAATTAATTTCGCAAATTTATGGTTTAGAAAAAAAATATATTAATCCAGATAACTTAAGGCCAGAATCGCTTAAAGATGAATATGAAGAATATACAATTAAAATTGGAACATTTATTGGTGACAATTTGATTGGTGCGTTGAGAATCATTTTACCCTCTAAAGAAGGATTTTATGTTGAAAAAGATTTTAACATCGAATTGCCAAAATCTTATTATACAGAAATGGCTGAGCTTTCAAGACTGGTAGTAAAAAAAGAATATCGTGATGGATTAATCTCTCTTGGTTTATTAAAAAAAGCATTAGAAATAAGTAAAAAGAGAGGGATAAAATATTGGATTGTGGTTATTCCAGAAGAAATAAAAAATTATTTCACAAATTCTTTTGGAATAAGTTTTTATCCAATAGAAACAAAAGAACTTACTGAAAAACAAAAAAGAATTAGAGAAAAAATGAGTAATTACTATCTAACTTGTAACCCTGCGCCCTATTTAATTAATCTTATGGAAATCTAATCAAAAGTTTAAATGAG
>DAIRUS010000002.1:0-47178 GCA_036803205.1 bacterium | reverse complement strand
ACCCTGCGCCCTATTTAATTAATCTTATGGAAATCTAATCAAAAGTTTAAATGAGTCAAAAGTTTAAATGAGCGATCTAAATTTAATTTTTTTAATCATCATTTCTTTAATCAATTTATCTCTAGGAACTTTTGTATTTCTAGCAGGGAAAAAAGGTGCAACAACTTCTTCATTCTTTAAATTAGTAATAGTAATCACCATTTGGAGTATTTTAAATTACTTAGCTGACGAACCGTCACAAGCCCCCAATGCACTCTTTTGGAATAAGGCCACGATAGCAGCGGGGTTCATCCAATGTATTGCCGCCTTATATTTTATTTTAGTTTTTCCCGAAGAAACACGAAAAAAAATTTCACCGCTATGGAAATTTAGTTTTTTTGTTTATGGAAGTGTTGCATTGATAAGTCTAATTACCAATCTAATAGTCCGAGATGTTGAATATTTTGAATGGGGAACAAATATAGTAGGAGGTAAATTATATTTTCTTTACTTTCCTCTTATCCTTTTTGCTGTAGGAGCAATTATTTTTTTGTTAATTAAGAAATACAAAGAATTTAAAGAAGAAAAGAAAAAACAAATAGGTTATATTTTAATAGGCGCCATAATATATCTTTTAACTGTAATACCTCTTTCTGTGATATTGCCAGGAATTACCGGATCAAATGAATTTGCCAAATTTTCACCATATGCTTGGGTTTTTTTTATCTTTTTCACTACTCTTGCCATTACCAGATATCATCTCTTTGGTATTGAAGTTATTTTGACTGAGATTTTGGTTGTAGTGATTGGGTTGCTTTTAATAATTCAAATATTCACTACGCCAAGTTTTTCTTGGAAAGTTGCAAATGGAGTTATTTTTGTTTTATTTTGTGTTTTTGGTTATCTTTTAATCAGAGCTACTTTAAGAGAGATCAAGATAAGACGGGAAATAGAAAAGATAGATAAGGCTAAGTCAGAATTTATTTCAATAGCTTCTCATCAGTTAAAAACGCCGTTGACAGCGGTTAAAGGATATATTTCAATGATTCTGGAGGGAACTTATGGCCAAATATCAGAGAAAATGAGAAAACCCTTGGCTAATGTTTATCAGAGCAATGAAAGACTGATAAAATTAGTTAATGATCTTCTAAATTTGTCAAAATTGGAGGCTGGCAAAATTGAATTTACCCCAGAACCAATCTCCTTAAAGGAGTTAATTTCCGGTATTATTGAAGAACTAAAGATCAACGCAGAAAAAAAAGGTTTATATCTGAAAATAGCTGAGACCGAAAAACTCTTACCGGAAGTAACAGTCGATCGGGAAAAATTGAGACAAGTGATTTTAAATATCGTTGATAATGCGATAAAATATACTCAAAAAGGAGGAGTGACAATTGAATTAGAAAAAATCAACAATGAAGAAAAAATCAAAATTTCTGATACCGGTGAGGGAATGACCAAAGAGGAAATTGATAGTCTTTTCCAGATGTTTTCACGGGCTACTGCTGGCACCCAACTCCATAGCGCCGGAGCTGGGCTCGGTCTTCATGTTGCCAAAAGATTTATTGAAATGCATGGTGGAAAAATTTGGGCCGAATCACCAGGAAAAGGAAAGGGAAGTGCTTTTTTTATTCTATTGCCAATTAAATTAGAGGAAAAACTACTTAAAACTAAAATAAAAAAGGTTATAAAAGAAGGAGCTGATATCTTCTAAACCATGTCAAAAAAAATTTTATTAATTGAAGACGAAAAGGTTTTAAGTGAAATGTATGTAGATAAATTGACTGAGGTCGGCTTTAAAGTAATTTCAACAATAGAAGCCAAAGAAGGTTTAGAGCTGACTAAGAAAGAAAGACCGGATTTAATAATTCTTGACCTTCTTCTCCCTCAGGAAAATGGAATTGTATTTTTAACCTGGTTAAAAAAAGAGTCAGAAATTTCTTCAATTCCGGTAGTGATTTTTTCTAATTTTGATGAACCGGAAACAAGAAAAAAGGCTTTCAAGCTTGGAGCTAAGGCCTATTTAATAAAAACAAATTATACCCCAAGAGAAATGGTAGAAATAATTAGAGATTACCTCCGTTAAAAAAAGTTATAACTTATGAAACGCATTTTAACATTTGAAACAACAAAATATCTCGGCAAGAAAGTAAGGGTTTGCGGTTGGGTTCAAACAATCAGGTCTCATGGAAAGATTCTTTTTCTTGATTTAAGGGACCGGAGCGAAACATTGCAAATTGTCTTCACGCCGGAAAATTCAGACCTTTATAACGAAATTAAAAAAGTAAGGTCAGAATGGGTTGTTGAGGTTGGCGGAACAATTCAAAAAAGACCTCCGGGAATGGTAAATCCAAAAATTAAAACCGGAGAAGTCGAGCTTAAAGCTGAATACTTAGCTATTCTTTCTAAGGCAAAAACGCTTCCTTTTTCGATTGAAACTTCAGGTTATGAAATTTCAGAAGAAAAAAGATTGAAATATCGTTTTTTAGATTTAAGAAGGAAAAGAATGAAAAAAAATTTAGAGGTTCGTCAAAGAGTAATTCAATTTATAAGGAATTTTTTGATAAAAGAAGACTTTTTGGAAATAGAGACTCCTATTTTAACTAAATCTACACCGGAAGGGGCAAGAGATTTTTTAATTCCCTCAAGATTATATCCGGGCTATTTTTATGCCCTTCCCCAAAGTCCACAGCAATATAAACAATTATTACAGGTAGCTGGCATTGAAAAATACTTTCAAATTGCCCGTTGTTTTAGAGACGAAGATCCGCGGGCTGACCGACAGGCTGAATTTACTCAGTTGGATATTGAAATGTCTTTTGTCGAACAAGAAGAAATTTGCTTATTAATTGAAGACCTTTTTACTCAATTGGTAAAGGAATTATTTCCGACGAAAAAAATCACCAAAATTCCCTTTCCCAAAATAAAATATCAAGAGGCAATGGAAAAATATAAAAGCGACAAACCTGATCTAAGAAAAAATCCATCTGATCCGGATGAGCTAGCTTTTTGTTTCATTCTTGATTTTCCAATGTTTGAATGGAAAAAAGAGGAAAAGAGATGGGATGCTGTTCATCATCCTTTTACCAGGCCCCAAACTGAAAGCGTTTCTGAAATTAAAAAAAATCCAGAGAAAATTTTGGCCTGGCAATATGATCTTGTTTTAAACGGAATAGAAATTGGGGGAGGTTCTTTAAGGATTTATAAAAAAGAAATTTTAGAGGCGGTATTTGAAATAATGGGTCATAGAAAAAATCAAATTAGAAAAAATTTTAGTCATTTATTAGAGGCTTTCGATTATGGCGTCCCACCCCACGGTGGTATTGCTTGCGGTATTGACAGATTTTTGTCAATCCTTTTAAATGAACCAAGTATCAGGGAAGTGATAGCTTTTCCAAAAACAGGCGACAATCGTGATTTAATGATGAATTTGCCCAACGAAGTAACCGAAGAACAACTGAAAGAATTAAGAATTAAAATCATCAAACCAAAAAAATAATGTCACCAGATAAAGATAAAACAATGAAAAATTTAAAAACATTCATTGTGACTTTTTTAATTAGCCTTCCGTTTTGGTGGGGAATAAACTTTCTCCAGCAAAAAACGGAAGATTATTTTTATGCTCAAATTAGTCAACCATTTGAAAACATGGTTTCTATCCCGGTTCCTAAAAAAAATCTCAAATCTCCATTGGAACTAAATGCTAAATCGGCGATTTCTCTTTTGGTTGATTCCCGAGGTAGAGAAAAAATTCTTTTTCAGAAAAATCCAGAAGAAATTTTACCTATTGCCTCTTTGACTAAATTAATGACAGCAGTAATTGTTTTAGAAAATGAAAATTATGATTTGGAAGAAACTTTCATTACTATTTCTCAGAATGCTGCCAACCAAGAAGATGTCCCCCAATATGGCAATTTAAAAAAAGGAGAAAAATTTAGAGTTAAAAAGCTTTTAGAATTGATGCTTATTTACTCGAGCAATGATGCTGCCTTTGCCCTTTCTGAGGTTATGGGAGTTGAAAATTTTGTTGAAAAAATGAATCAAAAGGCAAGTGAATTGGGTTTAAAAAATACTCATTTTGTTAATCCCACCGGTCTTGATCCCGAAGATCTAAATTTAAGGCAGGAAACTTTAAATTATTTTAATTACTCAACCGCTAAAGATTTAATAAAGCTAGTCCGATATATTCTTGAAAATCATCCATTAATTTTTGAAATATCTCGACAAAAAGGACCTTATTTAATAAACAATGGTCTTTCTGATTTAATCTTGCCGGAAAATTTAATTCTCATCGGCGGAAAAACTGGCTATACCGATGAAGCTGGCGGATCGATGATTTCAGTTTTTAAAAATGAAAAGGGAATTATTTTTTTTAATATTATTTTAGGCACCGAATCGCGAGCTACTCGGATTATTGAGATGCAAAAATTAATTAATTGGTTAACGAGTTAACGATATGACTCTTTATGACTCTTTTTACTTTTAATGTCATTCGGCTTTTACTTATTTCGGCTTTAACAGCTTTGGTTGCCTTTTTACTAGCTCCATATTTAATTAAGTTTTTAAACAAAATTAAATTTTGGAAAAAAGAGGCAAGAACCAAAACAATCACCGGTGAAAGTGCTGAAATTTTTTATTCTCTTCACAAAGAAAGAGAAGTAACTGTGCCACGGGGCGGGGGAGTATTGATTTGGTTGACGACTTTAATTATTATATTTTTATTCTTTGGCTTATCTTTTTTTCAACACCCTTGGTGGTTAAAAAAATTTAATTTTCTTTCTCGCCAAGAAACCTGGTTGCCTCTTTTCACTTTAACTTCTGCTGCAATTGTCGGACTTTTTGATGATATTTTGGTGGTTTTTGGGAAAGGAAAGTATGTTGGCAAAGGTTTAACTTTTACCAGAAGATTATTCATTGTTGCTTTAATTGGGCTAATAGGGGGGTTGTGGTTTTATTATAAATTAAAGTGGGACTCAATTCATATTCCTCTCCTTTTTAATTTTCCGGAAGGAATTGATTTGAAAATAGGTTTTTGGATTGTTCCTTTTTTTGTTTTAGTGATGGTTGCCAGTTGGTCGGGAGGAGTAATTGATGGTTTAGATGGATTAGCCGGTGGTGTTTTTGCTTCAGTTTTCGGCGCCTTTTCGATTATTGCTCTTTCTCAAGGAAAGGCCGATTTGGCTACTTTTTGTGCAGTAATTGCCGGCACTCTTTTTACTTTTTTATGGTATAATATTCCGCCCGCCAGATTTTATATGGGCGAGAGCGGCATTTTGGGTTTAACCTCAACCATGGCAGTGGTGGCTTTTTTGACCGATTCGGTATTTGTTTTACCGATCATTGCCGGTATTATGGTTATTGAGGTTGGTTCAATAATTTTGCAACTACTTTCTAAAAAAATTAGAAAAAAGAAAATCTGGCTTTCCACTCCAATTCATCATCATTTTGAAGCTAAGAACTGGCCAGCCCATCAGGTAACGATGAGATTTTGGATAATCAGCCTTGTTTTTGCCATCATAGGAGTAGCCATCCGTCTCCTTGGATAAAATTCCGAAAGTATATTACATAATAGCAATATACTTTTGGCATAAATCAAAGTTAATCAAATTTCAAACTATATTCAAAATATAAATAAAAAATGAAATATAAATCTTTAAGAAAAAAATATCCAAAATTTATTTATGAAAATTATTCTTACAAAATTTCTGGGAATAATTTGGAAATTTTCTTTGATTTTAAAATTAAACCTAATATTTGTTTCAGGCCCAAGATAACTATAGAGAATGTTAAGAAGAAAAGAATAGCCCAAATAGGGGAGAGAGTATTAAATCATTTAATATTTCATCTAGGTTTAATAGAAATTCCCAGTTATTGGAAGGCAACTTGTTCGCCGGAAATTGAAATTCAAACTGGCTACTTAAACAAAGAACAAATCAAATGGTGGAAAGACTTAATAATAAATGGAATGGGCCAATTTTTTTATGAAAATAAAATTGACTTCCGAAAACCAAATTTTTTAAAAATTTCTGCCAAAAACAGAAATGGCAAAAAGTCCCCAGTTAGAGGAAATTTATCCCTATGGCAAGATAGGTTTTTAGTACCAATTGGAGGAGGCAAAGACTCAATTGTTACTTTGGAGGAATTAAAAAAGCAAAGAAAAAAGATTGGTTGCTTTTTGGTCAATCCTAATAAGATAATGAAAAAGGTAGTGAAAGTAGCGGGAATAAAAGATTCGGTTATTGTTAGACGGGAAATTGATCCTGTTCTGTTAGAATTAAACAAAAAGAGATTTCTCAACGGCCATACCCCGATTACGGCCGTTTTCTCTTTTTTAAGTGTCTTAGTAGCTGTTTTTTTCAATTATAGCAATATTGCCTTTTCCAATGAAAAAAGCGCTGACGAGGGCAATGTCAAATATTTGGGTGTAACAATCAACCATCAATGGTCAAAAAGCTCGCAATTTGAGAAAAAATTTAAATACTATTGCAAAAAATATCTGGCAAAAGAGATAAATTATTTTAGTTATTTGAGGAATTATGGCGAATTGGAAATTTCAAAAAAGTTTATAAAATATCCCCAATACTTTTCGGTTTTTTCCAGTTGTAATAACTCAATGAAAATTGAAGCCAAAGAAATAAGGTGGTGTGGCAATTGCCCTAAATGTCTTTTTGTCTATGCTAGTCTTTATCCTCTTTTAAATAAAAAGCAACTCTTTAAAATTTTCGGTAGAGATTTTTTTCAAAACAGAAAATTATTGCCGACAATGAAATCTCTAATAGGGAAGGGGAAAATAAAACCCTTCGAATGTGTCGGCACTTACAAAGAAAGTCAGCTGGCTTTTAAATTAAGCTTAGAAAAAGATCTTCGGCAAATGAAGAGAAAGCCGATTCCTTATCTATTGAAAATCTTTAACTCTCTTTTTGTGAAGGCCTCTAATTATACTGGTTAAAAAAAGATTGAGGCCAATTTCTTTCTAGCGGAAATTTTATTTTTAAAAAGCTTAAATTTATGTTATTTTTAAGATAGAATGAGGTTGAACGAACTAAAAAACAAAAAAATTCTAATTTTAGGCTTTGGCAAAGAGGGAATGGATAGCTTTCGCTTTTTGAGAAAATTATTTCCCAAGAAAATTTTGGGAATAGGTGATAGGAATGAAAGCGTCAAGACCAAAATGCCGAGTGTCAAAAAAGTAAGATGGCATTTAGGCAAGGATTACCTAAAAGCACTAAAAAATTATGATCTGATTATTAAATCGCCAGGAATTCCAATTCATCTACCAGAAGTTGAAAAAGCATTTAAAAGAGGAAAAATTACTTCTCAAACTGAAATATTTTTGAAAAATTGTCCGGGGAAAATTGTTGGTATTACTGGAACAAAAGGGAAGGGTACTACTACTTCTTTGATTTATGGTGTTTTAAAAGAGGGGGGAATAAAGGCTCATTTAGTTGGTAACATCGGGAGGCCAGTTTTGAAACTTCTATTCTCGGCAACCCCAAAAGATGTTTATGTTTATGAAATGTCTTCTCATCAATTATACAATCTCAAAAAATCTCCCCAGATTGCTGTTTTTTTGAATATTTATCCTGAACACTTGGATTATTATCAAAATTTCAAAGAATACGCTAACGCTAAAGCCAATATCACTTGTTATCAATCTAAAGATGATTTTTTGATTTATAATTCAAAAAACAAATTTGTTAGAGAAATTGCCAAAAAATCAAAAGCTAAAAAAATTGCCTTCGACCGATGTCCATTGTTCGCACCTTTAAAAGGAAAGTTAATCGGAAGGTTTAATCAAGAAAACATCAAAGCAGCAGTTTGTGTTGGAAAAATCTTTGGGATTCCAAAAGAAAAAATTGCCAAAGCTATCCAGAATTTCAAACCCTTACCCCATCGCTTAGAATTAGTAGGCAATTTTAAAGGAATCACTTTTTATAATGATGCTTTATCAACAATTCCCGAGACTGCTATTGCTGCTTTAGATACTTTAGGGAATAAGGTTCAGACAATTATTCTTGGTGGATATGATCGAGGATTGGATTTTAAAAATTTAGCCAAAAGAATTTTAAAAAGCAAAATCAAAAATCTAATTCTTTTCCCAACCACCGGAGAAAAAATCTGGCAGACAATTTTAAAGCATAAGCCAAGTCCAACAAGATTCCAAGTTAACCAAGCAGTAAATATGAAAGAAGCGGTTAAATTGGCTTATCAGAATACCCAAAAAGGAAAAATTTGTCTTCTCTCTTGTGCCTCTCCTAGTTTTAGCCTTTTTAGAGATTACAAAGAAAAAGGAAATTTATTTAAAAAATATGTAAAAATCTATGCCAAAAAGTAGTCGTTTTGATTACGGCTTGTTTTTGGTTGTCGCTATCTTAATAATCTTTGGCTGTCTTATTTTAACTAGCGCCTCAACTACCATCTCTCAAGAAAAATTTGGGACAAGTTTTTATTATTTAAACCATCAATTAGTTTTTGGTTTACTCCCTGGAGCAGTTTTTGGTCTTTTAGCTTTTAAAATAAAAATTGAATTTTTTAAAAAATGGGCATTAATTTTTCTCTTAATAAATATTTTATTTTTAGGAATGGTCTTTATGCCAAAAGTAGGAATAAGGTTTGGGGGAGCCAACCGTTGGGTAAATTTGGGGTTTATTTCTTTCCAACCGTCAGAATTTTTAAAATTGAGCTTTATTTTGTATTTAGCCAGCTGGCTGACTAATCGAACGGAAAAAATAAAAAAAAATGAATTTAAAGAAACTTTCTTAGCTTTTTTACTGATCATTGGTCTAATCAGCCTTTTTTTGGTTTTTCAACCAGACATCAGTACCTTGCTAATAATTCTTTCGGTTGCTTTAATAATGTATTTTTTGGCCGCAACTCCTTTTTGGCATACCATTTTTATTTTAATGATTTTAGTTTTTGGAACTTTAATTTTAATAGGAATCGCTCCATATAGATTAAATCGAATTTTAGTTTTTTTAAACCCGGGGTTAGATCCGATGGGATTAGGATATCAAGTTAAACAGGCTTTAATTAGTGTTGGTTCGGGTGGAATTTCCGGCTTAGGTTTGGGATTATCTAAACAAAAATTTGGTTTTTTACCGGCGTCGATTTCTGACTCCATCTTTGCCATCCTGGCTGAAGAAACAGGTTTTATAGGAAGCTTTATTTTAATTCTCCTTTATTTGATATTTTTTTGGAGAGGGTTTAAAATTGGAAAAGGAGCTCAAAATCAATTTTCCCGTTTAATTGCTTTTGGGATAACTTTCTGGATTACCATCCAAGCTTTTATTAACATTGGCTCAATAATTGGAATTTTACCATTAACGGGCATTCCTTTGCCATTTATTAGCTACGGAGGTTCAGCCCTGGTGACTGAATTAATTGGATTAGGGCTACTTCTAAATATTTCTAAATCGGTTTAATCTAAAATTTAAATCGAAAAATATTTAGACGTTTAATTGCTAGAATATTAAAATGAAAATTTTATTTACCGGTGGTGGTACTGGTGGCCACATTTTTCCAATAATTGCTATTGTTAGAGAATTAAAAAGAATTTCTCCTGAAAGAAAAACGGCCTTCTTTTATTTGGGACCGAAGGATAATTTCGGAAAGATGCTTTTGTCCAAGGAAGGAATAAGGGTAAGAATTATTTCAAGCGGAAAATTAAGAAGATATCTTACCTTAAAAAGTTTATTTCAAAATATTTTTGACCTCTTTTTTAGAATCCCAATTGGAATTCTAGAGAGCTTTTTTTATATTTTCATTTTGGCTCCCGATTTGATATTTTCAAAAGGCGGGTATGGTTCTATACCGGTAGTAATAGCAGGTAAAATCTTAGGGGTGCCAATATTTTTGCACGAATCCGATACCGTTCCCGGCTTTGCCAATAGGTTTTTGGCTCGATTTGCCCTAGAAGTCTTTGTCTCTTTTCCTAATACTCCAGGTTTTCCGAAAAAGAAAATGATCTTAGTCGGAAATCCGATTCGTCGGGAGCTTTTAGAAGGAAAGTCTGAGGAAGCTATGGCTTTTTTTGGTCTTAGCGGCGAAAAACCGGTAGTTTTAATTTTAGGTGGCTCCCAGGGCGCTCAAAGGATTAGTGATAGAATTTTAGAAATTCTACCGGAAATTTTAAAAGATTTTGAATTAATTCATCAATGTGGCCAAAAGAATTTTCAACAGGTCAAGGCTGAAGCTGAAGTTGTGATTGACAAAAAAATGGCTAAATTTTATCATCTTTTTCCTTTTTTAGATGAGGAAGAGCTAAAAAAAGCCTATGCCGTTTCTGATATTGTCGTCGGACGAGCGGGTTCGGGTTTTATCTTTGAAATTGCCGCCTTGGGGAAACCTTCAATTTTAATTCCTCTACCAGAATCAGCCCAGGAACACCAAATTAAAAATGCCTACACTTTTGCTAAAAATGGGGCAACCGTTGTTTTGGAAGAAGAGAATTTTACTGCCCACTTTTTTTTAGAAAGATTAAAGTTTCTACTTTCAAATCGCCAAGGATTAGAAAGAATGAGCCTTGTCGCTAAAGAATTCGCTCGGCCAAGGGCGGGGCAAATTATCGCTGAATATATTATCGAATATTTAAAATAGGACTAAAATGAGATGGAGTTGACTTAAGAAAAAATTCACTCCAAAATTAAAATAATTAAAATAATGGATAAGCAATTTCAATTCATCAAACCAGGGGAAATTAGAGTCAGAATTGCTCCTGCCCCAACAGGATTTTTACACATTGGAACAGCCAGAACGGCTCTTTTTAACTATCTCTTTGCTAAGAAATATGAAGGTGTTTTTATTGTCAGAATTGAAGATACAGACGTTGAGAGATCAAAACCGGAGTATGAAGCAGATATTTTGATGAATTTAAAATGGTTAGGTCTTGAATGGGATGAGGGACCAACTCTTTCTAACCAAAATAAAAAATATATTGGCGATCGCGGTCCTTATCGGCAGAGTGAAAGGAGAGAAATTTATGCGAAATATTTAAAAAAATTATTAGACGAAGATAAAGCTTATTATTGTTTCTGTTCGGAAGAAGAATTGGAGGCTCAACGGCAATATCAATTATCAATTGGAGAGCCTCCTCGTTATTCCGGAAAATGTTCCAACTTATCGAAAGAAATAACTAAGAAATATCTGGCCGAAGGAAGACCATCGGTGATAAGATTCAGAGTGCCGGCAAAAAAAGTCGAATTTGAAGATTTAATTCGGGGGAAAATAGAGTTTGATACTGATTTGATGGGAGATATTGTCATTGCAAAAAACCTTTTTACTCCTCTTTATAACTTAGCTTGCGTGATTGATGATTATGAGATGCAAATCTCCTATGTGATTCGAGGCGAAGATCATATTTCCAACACCCCAAAACAAATTATTCTCCAGGAAGCATTTGGGTTACCATCTCCAAAATACGCCCATTTACCATTAATTTTAGGACCTAATAGAGCAAAACTTTCAAAAAGACATGGAGCGGTTTCCGTTTCAGAATATCGAAAACAAGGTTATCTTCCCGAGGCTATCATTAATTTTATGGCTTTTTTGGGTTGGAATCCTGGCGGAAATCGAGAAATTTATTCTCTGGCCTCTTTAATTAAAGAATTTTCTTTAGAAAACGTTCAAAAAGGAGGGGCGGTTTTCAATATCAAAAGATTGGATTTTTTAAATGGATTTTATATTCGACAAAAATCGATTGAAAAGTTAACTGAATTATCTCTCTCTTATCTAATTGAAAAAAGATTAATTACTCCTATTTTTAAAGAAAGACAATATCCGCCGGCTTATGGAGCCAAAGAAATTATTCCAAAATATAAAATCTCAGAAAGCGGAGAAGAAATAAGTTTAGATTTTTTACAAAAAACCATTGCCATTTATCAAGAAAGATTGAAAAAGTTATCAGAAATTCCAGAGTTAACCGATTTCTTTTTTAAAGAAAAACTAGAATATGAAAAAGATTTATTAAAATGGGAGAAAATGACCGATAAAGAAATAAAATCTTCCCTTGACAAATTGGAAAAGATATTATCTAAAATAAAAACTGAAGAATTTAACCGCGTAGAGTTAGAGAAAATTTTATTACCAGAAGCCGAGAAATTTGCCGAAAATTTGGACAAGGGAAAAAATAGAGGATATCTTTTATGGCCTTTAAGGGTAGCCTTGACCGGTAAAAAATCTTCAGCTGGACCTTTTGAAATTGCCGAAATTTTGGGTAAAGAAAAAACGTTAAAAAGAATAAGGGAAGCAAAAAAACGAATCACTATCTTGGATTTATGAAGTTTTTTATAAATAGATTAGCGTTTTTATTAATTTTATTAATTGGAAGTTTAATTTTGCCAATTTTTTCTCCTGTTTTTGCTCAAGAAAAAACTATTACTCCTTCAGAAATTTTAGAAAAGGTAAAAAAAATAGGGGAGAGAATTTTAGAAGTTATTCAAAAGGGGTTATCAATCATTTCGGAAAAAATCTGGAAAAAGCAAGTTTTACCTCTTTGGCAAGAAAAGACTAATTGGGTAAAAAAATGGTGGAATGAGGCTTTTTTGCCAAAGATTAAAGGATTTTTTAAGGAAAAAGTAGAGCTTCAAATTAAAAAGGGAATTGAAAAAATAAAAACAAGACCAATAATCGAAGAATTCAAAAAAGAAGTAGAGGAACTAAAAGAGGAATTATCAAGAGTTAGTAAATCATTCTGGGAAAGAGCAAAAAAGTTAATTAAATAAGTTTCCTTTTTTATTTTTTTTAACAAAATAACTGCCGATAGGGGAACACATTTGCCCCTTGACAGGAAGTTTAAAGGTGTTATTATGGAATATAATATATGTCGTGTAATGTAGGTTAATAGTCATTTAATATGCCAAGAGAATTAAAACCACTTCCCCACTACTTAACAGATTTTTTAGATTGGTTAGATATCGAAAAAGGCTTAACGAGTGAATCTCAAAAGAATTATGCCAGATTTTTGAAAAAATTTTTTGATTGGCTAAAAATAAATCATTTAGAAAATTTGAAACCTCCAGAACTTACTCTTAATCACATCTGGAAATATCGGCTCTTCCTCTCCCGACAATGTCTCCCTAAAACCAAAAAATCTCTAAGACGAACTTCTCAAAACCTTTATTTAATTGCCTTAAGACAACTTTTGACCTATTTTACTGAAAAAGATATTCCTGCCTTACCGCCGGAAAAAGTGAAACTGCCACGGGAAAAAGAGGAAAAAATTGTCAATTTTTTAACCCTTGATCAGATCGAAAAGCTTCTTGACGCTCCCGACACCTCAAGTCTCTTAGGATTAAGGGACCGCGCAATTTTAGAGACATTTTTTTCAACCGGCATGCGAGTTGGCGAATTAGTAAATCTTAATCGCGATCAAATAAAAATTAAATCTGACACCAAAACTTTAGAAATTTCAATCATTGGTAAAGGAGGAAAACCAAGAACGGTCTATTTTTCTGAAAGGGCTATAGATTGGATAAGAAAATATCTGGAAAAAAGAACGGATAAAGAAAAGGCTCTGTTTATAAATTATCGGGGAAAAATTCCCTTAACGAGATTAAATATAAGAAGCCTAGAAAGAATAGTTAAAAAATATGCTATTTTGGCCGGTTTGCCAATAACTACCGTTTGCCATACACTCCGTCATAGTTTCGCCACCGATTTGTTAAGAAAGGGGGTTGATTTAAGAATAGTTCAAGAGTTCTTAGGTCATCGAAACATTGCTACCACTCAAATTTATACCCATGTCACTAGACCCCATTTAAGGGAAATCCATAGAAAGTTTCATGGCCTTAAAGATAAAGATGAAGAAATATTCAAAAAAAGAAAATAACCAAATTACATTAAATTTTGAAAATCTTCAAACGAGAAAATCACTCTCTATCTTATAATTTTTAGGCAAAAGCTGAGGAAAGTTAAAACCAAAAAAATAAACTAACCTCTTGACAAATTTTGAAAAAAGAATTTTTGGGAAAAAAAATTTTTTTACTTCTCTTTGATATTCTAAAAAATTTGGGAAATTTTTTAATAAAAATTCAGCCGCTACCAAACCCCAAACCACTCCTCCCCCACTCCAGGGTTTAGTTAAACCAGCCGCATCTCCACAAAGAGTGATTTTTGGATGTGAAGGGACAATTAATCCCTGAGGAATAAGGGCTGAATTTATTCTTTCTATAGGTAGATTATTTTTTCTTAAAAATTCTTCAAAAAATAATTTTGCTTCTTTTGGGTCCTCAATTATTCCATATTCAGTTTTTTCTCCCCGAATAATTTTCCAAATAAAACCGTTTTTAGTTGGCCAAGTCTCTACCCAATTATTCCTTTTAAATTCGGCACAACTATATAATCTTATATAGTTGTGAATACCTAAGTGAAATGTGGGGTTCGGTAAGTTTAAGTATCTTCTAATTTCTGATGCGGCACCATCGCAACCAATAATTTTTTCAAAATTTTTCTCTAATGCTGGTAGGTCTTGCTGGGTTATATTCTTTTGCAAAATGATTTTTGCCCTTGCTTTTTCGGCCAAATTAGCGACTAAATTATCAAGTTCAAAATGATCCATTAGTAAAAACTTCCTACTAAATTTAATCTTTAGGGTGCGACTTGGGAAATGAATTAGGACCGATTCGATTTTATTTTGAATTAGTTTTTGGCTTTGAGGAATAAATTCTAAAATTCTTTCACTAAACAACCCGGAACAAACCTCTTTGCCAATTTTTTCTTTTTTTTCAAAAATCGTCACATTGTGGCCCTTTTCAGCCAATTTCCAAGCCAGATATAGTCCACAAATTCCTGCTCCAACAATGGCAACGCTCATATTATAAAATTATAAAAGTTTTAATGACCAAAATACTATATTGGTTTCAATTTTGAATTTAGGACTGGTTGGAAGTTTCTGAGATTGACGTTGGAATCCTCAAATTGAAGCGGTTCTTTTTCCTCCATTTTCGCTACGATGTAACCGAGGGCAAAAGAAATCAAAGAAATTAAAACTACTCCAATAAATAATATTATTTCAACTTGATATTTCTGTAAAAATTTTTTCACCATTTTAAAAGTAAACCTCTAACAAATTAATTTAAACTGCCTTTTTAATGGAGGCTTTGATAAATTCTCTGAATAAAGGATGGGGATTTAGTGGCCGAGATTTATATTCCGGATGAAACTGGGTTCCCACAAAAAATGGATGGTTTTTTAATTCAATAATCTCAACCAAGTCTTTTTCGGGATTAAGACCGGCCATCACCATCCCCTTGGCTTCTAAAACCTTTCTAAAAGCATTATTTAGCTCGTAGCGATGGCGATGCCTCTCAAAGGTTAAAATAGGCTTTTTGATCTCAGAAACCGCTCTAAAAGGCAAATAAGCCTTAAAACTGCGGGTTTTTGGCTTAACTTCGCAAAGATAAACCCCCAATCTCATTGTTCCTCCATATCTTTTCTCTTTCAAAAGTGCTTTTTGTTCGGGCATCACATCAATTACCGGCTGAGGCGTATTTGGCTGAAATTCCTTAGAATTCGCCCTTTTTAAACCACAGACATTTCTGGCAAATTCTATTACTGCCAATTGCATTCCCAAACATAACCCCAAAAATGGGATTTTTTTCTTCCGACAAAACTCAATGGCTTTTATTTTTCCTTCAATACCTCTTTTTCCAAAACCTCCTGGCACAATTATGCCATCGTAATTTTCTAATTCTTTTAACAATTTGGGATTTTTTTCATATTTTTCAGCCGATAACCAATCAATTTTTGGTTTTCTTTGAAAAAACCAGGTGGCATGTTTTACTGCTTCAATAACCGAAATGTAAGAATCCATCAAAGTAAATTTCCCGATTTCGAAATACTTGCCGACTATGCCAATTCTAACAATTTTTTCTGCCTTTTTTATGTTTTTAATTAAATTTTTCCAATCTTCCAACTTGCTTTTCCTGGGCGGCAAATTAAATTTCCTCAAAATTTTATTTCCCAGATTTTCTTTTTCAAAATTTAAAGGAATTTCATAAATGATTTCGGCATCTGGTGCAGAGATAACATCTTTCGGTCTAATATTACAAAACATTGATATTTTTCTTTTTCTCGGTTCATCAAGAGGCACTTCACCTCTAGCCAAAATAATGTCGGGCTGAATTCCGGCTTCATTAACCAATCTCACTGCTGTCTGAGTTGGTTTTGTTTTCATTTCGCCAATCATTCTTGGAATTGGTAAATAGCTAACTAAAATAAAAATCACCTTCTGTGGGTTTTGAAGTCTCAACATTCTGGCTGCTTCTAAAAATAAAAGATTTTGGTATTCCCCGACCGTTCCGCCAATTTCAATTAAAACAAAATCAGCTCCAGTTAATTTAGTTGCTTTTTTAATTCTAAAAATGACTTCATTGGGTATATCAGGAACCACCTCAACGCACTTTCCTCCATATTCTAAATTTCTCTCCCGCGAAATGACTGATTGATAAACCCTACCGGTGGTAATATAATTTTCGGTGGTTAAATTTTCATTTAAAAACCTTTCATAATGTCCAACATCTTGGTCGCATTCTGTTCCGTCATCGGTAACAAAAATTTCCCCGTGTTCAAGGGGATTCATCGTTCCGGCATCAACATTAATATAAGGATCAATTTTAATAGCGGTCACCTTAAAACCTTTGCTTTGTAAAATTTTCCCGACAGAAGCAGTAGCAATCCCTTTGCCAATACCCGACATTACACCACCAGCTACAAAAATATATTTTGGCATCCTCATTTCTTTTTATCTCTCTTCAACAACAATTATCTTTATTTCAGCTTCTAAATTGTGTTCAAACTTGATTTTGACCGGGAACTCACCTAAAACCTTAATTGGTTCTGACAATACAATCTGATTTTTCTTGATTTGAAAGCCCAATTCTTTTAATTTCTCGAAAATTTTCTGGGCAGTAATCTTTTCAAACAGTTGACCTTCTTTTCCTATTTTGACCGCAATTGTAATTTCCTGTCCATCAATAGCTGAAGCTACCTCCTGAGTTTTTATCAGTTCTTCTTCGGCCTTTTTCGCTATTCTTTTCTTTTCATTCTCCAACCATTTTAAATTTTCTTTGTTGGCAGGCTTTGCTAATCCTTTCGGAATTAAAAAATTCCTGGCATAGCCGTTAGTCACCTTTATAATCTCATATTTTTTCCCCAGCTTTTCTATATCTTGGAGAAGAATTACCTGCATAGATAGTCAGACATTAGGTTATTATATTTTCTCATAAATTTTTTATTACTTCAAGAGCCTTTTCTAACTGCGGGTCTTTTTCTTCTTCATCATCTTTTTCAGTCATTTTTACAATAAAATCCGGCTCTAAACCTTTATCAGTAATTGTTTCTCCTTTTGGAGTTAACCATTTAGCCACTGTTATTTTTAAAGATGAATCATCGCTTAATTCTACCTGTTCTTGGACCGATCCTTTTCCAAAAGAAGGTTCTCCAATTATTTTTATACCACGATTATCCCTCAAAGCTCCAGCCAAAATTTCTGCGCCCGAAGCTGATCCTTGATTCAATAAAATAACCAATGGATAGTTGGAAAATGTTCCCGGCCCATTTGCCCTATATTCTTTTTTTTCTTTTCCCGGGCCAAAATCTTCAATCGTTACTAGCTCTCCTTTTTTTAAAAACCAACCGGCAACATCTTGAACAACAATCAATAAACCTCCAGGGTTATTTCTTAAATCTAAAATAATTTTCTGTTTGGGACTTTTTAAAATTTTAACTGCCTCTTTGGCAAAGTCGGAACTGGTTTTAGCTGAAAAATGAAAAATTTTAAGATAAACAATGTCATTATCTATTATTTTCGATGTTAAAGAAGGAACCAAAATGATATCTCTAATAATTTTAAATTCTTTAGGAGCCTCCCAACCTTCTCTTAAGATTGTTAAGGTAACTTCTGTTCCTTTTGGTCCTCGAATTAAATTAACCGCCTCATCAATAGTTAAATCCATAGTTGAGGTCTCATTTATTTTTATAATCTTATCGCCAGCTCTCAAGCCAGCCTTTTGAGCCGGAGTCCCTTCTAGGGGGGCGACCACTTGAAGTTGTCCTTTTTTAATTCCAATCTCCATCCCAACTCCCTCAAAAACTCCGCTAATATCTTCTTCAAATTTTTTGGTCTCTTCAGGGCTTAAAAAAACTGTATAGGGATCTTCTAAAAATTTTAGCATCCCTGATATCGCTCCGTAGATTATTTTTTGGTTACTTAGTTTTTCTTTATTAACAAATTTTTCTTTGAGTATATGGTAGGCCTCCCAAAAAAGAGAAAAATCAATTTCTTCTGGCGGACAAGCCGGACAGGTTAATTTTTCTTTTTCAAAAATTGATTCTAAAATTGGTAAAACTCTTTCTGATAATTTTTTTTCAAAATTAGAACTGGGTAGAATTGAAATTTTTCCAAACCAAAAACCAAATCCAAAACTAAAAAAAATAACAGCCACCAACAAAAATATAACTAAAACCTTTTTAAATCCCATACTAAAATATATTAACAAATTTTAGGCCTTTTGCAACTTATAAAATTTTATCTTAGCAATAAAAAAGAGGGTATTTTATTATAAAATTATTCTCTGCATATTTTTCCAATCAGATAATTTGGTTTTGCCCCAACAATTTTCACTTTTACAAATTCGCCCACTCTTCCTTCTTTTAATATCACTGCTTTGTAAGAACTCAACCTAGCTAAAAAACTACTTCCTCTTTTTTCAGTAATGAGAGCATTAAATTTTTTATTTAAAAACTTTTGGTTTTTTTTGAGATTTAATTTTTGCCAAATCTTTGTCAAAAGCCGTGATCTTTCTTTTTTTATTTTGTCTGGCAAATCTTTCAATTGAGCTGCTTTAGTTTTTTCTCTTTTGGAATATCTAAATAAATGCAAAATATCAGGTTTTGTCTTTTTAATAATTTCAACTGTTTTTTGGAAGGCTTTTTCATCTTCGGTCGGAAAACCGACAATGATGTCTGTTGCCAAAAGAGAGTTTTTAAATTTTCCTTTAAATTTTTTAACTAATTCTAAAAAAACCTTTGCCCTATAATTTCGGTTCATTGTTTTTAAAACTTCATCAGAACCAGATTGTAAAGGAAGATGTAAAAATTTATAAAATTTTTCGTTTTCCATTATTGAAAGCAATTTTTTAAAAACTTTTTTTGCCCCCCAAGGATTTATCATCCCCAGGCGAACCATAAAATTTCCTTCAATTTTTGAAATTTCTTTTAATAATTCTGGCAAAGCCCATTTTCCCTTGTCTCGACCGTAGATTGCCAAATCTTGAGAAGTTAATTGAATTTCGTTGACTTCCAATTTTAAAGCCAATTTTATATTTTCTAAAATTTCTTTTTGCTCAAAACTTCTTAATCTTCCTTTTGCCAATTTAGTCGCACAATAAGAACAATTTGAAAGACAACCTTCGGAAATGGGAATGATGGCAGTAGAAGTTTCTTTTGGAATTAAAAAACATTTTAATCTTGCTTTGTCAATTAGTTTTTGTTTTAGAGAAAATGATTTTTTTCCTGCTAAAACTTTTTTTATTACTTTTGGCAAGTCTAAAATATTAGACGGACCTACTATTCCATCAGCAATTTTTTTACAAACTTTTGACGAGATTAAAGGTAAACAACCAGCAAAAATTATTTTCTTTTTTTTCTTCTTAAACTCCAAGGCTCTTTTTATTATTTTTCTCTCTGTCTTTCCAACTACTCCGCAAGTATTCAAAATAAAAAAATCGGCCTCTTTTTCTGAGACCTCTTGATAATCTTTCTTTAAAACATTTCTTATCAATCCTGAATCGGCCTGATTAAATTTGCAACCAAAAGTTTCAAGATAAAATTTTTTCATCATCCGTGCCCCCGAGAGGATTCGAACCTCTGACCTCTTCCTTAAAAGGGAATTGCTCTACCAGCTGAGCTACGGGGGCCTTCCAATTGTGATTGATAACTAAATCCCTTCTTCTTTTAATTTTTCCAATAATTCTTTTTGTTTTTTGGTTAATTTCTTTGGTGTTTTAATTATCAACTCAACATACAAATTTCCTCTCCCATAACCTGAAAAATGAGGGATTCCTTTTCCAGAAATTCTCAATATCTTTCCTGATTCAATGCCGGCTGGCAGATTTAATAAAATTTTCTTTCCTTCCAAAGTTGGCACTTCAATCTCTCCTCCCAAGGCAGCCTGAGAAAGAGAGATTGGCATCGAAATATATAAATCGTCTCCTTTTCTTTCAAAAAGAGGATGTTTTTTAACCAACAACCTAACATATAAGTCTCCATCTTTACCGCCTTTTCTACCAGCATCACCTCGACCTTCAACTTTTATAATTTGATTTTTGTCTACGCCCGCTGGGATAAAAATTTTAATATTCTCTTCGCCTTTTATTCTTCCTTCTCCCTGACAAACATTGCAGGGTTTCTCCGGTCGATAACCCTCACCCCTACATTCCGGACAAACGGCAAAACGAGTAAATGAGCCAAAAAACGTCTTTTTAATCTGTTGAACTTGACCTGTTCCTCGGCAAGAAAAACATTCAATGATTTTTGAACCTGGTTCAGCTCCCCTGCCTTGACAACGAGAGCAGCTAATATATTTGTATAGAATTAATTCTTTTTCTACTCCTCTTAGGGTATCTTCTAAAGAAATTTCTAAATCAATTTCAATATCTTTTCCACGTTTCCAATCCTTTTTTCTCCGTGGCGTCCCAAAACCAAATATTTCATCAATCATTTCACCTAAATCTTCAAAATCAGTACTAAAAACATCTCCAAAATCAACATCCGGTCTTCCCCAAAACCATTGAAAATCAAAGCCCGGTTCAAAACCCGCTGCTCCCTCAAAAACACGGCCAAACCGGTCATACTGGGCTCTTTTTTCTTTATCGGAAAGAACCTGATAAGCCTCATTTATCTCTTTAAAGCGCTTTTCATCCCCTCCCTTGTCGGGGTGATATTTGTGAGCTAGCTTATAATAAGCCTTTTTAATCTCTTCCGAAGAGGCATTTTTTGGTACTCCTAAAATTTGATAATAATCCTTCATAGTTTTGAATTATTTCTCCTTATATTCTCCTTGTTGAGTTTCTGGTCCTTTTTCTTCTTTTTTCTCAGTAGTAGCTCGATACATTTCTGCGCCCACTTTTTGAATAGCCAAAGACAATTCTTGGGTTTTATTTTTTATCTCCTCTATATTATCACTATCTTTAATTTTCTTCAACTCATTCACTTTTTCTTCTATTTCTTTTTTAGTCTCGGCCGAAATTTTATCTCCCGCCTCCCTTAAGGTTTTTTCGGTAGTATAAATTAAATTATCAGCTAAATTTCGGGCTTCAATTAATTCTCTTTTCTTTTTATCTTCTTCCGCATGTAATTCGGCTTCTTTTTTCATTCTTTCTATCTCCTCTTTTGATAAACCGATAGAACCCTCAATTCTAATTGATTGAGTTTTACTCGTGGCTTTATCTTTGGCAGTCACTGTCAAAATACCATTAGCATCAATATCAAAAGTAACTTCAATTTGAGGGATACCTCGGGGAGCTGGTGGAATACCATTTAAAATAAATCTACCTAACGAGCGGTTATCGACTGCCATTGGCCTTTCTCCTTGTAAAACATTAATTTCTACTGAAGTTTGATTATCAGCAGCGGTTGAGAAAATTTGAGTTTTGGCAGTTGGAATGGTTGTATTTTTGGAAATCATTATCGTGTTTACTCCTCCAAGAGTTTCAATACCTAAAGAAAGAGGTAAAACATCTAAAAGTAAAACCGATTTAATTTCACCCTCCGGCGTTCTTCCTTCTTCTCTTGCTCTCAATATTTCAGCTTCAATAGCCGCCCCCATTGCCACCACCTCTTCGGGATTAATTGTTTTGTTTGGTTCTTTACCAAAAAACCCTCTCACCGCCTCTCTGACTGCTGGAATTAAGGTTGTACCACCGACCAAAACAACTTCATCAATTTCATTTTTGGTCAATTTTGCCTCTTCTAATGTTTTCTTTACCCGAGTAATTGATCTTTCAATTAAGTCTTTGGTCAAATTTTCAAATTGAGCGCGATTAATTTTGTAATATAAATGTTTTGGTCCGGCAGAATCAGCCGAAATGAAGGGAAGATTAATCTCGGTTTCTAAAGCGCTGGATAATTCTATTTTTGCCCTTTCGGCGGCATCTTTCACTCTTTGGAGAGCCAATGGGTCTTTTGATAAGTCAATTCCCTGCTCTTTTTTAAATTGTTCAATAATCCAATTCATAATCCTTTGGTCAAAATCCTCACCTCCCAAATGAGGCTCTCCACCAGTGGCCAAAACCTCAACTGTGTCAGGAGCAACGTTTAAAATTGTTACATCAAAAGTGCCACCACCAAAATCATAGACAACAACTTTTTCTGTCTTTTTTTTACCAAAACCATAAGCTAAAGCCGCAGCCGTCGGCTCATTGATAACCCGATAAACTTTAAAGCCAGCTATTTCACCAGCCGCTTTGGTTGCTTTTCTCTGAGAATCGTCAAAATTTGCCGGGCAAGTAATGACCGCTGAATCAACCTTTTCTCCCAATTTCTCTTCGGCATCCAATTTTATTTTTTGTAAAATCATGGCCGAAATTTCAATTGGGGTATACCATTTATCTCCCATTTTTATCTCCACTCCGCCATCTTCTCTTTTCCTTGTCTCATAAGGCAACCTTTTCAGCTCTTTTTGAACTTCCGGATCGGAAAACCTCCGACCAATAAACCTCTTGACGGCAAAAATAGTGTTTCTGGGATTGGTAATTGCCTGTCTTTTGGCTAAATCTCCAGTGATTTTTTCTCCGCTTTTGGTAATGGCTACCACTGAAGGTATCAAAATCGAACCTTCTCTGGATTCTAAACATTTTGGCTCACCATGTAAAATAGTGGCCATCTTTGATATAGATGTACCTAAATCAATACCTAAACTCTTGGCCATAAAATTGGCTTTTTAGCTTTTAGTTTATTAGGTTTTTAAAAAGTCCCGCCTAATAAACTAATTGGCTAATAAGCTAAATTAGTTTTTTTTGGCTTCCTTTGTCTTTATTTTTATTAGTTTTTTCTTTTCTTTTTCGACAACCTTTTTAGGAATTGTTACTTTTAAGACCCCATTGGAATACTCAGCCTCTGCCTTTTCTCCAATCACCTCAAGTGGCAAAGGAACAATTCTTCTGAGAAATCCGCGGCTTAATTCCTTTCTATAATATCCTTTTTCCTTTTCTTCTTTCTTTTCCTCTTTTTTTGCTTCCACTCTAAGATGATTCTCTCTTACTTCAACCTCAATGTTTTTTGGATCAATCCCGGGTAGCTCAACTTCAACCACCACCTCGCCATTTGTCTCATAAATATCCATCTTCGGAGCTCTCATTACTGGAAATAGTCTTCCCCATCTCGGTCTTTCAAAAAATTCCTCCGGCCACTCTTCTTCAAACCATCTCTCAATCTCCCAAAAAGGTCTCCAAGGAATCAAGGGCATAGATTTTTGTGAATTAGTTTTAGTTAATTAATGAGTTAATCAGTGTACGACCTTTCAAAAATTTATTTATTTGTTCAATTATTTCCTTCCTCTACACAAACCCCATTTTTCATCTCTGTAACTTCTTTGCCCAAGCCAAAATAGAATACAACTTCCCTAATTACAACCTTAATTACAACGAGAGCATTTCGGATTTTTCCCGTAACTTTCACAGTGAAATTCGCTGAATGATATTATTTGGCAATCTTGACTTTGGCAGGTCTCAATAATCTGTTATTTATTTTATAACCTTTTTTGACCTCTTCGACAATTATACCAGGTTCTTTAGCTAGCGGAGGATTATCTTTTGCTATTTCTTCTACCACTTCGTGGAAATTAGGATCAAACCTCTCTCCGACTGATTTTATTTCTTCCACTCCTTGGTTTTTCAAAAACTCTTGAATTTGATTTTTTATTAATAACAATCCCTTTACATTTTCATCATTTTTTAAATTTTCCGGCAATTTTTTTTCAGCTATCTCAAAATTATCTAAAATTGGCAAAACTTTCAAAATCAATCCAGTATCAGCATATTTTATCAATTCGCCAATCCTTTCCATTTCCTCTTTTTTATAATTTAGAAGATCAGCCCTAGCTCTTTGCCAACCAGCCAGATATTCATTTTTTAATCTCTCACACTCTTCTAATTTTTTCTTCAATTCTTCTAAACTCAATTCCTCTTTGGGGGTCAGATGAGTAGTTGATGAATTGTCGTTTTTTTTCCCCATGATCAAAAAAGTAATTATTCTTATAATCTCTCTAAGGTTTTAATTATTTCTCTAATTAGGCTAATGTTTTTATCGTAAGTCATTCTTTTTGGTCCCAGAAGAGCAATAATTCCTTCTCCGTCTTCCGGTAAATTACACTTAGAAACTATTATACTAAAATCCTTGGCTTTCTTAAAAGGAGATTCACGACCAATATAAATTTTAATCTCTGAATTTAGTTTTAAATTTTCAATATTTTTTTCAAAACTTTCCAGAAATTCGGCAAAATTGAAAACAAAATTTTCTTTCCTGCATTCCGGCTTTTTTAAAATCTCTTCCCAACCCTCTTTCCAAAAAATTTTTCCTTTTACTAAATAGCTCAAAGCTAAAGATGAAGAACTTAAAGCCAAATTTTCTGTCAGCTTTTGGATAAATTTAATTGTATCACTTATTTCACTCTTAAACCAATCCTCAATTTCAATCTCCGGCATTTTCTCCTCAAATAATCCATCGACAAAAAATCGATAACCCTTGTCGGTTGGAATCCGGCCTGCTGAAGTATGAGGCTGGAAAAGAAAGCCCATCTTGGTCAATTTTTGCATTTCGATTCTGATAGTTGCCGGACAAATGCCAAAATCGTACTTTCTTTCAAGTAATTGAGAAGAAATTGGCTGAGCCAATTCAATATATTCTTGGACTATCTTATTTAAAATCTCTCCCTGTCGCTTAGTTATTTTCATCACTATCCATTATAGCAAACCAAAATTAGCAGTCAAGACCTTTGAGTGATAACCACCGTCCAATTAAAAGAGCTCAGCTCAGAGCTCTCGTTCCTTACCAAGCCCCTTTTGTCAATGGTTGTGGAATCTTCTTAATTTTGTTAAAATATTATAATGTCGCTTACTTCTGATTTTTGGTTTTCTTTTTTAATCGCTCTTGGCCTAATATTATGGCTGGCTTTCGCCCATCTATTTTAGTTTTGATTTTGATATTAGTTTTTGCTGCTTTTTTTAGATTGTGGCAGTTAGATACTGTTCCGCCTAGCCTTTGGCCGGACGAAGCAATCAATGCTAATACGGCTATTGGTATTTTAGATACTAAAACTTTTCAAGTTTTTTATCCGGAAAATCAGGGCCGAGAAGGTCTCTTTTTTCTACTCATCGCATTTGCTTTTTCTATCTTTGGAATAAGTATCTGGTCTTTTAAACTTGTGCCGGCTCTGGCTGGTATTTTCACGGTTTTAGGCCAATACCTGCTTGCCCGGGAATTATTTCGCAAATTATCCGCGAGCGGTTCTCGGACAATTGCTCTTCTCTCAAGTTTTTTCTTAGCAATTTCCTTTTGGCATATAAACTTCAGCCGAATTGGCTTTCGGGCCATCCTCACCCCTTTAATTCTCACCTTTTCGTTTTATTTTTTCTTTCGCGGTTTACGAACAAAGAAAATATGGGACTTTCTCCTTTCTGGCCTTATATTTGGCCTTGGGTTTTATACCTATATCAGTTTTAGAATGGCTGTATTTTTACTCGCTTTTGCTTTGATTTTCTGGTTTCTTGTGGCTCTTAAGGAGAAATGGGCCGCCAAATTTTTTGTTTCTGCCGCCTTACTTTTACTAACTGTTTTTATTGTTGGCCTGCCGATGGGAATTTACTTTCTGGAAAATCCGGAGCACTTTGTCGTTCGGGCGCTCGGAGTTTCAGTATTTAAGCAAGAAAACCCAATAAAAGCTTTTTTTCAAAGTTTGGCAAGGCATCTCTTAATGTTCAACTTTTCTGGCGATCCTAATTGGCGACACAACCTTTCTGGCTTTCCCCAGTTATCTCTGGCGGCTGGTATTTTCTTTCTTATCGGAGCAATTTGGGCAATTTGGCAGATTGTTGTTTCAATAAAAAGAGAGTTTCCGGAAAATCTCGCAGAAATTGGCAGTTTCTTATTTTTATTCGTCTGGTTGTTTGTTCTTCTTTTGCCTTCGGCTCTGACAGTGGAAGGAATCCCCCATGCCTTAAGGAGCATCGGAGTTATTCCGGTAGCTTATCTTTTTGCTGGACTGGGAGCTTATTTGGCTTATCAACGGGTCAAAAATAAACCTATTTTCAAAGGTATTTCTTTTCTCTTGTTGGTGATGATGGTCTTTTCCTCTTTCATTTTGTATTTTTTTGTCTGGGCAAAGAGTCCCCAATTAGCAAATGCCTTTACGACAAGATTTACTGATCTTGGCAAAGAATTGAACGCTCTTCCCGTAGAAATTAAAAAGTATGTCATTCAAAACGAAGGAGATCTGCCCGCGGAAGTGCCAAAGTTTATCCAGCGAACGGCCAAGAGAGCAGATACTATTTATATCCAGCCCTGGGAAGTACAAATTATTGACTTTTCTCCTGGCGACTTTGTCTTTATAATGAACAAAGAAATTCATTTTCTTGACCCTGTCCGAGAACGCTTCCCCCGAGGAATCCTCCACCAACGAGAACGAATCTTGATATATGAAATCCGATGAATTTTTCTAACAAAACCACAAACGTCATCGCTGCCATACTGCTCGGAATAATGTTTGTCATGACTGTTTTTAGTATCAAGGATGACACATTTACTTTTGACGAAACCGCTCATGTTGCTTCAGGTTATTCTTATTTAACCCAGCGAGATTTTAGATTGAATCCCGAGCACCCTCCTTTAATCAAAGATTTGGCCGCCCTTCCCCTTTTGTTTTTAAATTTAAATTTCCCAAAAGATCATCCTTCCTGGATTCAAAAAGAACCTCCCCAATGGTGGTTCCAATTTGATTTTGCCAATCAATTTTTATATTACTCAGACAACAATCCTGATAAAATTTTATTCTGGTCAAGGTTGCCAATGATTTTAGTTTTGGTTTTCTTGGGCTGGTTTTTATTTTATTGGACAAAAAAACTTTTTGATAATAAAGCCGCTCTCTTGGCTTTATTTTTATTTACTTTCTCGCCGACTTTTTTGGCTCATGGTAGATTGGTTACTACTGATGTCGGCGCGGCTTTAGGGGTTGTTCTGGCTACCTATTTTTGGTTAAAATTTCTGGAAAATCCAACCAAAAAGAACGTAATTTTAGCTGGCTTAATTTTTGGCCTGGTAATGTTAATAAAATTTTCCCTGATTTTACTGATACCATTTTTTGGTCTTATTACTTTAATTTATGCCTGGCTCTTTGCTTCGAAAAAACCAATACTTAATATTTTAAAATATTTGGCCTTGGCTTTGTTAATAGGAACTATCGGAATGATTTTTATTATTTGGCCAGTTTATCAACATCATATTTCTGACTATCCAGAAGAGCGACAAATCAGAGATACTCAATTTCTCCTCTCGACCACTGCTATTCACGAACCTTTAATCAACCTTAATAACTGGCTGGCGGCAAATCCGATCTTACGACCCTTTTCTCAATATCTTTTAGGACTATTGTTAGCCATTAACCGAAGCATGACTGGTCACACAACTTTTTTCCTTGGTGACATTTCAGCCAAAGCCTGGAAAAGTTATTTTCCTATTGTTTATTTAATAAAAGAGCCGTTAACTTTTCACATTTTGACTTTGATTGCTCTACTTTACGCTGCCTGGTTAATTAGAAAACCGTTTTGGCAAAATACTTTAATGAGGATAAAAAGTTGGATAAAATCTCATTTCCCAGAATTTACCATGCTCGCTTTTCTTGGAATTTACTGGCTGACTTCTCTCACTGCCGAACTTAACATCGGAGTTCGCCATTTACTGCCAGTCTTTCCTTTTACTTTTATTTTGGTCAGCTCGCTGATAATTTTTTGGTTAAAACCTCCTCTCTTGAAATTAAAATATTTATTTTTAGGAATTCTCCTTATCTGGCAGCTCTTTTCAGTAACTTCTATTTATCCCCATTTTTTGGCCTATTTTAATGAATTAGCCGGCGGTCCAAACCAAGGTTACATTTACACAGTTGATTCCAACCTCGATTGGGGCCAGGATTTAAAGAGATTAAAAAAATGGCTAGATGAAAAAAATATAGATAAAATTTATCTCGATTATTTTGGCGGAGGAGATGCTAGATATTATTTAAAAGAAAAATTTGCCCCTTGGTGGGGAAAAAGAGATCCCGAGGAATTTCCCAAAGGAAGTTATCTTGCCATTTCCGCCACTCACTTACAGGGAGGCCGAGCTCAACCAGTTAAAGGCTTTGCCGAGCCGGCTGATTATTATCGCTGGTTAGATAAATACGAACCTATAACTAAAATCGGCTACTCAATTTTTGTCTATCAGATCAAATAAAAACCTGTATCATTATTTCGCCATGGCGAATTAATGTAACACCTTTTAATCACGGTACTTATAGGGAGCGAAATTCCCAAATCTTAAATCAATATACTCTAAATCCTTTCTTTTTTCCTGAGGAATTTCTTTGTCTAAAACTGCTTTTAGTTTTATTAATTGCCAATTGAAATCTCCTTTCGGATTAAAATAAATTTCCCACTCTTCGGCAGTTTTAATATTTATTTTTTCATCAGAAACCAAAAAAAGCTCTTCCACGAAAATTTTCAAGTCTTTTAGTTTTGAGGAAACTTCCAAAATTTTAGAAAGCAAATCTCCATCAATAACTCTCTCTCCTAACCCTAACTTCTCTTTTAATTCGATGGTTTTAATTCTTAAAAAATTTGATTCATTTTTTGAAATTTCCTCGAAAATAATTCCTTCCTTGTCAAGAAGAAAACATTGATCTTCCTGACAAAAAATTGCTGCTCCTAATCTTTCTTCCAAACCAATATATAGAGAATGGGGAAATCTTCGTTTAATTTCAACTTTTACTATTTGGGGAAAATTATTTAAAATGTCTTTTTTTATTTCATTGAAATTAACTAAAAAAATACTTTTTGTCTTTAGCCATAGCATTTTTTTCTCTAATTTTTTTTCTACCAACAATTCAATTTTTTCTTTTAAAATCTTTCTTTCTCCGGCGATAATAATTTTTTTAATTTGAAAAAAATCCGAAAAAAACAAAAAATAAAAAACACTTCCCAAAATTATTAAAATCAAAATCGAGAACCAAAAAAAACGATTTTTAAAAATCGATTTTTTCTTTTTTATTCGATATGCTCTCCGATATCTTTCCATAATGTTTCAAATAAATAAAATTGGACAAATTAAAAACCTCTTTTTATTTTTCGCAGTTTTTCAATAAAATAATTTAACCAATATTTCTTTGAAAGAGGGAAATCTTGAGTTTTCAGATATTCTTTTTTTTGACCGCCAAAACCCATCTTAAACAAGGTCAAGCCTGCCCAAGGATGTTTAGAATCAAAAATTGGTGCTATTCCCCAAAAATTAAATTTCTCACACCCCCTTTTTTTTGCTTCTTTGATTGCTTCCCATAAAAGTAAATAAGAAGCCGGTACCGAAGGATATTTTTTTATTGAAGCTCCATGATGATAAAAACCAATTTTTTGCCAAAAAATAAACATACCTCCAGCTAAAATATCATCTTTATATTGGCTAAAGAAAAGAGAAATTTGGTTATCTGACAAAAAAGCTAAAAATTCATTCTCTAAATATTTTTTTGGAAACGGAACAAAGTTTTCTTTTTTAGCTAACTCAATATATAGCTGATTAAAAATTTCAAGATTCTTTAAATCTTTTGTCTGATATACCTTCAAGAGAGAATCTTTTTCGCCCTTTCTAATCAAATAACGGGTTGTTTTTCGCATTTTCGCCAACAGTTCTTCTTCACTAAATGAAATATCTAATTCCCAGGTTATCTCGGGATGAATATGAATCGGCGCTTCTCGAAAACCTAAATCTTTAAAAATTTTAATATTTTCTTCGTTTATTTCCCAGATTGAACTAATTCTAATAAAATCTACTTTTTCTTTTTTACCAGTTTTCACCAATTCTTCCAAAAAAATTTTTAATATCTCATCCTTCTTACTTTTCCTCTCTTTTATTACCGGCCCGTGAGGTACTAATAAAAAAGTTCCTCTTCTGGCACCAATCTTAATGACCAAAGCCACTGAAATTAGATTTTCTTTTTCAAAAATTCCGAATCGCCAAATTTTATTTCCCATCATTTTATTAAATTCTCCCCAATTCCAAGAAATCAAAAAAGTCTTTTCTTCGCAATTCAAAAGAAAATTTTCCCAAATATTTTTATTTTTTATTTCTTGAATTCTCAACTCCATACACCCTTATTTATACCAAATTTCTGACGGCCGTAGAAAATGTGTTATAATTCTATTTTTCGATTAAAAAAATTTTTACATAACGATCTAAAGAATACTTGGCTAAAAATTCTTCAGTTTCTTTTAAAACATCATAAGGACAAATCCAAACACTTTGTTGAAGCATTTGATAGCCCAAAAGATGCAAATATTCTCTGAGCAAATCTCTTAAACCTCTTTTTCTTTCGGGGATATCAAAAATTGCCATTATCCATTTTTTATCTTTTCTTTTTTTTCTCTCCACTATTTTATACTTGATTTTAAATACTTTCTCTTTTCCTTTTTTAGTTAGAATTACTCCTTTTTTCGTTTTCAAATTTTTTATTTTTATTAATCCCTTTTTCTTTAAATAATAAATCAACCGCGAAAAATTTTTCCGAGCTTCTTTTCTTTCCCATTCTCTCTTGAATCTAAAAAATTCAGGATAAACAGCCTCTCGCATTGTTCTCGGAGCTCCTAAATCATAAATTCGATCTAATTGTTCGATAAAGTTATATAATAGCCAAAGAAATTTGTCAGAAATAGGTAATTTCATATAGACCTCTTTAACTTTCTGACCCTCAATTAATAATACCAAATTTTCAACGGTCGTGGAAATTATGGCATAGATGATTTAAAAGGAGTTTTAAAAAGCTGATAATTTTTAGAGCTTCTTTCTTTGAGATATTTATGTGGGTTGGCAAATTCAAAATATTTTTGGCTATCTTTTCAGCTTTTGGGCAGGAACCAAAAATGTATTGCATGCTTTCCTGGTCAGTATCGGGAGGAACAATGGCTGTTTTTCTCCAGCCATCGTCAAGAAAAATTTTCCTTTTAGCAAATTCTTTTAAAATTTTCTCTGTCTCCAAATTTTTTAAAATTAATGAATATCTCATATAAATTCTTTCTTCCTGCTCCAACGGTAATTGGAAATTTAAATCCCTTAATTTTTGGTCATAAATTTTAGCTATTTTCTTTCTATGTTCATTAAACCTCTCTAACTTTTTCAATTGGTTAAGCGCTAAAATCGCCAAGGCGTTGGGCATTTTTTGAGGAAAATTAGAGGGTAGTTTTCCTCTTTTCTCTTCTTTTCCAATCGCCTTTGAAAGAATGTTTATTTTCTGAAAAAAAATTAAAAGCCACTTCCCTACCCCAAAAACACTATAAAGGGGTTTAATTATTATCTCTGTTAAAATTGGGTGCAAAAGCTGCTGTTTTATCCAAAGATAAGAAGGAAGGGGACATTTTTTTTGAAATTCTCTGATTTTTTCTCCTAAAATAGAATCGTTTGTTGCTACCATCCCGCCATAAACTGAAGAAATAATTTTATCTCTGCCAAAACTGAAAAATGAAGCTCGACCAAAGGTGCCACATAGTTTTCCTTGATATTTAGCTCCTAAAGAATGAGCACAATCTTCAATGAGAATTAAATTATACTTTTGGCAAATTTCTAAAATCTCATCAATTTTTGCTGGTAGCCCAAAAGTATGTTGGACCATCACTACCCTACTTTTTGGAGTAATTTTTCTTTTTAAATCTTCAGGGTCAATGTTTAAGGTTCTTTCGTCAATATCAACAAAAACCGGCTTTAAGTTTGACCAAATTATTGGATTAACCGCTGCATTACAGGTAAAAGCTTGAAGCAATACCTCGCTCTCTTTTTCTATGCCTAGTGAATTCAAAATGGCCAGCAAGGCTGATCTTCCGCTATTAAAAGAAATAGTATATTTTACCCCTAAAAAATTCCGAAATTCTTTTTCTAATTTTTCAATCTCTTTAACCTTTTTCCAAATCCAAGGTTGAAAAATAATTTTTAGTACCAAAAGCAAATCATCTTTTTCTATATTAGGCGAAAGAGAGATAAAAATGGGTTTTGAAAAATTCATATTATGCTCAAAATTTCCAATAATTCTTTTGAAAGCCGTCCTTCTAGTAAAATAATATCTTCGAGCTGATTAAAATTTTTTATTTTTTCAAAAATTTCCCTTGGATTTTCTAAAAATAAAATGTCATCTTCTCTCATTCCAATCTCAATAGCCCCCTCTTTTATTCTTTGAAATTGCTCTTTGGTGGTAATAATGGCTAAATTACAAATTTCCCCAATTTTTTTTCCAATCCTTTTGTGAACCTCTTTTGTGGCTTTACCTAATTCTATTAAGCAAGGCATAATAATTATTTTTTTACCCCCCCAAATTTTTAAATATTCCAAATGAGAAATTACGCTATCGGGATTGGCAGAATAGGTAGCCTCAATAATATTTAAACCATTTTTCCCTTTTTTAAGCCGAATTCCGCCTTGTTCGGGTGTAATTTTCTGACAAGCTTGAGAAATTTCAGCAAGATTCATTCCCAATCCCTTGGCACAACAGATAGCCAATAGAAGATTTTCCACATTTTGACCGCCGACTAAATTAACTCTCACCTCAGCTGATTGATTATCATTTGAAAATATTTTAAAAGAAATAAACTCCTTCTCTAATTTTATTTCTTTGGCTAAAATGTCTGGTGTTATTAAATTTTGCCTTTCCGGAAAGGGTTTGCTAGAGCATATTTTCTTTTTAATTTTTGTTTCCTGGTAAGTTTTAAAACAATGTTGGTTATTACCATTGAAGATGACTAAACCATCTTCAGGTAAAGAATCAATAAGTTCTTTTCCCCCTTCGGCCGACAATAAATTTTCCATTGAGCCAAAGAGGGCTAAATGCTGTTCATTTATTCCGGTAATGATACCGATTTTCGGTTGAGTAATTTGACAGAGGGTTTTTATTTCTCCTTTTTTATAAGCTCCCATTTCGACTATAAAAATTTCGTGCTCTGATTTTAGCTCATTTAAGATGCATTGGGAAACCCCAATTTCAGTGTTTTGATGCTCTTTTGTTTTTAAAACATTAAACTTTTCAGTCAAAATAGTAGCTAAAAATTCTTTGGTTGAACTTTTACCATAAGAGCCAGTAATACCAATCACCAAAAGACTTTTGAAAGTGCTTCTTTTTTGTTTTGCTTTTTTGATAATTAGTTTTTTCCACAAAATTGTCAAAGGTTGAAAGAAAAGAATAATTACTGAAACAATCAACGGAGTTAAAGTGTCAAAAATTAAAAGCCCGGAATAAAAATCAACCTTAGCTTGAAAAAACAAAAAGAAAGGAAATAAAGCGGTTAAAATTCCAGCTACCCAAAATAAAAAAATGGCTTTTAAGGTTGGAACTGGCTTTTTTAATCTTGCCTGAAAGAAGTCTTTGAAAGCTTTTATTGACTCCAGAAAGTATAAAAGAAATAAAATGGAAAAAAATATATAAATTCCAGCCCACCACGGCTGAAAGAAAAAAAAATAAAAGAATAAAAGAAAAATTTTGAAAAGGAAAAGTTTGTTTAAAAAAAGCTGTTTTCCTTTCTCAGTTCTAAAATGATCTAAAAACCGATCTATTCGATATTCCTTTAATTGCCAAAGATAAAGCCAAAACAAAATGGCTTTTGTCTCACGAATAAGCCAGAGAATAATAAATGAAAAAATAATAATGGTCATATTATGAAAATAATCGTTGAATAAGTTTTTTAGCTTCTTGATAGCTTTTCACAGAAAATATATTTGGATTTTGGCGAGAATAAAAATTTGAAAGAGGTAAAAAAATATTTTTGTTTTCCCTCACTTCAATAATTGGAATTTTTTGTTTCATGGCTCCGATCACTGGAAAACTTCGAAAACAATTGGCGGGAATGATAAGGGCTGAAATATCTTTTAAACTAATATCTGCTTTTTGAAAATTGGAAAGAAAAAGAGGTACTTTTGAAAATCCCCATAATACTGAACCTAAATAAGCAGAGCTATATTTTCAAAGGTACTTTGCTAATCGGAATTAATTGTTTAAAAAAAGATATCCACTCTTTGATTGTTTTTAGATAAATCTTCATTCTACTAACAGACAAAAATTTGTTTTTAGGAAATTTATAATGACTTGAGCTAATTTTACTGATACCTCAAGATTTGGGGCATGGCCAACCTTAGGGATAACTTCCAATTTTGAATCTTTAATTTTTTCTTTGAAAATATAAGCATATTTTATGGGAACTATTTTATCCTTCTCCCCCCAGATAATTAAAGTTTTTGCTTTAATTTTGGGAAGGTCTGGCAATAAATCTTCTTCTAAAACTTTTTTAATTGTCTCTCTCATTGTACCATCGGCTTTTACATAGTCTTTATGTCTTAGAAAGATATAAAAAAAATTTCTAGCAAAATCCTTAAGCCTTTTTAATGGTTTTGGGGCAAAAATCGCGTTTCCGATTTTCGCTAACCAAAAAATTATTTTAGTTTCAAATTCCGGTTCAAGTTTAATTCCGGCAGCAGAACACAAAATTAACTTTTTTATCATTTCAGAATACTGAGTTGTTAACTTAATAGCAATTCTTCCACCAAAGGAGTGACCCAAGAGAGAAATTTCTTTTAGATTTTGAGAGCTGACAAAGTCAATCGTCCATTTGGCATAATCAGTTATACTCCAAGGCCTAGGGGGAGTTTCACTTTTTCCAAAACCTGGTAAATCGGGAATAATTACTTTAAATTTTTCTTTAGCTAAAATTTTTCCTACTTCAACCCAAGAATCAGAAGAACCGCCCCAACCGTGTAAGATTAAAATTGGAGAGTTTTGACCAGCAATTTTATAATTAATCTTTAATCCATTAATGAAAATTTTTTTCTCCTCCATTTCAAATCTCTTTAAAAATCTCAGGAAATTTTTTGAACTAACCTTTTTATTTCTTTAAACCCAAGATATTTCACTAAAACTTCGGGAATTTTTATTGAACCATCTTTTTGTTGATAATTTTCAATGATGGCAATTAAAGTTCTCCCAATAGCAAAAGCTGTACCATTGACAGTATGAACAAAATGCAGTTTTCTCTCTTTATCCCGATAGCGAATGTTTAATCTTCTGGCTTGAAAATCAGTACAATTGGAAGTTGAATGGGTTTCTTTGTATTCATTTTTTGATGGCATCCAGGCTTCAATATCGTATTTGGCGGCAACCGGAAATCCTAAATCGCCAGTACAAATTTGGACTACCCGATAAGGAATTTTTAAGGCTTGCATCAATTTTTCTTCTATCTCTAGGAAAAATTGGTGCTCTTTTTTTGAATTTTCAGGCTGACAAAAACTAAACATTTCAATCTTATCAAATTGATGAACCCGAAAAATTCCCCAAGTTTCCTTACCCCATGAGCCAGCCTCTCTTCTAAAACAAGAAGAAAAACCAAGATATCTTTTTGGCAATTCTTTTTCATCAAAAATCTCATTTGTATGCATGGCTCCCATTGGTTGTTCGGCTGTACCAGCCAAAAATAAATCATCTTTTGGTAAATAATAGGCCTCTTGGAAATCAGTTTGTTCAAGATAACCCATCCCTTTCATTACCTCAGTTTTCATCATCACTGGCGGGATAACGGAAATAAAGCCTTCTTTTAAAAGTTTCTCGAATGTAAAATTTATTAAAGCAAATTCTAGTAAGACTGCTTCATTTTTTAAATAGCTAAATCTTGAGCCGACAATTTTTGCTGCTCTTTTAATATCAATTAAGTCTAATTTTTCGGCAAGTTCTAAATAATCTTTTGGACTAAAATCGAATTTTGGCTTCTCCCCTACTTCCCTTAAGATAATATTTTCTCTTTCATCTTTTCCTATGGGTACCTCTTCGGCTGGCAAATTGGGAATCTGAAAAATTAAATCCTTAAATTGCAAATCAAGCTCTCTGAGAGCCTGATTTAATTTATTGCTCTTTTTATCCAGTTTTTTGAGTTCGGAAATTATTGATTGTTTTTCTATCTCTTTTGCCTGAGCAATTTTTTTTGAAGCTTTATTTTTTTGAAATCGGATGCTTTCAAGAATTTTTAATATTTCTCGCCGTTTTTCATCCACTTTTAAAAGCTGGTCAATATCCACCTTGACTCTTTTTGCTTGACAACCCTCTTTGACTTTCTCAGGATTTTGACGGATAAATTTTATATCAAGCACATTTTTTGAAAATAAAATTATAGTTAAAACTTCGAAAATTAGACAAGGTGTTATCAAAATATATGATTATTTTGGTCTCATCGTTGGAAATAAAATCACTTCTCTCAAATTATGAGAATCAGTAAAAAGTACTACTAAACGATCTATACCCATACCAAAGCCGGCTGCCGGTGGCATTCCATACTCAAGAGCTTCCAGAAAATCTTCATCAATCCGATGAGCTTCTTTAAAACCGGCCCGAAATAATTTTTCCTGTTCTTGGAATCTTTTTTTCTGCTCAAGAGGATCGTTCAACTCAGAAAAAGCGTTAATCAATTCCATTCCGCCAATTATCACTTGAAAATTGGCTAATTTTTGGGGATTTTTTTCTAAAGCTTTGGCTAAAGGTTGGAAACCCAAAGGATAATGGATAATAAAAGTTGGCTGTTGAATATTTGGAACACAAACTTTTTTATAGATTTCATCAGCAATTTCAACCTTTGAAGCGCTTTCTTCAACTTCTATCCCCAGTTCCTGAGCTTTTTTTCTAAAGGTTTCCTGATTTGCTTCTCCAAAATCAAAACCTAATTCCTTTCTTAAAAGCTGACTAAATTCAATTCTTGGCCAGGGTAATTCAAAATTTATTTTTTTTCCTTGGTATGAAATTTTAGTTGAGTTGAATATCTTTTTTAATAAAAAAATAAACATTCTCTCGGTCAGTTTCATTAAATCCTTGTAATCAGCAAAGGCCCAATAAAATTCCAACATAGTAAAATCAGGATTATGGAATTTGTCTATTCCCTCATTCCGAAAACATTTGCCAATTTCATAAACCTTTTCAAAGCCACCCACGAGAAGCCTTTTCAAATAGAGTTCAGGGGAAATTCTCAAATATAAATCAAGATTTAAAGCATTTAAATGAGTTTTAAAAGGTCTAGCTCTTGCGCCACCATAAAGAGGTTGTAAAATCGGCGTTTCAACTTCAAGAAAGCCCTCTTTGTCTAAAAAATCCCTAATCTCTTTTATAATTCGTCCTCTTAGCTCAATTTTTTTTCTTACTTGGGAATTAAAAATTAAATCCAGATATCTCCTCCTATATCTTTCTTCAACGTCTTTTAATCCATGCCATTTTTCTGGCAAAGGCAATAGATTCTTGGCTAAAATTTTGAAATCAGAACATTCAACTGTCTTTTCGCCGGTGTTGGTTTTGAATAAGGTACCTCTGATTTCAACAAAATCGCCGATATCAAAATTGTCCAAAAAAAAATGATAAGCTTTTTCTCCAACGCAATTTTCTTTCAGGGCCACCTGAATTTGACCGCTTCCATCTTCAATGTTAAAGAAAGTAAGCTTGCCATGCCTCCTTTGTAATCTAATTCTTCCAACTAAGATTATTTCTTTTTTTAATGAAGAAAGATTGAAAAAATCTACCAAAGCTTTTTGGATCTTATGGGTTCTTTTTGTTTTAATTGGATAAACCGTTAGGCCAGCTTTTTGAATGGTTTCCAATTTTTTTAATCTTAATTTCCTTAGCTCGTTAATTGGTTTCATATTTTAAATTCTAATTGATTTTTGCTTTAAGTCAAACTGAAAACTTTAAGAAACTATTCGGTTTTCCTGAAATACCAATCCAGAATTTCCTTAGCTACTGGCAAGACTGTTAATTGGTGTTCTATCTCTCTTTCTCTAACATCTTCAATGACAAGTGTTAAAACAATTTCCGGATTTTCATAAGGAGCAAAAACAGTTACCCAGGTGTGATACATCTTTTTTTTCTCCTTCCAAACTTCGGCTGTGCCAGTCTTTGCTCCAGCTGAAACCGGTAAATCATCTAATAATTTAGCTGTTGCCGAGGGAGAATTTTCTCCGGTAACTGCTTGGCGCATTCCTTCTCTCACTATCCGAAGATTTTGAGAATCAATAAAATTTTCCCTAATAATTTTTGGTTTAATTTCTTCAATAATTTTTATCGGATTAGTTGAGGTATCAACCACTTGTTGAATAAGTTGCGGCTGGTATAAAATACCCCCATTGGCAATAGCGGAAAAGACAGTAGCGATTTGCAAAGGGCTAGCTAAAATAAATCCCTGGCCAATAGAAAGATTGTAAGTATCACCATCGCGCCAAATTTTATCTTGGGGGTCTTTAAAATAGCTGGCTTTCCATTCAGGGTCGGGAATTAATCCCGTCGCCTCCCCGAAAAGGTCAATACCTGTTGGCTGACCCCAACCAAAAAGTTCTAAATAGTGCTTAATCTTCCTTACTCCCAACCCAACTTGCTCTCCCAATCCACCGCCAACGGTATAAAAATAAACATTACAGGATTCAGCGATTGCTTTTTTTAAATCTGTCCAGCCATGAGTTTTCCAGTCTTTTTTTATTGTTGGTAATGTTGGTTCCCAAGGGTTAGGAATAACAATCTGTCCTAGGCAATTTATCTTTTTCAAAGGGTCAATAATCTTTTCCTCTAAAGCGGCTAAGGCAATAAGAGGTTTAATAAGAGAACCCATAACGTACTCGCCGGCAATTGCTCGATTAAAAAGGGGTTCATTTTTGTCTCTAAGAAGACCCGAAATCTGCTCGATATCACCGCTGGAAAAAATATTGTTGTTATAAGAAGGTATGGATAATAAAGCCACAACTCCGCCGTTTTGAGGATTTAAAGCAACGGCGGCAGCTTTTTTGCTTCCTATTTCCTGAAGTCTTTTTTGGAGTAATTCATAAATTTTTTTCTGTAAAGAAGCATCAAGCCATAAAACTAAACTTTTTCCGGTTTTTGGAAAAGAAATAACCTCTTGAGAAATCACATTTCCCAAGGCATCCCTTTCGATTCTAGTTTTACCGGGAGTTTTTCTCAAAATTTTCTCAAAAGATTTTTCAATTCCGGCCTTACCAACATAATCTAAAGTCGAATACATTTCAGGCTCTTTTTCCAACTCTTCTTTATCTATTTTTCCCAAGTAACCCAAAAGGTGAGAAAAATATTCTCCCTCAAAATAATTTCGGCGCAAGCTTCTCAAAATTTCAAAACCAGGCAGTTCTTTAATTTTTGTTTCCAAAATAATTAAGCTTTTGTGGTCGAGATTTTCGGCAACTAAAAAAGTTTCTCCTCCTTCTTCTATTTTTTTTTGCAATTCTTCCTTATTTTTTTTTAAAATTTGAGCAACCAAAGCCAAGACTTTTTCTCTCTCAAATTCTTCTTTCGGCAATTTATTTTTTTCACAAACTAAATTAAAAATTTCCTGATTATAGACCAACTGCTGGAAATGACGATCGTAAATCACTCCTCTTTGAGCTTGAATTTTATGAAAAACATATCGGTTAGCTTGGGCTTGGGAACTTAAATATTTTCCTTCAACAACTTGAAGCTGGAATGTTCTTAAAAAAAGAATAAATATAAACATAATTGAAAAATAAAAAATAACCTGAAGCGGCCTCAAGATAGGAACTTCTAATTTTCTTTCTGAAATTCCCCACCTCTCTTCTTGCCTTTTTGCTAATTTATCCAATAAGACCTCGTGAGGCTCAATTTCTCCTTTAAAGTAATTTTTCCCTTTTCCAGAAAAGTTGAACATATCTCTTGAAAAAATATTTAACAAAAATGGAGATTAAAATAAAAATGAAAATGTGAAAGCCAATAAAGGTTTCAGAGAAAATATCAATAAAAAAACCGGCGAAAAAAGCGCTCAAAAAGCCAGAAAAAGCTTTACTCTTCTCAAGAAAATTGATTACGATTACCGAAATTAAAACTAAATTCAAAAACCAACCTCTAAAAAGAGGGGTGGTTATAAAATGGGGTAAAAAACTGGTTTGAAATAAAACTAAAAAAAAGAATAAAAAAATAAAAAAGATAGTTTTCTTTACCATTTTTTAATAACCAAAAGGTTTTTTGAAAATTCAATTCTCAAAGCAGGCTCAACCTCAGCCCGCTGGAAAGATTCAATATCAGATTTTTGCACCCTCTTAATTTTCCCCACTAAAAGGCCTCGAGGAAAAACTCCTCCCAAAATTGCTGTTACTACTACATCACCTTCTTTAACTTCTTTATCAATTGGCAAAAATTCAAGGGAAAGTTTTAAGCCTCCCTTTCCTTTGAGTATTCCGTAAATTTCTTTCTCGGCAATTTCGCCATCGAAAGAAAAATCTTTTGCTGTCAGGAGTGTTACTTTTGAAAAATTTTCGTAAACTTTATTGATTTTTCCAACTAACACCTTTTCTTCAGTAATCACTGGTAAACCAATGGAAATCCCGTCTTTAAATCCTTTGTTGATTATCAAGAAATCTTGAAAGACATCTTTTCCAAGAACCTGAACTAAATCAACTTTGAATTCTTCCTCTAAATTAATCTCTAATGCCTTTTTTAAAAATTCATTTTCTTTTTTTATTTCTTTCAGGGCAAAATTTTCAACTAATAATTCTTGGTTTTTAAATAGCAATTTTTCATTTTCTTCTTTCAAGTTTTTAATTTCAGAGAAGACTTTTAAAAAACTGGCTATTTTTCCTCCTCCCTGCCAAAACCATTTTTGAATAGGAGAAGATATTAAATAGAAAAAATTTTTTACCTCTTTTTGGAAAAAATTTAAAATGAGAATCAATAAAATAAAGCTAATGGCAATTAAAATTCTATTTTGTTTTGGAGAAAATCTCATTTTACTATTTTACAACATTTTATCAAAAATAAAAAAGCCACCTCTCGGGTGCTCTTTTAAAAAATCAATTTTTGTTTATTCCATCTTTCAATTATCAAAATATTTAATGACACTTGGGTGGCGATTACCTACTTTCGCGGAAAAAATCCACTATCATCGGCCTTGGGTTATTTCACTTTCGTGTTCGGAATGGGAACGAGTGGGACAAACCCAGTATAATCGCCACCCAAATGGATAATTGAATGACAATTTTTTGATGAAATCAAAATCCAGTCATTAATTGCTAGCCAAGAATAAAAATCGACCGATTAGTACTCCTCGGCTAAATGCATTACTGCACTTACACCTAGAGCCTATCAACCTTGTCGTCTCCAAGGGGTCTTTAAGAGTCCTCGTCTTGGGGTGGGCTTCGTGCTTAGATGCTTTCAGCACTTATCCCTAATCAACGTGGCTACCCAGCAATGCTCCTGGCAGAACAACTGGTAGACCAGAGGTTGACTCATCCCAGTCCTCTCGTACTAGGGACAAATCCCCTCAAGACTCTAACGCCGACGGTAGATAGAGACCGAGCTGTCTCACGACGCTCTGAACCCAACTCACGGATCGCTTTAACCGGCGAACAGCCGGACGCTTGGGAGCTTCTCCACCCCCGCGCTGCGACGAGCCGACATCGAGGTGCCGAACAGGGCCGTTGATATGGACTCGCGGGCCCTACTAGCCTGTTATCCCCAGGGTAGCTTTTGACTGATGATCTTCCCGTGTTCTACTAAAACGGGTCGGTTCACTAAGTCCTGGTTTCCCAACTGCTCGCAATATCTTGCTCGCAGTAAAGCCGGCTTTTGCCTTTGCACGTCCAGGCCGATTTCCATCCGGCCTAAGCCGACCTTTGAACGCCCTCGTTACTTTTTAGAGGGCAAGTGCCCCACTTAAACTGCCCGAGTAGCACTGTCCTTTGCTTTTAGCAAAGTTAGAATTAAGAACTTCAAAGATGGGTGTTTCATTGACGGCTCCTCTGTCACCGAAATGACAGATTCATAGCCTCCCCACTACGCTACGCATTGAAATCCAAAACCCAATACTACCCTGCAGTAAAGCTCCAGGGGTCTTTTCGTCTAACCGCCGGTTGGAGGCATCTTCACCTCCATTGTATTTTCACCGGGCGCCTCGTTGAGACAGTTCCCCAGTCGTGAAGCCTTTCATGCGGGCCGAAACTTACTCGACAAGGGGTTACGCTACTTTAACACGGTTATAGTTACCGCGGACGTTCACCAAAGGCTTCAATTGTTCAGCTTCTATCTTAAAAATAGAAACCGACAATCTTAACACTCTGGTACTGGTCAGGCCTCAGCCCCTATACATCCTCTTTCGAGTTAAGCAGGGACCTGTGTTTTAGTTAAACAGTCGCCAGGGAAACTTTCGCTGCGCCCCCTTCTTTTTTTAGAAAGAAAGGGGAAGGCATCTCGCGAACTTACGCCTAGCTTTTTTGCCGAGTTCCTTAACGAGGTCTCACCCGTTCACCTTGGTGCTCTGACACCAGCCCACCTGTGTCGGTTTGCGGTACGGTTCCCCTACTTTTTACTCCAAAACTTTTCTAGGAAGAGTTTTTGAAAGAGTTGTTCCAGCCGAAGCTGAAACTTCCTTTGACCCCAAGAAAGAGTCAAAGAAGGAAATCCAATAATCCTCTCCTTCGCCAACCCTTCTTCATTTCGGAAAACAAGTAGAGAAGGGCCGGAATATTGACCGGCTATCCATCAGCTACGCCTTTCGGCTTTACCTTAGGTCCGCCTAACCCTTGGACGATTGTCGTTGCCAAGGAAACCTTGGGCTTTCGGTGGGCAGGGATTTCACCTGCCTTGCGGTTACTCATACCAACATTCTCACTTCTCAGTGCTCCACCGTCAGTCACCTTCCGGCTTCACCGCACTGAGAACGCTCCCCTACCATCCTATATCAAAATTTGACATAGGATTCTTATCTTCGGTACTGAGCTTGAGTCCCGATGAATCTTCGGCGCGTTCTGCCATCGAGTAGTGAGTTGTTACACACTCTTTAAAGGATAGCTACTTCTAAGCTAACCTCCTACCTGTTAAAGGCAGAATACTTCCTTAAAAAACACTTAGCTCAGATTTAGGGACCTTAGATGAAGATCTGGGCTGTTTCCCTTTTGAGCTTGGACCTTAGCGCCCAAGTTCTGACTCCGGAGATTTCAGAAATGACATTCGGAGTTTGGTAGGAATACCTGGATTTCTCCACAATATTCCTTCCAGTGCTCTACCTTCACTTCTTACTTCTCCGGGCTAGCCCCAAAGCTATTTCGGGGAGAACCAGCTATTACCGAGCTCGTTTAGCTTTTCACTTCTTACCACAGCTCGTCCCAAGGTTTTGCACGACCCACGGGTTCGGGCCTCCTCCATCTTTTCAGATGAATTCACCCTGGCCATGGTAAGCTCGCTCGGCTTCGGGTCTTATGCCCACTCCAGAATGCTTATTAAAGCACATTCGCACTTTTAATACTCGGTTTCCCTATACCTTCGTCCTAAAAGGACTTAAGAGTGGAATGGACATAAACTCGTTGGTTCCTGCTCCAATAGGTACGCTCTCACCCTTTCGGGCTCGAACTTCTTGTCAGCGGATGGTTTCAGGTTCTATTTCACCCCGGTTACCCCGGTACTTTTCACCTTTCCCTCACGGTACTGGTGCACTATCGGTGAGGTTGAGTATTTAGCCTTGGCAGTGTAGTTCTGCCTGCTTCCCACAGGATTTTCATTTCCCGTGGTACTCAAGAAAAACATCAAGGAGCGTAAAGTGATTTTCGTCTACTGGACTATTACCATCTATGGTATCCCTTTCCAGGGAATTTCGACTAACCAAACTTTACCTAAGTGCTCTCCCTCTGGAATCTTTCTCTTAAGAAGAAAGGCTCCAGACGATATTTTCTTCCAACCCCAATCTTAAAAGATTGGTTTAGGCTTTTCCCTCTTCGCTCGCCGCTACTAAGGGAATTTGCTTCGCAAATTCTCCACCAAACAAATACGAAACTTTGTCGCCTTCGGCGACTACACGAAACCGAAACGAAGCTTTTCGTGTCAGTTTAGTGTTTTGTTTAGTGTCGGTTTAGTGGGAAGAAAGCGAAGCTTTGGTATCTTTTCCTCCGCTTACTGAGATGTTTCACTTCAGCGGGTTCGCTTCCTACTAAAAATTTAGTAGGACAAGTAGGTTTTACCTACTTAGGTTTCCCCATTCGGAAATCCCCGGATCAAAGGTTGCTAGACACCTACCCGAGGCTTATCGCAGTCACGCCACGTCCTTCATCGCCTCAACCTCCCAAGGCATCCTCCATCCGCTTTATGAGTAACTCTTGGCTAGCAATTAATAACTGGAATCCGTTTATTTAATTTTCAAGGTACTTTCTTCTATAATTAGAAAACCGCTTTTGAAGCGGTTTTCTGAGAATGCCATTTACCTAATTCCTGTGCAACCGTATGGCAGATATCTCAAAATCCCAGAAATCACCCGCTTCTATTAATTAATGAATCAGTCTTTTCCATACCTAAATTTAATTTTAGCAAACCAAAAATACCTGTCAAGACCACAAGAAAAAAATTAAGAATAATTTGATGAATCAAAAATAATTTAATTACTCTGAAATTTTTTTCTTTAAATCTTCAATTATCTTTGCCGCTGCTTCTCTTCCTCCAAGTCCAAAAGCTAAACCAAAAGCCAAACTTAATGTTCCGACAAATCCGAAAATTAAAGCATTAATTAAAGCTGGCGCAATCTCCAACTGAACCAAAATAGCAAAAATAGCAATCGCATAAATTCCCCAACGAGCAATCCCTCCTAAAATTCCAGCATACTTTACTCCAACTTTCTGAACACTGACCTTAATGATTTTTTGCAAGATATCGGCAATGACAATAGCAACAAAGAAGATGGCAACAGCGACAATCAGATTCGGAAGCCAACCAATAATTCTGTTCAAGAGAGTGGCAAACTGGGTCAATCCCAAAATTTCAACCGCTGCTATCAAAAAGGCAACAACCAAAACCCATTTGAAAATCGTTCCGATAAATTCTGATGGCAGAACCTTTATCTCGGCTTTCTCCAGGGCATCTTTCCAACCAGTGCTTTCAAAAACCCTATCAAGTCTCAACCTTTTCAGAATTTCAGTAATGAATTTTCCAAAGACTATAGCCACAAACCAACCGAAGATAAAAACGATTATCGCTACAATTAACTTTGGCAGAAAATTAGTTATGAATTCTCCGAAAACATCTTGAAGAGATTGAACGATAAGATCGCTCCATCCTTGAATCATATTATTTTAAAAATATTAATATTAAGAGAGTTTTTATTTTTCGACCTTTAATTATTCTATTATACCAAAATTGTGGACTATTTTTAAGTTAGTTCAGACGATTTCCGTCTTTGATTCGCTCGGGGCGGCGGCAAAGCCCAAAAAATTTAATGGCTCGCCGCGTTCTTTAACAATTTTAAGTTTTTAGCTAACGAAACTCGGTAGTAAATCATATCACATTTTCTCTTTGGCGGCAAATTCTTTTGTTCTTTGAAAAAAAGAAAGGGCCCCTTTGGATTTTTCGTTGTTGACGAATTCCGCAGGGGGCGCATAGATGTAAGACGAGAAAGGTTGTGAGACGCGTATGTTTAGGCGGTGGAGACATCTGGGTTGAAGTTCGGGAGACGGCTTTTGACCGCTTCCACGACGGCGTCGAGGTCGATACCGGCGCCACGGTTGTCGATGGCGTGGTTGATGGTCTCCGTGTTTACGCCCGCGAGCCGACCGAGCTGGTAAGCACGGAGAACAGCGATCATCTTGCCGATGTGCTGTCTGCAGACATCGTTCCAGAGCAGATAGATACGTTCTCCGTAGATGCCGAGCATGTCGAGTATAAGCAAGCTGTTGATTCCACCGTCAAACGTATCGGAATCCACCTTCTCTCCCCTTGCTAGAAGCTCAATGCAGACTATGATTGCACCGGGATTGCCACCGCTCATCGCCAGGATGACCTCTAGCCACGACATGTTCCACTTGATCCTACTGTTTTGTCAAGGTTTGTGGCAAAATAAACAAAGAAAAATTATCGAATTTTGAGCGAAAAGGAAATCATTGGTTTGAACTCACCAGAAACTGGATAATTGAAGCCAATCAAGCCAAAAATTTCGTTTTGGAAGATAATTTTTCTAAAATGAAAAATTTCCTCAAAAAAATCGGCTCGAACCGCCGAATTTTTGACCAGCGGCTTTTTGTTGATTTCAAAAAGCCCTGGAATTACCTTTATTTTCTGCCCGACGAAGCCCGAGCCCCGAGCGAAGCGAAGGGCAAGGGTAAAAGAAATCGTCTAATGTGGACCCGAGCGGATTCGAACCGCTGACCTCCTCATTGCAAATGAGGCATTCTAGCCAACTGAACTACGGGCCCATTCTTTAAGATCAAAAAATTTCAAAATTTATCCGTCCTGTTCTTTTCTATTCTTGTTCTTTTCTATTTCTTTTTGCACAACTTCTTGAATGGTAGACAATGTTTCAGTTATGGTGGGAGGTCTTCTTTCTTGAAAAGGAATGTTTAAAAAATTAGCAATTCTTGCCCCCATTGATTTTTCAGGAATGATTTGTTTCCCCAGAACTAGAACTATTGATGAACTATATGAATTTAACGGAACCTCTTCGCCATTATCAAAAATAAAAAATAATTCATATGCATAAGCACCTCTCCCTTTGCTGTTTGGGATATAATCTTGGCGCAATTCAATTTGTTTAATTTGGTCTAAATTATACTCTTCAGATTTTTCCTTAATTAAACTTTTGAATTTAAACGATAGTTTTTTTGTATTTTTATCAAGAACGATGGTAATTGTTTTAACAACCAAGACAACGAACAAACCAAAAAGAATCGCGGCAAAACCAGATCATAGCGGCGGTTTTTTTACATTAAAAAAATCCGGCTTGAAAATTACCAAGAATCCAAAAAGAATAAAAATAATGCCAGCAATAAAGGCAAAAATATTTCTTTCTTTAATAATCATTAAATTTTGATCTTCTTTGACAATTTTCATATTTCAAAACATGTTCTTTGTTACGACCTAAAGCATGGCGCTCAAACTAAATCAGTTTAAACTTTCTCTATTATCTTACCAAATTTAATTCATAAATCAAG
>DAIRUS010000001.1:2463-103572 GCA_036803205.1 bacterium | reverse complement strand
TACCATCACCACAATAAGGTATCTCAAAAAAGGGAATATCTCCCCCTCCTGAATCTGGCCAGTCAGATTTATTTCCGCTAGGTTGTTGATTAATATTATTTTCACTTGGATCGGTAATCCACCAAACAGATTTTACTGGACCATAATTAGTTGAATCTATATTTATACTTATATCAAGATTATTTCCTTGAATTCTATAATCTAATTTAGTTTTGTCTTTAATTTCAGTACAGTGGCTTAACTTTTCCTTAGCGGGATCACATAAATATATCTTTCCTTTAAAAACAGCAATCAAATATTCATAATTTTTAATACTTTGACCTGTTACATAAGCATTTTTATCTGCATCAAGGAACCATTTATATAACGTTTCAGTTGTATCCGGAGCGTCTTTAGTGTTCATTCTTAAATAAAGATAACTTCCTGACTGATTGTAATAAGTGAAAAATACATTTCCTTCATGTATTTGTTGACAATCTGTTTGAGAATCACTGTTTAGCAAAATCCAAGAACTAGAATTTGGCCAACTTGTCGCTTCTGTTACTGGTGTTAACGAATTCAGTGGCGAAAATGCCATTGTTAAGATGGTTAATACAGAAATGATTTTGTTTATTTTTTCCATATTTTTTAAATTTTTTAATTTAATTTTTTATCTGACCTTTAGATTTTTGATGTCTCTTAAAAGGGCTGATATTTAAAAGCAAAAGCAATTTAAGGACATCGGCTGACTTTTCTTAAAGGTTATCATTTATAAAAAATTTTGTTAAGTAGGTTTTGGTTTTCCTGCTGTTGACTGTAAATTGCCTGAGGACCTTTAATGTCATCTCGCTCTAAATCTCTTTTTTTTGATTTCGCTATAATCTTTTTTGACTTCGCTATAATCAGAGTAGTTAATCAGAGTAGTTATATATTGTCACCTCAACACAGGGAAATTGTAGGCGGCATTTAGACCTAGGACATGACCTATCTCGTGGCCAGTGGCGTGAGCATAAAAAGCCCAAAACAATGTTATTACAAAATAAAAAGAGGGTTAAACTAAAACCCTCTCTTCTTTTCTAATGTGCAGTTGGTGCCAGCGATGATTTGGAAAAAGTTTTATTAGTTTTATGTCAAAATCTTCCCCTTGTTTTGCCAAGCATTTGCCTACTCGCTCTGCTATGTCTCTGAGAAGTAGCAAGTTGTCGTCTATCATTATAATCTCACTTTCTCTACTTAGAACATCTAAGACAACTCTGGACTTAAAGTAAACTAAAGTTTCGTTTTTTCTTCGCAAAATTATATCATTGTGAGAAAACTCATTCCTAACAAGCCAGTCTTGCAAGAGCTTTTCGTTTCCTTGTAAACAGCCAGAGACAATGATAAATTTGCTCTCTTCACCTATTAGGTTTTGAAACACCAAAAGGAATTGTTTTATTTTCCTGTCGGGCCTCACCCAAGAAGTTAACTTTAAAAAAAACCGAGAAAAGAAAAAAATATCTGCTAATCTTACCCACGCTCGCCGAGTGAGAAAAGCATAAATCCTTCCACCCTTTAGCGTCCCATCAACATCTACTATAAACGTCACTTTTTCCTCCTTTCAAAGATCTTTCAAAGTGTATAATTTTAACGTTCTTTTGTCAAGAAAATTTTTACTAACCAGCCAAACAAACTAAATTTTCCTTCCTGCTCTTTGATAAAATCTCTAATTCTTTTTTGTTCTCTCTCTGTTTCTTGAATTTGATTTTGCAATTGCAATCTGTCTTCTTCATTTTCAACTTGTTCCATCAATCTTTTTAATTGTTCCAATCTATTTCTGGTATGAACTAACTCACTTCTTAGTGCGCCAAGGTTTTTGTAGTCAGTACCAATCAAAAACATTTTAATTTTATTTCTGGTTTCTACGCTTTGGTGTTCTTGCGCTCTTAATTGTCCCCTATTTTTAGGAGGTGTTAAAGTTGGAGTGGTATCAGTAGAATTTCCCTGTTGTAATTTGGCTTGATTTTGTCCTTGCTTTGCTAAAATTCCGCCAGCTAAAGTCAGTGACAAAATAAGTGTGGTTGTTAAAACTAAAACACCTTTTTTCATGTTTTCAAATTTTAAATTGCGACTTTAACTAAAAAAATAAAAGCCACCCTCTAACTTTTTAATTAAATTGGAGAAATTTTTCACTCATCCTTGGGTGGCTAAATTATTTTATTTTTACACCAGAGAATAGTTTTGTCAAGTTAAACCATAAACTGCCGTTTTCAACGGCAGTTTTTGGGGTTTTGGAATTTTTATCTTGTAACCTCTATCTTTTCTGCCAATTCTGCGCCCGGAGCGCTTATAGTAATTCTACCGCTAGTACCATCTTTTGCAATTCTATAGCCAGTGTTGTATTCGGTAGGTGGTGAAGAAAGTGTTCCTTCTTTTGGATCAACCGGTATCTCGGGAAGATAATTAGGAACGAGACAAGGACGAATATTATAATTTCCTGTGCCACTTGCCATTAAAGTTGGTGTCGTAGGAATTTCTCCCGCTGGGCAATTAAAAACTCCCTTATTGTCTGCGATATTCTGACCAACAGCATTCAAAATAGCATTGACGTTTGACCATCTTTGACTATTTCTGGCTTGGGCAAATTGTCGAGCAGGATTAACTGCAATTAAAATAACCGCAGCTAAAATGGCAATAATTCCAATCACTACCAATATCTCAATTAAGGTAAATCCTTTTTTTGTCTTTTTATTTTTCATATTTTCATATTTTTTCATTTGATTTTTACAACCTTTTTATCCTTTTAAAGGATACAATATTATAAATTTTTGTCAATAGATTAAATTTTTGCCACTTCTTTCCAAGAGAGAATATTTAATTCATAATCTAAGCAAGCAATAATGTTGGTAAAGGAAGTTTGACCAATATCTGTTGGATATTTACCTTGAATTTTTACTTTGTAAAAAGAATTGTCTGGGCAACTGGAAATGTTTTTTGTTAAAGAAACAATTGTACATTCTCCCTTTTCGATGGTGATTTTTTCATTGTTGGTAGAATAAGAAGGGTTTTGAGCTAATTTTAAAAGCAAAAACTCAAAACAAGCCTCGGCTAACTGATTGCTTTGCCTTTTATATTCGGCATCTAAAACATTAAATCTTGCAAACAAGGTTGAAAAATTCAAAACTATTCCCACAATGACAATTAAAAATAAGATAATAATGGCAGAAATTATGGCAATGTATCCTTTTTCTTCTTTTTTTGTTTTTTGAAAAATCATTTTATTTTTTAAGAATTTTAGTCATTTCAAAATTGCGAGAAAAATTTTTGCCTTGGTCAGAAAGAGTAGATAAAATTAAATCCACTTTTAATTCGCCTTTTTGGGGCTGGAAAAAAGAAAGAGAAACAACTCTAACTCTTTCTGAATTCAGCTCAAAAAAATTTCCCCCTCCGCTATCAAATAAAATTTTGCCATCATTAAAAGTAGCTCTGGCAACAATTTCGTTATTATTTGCTTTTTTTACTATTAAATTACTGGAATTTTGACCAACGCTTGGTGTTTCAATTTTTACTTCTTTTTCTGAATAATTAAGCGCCCAGTTAATTTTTGCCAAAATAAAATTGCCTTCTTCTTGTAAAATCATTCTGGCTCGGGTTGAAGCGTTTTCTTCCAAAAGATAGTAAACGGCGCTAACAGCTGAGCCAATGACAATAGAAAACAAAGCTAAATAAATTACCACTTCAATTAAAGTAAAAGCAGGGTTTCTTTTTTCTTTAAGGACAAAAATTTTCTTCATTAAACTAAGGTATTGTTACTTGAAAGGAGACAGAACGAGGAGATAGGTCATCGCTGGTGCCGTTGACAGTAATAGTATAAGTGCCAGAAGGAGCATTGTTTTTGGTTCTTAAAGTGATAGTTGAAGAACAATTTGGAGTGCAAGAATTTGGATTAATTTGGGTTTGATTTATATGAAAAGCTTGACTATTTAATCCGCTAACACTTAAAGTAACTGCTCTTGGTGAGCCAGAAACTAAAGAAAGATTAACAGTAACTGTTCCGCTTGAACCTCTATTAATAGTGATATTTCCGTTAGTTGAAAGAGCATAAACAAAAGGGTCATTAACAATTAAATTAAAGGAGGTCTCTTTGGTTCCGGCATTAACAGTAATTGGATAAGTTCCGGTGGGAGTATTGGATGAACTATTAATATTAATTGTAAGATTGGTAGAGCAAGTGGGACTACACCCGTTATTACTAAAACTATGGCCTGCTCCAGCAGGCAAACCATTGACTGAAAGGTAAATTTGTTGAGTTAAACCAGAAAGCAAAGTGAGGGTAATTGTATTGCTTCCTGAAAATCCTTTAATTAAATTAATATTTCCGCTATTTGCAATGTTAAAATCAAAGTTTTGAGGAGTGACGATTAAATTAAAAGTGGTTGTAACTCCGCCGGTTCCTTTGACGGTAATAGGATATGTTCCGGCGGGAGTGTGGGGAAAAGAAGTAGTAATGGTTAATTGAGTTTGACAATTAGGGACGCAAGAAGCGGGATTAAAAGCAAAGTTTGCGCCTGATGGCAATCCTTCAAGAGAAAAAGCAATGTTGCCAAAAAAATTGGCAATAAGATTGGCTGAAATAGTAACCGTTCCTGATTGGCCTTGACTTAAGGAAATGTCTCCGCTATTTGAAAGGGAATAGGAATTTTCTGTTTGAGAACCGACGATGGCAATAATATCTTTTTGATTACCTTGGGGCGAAGAAATGGCAAGGTAAAAATAATCGCCAGAACAATTTAAAAAAGCTCCCCCGCCTGTTGGCGATCCTTGAGAAAATTCAGAAAGGGAAATTGAAGAATAAAATTGAATCGAAGAAGGATCAGAAATATTCCAAACTTGAAATTCTTTATTGGTTAAGAAAAAAGCTAAATTATTTTTTACTGCTAAACCATTAATGCTGTCACCAGAAGTAGGTAAAGGAAGAGAGCCTTTTGATTCCAGGGGTTTAATGGTTGGGTCTGAAATGTCTAAAATAAAAAATTCAGGAATGGCGTCGTTTTGACCGCTCAATTTAGTAGCTGTCCTGCCCAAATAAAGGTCATTATCTTTAATGTATAAACTTTTTCCATTTCCTCCGCTCGCTCCATTATGATAAAAATAACTTACTTTTTGAGGATTATCGGGGTCTTCAATGTTTAATACCGTCAATTGAGTTTCTGTTTCAGGGGTATCGCCTTCAGGATGAGCCAAATAAGCATATTTTCCCCGAACAATAATGTCGTTAATTCCAGCTCCAATTCTATAAGTTCCTCTTAAAATTGGATTAGTAGGACTAGCTATCCCCCCGCCTCCGCCAATGTCAATAATATTGAATTCTCCCCGAGAACTATTTGAAGCCACCTTTGCCAATCCTACATAAACAAAGCCACGATAATAATAAACCACATTTCCAGCCGGCAATTTACCACTGGTATTTTTAGCCTCAATTTTGATATTTTTTGTCATCGTTGGATTAGTGGGATTAGTTGCATCAATCACTTGCACTTGGGCGCAATTATGATTTTCAGAACAATTAGCATTAGCGCCGGCATAGGCATTAGCCACAAAAACATAAATTTTATTTTCATTTTCATAAGGAACAATGGTTAAAGAATTCAAGCCGGTGGTTACTGTTGACGAATTATCAACTCTTCCTAAAAACTCTGGGGGGTAAATTAAGTTTTGAGGTAAATTAAAAATATAAAAAGTAGAAGGGTCGTTTACGGTTGGCTCTTTAGCTGCCACATATAATTTTTGATCAAAAAACTTTAAATCGCTAATTTCAATACCATTAGCATTACTATTTGGAATTATATCTGCTGATTGAAACTCATAATGTTGAATATTTTTCCAATCCCCAATTAAATCTTGGGAACACTCATCATTGCCTTGCAATATCCTCTTATAATTGCTCAAAAGGGTGGTTAATTTAGAATAACGATTGCGACCATCAAAATTCCAACCATTAACATTGCTTGATACTTTTTTTATTAAACCAACTCCGTCCCAGTTTGATACTTCCAGCTGATTGTTTTTATAAATATTAACTTGGGGTAAATTTTTAGAAGTTAGGGAATTAAAATTTGCCTTTCCTTCAATTTTTGCTCTGTCTAAAAAAGACTGAGCGACCAAAAGAGCGCCTAAATCCAGCTGGGTATCCAAAACGTTGGTTTGACTTCCAAATGACAAAAAGACAGCTGAAGAAACAGCAATGGTAATTAAAAATAAGGCAATCAATATTTCGATAGTAATCAGGCCCTTTTTACTTTTGATATATTCTACCTTCATAATTAATAGAAATTATTGCTTCTTTGGTACCATTTTTTTCTCTTAAAATTAAATTATCTCCTGAGATGGTAGTAGTGGCAGAGAGGGGGAAAAACACTACTTCTGTTATTCCACTGTAAACTATATTTGGGTTTTTTTCAAAATCTATTTTTTGAGTAGCTTGATTAAATGAAGGACCTTCAAAAAGAAAAATTTTGTCTTGGCCAAAATAAACGCCGTGAGAATTTTCGTTAATGTTGGCTAAAGCCTTACTCCTCGCTCTTTGTAAAATAGAAATGACCTTATTTTTTTCCTCAGCTAAACCAGAAAGGCGATTGAAATCTATTACTAGAAAAAAGCCAACAGCTAAAATAAAAATTAAAATCGTGATTGAAACTATGACTTCAATTAAAGTAAAACCTTTTTTATTTTGGGGATAGATATTGGGTGACATTGTAAATTGGAATAATAATGGAAATAGCAATAAAAGCCACTAAGAAACCTAAAAAAATCATCAAAAATGGCTCAAGTAATGAAGAAAGGTTTTTAGTCATCTCATCAAAATCTCCCTCATAAAGTTCGGCTAAATAAAAAAGAGAGCGGCTTAATTTTCCTGATTTTTCGCCTGTGGCTATCATTTGGGTCATAATTTCTGGAAAAAGTTTTGGATTTTTTTCTAGTTGAACCTGAATTCTTTGACCTTTGGCAACGCTTTCTTTTAATTTTTCGATTTCTTTTTTGTAAACTAAATTGGTGGTCGATTGAAAAAGAATTTTTGTTGCTTCAACAAGAGGGACGCCGGCTTTAATTAAAATTGAAAAAGTCCGGCAAAAATTTGCCAACTGATAATTTTGAAACACTTTTCCGAAAATTGGCAATTTTAAAACGATGAAATCAACTGCCTTTTTAAAAGAAGACGATTTTTTTATTAAAATTAGAAAAAGAAAAATTAAAACAAAAACTAAAATGAGAAGATATAAACCATAAGCTTTTAGAAAATCACTGGCTAAGATTAAAATTTTTGTCGGCAAAGGTAATTTCATATTCAAACTTTTAAAAATTGGCAGAACTTTTGGGAAAATGAATAAAAGCAAGAGCAAAATTATTCCTAAGGTGGCAAATAAAATTAAAAAAGGATAAATGAGAGAGCTGATGATTTTATTTTTTAATTCTCTTTCTTTTTTTAGTTCTTGAGCCAAAAAACCTAAATTATCTCCTAAAACACCGGCTGTTTCCCCTACTTTAATTACGTTAATAAAAAAAGGACTAAAAGTATAACTAAATTTTTCAAAGCTTTTTGATAAAGTTTGACCGCCATTAACGCTTTTAATAATCTGGTCAAAAACCTCTCTCTTAGCTTTAGAACGAAAGCCCCTAACCATTTTTAAGCTCTCTAAAATGGGAACGCCAGCTTCAATTAGAAAAGAAAGACGTTGAACAATAAAAATTTGTTCTTTGAGAGAAAAACGAGGGGTAAAAATTTTGGTTTTATTCATAAAAAACTCTAATTATTTCTTCAAGGGTAGTTAGGCCTAATTTTGCTTTTTCAATTCCATCTTCAAACATTGACTTCATTCCTTTTTGAACTGCAATGTCTTTAATTTCTTTTGCCGAAACTTTCTTTAAAATTGCTCCTCTAATGTCATCATCTACAACTAAAACTTCTTGAATTCCTAACCTACCATAATAGCCGGTAAAATTACAATTTTGACAACCTTCTCCTTTAAAAAATTTTGTCTCCGGCTCAATTTTATAATTAAAAATTTGGGGTAAAATTTTAAATTTGTTTTCTTCAAGCTTTATTTCTTTTTTACAGCTTGGGCAAATTTTTCTAACTAATCTTTGACCAATAGCTAAGTTTACGGTTGAGGCAACTAAAAATGGTTCTGCGCCCATATCTAAAAATCGAGGCAAAGTAGTGGCGGCATCGTTTGTATGTAAAGTAGATAAAAGCAAATGGCCAGTTAAAGCGGCGTTAACTGCCAAAGAGGTTGTTTCGGTATCTCTAATCTCTCCAACCATAATGACATCGGGGTCTTGCCTTAAAAAAGCTCTTAAACCTCGAGCGAAGGTTAAGCCGGTGAGAGAATTAACTTGAACCTGGCTTACACCTTTTATTGCATATTCAATTGGGTCTTCAATGGTAATAATTGAAAGCTCTTTGTTTTCTCTTAATTTTTTAATCATTGTGTATAAAGTTGTTGTTTTACCAGAACCAGTAGGACCGGTAGCTAAAATCATTCCAAAAGGTTTTCTTAAGGCATGAAGAATTTTTTCCAGATTTTCTTTGCTAAAACCCAGTTTTTCCAAAGTAAATTCTTCCGATTGGTCAACTAATAATCTTAAAACAGCGTTTTCGCCATAATAAGTCGGAACAATAGAAACTCTAATATCAATTAAAATGTTATCGGGTGTTTTAAAACGAAATCTACCATCTTGGGCGCTATAGTGTTCGTCGGTTCTTAATTCAGAAAGAATTTTAATTCGGGAAATAATTTCACCGGAAATTCTCAAGGGAAATTTAAAAATATCTTGCATTGCTCCATCAATCCGATATTGAATTTCTAAATTTTCAGCTGTCGGATTAATATGAATATCAGAAGCTCGAGAAAAAAAAGCGTGCAAAATTAACCAATCAATCAAATCAATAATTGAAATATCAAAATCTTTTCCAATTTCCTCTTTAATTTTCTTTTCGTAATTTAGCTTTTGAGACATAAATAAACTAATCTTAATCTAACAATATTTTTAATTTTTGTCAAAGGTTTAATGAAAAAAGTGATTTTTTCGCCCATAACTACCAAAAAAATATAAGAAAGATTTCTATTATCCTCTTTTTGTCTAAACTAAGTAAGTTCGCTTTCTTTTAGTTAAAATAAAGAAAAAGAGTAACAGCTTGGGTTTTCCAAGTTTCAGGAAAGAGAAATAAATCAAAAAGGCTCGACGTGTCCGTCGAGCCGGAAAATTATGATGAGAAATGAAAGGTGTTTTATTTAACGACATTAGATAATGAAATACCACGGAAGCCCTGTTCTCGGCTAAAGCGAACGATTGTTTCGAAATCTTGAGAAGACCAGTTGTGGTCTCCGCTTTCATCGATTCGGTGAAAGAGCAAAATCAACCATTTTTTATTCTCTTTTGCCAACAAGATCCATTGCTGGATTTCTTCCACCGTTGTTTTAGCTTCAACTGAAACTGCTTGGAGGCGATAACGATCCTCGGGATTGGAAAGTGGAATGTCGTTAAGACCATCGGGCCAAGATATCCTTTGGCATAAATAATGTTTTGCTACAGCTTCAATGGTGGTTTGATTGTATTCTCCGCCAGGTGGAGCAAAGCTTACAACAGTTAAACCAAGACCCTCTAAGTGACGCTTTGAAACCCAAAGCTCAAATTCAAGTTCTGAAGGCGAAAGTTCGGTCAAATAACGATGACTGACAGTATGTGAACCAATTTCCCATCCTCTCTTTGCTAAATTCAACAATTGTTCTAAGGTCATATATCCTGATTGACCTATTGCCGAAGTGATGACGAAGACTGTGCCAACATATCCGTATCTCTCTAAAATCGGTAGTGCCTTCTCATAGACTGAAGCATAACCATCGTCAAAACTGAAAGTAATTATGGATTGGGGTAAAGCTTTTTCTGGCAAGTTTCTCAAATATGGCATAGCCAACAAAAGCCCAACTGCTACTGGTACTACCAAAAAAGGCAACCTCAAAATCAAATGCAAAATCGAACACGAAAACAATCCTCTCGGTCCGTACATCATCGATCACCTCCCTTTAGTGTCCCTTTACCCAGGTTTGGAGCTTTCTACCTAACAACCATTCTTGAATCAAAGCGTTCAAAAAAAGCAGGGAATCTAACGGTGCTATAATCCAGTAGTAAGGAAAGCTTACAAGCGCCAGCTTTAAATACTTATACCGAATACCCATTATGACAACGACAGAAAAGACAATAATTATTTCAAGAAACAAACCAAAAAAGAAAAGGAAAAAGTAAGGGTGCGACTGATATAATCGTGAAGCCAGATACCAGAGTAACCAGCCCCACAAAAGAGGATTAATGATGCCAGAAAGGAGATACCAGCTGACAAAAAAAGCCAGCCGGATATTTTTCAAAAGTCCTAAACGAGAAATTGCTATACACTGAAGGAAACCTCTGTTCCAGCGCATCATCTGCCCTTTGTATTGTTTCCAGTTACTTGGATCTTTGGGATAACAAACTGCTTTAGGACAAAACTTAGTTTTTTTGCCTTCTAAATGGCCCCGCCAAGTCAGGACCATATCTTCAACAATCGTCCCTTCAGGAAACCCACCCATTGCTTTTAACATCTTGGTGTTGTAGGCGGAAAAGCAACCAGAAGAGACCAGGGGAACTCGCCAGTATGCCTGGGCTGCTTTGTTAAGACCAATGTAGTAAAGATACTGTACTAAACGCGCCTTTTCCCAAAAGCTTTTTATTCTTTTGGGAATAACGAAGCCACAAGCAGAAAGAGTTTTTCCATCAGCAAGGTGAGGTATTACTATTTCTATCGCCTTTGGGTCAAGAGTAGTATCGGCATCAACTGTCACTACTACATCAGTATTAACATGTTGAAGGGCAAAATTCTGGGCTTTTGCCTTAGTGCCAGTATTGCGGGGAGTTCTGATTACAGTAGCGCCTAAAGATTGGGCAACCTCACCGGTTTTGTCTCCTGAACAATCGTCAACCACGATAAGAGAATCGATGGGATAGGTTTGCGCTTGAATGCTTTTTATGGTGTCGGCGATGGATTTTTCTTCGTCATAAGCAGGAACTATCACTGTTACTTTTGGTCTATAAGCGACATCAACCCTCTCTTTGCCTCTTATTCCTAAAAAGAAAAGAAACAAAGAACCCATTTTCTTTATCGCCCTTCCCATTTCCGTCCTCCTTTATTTCCTCTATGGGTATAAAACAGTCCCTCTAATTTCTCAAGGTGCTAAGGCGATATTATCAAATTTTCGCCATTTATGTCAATGTTTTCCTCTTTGTCATGTCTTGTCCTATTTAGTATTTCTGATAATTCTTTGGCATTTTCAATGGCAAAACCATAAGCATCGTTATTGAAGTAGCAATAGACATTTAAATTTTGCTTTAACCATTTTTTAACCTTTTGAGCTAAGGAGCTTAGTTCCTTTTTGGTGTATTTTGAGGCAAACAAAACCTTTGAACCGTGCATTCTGATGTAGACAAAGTCAGCAGTAACCACTTCGGCTTTGGGATATCTTGGCGAATCAGCAATCACCCAGGCAACATTGTATTTTTTCAAAAGGGAATAAACCTTCTCTTTACACCACCCCCTATCTCTCAACTCCACCGCCTGGTGGAAGGTTGTCTTCTGTTGGGAGGTTTTTAGGAAGGTTTCTAATCTGTTAATGCTAGATGGGGAGGCTTTGAAAGAAGGAGGAAATTGAAATAAGATTGGACCTAGTTTTTCTTTTAAATGTAAAGCATTATTAATGAATTCTTGCCAGGTCTTCTCTATTCCTTCAAGTCGTTTAATATGGGTGATAAATCTACTGGCTTTGACGGCAAAAATAAAGTCTTTTGGCGTTTGATTGTACCAATTTTGATAAGTGCTTGGCCGAGGCAAATGATAAAAAGAGTAATTGATTTCGGCAGTTTTAAAATGGCTTGAATAATGTTTTAATTTCTCTTTTGAGGGCAAATCTTCGGGATAAAAAATTCCTTCCCAGTGGCTATAAATCCAACCGGAAGTGCCAATAAAAACTTTTGCCATTTAGTAGAATTTTTTACTCAATTCTTCTAAAAATCCTAAAATTATAGGGTCGTCGCATTTTTCGAAAGCCCACTCCCAGAGAGGATTAACAGAAACTTTGTATTTTTTTTGATATAAAAGTCCCTGAAATAAAACTGCCAAAACATTAATCTGGTTTAAAAAAAGAGCTTCGGGACTGCGAATTGTTCTATATTCATCCCAAAGCCCAATGATTTCTTTTTTTAAATTTATTTCCAAGCCCGAGGTAAGTTTTAGTATAGCCATTTTTTCTTTTTTATATTCCCTAAGAAATCTTTTGGCTTTTTCGTCTTCGGGCAATCTTGGCCATTTTTGGAGAAGCGTTTTTCTCTTTCTTTTATCTTGAGGCACTTTTTCAAAATAGGGAATTGTATCGCCAATTTCCGCCGCCGAAATTTCATGACAGAGAGCCATTTTTAAAATTTTAGCCTGATTAAGTTGATGTTTTTCTTTTCCCAAAAGCCAACCGAGCAAAGCTACAGTAAATATATGTTCGGCAACTGTCTCTGGATTTTTTATTCCTAAAATGGTCCAATATGCTCTTGGTGTTCTCTTTAATTTTCCTATTTTCAAAATAAAATCTAAAATTTTTTCTAGTTCTTTTTCCTGTTTGGTTTCTTTAAATAATCTTCGTTTATAAAATTTCTTTTGAATCACTCTTAAAAAGTCCAAAAGCAGAGGGTCATAAACTTTTTCTTCGGCAATTTCCCACCAACCGCTACCGCTACCTTCTATCCCCAAGTATTCCAGAGATTGAATAAGATTTTCTACCCAATCAATCTGTTTGGTAAATTTTCCCTCTCGAGAAAGTCCTTTTTCATAATCCAGCCAACGAAGAAAAATTGTGTTTTTAAGTCCTTTCTCTAACGACCCAACTAATTTCAAAAGGGATTTTTTCTCATTTTCAAATTTAAGTCTAGACATCTTTTCTTTCTCCCGACCAAAAAGCCTAATCCCCTTCATTAGAATTTCTCTATCTTTCTTTTTTCTTATATCTAAGTTTTGGTAATAAAAAAGAGGGGTAATGTCCCCGGCATAAACTTCGCATAAATCGTGAGAAATGGCATTTTGGATGGCTAATTTTAAATTCAAACCTTTTTTCTGGCCCAAGAGAAAAGTTAAAAAGCTGACCCGAAAAATATGTTCAGCAATTGTTTCAGGATTTTTTATCCTCCAAATAATCCAACCAGTTCTGATGGTCTCTTTTAATTTATTAATTTCAATTAAAAATTTAAGAATGTTTTCCATCTATTTCAAAAAAATATACTCAGCCCTATGCTGAGTATACCATATATCTTCAAATCTTAAAACTAAAAAATGAATTTTTAACTAAGTTGATACCTAATTTTTTTTATTTTATAAACTACTCTTATCGGTGAAGTAATAACAACCTCTTCCCCAATTTTACGTCCTAAAAGGGCTTTTCCTACCGGAGACTCTAAAGAGATTTTTCCCTCGCTAGGATTGGCTTCTAATGTCCCAACGAGAGTAAACTCGTTAACTGCACCGTTTGTATCCTCTAAGGTTACGGTTGCTCCCAAATCAACGATATTTTGTTTTGCCTTCGGAGGAATTTTAATTATTTGAGAATTTTTCAAAATATAATCAAGCTCAGCAACACGAAGTTCCAAAAAATTTAAATCTTCTTGAAACGTCAGGTATTCGGGATTTAAATCTTCTGAATGTAAAATTTCGGGTCTTTCTCCTTTTGTTTTAGCAAGCTTCAGCTTTTTCAATTCTTCGTATTCCCTTTTTAATCTTTCAAGTCCTTCTCTGGTTAAATAAATTTTTTTGGGCATATTTAGCAAAAGAACCTCCTATTCTGGGAGGTTCAGCTTTTTAGTTATTGAACTTTCTAATTAACGTTTCTTCTTTTTACTAAACCCCCCTCTTAGCTCCTGTGGACATTTTTTAATTTGAAGTATAAAATTTCTGCTGGTATATCCAGTTAAAAAATTTAATCTGCTAATTTTTGTTAATATATTCATCATCTTTAATATCTTAATTATAGCCAATTAAAAAAACTTGTCAAGAGATTTAAGAAAAGATTAGAATAAATATTTCCAATTTTCAAAAATTTCATTTAAAATAATAATATGATTGAAATTGATGGGGGGTATCTTGAGGCTGGAGGCCAAATTCTCCGTACCTCTGTTGCCCTTTCGGCAATAAAAAAACTCCCTTGTCGGGTTTTCAATATCCGAAAATCAAGACCCAAACCGGGACTTCAGGCTCAGCATCTTCTGGGAATACGGGCTTTGGCTCAACTCTGCGATGGAGAAATAGAAGGCGACTTTTTGGGCAGTGAAGAAATTAAATTTTATCCTGGAAACATCTCTAAAGAACACATCTTGGTAAAAATTCCAACGGCAGGAAGCATCACTTTAGTTTTGCAAACTTTAATTCCACCGGCTCTTTTTTCCCAAAAACCAGTGAAAATTACTTTTGACGGCGGCGCTACCGATACTTTCTTTTCACCAACAATTGACCATTTTAGATTAGTTTTTTTAAAAATTTTAGAGAAGATAGGGGGAACAGTTAAAATAAATATTTTAAGGCGAGGATATTATCCTGAGGGTGGGGCAAAGATTGAGCTTGATGTTTTCCCTACAAAATTAAAACCCGTCCATTTAATTGAAAGAGGTAATCTAAAAAAACTTTTCATAATTTCTGGCGCTTCCAATCATTTAAAAGAAAAAAAGGTGGCTGAGCGTCAGGTAGCCGGAGTAAGAGAAGTTTTAGGAAAATTAAAATTACCCATTGAAGAAAAAACTGAATATTATGATACCCGTTGTCCGGGAAGCCAAATTTGTTTAGTCGCCGAGTTTGATGGCTCAATCATTGGAACGGACAATTTAGGGAAATTTGGTAAAAGAGCAGAAGATGTTGGAAAAGAAGCGGCTTTAGAATTATTAAAAGAACAAAAAACCGGAGCTTGTTTAGATAAACATTTGGCTGACCAGATTATTCCTTTTTTAGCCCTTTCTTTTAAGAAAAGCCAGGTTACTGTTTCCGAAATTACTAATCACTGTAAAACAAATATCTGGACAGTGGAAAAATTTTTAGAGGGGAAATTTGAAATCAAGGGAAATTTAATCAACTGGTCTCCCGACTAAGTGTTTAAAGTAAAAATATTTTACAATTTCATTAGCGGTTAAATATGCCATGGAAACTGAGACGATGATTAAAATTGAGGAAAGGGTTGGTAGAATAAAGTAAAAGTAATTTTGGCCAAATTTTGTGAAAGGCAAAATGAAAGAAAAAAGCCAAACGAAAATAGCAAGAAAAATCAAAATTTGGCTTGGCGATTTGGCTAACAAAAAGAATTTTCTCGTTCTTACCGAAAGGATGATGAAAATTTCTGTTAATACCGAGAGTAAAAACCAATGGGTCTGAATTACTTTTTCTCCTTGACTATAAAAAATCCCAAAAAAGATAAAATCAAAAAGGGAGCTAATGACAGCTAAAAAGAAAATATAGGGGAAGATCTGGGAGAATTTTTGGAGTTTTGGTTTTTTTAATTCTTCAACATCCAAGGTGTCGGTGGCAATGGCTACTAAGGGCAAATCGGTTAAAAGATTTAAAAGCAAAATCTGGGTTGGAAGCATCGGCAAAAAAGGAAAAAAGAGAGAAATTCCTGCCAGCGAGTACATATTTCCAAAATTACTTGAGAGAGTGGCTTTTATATATTTTTGAATGTTGGAAAAGATGTTTCTTCCCAACTTTATTCCTTCAACGATTGTTTTTAAATCGTCTTTCAGCAAAATAATGTCTGAGGCCTCTTTTGAGATTTCGGCCGCTCCCTTTACGACAATGGCAACGTTGGCAATTTTCAGGGCTGGCGCATCATTTATTCCCTCGCCAATAAAACCAACTTCATATTTTTTCTCTAAAGATTTTATAATTTTCAATTTCGTCTCTGGTAAAACTCGGGCAAAAATAGAATATCTTTGACAGGCTTCATCAAATTCTTTTTCCGGAAGTTTTTCCAAGTCCCTACCCAAAATCACTTCGTTTTCCTTTTCTATTAATTCAATTTCTCTGCCAATCTGGCTAGCCACTTCTGCCGAATCGCCGGTTAAAATTTTAATTTGGACTCCCAGTTTTCTCGCCAAATTAATTGTTGTTTTAGCGTCTTTTTTTAATGGGTCAACAAAAAATAAAAGCCCTAAAAATTCCAAACCCCTTTCGTCTTCTTCTGAATAATTTTCTTTCTCAAGTTCTTTAAAAGCAATTGCCAAAGCTCTTTTTCCCTCTCTTCCCTTTTCTTTTACTTTTTTCATTATTTCTTCTCTATCTAATCCATCTTTTACCAATTCCAAAATTTTTTCAGGCGCTCCTCTCAAAATTAAAAATTTTTTTCCTTCGTTTTCAACTAAGGTGCTGTTTCTTAGTCTATGAGGAGAAAACGGAATTTCTGAAATTAATTTTGCCTTTTTTAATTCCTTCGCCTTTTCTCCTAACTTTTCAAAAATAGCTAGGTCAAAAGGATTTTTCACAATTTCGGTTTCTTTTTCAAGTAAAGAAGTGGCGAAAAATGAAAATTCTAAACATTTTTTTTCATCCTGAGAAAAAATTTCCTCTAAAATTAATTTATTTTCAGTAATTGTTCCGGTTTTGTCGGTACATAAAATTTCGACGTTTCCCAGGTCTTCAATCGCCGTCAATCTTTTCACCAAAACGTTTCTTTTTGCCAATTTCAAGGCTCCATTTGAAAGAGAAACGCCGACGACAACCGGCAAAGCTTCAGGAACGATGCCGACAATTAGGGCCAAACAAAAAAGTAAAAAGTCAATCAAATTTTGTTGTCTTTTAATTAAGAGGTTGGCTAAGAAGATAAAAACAACTGTCAAAATGACAAATTTTAAAATTACTTTTGAAAAACTAATCATTTCTTTTTCGTAAACACTCGGTCTTTCAATTTTGGCAATTAACTTTCCAATTTTTCCGATTTCAGTATTTTTGCCAGTTGAAATTACAATCCCTTTTGCTTTTCCAGAAGCCAAAAAAGTTCCGGAAAATAAAATATTTTTTGCCTCAAAAATTTCTCTTGTCTCCTTTTCCAATTCTTCTGAAATTTTTGCCACCGGTTCGGACTCTCCTGTCAAAATTGACTCATCAACTAATAAATTTTTTGCCTCCAAAATCCTCAAATCGGCCGGGACAACATCGCCTGTTTCTAAAATAACGATATCTCCGGGAACCAAAAATTTTTTATCAATAATTTTTTCTTTCCCATTTCTTAAAATATTAGCATCCGGAGGAAAATATTCCTTTAAAAGAGAAAGTGCTCGTTGGGCTTTAAATTCTTGAAAGAATCCCAAAACGACATTTAAAAAAGCGAAGATAAGAATTAGAATTGAATTAATTTTTTCTCCAAAGAAAAAAGCCAAAATTCCGGCAGCAATAAGTAAATAGAAAAAGACAGATTTGAACTGCCTTAAAAGAATTTCAAAAGGAGAAATTTCTCTTTCTTTGATTTCGTTTGGGCCATAAATCTTTCTTAATGCTTCAGCCTCCTTTTCGGTTAAACCGCTTTCCCTGCTCTTTAAAATCTCCAACGTCTCTTCCTTTTTTTTGTTTGTAAATTTAGAAAATGATGTTTCCATGTTTTCTGAAACTATAAAGCGTCGAAAATAAATTCTTTTATTTTTGCCTTAACCTCCTGCCAGTTTTCTCTTGTTAAATAAAAGACTTCTGTATCTTTCCTTCTCCTAATTTTATCAGTAAAAGAGTCAGATGTCATCTTTATTGTCCCAAAAACTTTGTTTTTACTATTTAAAGCAACTTCAACTGCCTTTCTAAATTTATCAGAAAACATCTCTGCCTTTCCAATTTCATCAATTACTACAATTTTGTTTTCTTTTAAAGCATTTAAAATTGATTTGACGCCGATTTCTTCTAAATCTTTTATATTCACGCTGTATTTACTAACCCTATAGGGAGTTTTTATATTTCGATGAGCCAAAATTCCTTCTTTGCCATCCAAAGTAATTATTTTAAAGCCCAATCTTTTGTTTTGTTCGCGAATCTCAGAAGTGTAAAAACCGCCCCCATCCAATTTTAATTCCTTTAAAACCTCCTTAATTAAAGTAGTCTTTCCAGCTCCCGGCGGCCCACTAACTAAAACATTCTTCTTCATACTTAAATATATTGCGATCGCAAAATAATTAAGTAAATTAGGGACGGTATTTTTTTAAATTTTGGGGATTGAATTTTTTGGGGCAGTGAATTTGAGGCATAAATTTAACTTGAATAAAGTTTGAAAGAGGGCAAATTTATTTGAAAAACCGGAAAATAATATAAAAAATGATTGATAAAATAATGCTTATTAAAAAACAAGTTGTAATTGGAAAATAAAAAGTAAAATTTTCTTTTTTAATATAAATATCGCCTGGCAACTTTCCAAAAAAAGGGATTTTTGAACCAAAAAGAAATAAAATTCCAATAAAAATTAATAAAAATCCTAAAAATATTAAGATTTTACCAAAATTAGAAAGCATTTTTGGCGATTTCTGGTTGAAAATGCTGGTTGGTTTTGATCTCAATTGGAATAAGTTCTTTAATTTTATTATTTTCAACTAAAACTTTCAATAAAAGCCCTTTCATTGTTTTCTCGGAAAAGTTTTGATCAAAAACAAAGTTGCCAAGAGAATAAGCAATATAACCATCTTTATATTGTTCTATTGGCTGAACAACGTTGGGATAATGACCAAATTTGCTCCTGAATCAATGGCTAACCTAGCAAAATATTCTTGTTCGGCCGTCGGAGAAGATTGATATTCCGGACCAAAATGCATTGAAACTATAAGCAAATGAGTTTTATCTTTTGCTTTTTTCACATAATCTTCGATTTTCTCATCCAACCAACAAATGCCAGATAGATTATCGTTGGCTTGCCAACTTTTTGATCCTAAATTGGTAAAAGCCAAAAAGGCAATTTTAGTACTTTCAATCTCTTTTATTATCGCCGAGCAAGCCTCTTGTTGATTAAAACCACCGCCAATATAATCAATACCGGCTTCTTTTAATCTTAAAAAATTATCTTCCATTGCCTCTCGGCCATAATCGAAGATGTGATTGTTAGCCACCGAAACGACATCAAAACCGGCAAATTTTAACCCTTCAATTGCTTTTGGGTCCATCCTGAATGAATAAATTGAACCAACTTTTTTCCCTTTATCAGAAATTGGTCCTTCTAAATTTCCGAACAAAATATCAGCTTCCTTTAAAGAATCAGCAATTTTTTAAAAAGGGAATTTATAATCACCTTGGCCATATTTTTCAACCATTTCCTTAACTCCCCTTGCCAACATAATATCACCCCCAAAAAAAGAGTAATTGGCTGAAACCGACACTTTAAAAAGGGGGCAGGTATCTGAGTTAAAAAATCTCAGAAATTTCCCTTTCAAATTTTCCGATTTCAACTAAAAGAAAAAATCAAAAAAAATAGCGACAAAAAGAAAAATTGTCCAAAAAAGAAAAAATTTTTTCATCGGTAAAGTCTTTTTAAGCCGGCTTTTTTGGCTAAGTCAATTGTTCTTTGATATTCTTGTTCAGAAATTTTCCTTGAAAGCTCAGGGCATTCAAAAGCCTCCCAGGCAGGCCAGTACTGATCCATGATGTTTAAAAATACATTTTTTGAAATTTCTTTAGCTAAAAATTGAAAAATTTTTTCAGAACCAGCCAATCCATTTGGCAAAACCAAGTGTCTTACTAATAAACCTTTAACAGCTATCCCATCCTCATTCAAAATTAAATCGCCTACCTGATGGTACATTTCTTTTATCGCCAACTTCATTATTTCAAAATAATTTTGGGCATTAGAATATCTCAGAGCAATTTTATCATCTGAATATTTAGCATCAGGCATATAAATATCTATAATGCCGTCTAATAATTGTAAGGTCTCAACCGAATCATAGGCATTGGTGTTGTAAACTATAGGAATTTTCAAACCTTTTTCAATGGCAATTGAGAGAGCTTTGACAATTTGGGGGACTTGAGAGGTGGGAGTGACTAAATTGATATTGTGACAACCTCGATTTTGTAAACTAATCATCATTTCCGTCAATTCCTCAAAAGAAATTTCTTTGCCAATTCTTAATTGAGAAATTTCATAATTTTGGCAATAGAGACAGGTAAGATTACAAGAGGTGAAAAAAATTGTTCCTGAGCCATATTTTCCCACCAAAACGCTTTCTTCGCCAAAATGAGGATGATAAGCTGAAACCATTGGCAAAAAACCTAAATTACAATATCCCCTTTCTTCCTTTAATCTATTTTTGCGGCATTTTCTTGGACAAATTTCGCACTTTTCTAACTTTTTAAAAAGTTTTTTAATTCTAAAATCTATTTCTTCTTTAGAAAGAATTAAATAATTGGGCAACATTTAGGAAAATATAAATTTTACTTCTTGAAGAGCTTTAACAAGCCTGCCTAGGGTGAAGTTTGAGGGAGAAATAACTCTTCTAGGGGAAATTCCAATTCGTAAGGTTGAATCTCCTCTGTTTTGGCTTCGGGACAACGATAAGGGTCTTTTGAAGTACCTCCTATGCAGCTAGAAGTGGCACTAATTTCCCAAACTTTACCTGAAGAATCTAGGCAGAATTTACCCACTCTCGAAACTAAATCAGCGGTCACACAATAAGAGTCAGTTAGGCTATAGCAAGAAAGTTTTAATCGCCCTCCTTGAATTTCTTTAATATCATTTTCTAGCTGGAACAAATCTTTTCCATAATTTTTCTCATTTTCATTAAGGGTAAAATTAAGACAAAGATTCTTGTACGACTTTTCTTTCGAATATATTTCTTTGGCTAAAAAATACAAATAGTTAAGAGACATTTTGAGCTGGAGGTCTGCTGCCGCTTGTCCTCTTTTTTTTATTCCCTGGAAGAGTGGATCTAAAGCTTCTTCGATGGTTTTAAATTCAGCAGGAAGACTAATTTCCACTGGCTGATTAAATCGAGAATTTTCAATCTCTATCTTAATTGTGAAATAACCTTTTTCTTTATTTTCAGTTAATTTGCTCAAGTCAAAAACTTTTTTCCCTTTAACCCGATAAAGAAGATAGTCTTTTTTCCCGATCCAAAGCTCTCCTTCTATTTCTCCAATCTTATCAAAAATTGCTCTCATTTTTTTCTCAAACTCTTCATCCATCTCTATTGTTGGTGAGGCTCCATATTCTTTTAATACTGTTTCTTCGACTACCTTTAAAATTTCAGGAATGGTTCGGATAATTTCTTCATGGTTCAGACTAATGACATAGTGATAAACTTTTACTCCCTCAATTTTTTCATCAGGCAATTCTTTTTTTACGATAAAAAGCTTTTTGTTCCTCAAAATCTCTTCTAGTCTTTCTCCAGCCTCCTTTTCGAAAGTTTTTTGCCTTTCGAAACTTTCCTTTATCATCCTTTCCGTTTCTGGCGTCCATTTCTCGGGAAAGACTTTTTTCATATATTCAATCAATGACTCTTTATCGATTTTAATCCATTGGTCTCTAATTGAAGGAAAAATTACCCCAATTATTTCTAAGCCAGGGATTGAGGGCAATTTAGTAAATTTTATATAAAAAACATTATCTATTACCTTCGACTCTCCACTAAAAGCAAATTTTATGCCCAGGGGCGTTTCTTCAAAATCACTTTGGAAAAGGAGGTCAAAACGTTCTTCAATTTTTGGATTTTCGGGGTTAATCTTGTCTATTTTTCCTTCTGTTTTGATAGTCAGTTCTAATTTTTCTCCGTTCTCTCCTTTTATTGAAAACCCGGCTTTCCTCTGGGAAGTTTTGATTTTTTTCATTTCTAAAAACATTTTTTCAATTACTCTTTCTGGTGCTGGTCGAAAAGGATTCCAAAGCGGATCCCACATTCTAGAAGCTAAAATTCCGATCAATCCGGCAAAAAGAATTAGGACCAAAATCAAAATCGAGGTGAAGACTTTCGGTTTAGGTTTTTTCTCCCGGAAGGAAATTTCCTGAGGTTGAAAGCTTAAAAATTGTTCTCTCTTTTCTTCTGGCATATTTAGCCTTCTTTTTTTAATTATTCAACCTTTGTTTGATTGGGGATTAATTAGTTTATTATAACAACTTTTTAGTTGTTTTTAAAAAAGGTTTTTATTATAACAAAAAGCCCCGCTATTAGCGGAGCTTTTGCTGGAGACTAGAAGCGCCTTGGTCTTTCTTTTCTTCTTTTCGCCCAACAATCTCGACAGTAAATTGGTCTATCGGGGGCTGGTTCAAATGGTAGCTCGGTTATTTCTACTCCACAATCAGTACATTTCCAATTTCCTTTAACCATCTGGCGGGGAGTAAAATCCCCTCTTGGTTCAAATTTTTTGAAGGCCATAAATTCGCTTTAATTAGCAAATAAAATTAAAAGCGACCTTTGTTGACTCTAAGTCGCTCTACTTATTTGGCCTTCTCTAATTTTTAAAAAAAATTATTGAAGACTTAATTTAAGATACTTCGACTTATCCGTCTACCTTATTTTAACAAATTAAATTAACATGTCAAATGAAAGAGACCGATTACCCTTTCTTCTCTGCCTTCCCCTTCTTTTGATTCTTCTTTTCTAATGTTGAAGGTTTTGATTGCCTGCTCGGTCAAATCAATAATTAACTCAATCCCTTTTTCCTTGATAAATTTTTGAGCCCCTTCAGTCACCTTGGCCACCCCTCCTTCACCGGTTCCAATAATAATCGTTTCTGGATTCTGCTCAACTGCTCGTTTTACATCTTCAACATCAATCACATGACTTTCAGCTCTCTGCCATTTCAAAACTTCCCCCGTCCAACGGACCTCAATATCGTGATTGTAAGTTTTCCCATCAATAGTAATTAAACCAAAATAATACTCTTCAATCATAGAAAAAGATTTTATTTAATGAGATTTACTGCCTCTTTTTTTGAGACCCGCGGAGGAGCCGAAGGTTTCTCGGCGGGGTAGCCAATAGGACAGATGACCACCGGTCTTAAATTTTCTGGTAAATTTAAAATTTTCGCCACTTCTTTTTCATCAAAAGCACCAACCCAACAACTGCCCAAACCAAATTCGGTAGCCAAAATCATCATATTCTCAATTGAAGCCGAAACGTCACAAATTGAATAAAGATTTTTCCCCCGCTCTCCATATCTAAAAACGATTTTATCGTCAGCGCAACCAACAATCACTAAAGGGGCTTGAGCAATAAAATCTTGGTTCAAAGCAGCCTCAGCTAATTTTTCTTTAATTTCCTGATTAAAAATAAAATAAAATTTCCTCGATTGGAGATTACCCGCGCTCGGTGCCCAAATTAAAGATTCAGCTAATTTATCAAAAACCTCTATTGGGATTTCTTTTTTTTCAAATTTCCGAATACTCCGGCGATTTTTAATAACTTCTAAAACCTCCATATAAACCTTATAAAGCCTTAATAAGATTTTTACTGCCTCACAATTATTGCGATCGCAATAATAAATAGGCAGTGTTGGGTGGTTAAGTGGAAGTTAGATTCGACCACTTTCCGCAACGATCTCCCCAACGGGCAATAATTTTTTCTTCAATTCTGGCTTCAATTACTTCGCAGCGATTGGGACATCCCTGGCATTGAAAGGAAGTACATCTTATATCTTTGTCAGAAATTTCAAAACCTAAAAATTTTGTTTCTTGAGGAGGATTTTCCTTAACCAACAAAGCTACTCCGAATGCCCCCATCACCGTATTATAGGAGGGGACAATAATTTTTTGGCCTAAAGCTTCTTCAAACGCTTTTCTCATTCCCACATTTTCTGAAACTCCTCCCAAAAAAACAATTGGTGGCAAAATCTTTTTACCTCTAGCAACATTAGATAAAAAGTTCCTTGCCAATCCCTGACAAAGTCCAGCTATAATATCTTCGGTTTTATGGCCAATTTGTTGTTTGTGAATCATGTCTGATTCGCAAAATACTGTACAACGACTACCTAGGGTGGTGGGATTTTTTGATTTCAAAGCCAATTCGCCAAACATCTTCACTGGAATTCCTAGTCGAAACGCCTGTGCATCAAGAAAAGAGCCGCAACCAGCGGCACAAACTAAATTTAAAGCAAAATCTACAACTGTGCCATTTTCCAAAATGATAATTTTTGAATCCTGGCCACCAATTTCAATCACTGTTTTGACAGCAGGAAGAAAACTGGTTACTCCTCTAGCATGGGCAGTAATTTCGTTTTTGATTAAGTCAGCGCCAATAATTACTCCCGCCAAATATCTGGCCGAACCAGTAGTTCCCACTCCACAAATTTCAATTTCTGGATTGTGGTTTAAAATCCAATTTTTTAAAGCTTTCAAGCCATTTTGAATAGCTTCAATCGGTCTTCCGCCCGTCCTTTCATAAGTTGAATATAAAACCTGATTTTCTTTGTTAATCAGAACAATCTTTATGGTCAAGGAGCCCACATCAATTCCCAAATAAGTTTTAAGCTTTTTTTCTTGCATAGTAATTTTCAACGACATCAACAAAAGCTTCAAGCCGGGTATTAATTCCGGCCTCAGCCACTTGTTCATCTAATGAAAGCGACAAAAATGGGATGCCCGATTCTTGGTGAATTTTTTCTAAAATTGGCCTAACGGTTACCTCTGGCATACACATAGCCGGCAATAGATGAATTATTCCATCAAAACCTTCTTTCGTATATTTTAGCATTTCGTAAATGGCATCTCGACCATGACCACCAACCGTGGAACGTAAATAGGGATTTATTTCTTTTTGGATTATCCAATCTTTCCAGAGAAAAATTTTTTTCTTTAGGTGATAAGTTAAGTCCATTTCACGATGAACCTCAAAGCCTTTTTGGCCTAATTTCTTTTCAACCTCAAAATTTACTATCGGATCACAAACTGTATAAATTTCTCCAATCAAACCTACTTTCGGCACGTCCCTATCTTTATCTATTCTAATTTCTGAAACTTTTTTGAAAATCTCTTTTTGAAAATTTGAAAAATCTTTTTCTTTATTTATCTTCTCGAGCTTTAAAAAAGCTTCATTCAGCAATCTATCAATTGCTCCTTTTTCAATCTCTCTCGGTCTTATATATTGAGCCTTTTTTTCTAATTTCTCAACAAGCCTTAGCTTTCTAAGACAAAATTTTGCCGCCTTTAAAATTTGCCAGAAGGAAGCTTTAGAAATTTTTTTTAGTTTAAAGTAGATGTCTTTGAGGTTTTGATCGAAAATGATAAAGTTTGGTTGATAACCAGCCTCTCTCAAAACCTTATCCTGAACTATACCATAATACCTCAAACGACAAGAACCACTCAAGGCGGTAGCCATAAAAATAGTGTTGGCTCCTTTCCTGATTGCCTCTAAATAATTCCCTAAATTAACTTTCAAAGGAAAGCAATACATCTCCGGTGCAATTTTTGCTCCTTCAGTAATCGTTTGAGAAGTTGTCTTTTCTGGAGAAATAACTTTTACCCCTAGTTGTTCAAATAGGGTTTTAAAAGCAATTGTATAATTGCCCCATCTAGCAAAAGTAACAATTGGTATCATATTGTATCAACAAAGGCTTCTAACCTTGTCTGAAAACCGGCTTCGCCGGTGTGTTCATCAATGATTAGGTATAAGAATGGGACTTTGGCTTCTTTGACTCTTTTTTCAACAAATTCTTTCAGGACAGCATCGCAACCACAGGCAAAAGAAGAAATTTGGATTGCCCCAGAAATTTCGTGCTTCAAAATCTCATCAATTTTCTCCATTATTTCTTTACCAAATTCCCAGTGAAACTTTGGCCATTCAGCTTGTAATTTATTAGCGGGAATTTCGTCTATAAATATTACCTCAGATCCCAATTTTTGCAACCTTTCTCCCATTTTTAGATTAATATATTCATCATATAAATTATAGGGGTGGGAAATCAAAATAATTTTTTTCTTTTTGGAACTAATTTTTTCAAAAAATTTTTTGCGCTCTTTTTCTTTCGCTTCTTTTTCTCTCAAAAGAGTTTTTTCTAACGCTTCTTTTACCTCCTTTTTGGTTTTCTTTAATTTCTGCCCTAATTTTTCAAGGGTTTTCTCAAATTTTTCTTTTCTTTCGTCAAAAATTTCGGTTAAAATTGGGGTTTTAACCAAAATTTTTGCCAAGTCTGGAATCCCAAAAAATTTCGGACAGTATTCTAACTTCTCTTCGTTTGTCTTTAATCTCGGAACAAAAATAAAATTACATTTTCCCTCAAGCCACAACAAATGTCCCCAATAAACCTTATTGGAAAAACAATTTTCCGGGTCAGAAGTCTTCACTCCCGTCTCAATAATTTCTTTATTTGTCATTGGCGAAAGTAAGACCTCAAGTCCTAAATTTTCAAAAAAATTCTCCCAGAAATAGGGTCTTTTCCAATAAATTAAAGCTCTTGGTATACCCACTTTCATAAATTAAAACAAGGTCTTTTGGCGAGAAGTTAATTTTTGCTCTCTCTGAGAAAAAAGGTTAACTTTTCCATAAACCCCATCATAGCCAGGTTCAATCTTCACTCTCCCTTCTCTGACCCTGATTATTCCTTCGGCGATCTCTGGCAAGGTAGCTTTTTCTAAATCTTCTCTTTTAGTATTAATTAAAACCTCAAATTCCGAGCCAAATTTTTCTATTAAACTTTTGTATTCTTTTTCTACTTCAACTGTCCCCCGGCTCTGCGATATGGCATCGGCAATGATTTCTTCGAGAGGGATTAAACTTTTGAAAGGAATGGCGCCTTCTGGTTTAAAACCTTCCGGTCGATCAGCTAATTGTTCAATCCGATTTAAAACTCCGATTGTTAAAGGTCGACCACAAACCGGGCAGATTTCATTATACTTTTTGGTTTCTTTTGGAGATAAAGAAATTCCGCAAAGCCGGTGACCGTCATAATGATATTTTCCTTCTTCGGGAAAAAATTCAATCGTATAAATCAATTTTAAATTGGCAAAGGTTGAACCTCTGTGTTTTATCGCTCCAATAATAGAATTGTAGTTTATTTCTTCGCCCTCAAAAACATTAGCTTCTCGGCCAATACGCGATGGCGAATGGCTATCGCTATTTGAGATTAAAGTAATTTTATCTAAGGCTGACCACCGCCAATTCATGGCCGGATTTGAGCTTAAGCCGGTTTCGCCAGCAAAAACATATTTCGAATACTCTTCAAAACTCTCTTCTATTGAATCAAAACCGGAACGCGAGCCAAATAAACTAAAGTGAGGGGTCCAAATATGAGCTGGAACAATAAAACAGTCTGGAGAGATGTTTAAAACAACTTTAGCTAATTCTTTGACATCTAATCCTAAAATTGGTCGGCCATCAGCTTTGAGATTGCCAATCCAACTCAAATGGGCGTTAATTTTGTCAACGCTTTCAAAAGAAGGGGCGAAAATTACAATATGAATTTTTCTAACTTTTCCTTTTTTGGAATAAACACAGCTAACTTCAGTGGTTAGAATAAAACGCACTGATTGCTGATTGAATTTTAACTTAAGAAGTCCGACTTCGGCCGGTTCCAATTTTTCTTTTAATTCTTTTAGCCATTGAGGATGAGTAAAATCTCCTGTCCCTAAAACCTTAATGCCTTTGATTCTTGCCCACTTATCAAGATTCTCCAGGTTCATATCTTTACTAGTAGCTCTAGAATATTTCGAGTGGATATGAAAATCAGTAATAAAAACCATAACTATTGTTATTTCTAAGCTGGTAGTTTATCCTTTCGTTTTCAAAACCTTCTCTTCTAAAAGTCCAAAGATAGAGAGGACAAAAACTGTTAAAAAAGCAGTGAAAATAGCTAAAGAATAAAATTTTACGGCAATAGCGACTCCGATAGCTGCTGCCACCCAAAGCCCGGCAGCGGTAGTTAAACCAATAATCCCTTCGCCTTGCCGGAAAATTACTCCCGCTCCAATAAAACCAATTCCGGTAGCGATTGCCTGAATGATTCGCGAAGGATCAAGGACAATACCAACTTTCCCTTCATAAAAGTTAAATAACTCAAAGGCGATGATAGTAAAAAGACAAGTTCCTAAGGTCACTAAACTATAAGTCCTCAGTCCGGCCTCTTTTCTTTTAATTTCTCTTTCCAAACCAATAAAAGCTCCCAAAAAAATAGCCAAAATTAACTGGAAAAAAAATTCCATAAAATCAATCCGAATTTAGGAATAGTGCCCGAATTATAAGAATATCTTTAATTTTTCTTCTGAGTATCCGATATAAATTCGGATTGTTTAAATTATAGCTTATAAACTTTGTAGCCTTCCTTAACTTTTTGACTAACTTTTAGCCCTACTGAATCTCCGGCTTTTGCCTCTTGAACTTTCTCATGTTCAATTTCCATCGATTCAACCGTTTGATTAAAATCGGTTTCTCCGCCAACGATCCGAATAGTCTCACCAACTTTTAGTTTATCAGATAATTCAACCACCGCCACTCCAATTTTACCAAAATAGTGAGCGACCCTACCAATTAATTTTCCTTCCTCATTCATAATGATTTATTTAAATAACTTTTTCGACCTTTGAATTTTTGAGTTTAGTTGCTTTTCTTTTTTAATCTCTCTAATCAGCCTTTCAACTAACCTTTTTGGATCTTTTTCATAAATAATCTTTTTTACCCCGCGGTAAGGACCGGTAGCAATTTGTTTTATTTTATCTGCTGTTCCTCCACTTCCTTCTAAAACACCGATTGGTTTTTGGATCTCAAAAGCGGTAGCAAATTCGTGTAGGGTTCCTATTCGTCCACAGATAATAATTACTCCATCAGCCGATTTAGTCATAATAACATTTCTGCCCACATAATCAGCGCCAGTATAAATCATCACATTAAAAGCATCAACTGGCAATTTATAGGTCTTTAAATGAGCGGCTTCAGAAGCGGCAGGAGAAAAACCAACCGAAAAACCCCCAACCTCTTGACAGCCTAAAGCCGCAAAATAAGGAACGCCGGTTGTTGCCCCAGTAATTAAAACACAATTTTGTCTGGCGATTTCTCTGCCAACTTCCTTAGAAATTTCTATTATTTCTTTGCAGCAATGGTTAATTTGAGCTGCTCCAGAAACAGCTATTTTGTATTTCATATATTTTAATTTAGCACACTAGAAAATGAAAATAAAGAACCAAAAACCGTCAGAGGGTCTGCTCTAACGGTTTTGGTGAGGGAGGATACAATTCCTGTTGTTTTTGACTTCAGTTCGAACCCAGATTGGGCGTCGCTGGGGATATCCTTTTGTCTCCAACAACGGGAATTGTTGCCCAACGAGAAAAACTCGTTTCCCCCCTCATCATTATTTTAATTTTTCAAAATTGCCTGTCAAGCCTTTAACTGAGGAATGCTAAAATTTAATTAGGCAAAACCATCTTTTTGGAGTTTCAATTTTATATGTTTGTGTCCCTACTCCGACTCGAACGGAGATCCCAACCTCCGGAGGGTTGTGCTTTATCCATTAAGCTATAGGGACAATTTATTTTTCGGCAACTAAATAAAGATTCTTTCTGTTTCCTTTTTTATTTTTTACTATCCCAATTTTTTTTAGATTAAATCCCGATTTTTCAATTAAATCTCTTAACTCTTTTTCCGAAAAACAATGATAATATCTTGCAATTTTTTTTCCCCACGGTTTAAAAATATCTTTCCAATCTAATTTAGATTTTCTAAATATTTTTAAAATTGTATATTTAAATAATAGATACAATTCTTTTGGCCGATGGCATTTCCAAACGGTTAAAATCAATTGTCCTTTTAGTTTAAGAACTCTTCTTGCCTCCTTTAAAAACCTGAGTCGCAATTTTTTTGAGGGAATGTGATGTAAAACGGCAATGCTATAAACCTTATCAAAAAACTCGTTTGGAAATGATAAACTTAAAGCATCTTCTGTTTGAAATCTTCCTGAAGGATATTTATTTTTAGCAATTTCTATTAATTTTTCCGAATTATCCACTCCTAAATAATCAACATTTTTTTCTTTAAAAAATTCAAAATAACGACCGTTACCGCAACCTAAATCTAAAACCTTCTCTTTAGGATTTAGATAATTATCGAATAAAAATCTTATTTCTTCCCATGGCTTTTCTCTTGTTCTTGAAAACTCTTCGGCAATTAGGTTATAATCTCGGCGAGTCTTTTCTAATAAGAATTTTGCATATTCAATCTCCATGAATGTTAATGAACTTGTAATCAGCGAATTAATTAAAAGCCGAATAAAAAATGAGGTTGATTTGGATTTTTTAAAGAGAGAAGTAACAAAAAAATATAAAATCTCTTGCCCAAGCAATATCGAGCTATTAAGAGTTTATCAGAAATTACTCAGAAAGAAAAGAATTAAAAAATCTGAAAGAATTGAAAGGTTACTTAAAACGCGACCAATTCGTTCTCTTTCTGGAATTGTTAATGTCTCGGTTTTAACCAAGCCCTATCTCTGTCCTGGCAAATGTCTTTATTGTCCAATTGAAAAAGGTATTCCCAAAAGCTATCTTTCTGGAGAGCCAGCCGTCGAAAGGGCAAAAAGATTAAATTACGACCCTTATCTACAAGTGAAAAAAAGAATTGAAACGCTAGAAAATGAAGGACATCCCACTGATAAAATTGAATTGAGAATAGTCGGTGGAACCTGGAGTTATTATCCCAAAAAATATCAAGCCTGGTTTATTAAAAGGTGTTTCCAAGCCTGCAACAACAAAAATCCATCCAACTGTAAAATAAATGCCATGGCATTTGTTTTACAGGAATTAGAGAGGGCGCAAAAATTAAATGAAAAGGCAAGGCATAGAATTGTTGGATTATCTATTGAAACTAGGCCTGATTTTATAAACGAAAAAGAAATTTTATGGTTGAGGAAATTAGGAATAACTATGGTTGAATTGGGGGTTCAGTCGATTTATGATGATGTTTTAAAATTAAATTTACGAGGACACGGCGTAAAAGAAACAATTTTGGCAACCAAATTTTTAAAAGATGCCGGTTTTAAGGTTTTGTATCAAATAATGCCGAATTTGCCGGGCTCCAATGTAAAAAAAGATGAAAAAATGTTTGAGGAATTATTTCAAAATCCTGATTTTCAGCCAGATTATTTAAAAATCTATCCCTGCGCTTTATTAAAAGAAGCGCCGCTCTATCAGTGGTGGCAAACTGGGAAATATAAGCCTTATTCTAAAAAAACTTTATTCAAGCTTATAAAAAAAATCAAAAAGAAAATTCCTTATTATGTCAGAATCCAAAGAATTGCTAGAGATATCCCATCTCAAAAAATCATTGCTGGTGGAGCAAAAATTTCTAACATCCGACAAATTTTGGCTAAAGAGATAAAAAAAGAAAAATGGCAATGTAAATGCATCAGGTGTCGAGAAGTAAAAGAAAATTATGACCCAAAAGAAAGGCTGTCTTTTTTCCGCCTGGATTATGAGGCTTCTGGCGGAAAGGAAATTTTTCTCAGTTTTGAAAATAAAAATAGAACAAAGCTTTATAGCCTCATCCGTCTTCGCCTCCCCTCTTTTGTTTCAAGAGAAACCCGGCTTTTATCGGTTCTGCCGATATTAAAAGAGTCGGCAATAATCCGAGAAATTAAAACTTTTGGCCAGTCAGTGCCAATCGGAGTCAAAAAAATCGCTCCCCAACATCAGGGTCTGGGAAAAAAATTAATCAAAGAAGCAGAAAAAATCACTAAAAAAGAATTTGGCTTAAAAAAAATGGTAGCAATTTCTAGTACCGGGGCAAGAGAATATTTTAGAAAATTGGGATACAAACTTAAAAATACTTACATGACAAAAAGACTGTGAATTACTTCTCTTGACAAAAATTCTTGGATGAGTAAAATTTTTAAAAATGTGTCAAAAAAAGAAAAAGTCGCACCCGAAAGTCAGAAAATTGCCCAAGGGGCAGTTTTTTTTATGCTGGAAAAATCTAAAACTTATATTAAAGGTCTGTTACTCCCAAAGGGGAGAAATTTTTAGCTCCTATGTCACAAGTTAATCTTAACGTCGAAAATAAAGAAATTAACATCGAGTTTAAAAAACATTTCGCCAACTTAGTAAAAATTAGCCAAGCCTTCAAAGAAGGCTGTTTTTTTGAATTTCAAAAAAGAAGCTTAACCTACGTTGATGTACCAGTTATTGTTGGTATAACAGGAGCCTGCGAGAACATCGATACTTTATTTAGAATTTATAATCGCCTTTCTTTACCTCTTTTTTTTGCCCAAACTGGTCAACTATATCTTGAACAAGCGCTTCAATCTTTCCCCGGCGTTTGGACGGTCATTCATTCTGGCAGAGACGAAGAAAAAGAGGACAAGCGTCATTTAAAACAATTTCTTCTAACAGAAGAAGAATTTGATTGCACCTTGGCTGGAATGAATAGGGAAAAATATGATGAAGACAAAATGTATGAAACCTTATTAAATCACATCGAATCTACTATCAAATCAGCAATAAAAAATATCTTAAAAAACTATGAAGAAATACTAGAAAAGGTTTATAGGCGTAATACTCAAAAATTAAAAGAAGCTGTTGAAAGACCATTTTTAAGAATCACTTACGAAGAGGCAATCAAAATATTAAACAAAAATGGTTATCCAAAGATTAAATTTGGTGACGATTTAAAGGCTGAACATGAGGCACTGATTGTTCAATACTTAAATAACGGCTCAATTAGGAAAAAAATCTCTTCTCTTAAAAAAGAGTCTCCTGTTTTTATTATGAAGTACCCAAAAGAAATTAAATTCTTTAATATGAAGGTTTGGACAAAAGATCCGCGAGTGGTTTTGTCTGCTGATGTAATCTTTCCTTATGCCGGAGAAGGAGTAGGTTCAGCAGTTAGAGAGTGTAACTTTGAAAAGCTTAGGGAAAGGTTGTTAACCTCTACGATGTTTAAATTACATTTGGAGCGTGGTGGAGAATACAGTGATTTTGAATGGTATCTCAATGTCATCAAAAACAAACTAACCAACCCTCATGCTGGTTATGGTATTGGTAATGAACGCTTTCTTCAATATCTTTTTGGTGAAAAAGACATAAGAAAGGTGGCAATTTTTTCACTCTTAAATAGACAAACTGGAGATTGGGATGAAAAAAGATATGGAAAGGCAGCTATATTTTCTCTTTTTCCAAAATAAATTTTGCTTTCCGTTGGAAGAATTGAAAATAAGAAACTCTTGCTTCCGTCAATTAAAAAATTAGCCCAAAACCAAAACTATGTCCTCTATGCCACAAGAGGTACTCATAAATTTTTAAAAAGACATGGAATTCGTGCCCTTCGGGTCTACAAAATGTCTGAAAAAGAAAAGAAAAAAGGATTGGGTATTGCTGATCTTTTAAAAAAGAGAGTGTTTGATTTAATTATTAACATTCCAAGCAGAAAAAAAGAAAGCCTTAAGGAAATAAACGATGGCAAATTAATTCGGCAAAAAGCAGTAGAAAAAGGGGTTCCTTTAATTACCGATTGTGAGGTTGCCATAATGGCAATAGAAAATTTAGTTAACAAAAATAAAGCAGTTTAGAAAATGGAAAAAATTTTATTTTCTGGGAGCGCTGATAAAAAGAGTGCTGAAAAATTAGCTAAATTGGCAAATTTAAAATTTGGCAAAATTATCATCAAAAAATTTGCCTGTGGGAAAATTTACGTTCAACTTTTGGAAAATGTTAGCCAGAAAAAATTTTTGTTTATCAAACTACCACTCCAAATCCCAATAAAACAATTTTAGAAACTCTTTTAATTATCGAAGCCATTAGAGAAAATGGGGTAAAAGAAATTATTTTAATTTTTCCTTCTTTACCCTCCTCAAGACAAAATAAAAAAACAACTCCAGAAAAAAAAGAGCCAATCTCGGAAAAACTTTTGGTAAAATTATTGGCCGCAGTTGACACCAAAAAAAGTAACTACCTGCGACCTCCATAGCAAAGACATCAAAAATTTTTACAAAAAAGTCGGAATAAAGCTTATAGAGGTTGAGGCTTATTTTCCTTTTTCAATGGCAATAAAAAAATCATTAAAAATAAAAAAGATTGGCAGGTAATAGCTCCTGATAAAGGTTCTTTAGCTAAAGGAGGGGCTTTGGCTAAACTTTTAGGAAATTTGGATTTTGCCTATTTTAAAAAAAGAAAGAGAGGGGCCGACGAAAAAATAAATAAAGTTTTGGGGCTAAAATTTTTGGGAAAGGAAATAAAAAAGAAGGTGATTTTATTTTAAATTGTGGGCCGAAAGAAATGATTGAAAAAAACAATTGGAATTGAAAAAATTTTTTTGCCAAAAGAAAGAGTTTATTTTGCCTTAAGTTTTTTAACTAAAGGCGGAATAGGGCTTTGTGGTTCTTGGACGACAAAAAGAGGATTGAGAACTTGTGTTGATGGTCTTTTTTTAGAAATGAATGAATTTTAATGGCCAGAAACAAATTTTCTAAAATCTTTTTCCAAAATTTTTTTGATTTTCGGAAAGCGAAGACCAGCCGCCGGATGGTAGGTAACAAAAAATTCTTTGTCCTCTTTTTTAATCCATCTTCCTCGAAAATCTTTTAACTTTTTATTTGGGAAAAATACCGAAAAAGCAACCTCGCCTAATAAAATAAATCTTTTGGGATTGATGATTTCAATTTGTTTTTTTAAATAAGGCAAGCAGTTTTCAATTTCTTCTTTTTTGGGCTTTCTATTTATCGGTGGTTGGGGAAGACATTTTAAACAAGAAGTAATAAAAACTTTTTCTCTTTTAATGCCGGTTAATTTTAACAAATGATTTAAAAGTTTGCCGGCTCGCCCCACAAAGGGACCGCCTAATTTATCTTCCTCAATACCTGGCGCCTGAGCTATCAACATTAATTTCCCATCAACAGATCCTTCTCCCGGGACAACATTTTTTCTTTTTCTCCATAAAAGACATTTTCGGCAACTTCTAATTTTTTGATTTAATTTTTCTAACGCTTCTTTTTTTAGCATATTTTGTTAGTATTATACAAATGATCAAAAGGTTGGCAATCTAAAATTGGTTTAAATTTAATAAATTAATGGGGAAGATTCTTGTATATTTTTTAGTTTTTTTGGTAGTTTTTTGGTTACGAGGATTACGGATAGTGAATGAATAGGAAAGAGGAGTGGTTTTAACTTTAGGCAAATATAGCAGAACTGTTCTTCCGGACTCCGTTAGATTTTTCCCGGCATTCAAAGAATGATAAAAGTTGACATGAGAATCACTACGGTTGACATTCCTCGCCAAGAGGCCATTACAAAAGACAATATTCCATTAGGAATAAATGCAGTCGTTTATTTTCGAGTAATAAGGGCAGAGGATGCTATTTTAAAAATTGAGAATTATTCTTATGCCACCTCGCAATATGCTTTGGCAGCAATGCGAGACATTGTCGGTGGAGTAGAGCTTGATACTTTGCTTACGGAAAGAGAAAGAATTGCCAGCGAAATCAAAAAAGTGGTAGATACAGAAACTGATCCCTGGGGAATTGATGTTACGGCAATAAAAATGCAAGACATTAAGTTACCAGCAGCAATGAAAAGAACAATGGCTGCTCAGGCAGAAACTGAAAGAGAAAGAAGGGTCTTAATTATTAAATGAGAAGGAGAACTGAAAGCATCTGAAAATCTTTAAAAAGCAGCTGAAATTTTAGGAGTAATTCCTGGTGGATTATCTTTGAGAACTTTACAGACAATTGACAAACTTCAACTGACCCATCAAAGACCATAGTTTTTGCTTTGCCGGTAGAAATCTTGGAGGGGATAAAATCTTTAATTGTTGAAAGAAAAAAGAATTATTAAAAGGTTCCAATTTACTCTTATCTAATTTCTTTCAAAAACTCCTCGGTTAATTGGATGGTTTCAGTTGTCCTTTGGTAAAAAGATTTCCAGGAAACGACGATGTCGGTATCATTAAAAGTTGCCTGTTGAACTTCTTGAATGGTATCTCCACCGGCAATAGCTACCATAATATCGCATTCATTTTTAATCCTGGCAATCTCGTGAAAAGGAATTTCTGATTCTTTGCCTAATTTCCATCGAGCCGTGAGCTTTAATCAGGGGAGACCTGTTTCAATAATAATTCTTTCATCTAAGGGAATTTGATTAATAACTGCTCTTACCTCCTCAAGAGTGCTATTTAAGGCAATCTGGAGATATTTTTTATTTTTATCCAACATTGAAATTATTTCAGTTTACCACAAAATTCTTATGAGCAAAAAACCAATAATTGAAAAAAAGGCAATTGGGGGAAGAGCGGGGATAGGTCGGCGAACTTTTTGATGGGTAAAAATGTAGAAACTGATAAAAAGGCCGAGGAGAGAAAAGGCGGCAACAATGATTGAATTTAAGAATCCGCTCGGCAAAAGGGAAACCGAAAATAAAAGAGGAAGGGCAACGTCTCCTCCTCCTAGAACAAGAAATTTACCTCCAGGTTGAACATTTAATAAGCTTTCTCTAAAAGAAAAAATATCTTGAGGAATGACAAACCCAAAAATTGTTTTTTGTTCTATCATTTCCTTTGCCATTTCTACCATATGTTTCGTTTTATAAACAGCAACAAAATCATAAATTGAAAATAAAATTAAAATAAAGACTATTGGCTCTGGTTTTAGTCCCAATCCTAAAATGCTTGAAATGCCGGCTATTCCGAAAACCATCAAAAGGTCTTGATTCAAAACATTTGGTTTTTTAACCCACCAAAAAATTAAAAGAGAAATTAAAAAGAGAGCTAAAGGTTCGCCAAACCAAATTTCAAAAAAAGTTAATCCGCTCAAAAAAACAGTGAAAAGAAAAAGGGTTTTATAAATTTTTCCTTTTAGTAATTTTCTCTTTAAAAATTTAACAAGCAAAAAAATAAAGAGAGTGGCAATAGCAAAGCTTAAAATAAAATACAAAAGAGAAACGGGAGGTATCTCAATTTCTTGTGAAGAAGAAAATTTTTGAATTCTTTTTGCTGAAAAAACCCCCGCAATTAAGGTTAAGGAAAATAAAAATGCTTCGATGAAAAAAAAATTCAAAAATTCCTTACTTTTTAGATTCATTAAACTTCAAAATTTCCGCAATTGGATAATGAGGCGCGATTTTTAGAATTTTTTCAATTATTTTTTGTTTTTCCTCTTGGGTTTGAGCTACTAAATATTTTTCCTTCAATTTTTTGATTTTTTCTTTCCTCTTTCTTTTTTTCCGTATTTCAATCTGACTTCTTTTAGGAGTTTCTTTGCTCATATTTTTTTCTGTCTTTAAAATATTTTTTCTGGCTTTTCACTCAATGGAACAATTTTTGCAACCTTTTAATTAGTTATTTTTAACCAAACCATATAATCTCCTTTGGGCTTCTATTTTTTCTCGGTGAAAAATTTTTGCTTTTTTAATTCCTTTTTCCATTATAGATAATAGTTGGTCATAAACATCTCGTTGAATTGGCATTGGCGTATGGTCTTTCCCACCCACGGCGAAAGAATAACGAGCTGGGTCCTCATAAGATGGTGGAGCACCATAGATTAATTCGCTAACTAAAGAAAGGGCTCGAATGGTTTTTGGTCCTACTCCTTTTAAAGATAAAAGCTTCTCAAAGTTTTCTGGTTTTTCTCCGTGGGCAACAAAAATGGTTTTTTCTAATCTTCTTAAATCAAATTTCTCTTTTTCAACTGGATGGTGACGAAATTCAACATTTTTTAATTCTATTTCGGCAAAATTTTCAAATCTTCTTTGTTTAATTAAGGTATTTGATTTTTCTGAAATTAATTTAATATCGCGTAAAAATGTTTTTGGCTCCTCTCTAACTAATTCGGTCGAAATTTCTTTATTTTCCTTGCTTTCTTTGGCAACCAAATTTAAAGGTTTTAATCTTAATTTTGAGCCAGAAATAATCCCAGAGTGAGGTTCTTCAGTAAAACTCCTTAAACTTGAAGAAAGCCAATGGTAACGTCGGGCAGTTTGGTTCTCCAAATTCATTCCCTGCTGAATTACAATCCACTTGCCATCTTTGGTAAAAATAAAATTATGATGATAAAGAGAATAATTATCCTGAATTAAAGCTGAATCAACCTTCGCTGCCATTTTTGAGGCATAAACTAAATTGTTGGCAAAATCAAAACCCCGCGATATTCCGTAAGCAATAATCTCTTCCGGCGTCTTTCTCGATTCTCTTTTGCCACCGCAAACATAAATTCCCAACCGGTCTTGGAGATCAAAAAGCCCCACTTTTAGGGCACCTAGGGTAGTAACCCCCAGACCGCTGCTATTCCAGTCAAAACCAAGGACGCATCCAAAACTCTGAAACCATATGGGATCGGAAAGACGCTTTAAAAATTCTTCAACCCCAAATTCTTCAACAATAGCTATGACAATACTTCGACTCAATCTCTTCATTCTCTCAAAAAGCCATCGCGGACAACGGCCATAATCTAACGGAATCGTGGCAATCCCTGTGCGCATACTTTAATTTTATCAAAAAACTGGCTTTTGGGCCAATTAATTTTGTAAAAATCTCAATTTATTGCTTTGCCAGAAAAATTAAGGAAAATCAAAACCGTTGGACTCTAATTAATCCCGAGCAGGGTATAATTTCAATTCCCCTCTTTTCTAATTCATCCAAAAAAAGATTCATTCCCAAAGAATCCGAACTCATGTGACCAGCAATGACAACGTTAATGTTAGCTATTTCGGCTTCTTTTTTATGCTCTTCTTCCATATGCATTCCAATGACGGTTCCAATTCCAGCAATGGCCATTTTTTCATAAATCTTTGGTGAGCCCTCGGTTCCACCAGTAATTTCAGTAACCGCAATTTTGCCACATCTTGCTTCTTTGTCGCCAACGAAAATTTTTGGGCCAGCTCCAATTTTTGCCGCTTCTTTGTATTCCGGGATTTCTTTCAAAAGATCCAATAAATCTTCTAATCTCATTAAACTATTTTCCTTCTCTACTTTTGCTTTTAAAAATTTGGCGGCTAAATTGTCGGTGACAGTGTGGAGACACATTAAATTTAATCCTAAAATTTTTGCCGCATCAACTGTTCTCTGATGGTTCACTCTGTTTATTCCTCTTGCCACTTCAGAAATTTTTTCTTTCATCAATTTTTCCGCTACATTAATTGGCAGGCCATATAAATTCAAAATATCGCACTGCAGCTCCATTACTTCATGTAAATTAGCTAAACCTTTTCCTAAGGGGTGATGAGAAATAACTAAATCAATTCCGCCAATTTCTTTTGCCATTAAAATTTCGGCTGGTTCAATATCAATGCCAACCAAAACTTTTTTAACTTCTTTCTCTTGAGCGATGTTTAAAATCCTTGAATCTAAATAGGGATTTTTTAATGCCTCTTTGTCAAAATAATCTTTTTCTTTTTCAGAAAGTTTTTGATATTTTTCTCTTTTTCTGACCAAAATCTCTTCAATGGTCTTTTTCCCCCGAAAATCGGCCTCAATCCCCTTTTGAATCGCCAGATTGAATATTTCTCTTATTCGCATATTGATTGAAAAATTTTTGATAAAGCTGAGTGATTAATTTTTCTTGTTGTTGCAAATCTAAAACTTCTCGCCGAATTCTCGCCTTTTCCTCTCGAATAAACTTTCTGATTGACCTTGGCAAACGATGTCTTTCCATAGAAAAAAAGGGGTTGTTAGGTTTTCAAAGTTTTTAAATTTTAAACTATAATTTTCCATTTTGGACCTTAATTTTTAGTCCATTTATTCTCCCTTAATTACTGCCAATGGCATCAATTTTGCTACTTTTTTTGATAGACCAGCATTATGGACTATCTCTACTACCTCATCAATGTTTTTATATGCTAGGGGCGCCTCTTCGGCAATACCCCTCAAAGACCGGCACTTAACAATAATTCCTTTTGATTCTAAACTTTTTACTACTTCTTTTCCAGAAACTCGTCTCATGGCTTCGTGTCGAGACATTGTCCGACCTCCGCCATGACAAGTCGAGAAAAAAGCTTCCTCTCCTTCTCTGGTTCCAACTAGAACGTAAGAGGCAGTTCCCATTGAGCCGGGAATTAAAACTGGTTGACCGACATTTCGATATCTTTCAGGGATTTCCGGGTGGCCCGGAGGAAAAGCCCGGGTGGATCCTTTACGATGAACAATCACTTCAATTTCTTTACCATCAATAATATATTTTTCCTTTTTAATAATATTGTGAGCAACATCATAAAGAGCCACCAAATAACTGTCTTTCTCACCCAAAACTGACTTCCAGGCTTTTCTAATAAAGTGGGCGATCATTTGGCGATTAGCCCAGGCATAATTGGCGGCCGAGGCCATAGCTGAAAAATACCTTCGACCCTCTGGCGAATTGAATGGTACACAGGCAAATTCTCTATCAGGAACATTGATTTTATACTTTTTTTCCATTACCGGAATAAATTCCCTTAAATAATCAGTACAAACCTGATGTCCGAGCCCGCGCGAACCGGTATGAATCATCGTTACAATTTGGTCTTTAAACAATCCAAAAGCTTCGGCTGTTTTCTCATCAAAAACCTCAGCCACCTTTTGAATTTCGAGGAAATGATTTCCGCTTCCCAAGGTTCCCAACTGGTCCCTTCCTCGATTTTTAGCTCGCGAAGAAACAGTTGAGGCGTCGGCCCAGTTTAATCTTCCATGAGATTCACAATTTTCTATATCTTCTTTCTCGCCAAAACCTTGTTGGACCATCTTTTGAGCTCCGCCCTCTAAAATTTTATTAATCTCCTCAAAAGAAAGTTTTATTTGTCCTCCTCGGCCAAGTCCCGAAGGTACTTCTTTCTGAATTTCTGTTGCCAGCTTCTCTAAATATGGCTTTATATCTTTTTCTGATAATTCCGATTTTAAAAGTTTCATTCCACAATTCAAATCAAACCCTGCTGCTCCAGGAGAAATAATTCCGTCAGAAACTCTTAATGCCCCAACAAATCCGATAGGCACACTATATCCTTCATGGCAGTCAGGCATGGCAATGCCATATTTTACTATTCCCGGAAGGGTGGTGCCATTGATTAATTGAGGAATCGATTGATCTCGAAATACTTCTTCTAACATCTTTTCAGAAACATAAATTCTTGCCGGAACTCGCATATTTGCCCTAAAAGTTTTTGGAATTTCCCAAAGAAACTCTGAAATTTTTCTAAAATCTTTTTTTGAAATCATATTCCCATTTTAGCTTAAGTTTTCTAAAAAGAAAAGGCTTTCTTATCTAGCCCAATTAAAAAATCTTGTGGTATTCCTGTGGGAAAGTCAAATCAATAGAGATTGAAAAAATTAAACCTAAAAACCAACTTATATATCAAAAAGCACTGTTGCCTGCCAGGTTTTATTTTTTCTCTGACGAATGTCCAAATCGTGATAAGTCACCGCCTTTATGTCTTTGCCGAATCTCTCTACTTTTTGACCGATTAGTTCACACTCTATTTCAGCCTGTCTTGAGCTTGTTAACGGAACAAAAAATTTTTTAAACTTCACCTCAAAATAGACCTCTTTATTAACCTGACTCAAATAAAGAATCTCGCTTAAAAAATCAACCAATAAAGAAGGCAAATCAAACGATTCTATTCTAACTTTTCTTTTTACTTTTTCTGCCGGGCTTTCAATTTCGGCCTTCATACTTTCACTCATTCCTAAAAGGGCATTCTGAAATAATTCTTTTTTGGTTTTACCAAAAATCCTGATTTTTAGATCTGCCCTATGTTCTAAAATTTCATATTTCTCCATATCTTAATTCCTCTAATCTCCTGTAATAAGAAAGCCATGGCAATGATATTACAGGAGGTTATTGTTGATTAAATAATCGGTTGAATTCTTCTCTTACCACATCTCTGTCATCCCAAGGAATTTTTTTGCCTTTAATACAAATTGAGGGCTCGCAACCTTTACCGGTAATAATTACAATATCATTTTCTTTTGCTATTTTTAAGGCTTCTCTAATCGCTTCCCTGCGGTCTAATATTTTTTTTGCTTTTTCGCCTACTCCTTTAGCAACTTGATTTATAATTTCCATTGGGTCTTCATTATAAGGATCTTCGTTAGTAATAATTACTTCTTGACAATAATTTTTTGCCAAAGCCCCTAAAACCGGCCTTTTCCACCTATCTCTTCCCCCTCCACAAGAACCCAAAACGCAAATTAAATTAGAGGGAGATTTGTGAGTTTCATTATTTAGTTTAATAAGAGTTTGATAAACTTTTTCTAAAGCCGCCGGTGTAAAAGCATAATCAACAAAAACCTTAAAGGGTTTTGCAATAACTAATTCCATCCTTCCGGGTGCCCCTTCAAAATTTTCGACTACCTCTTTGGCAAAATTTTTATCTACTCCCTGAGAGTAAGCAATAGAAATTGCCGCCAAAGCATTATAAATATTAAACTGACCGGGGATTTTCAATTTTAAATTTAGCTCTCGATTATTGATTTCTCCTTGTTCTAAGCCAAAAGTAATTTTTCTTTTAGCTGGAAATTTAAGGAAAAAATTGGCTTCTTTATCGTCGGTGTTTATAATATGAATGTTTTTTGTTTCTTGAAAAAGTTTTCCTTTGGCTTCTCTATATTTTTCGTAAGAACCGTGAGCTTCAATGTGTTCTGGGCTTAAATTGGTAAAAACAGCTATTTCAAAATTAATAAATTTATGCCGATATTGTTTAATTCCCTCTGAGGTAACTTCTAAGATTGCGTATTGACAATTTTCTTTTATTGCCCTCCTCAAAAATTTTTGTAAAAAAGCTCTACCAGGCATTGTCATTCTTAGTTTGTTTAAAGATTCGCTTTTGTCAATTTTAAAGCGAATAGAATTTGATAAAGCAACTTTAAAACCGGCTTTTTCAAAAATTTGGTTTACCATTTCAGAAACCGTAGTTTTGCCGTTAGTACCAGTAATTCCAATCACCTTTATTTTTTTCGAGGGAAGTCCATAAAAAAGAGTTCCCAAAAAGGCTAAGGAAAAATGATAAAAACTTAAGAAAAAATTAGGAATTATTTTTTTCATTTTCGCTTTTTGAGTTTAAAAAATCATTTACCCTTTGAAGGAGTTTAATCATAAACTGATAAGATAAATTAAGAGTATTAAAATTAATTTTATCAATAGTATCTTCTGGTTGATGGTAAAAATCAACAAAGCCATCATCGTTAATAGAAGTTAAAATAAAAGCTGTCTTTCCCCCTCTTTTTAAAATATTGGTAGCATCAGATTGAACCGGAAGAAAAAATTCTTTTATTTGATTAAATTTTTCTTCGCTGGCAATTAATTCAGCAATCAATGGTTTTAATATTGGGTCACAACGAACAGTTTTTCCTATTGCCTGAGATAACTCTTTATAAACTATCTTTAAGTTTTTTGCACCCACACCGTCTAGAACTATAAAATAGGTGTTTTCTTTATTTATTTTTGCCTTTTTAAAAAATTCTTTAAAACCATCAATGTATCCTTCTTCGCATGGATTGGTTAAAAATATTAAACGAATATTTTTTAAAGGATTTTGAGCAAAGTAAACTGCCAAAGCCATAACAACGGCCGTCCCGGAACCATTATCAAAGGCTCCCGGAACCGGTGAGGAAAAAGCCATATGTAAATGCAAAAAAAGGGCTAATAAAAATAAAATAAGGGGGATAAAAAAAAGAAGTAAAAACCATTTTAGAGAAAGAAAAATAATGATTCCTAAAAATATAATAGCAATATTAAAAAGAAAAAGAGGGCCCCTAAGGAAAAAAAGGAGATTTTCATTTTGCGAAAAAAGTTTTCGTCCAAAATTTGTTTTATTAATCGCTCGTAAAATGTTTAATCCAAGTGTTGCATGTGGGGTGTCATAATGAGCACTAACAACAAGAGTATGTTTTCCTTTTTCTCTAGAAGGAACTTCAGCAAAAATCCCTTTTGCCGAAAAAGAACGAAATAAAAGAGAAAAGCGTTGCCAAATTGGAAGCCAATTAAGATAAAAAACCCAACCTAAAAAATAAAAAATAAGCGATAAAATAAAATTATTAAAAAGTTTTAATATAAGAGCAATAATAAAAAGAGTGGTAATGAAACTCATTAAATAATGGCTTTGCTCGGCACTTTTGAATTCGTAAATTTCTCCCTTAACATTATGTTTTTTGTATTCTTCTAAAATAATTTCTGCCGCCTTTTCAATTTCAGGGGTTGCATTTCCTCTGTGGGGAAGAGACATTAATTTTTCTAAAAAAAATCTCGGCATTTTTTCCATAATTTTTTTAACTTTTTATATTATTGTTGAGTTTATATTCATTTAACTGTTTTTTTTAAATTAGATCTTAAAAATATAAAAAGTTGGAAATAAGTTGAAGAAAATAAATAATATAGACAAAAGAAAATATCAAGTAATTTATATTAGAAACACGACCCCAGATGATATCCAGAAATGAATTAATTCCGTATAATAAAGAACTTAAAAAACACAAAACCAAAAAAGAAAAAAAGAAACTTTTCGGAAGATAAAATTTTTCTTTTTCTACTGATTAAAAAATAGGTAGCAGTCAGATATATATAGCTCCAAATAACATTGATATTACGATTATTATATTGTTAGCAAAGTCGTTTCACAGGTTCATAGCGTAGTCACCATTCTTTAAATATTACCTCTAAAAATGTTGATCTCAAAAGATAGTTTTCGTAAAGATTTATTTTGTTGTTATACTTAATTATAACATAAAATAAAATATGTTCGATGAGAAATATTTGTTAAAACCGAGAGGCGACCAATCTCAAGCGATTAAGATGCTTGTTAAGAATTTGAAATCAGGAGTAAAAAGACAGATTCTTTTGGGTGTAACCGGCAGCGGAAAAACGGTTACGATGGGATGGGTAATTAAAAATATTCAAAAACCAACCCTCGTTATCTCTCCCAATAAAACACTCTGCGCTCAACTTTATCAAGAATTTAAAGAATTTTTTCCCAATAATGCTGTTCATTTTTTTGTAAGCTACTATGACTATTATCAGCCAGAAGCCTATATTCCCCAAACCGACACTTATATTGAGAAAGACGCCAAAATTAATGAAGAAATTGATAGATTAAGACATGCGGCTGTCCAAGATTTATTAACTAGGAAAGATATTATTATTGTTGCTTCGGTTTCTTGTATTTATAACATTGGCTCTCCTCAAGACTATCAGAAAGTATCTTTGGAAATTAAATCGGGCAAAAAAATTAAAAGAAAGGAGTTGATTTCTTACCTTACCTCCCTGCAATATCAAAGAAACGATGTTAATTTTAAGCCAGGCACTTTTCGAGTCAGAGGAGATATCATTGATATTTATTTGGTTACTGGAGGGAAAATCTTGAGAGTTGAATTTTTTGGTGACGAAATTAACAAGATTTCGATTGCCCAGCCTTCTTTGACGCCTAAATACAAAACACTGAATACTAAATACCGGCTGTATCCTGCCCACTTTTGGGTTACCCCCCAGGAAAAATTAAATATCGCTTTAGAAAATATAAAATTAGAGTTAGAAGAACAATTAAAAAAATTAAGAAAAGAGAAAAAGTTTTTGGAAGCTCAAAGATTAGAACAAAGAACCAATTATGATTTAGAAATGATAAAAGAGACGGGTTATTGTCATGGGATTGAAAATTATTCCAGGCATTTAGAATTCAGAAAACCAGCTGAAGCACCTTTTACCTTAATTGATTATTTCCCAAAAGACTTTTTAATTTTTATTGATGAATCCCATCAAACTCTTCCTCAGCTTCAGGCCATGGCTAATCAAGACCGGGCAAGAAAAAAAAGTTTAATTGAATATGGCTTTAGGCTACCTTCAGCAATTGATAATCGGCCTCTAACCTATAAAGAATTTGAAGAAAGAGCTTGTCAAATAATTTATGTCTCGGCAACGCCGGCTGAAGAGGAAAGAAAAAAAGCTGGCAAGAAGTTTATTGTTGAACAATTAATCAGGCCAACGGGATTATTAGAGCCTTCAATTGAAATTAGACCAACTAAAAATCAGGTCAAAGATTTAATTGAGGAAATTAAAAAGAGAATTAAAGAAAAACAAAGGATTTTAGTTTTAACTTTGACCAAAAGATTAGCTGAAGCCATTTCTGATTATCTTGCCGAAAACAAAATCAAAACCCAGTGGCTTCATTCAGAAGTAAAAACCTTAGAAAGGCCGCAAATTTTAAGGGATTTAAGAGAGGGAAAATATGATGTTTTGGTTGGAATAAATCTATTAAGAGAAGGGTTAGATTTGCCGGAAGTGGCTTTGGTGGCAATTTTAGATGCTGATAAAGAAGGATTTTTAAGGTCAGAGACAACTTTAATTCAAACGATGGGCCGGGCAGCTAGGCATCCTCAGGGTCATGTCATTTTGTATGCTGACAAAATCACAAAATCAATGAAGGCGGCTATTAAGGAGGTGAAAAGAAGGCGGAAAATTCAGATGGAATATAATAAAAAACAGAAAATTACTCCTCAGCCGATTATTAAGCCAATTAGGGACTGGCCATTTGTTCAGAAAGAAAAAGCGGTGACTTCGGAATTTTGGATAATTAGAGATAAAAAATTATTAGAAAAAGAGATGAGAGAAGCAGCCCGCAATTTAGACTTTGAAAGAGCAGCTAAAATTAGAGATTTAATTAAAGAAATTAAAAATTCCTTAACCTGAGGTCTTCTTGATGTTTTTTCACGATAGGATCTAGGTTCTCTTTTAAATGCTTGACTTTCTCGTAAAGCGTTGGTTTTAAAACTAATTCTTTTTTCTCTAAAAGTTCGCATTGATATTGAAGGCAAAGTAAAAAATAAAGCGCCATTTTTCTTTCATACTCCCTATCCTCTTTTTCTGGAGAATTAAATTTTTTAATAGCCGTTTCTAGTTCTTCTGGGCTAAGAGCAAGACAAAAAAGAGGAAGGGGCGTTTTTGTATAAGAGCGAGGTTCAAATAAAATTTTGCCATCTTCTTTTTTTATCCCTATCCCATATTTGATTTCGGTTCCCCCCAGTAATTTACCTAAATTATTTTCAAAAAAATTCTGAGTTTTTTCTCTGTGACGTTCATCTCCCACAGCCGAAACGACATCAAAAATACCAACAACTTCGCCCGTTTTAATATCAAGGAAAAGATGATCGGCACCATTTTTAATATCGTCATATCTCGAAGTTCTCACAATGGCAAATTTTTCTTTGTTTAAATATTTATTCAATAAAAGAGTAACATACATTTCTAACAATTCACCCTTTTTTTCTTTACTTTTATCTTCGGCCGAAAATTTTTCTTCCATTTCTCCAACATATTTTAAATCCCTTTTAATTTCTTCCGATGGAATTATTTTTGAAAAAACTTCGGGTTTAATCCGGCATTCTGTATCTATCGGAAAACCTAATTTGCCTAGCCCTTCAGCCAGTTTTCCGAGTATAGTTTCAAGCTTTTCGCGAGATTCATCTTTTTTCTCTGAAATAGAAGGTCTTTTTTCAAGACTTTCAAATGGCATAGTGTTATTGTTCTTTATTTTCTAAATTTTTCGAAATAGAGTTCAAAACTTTTTCAAAAGATTCGATTCCTTCAGCTACCCTCGGGTGCAATTTTTCTTTTTTTAATGTTGCAGCTTGTTCTTGAAAATTTTGGGTGATATTTCGAGCGATTTTTCTTTCTATTTTTTCGGTTTCTGAGTAATCTTGACGACCTAAAGTCTGCAAATATTCTTCCATTTCATTATCTGAAATGTAAACGCCAAAAAGAGGAAGACGAGAAAGAGAAGTAAGAATGGTTTCAATCTTGTCGCCTCTTTTCCTTAAAATCGCTCCGTAATCTATTTTCACCCCTCCTTCTCCTGGCAAAACCCCTATGTTTTTTTCAAAAATCGTTTTCTTTTTTTCTTGATGCAGTGGTCCTTCCGGCGAACCACTATCGGCTCCGCAAATCACCTTTCCACTTTCCGGGTCAAAAAAAAGAAAATCGCTATGTCGCTTCTTATCATCTATCTCTGCCGTTCTAACCGTTATTAATGGCCCGAAAAATTTATTCAAAATTAATAGGGTAACTTTTTCCCTTAATTCTCCCTTTTTTCTCGCCTCGGGATTTCCTCTACTTTTATATTCTTCTTCTTTAGCTTGTGTCCATTTTTTATCCTCTTCTATTTTCTCTCGAGAATAAACTTCTTCAAAACTATTAGGATCAATGCGACCTTCAGCTGTCAGTGGTAAAAATTCTCTTAATCTTTCGACGTCTTCTTCAATTTTGCTATTTAACGTTTCTATCCCCCTCTTTCTCTCTATGTCTCTTTCTTTCTGTTCTCTGCTTCCGACTTGTTCAATCTTTTGGCTAAAACTTTCAAATTTTTCAAATTTCATTATTTTTTTTGATTATTAACGCTTTTCTTTTTTTGAAGCGTAGAAATTAACGAGATTTTCCTTTTTTAATTATTAAAACTTCCTTTAACCAAACATCGGGTTTTTTTCCATCTACCCCAATATCAATTGGTTTCAGTTCATATTTAATGTTCTCTTCTTTAAATAAAGTTTCTAATGTCTCCATCCATTTCTTTCTGGCAAATTCAATTCCTTTTAATCCACTTTCAGGAGGGGCTCTACGAAGAGGATAAATTCTAATCTCGCCATTTTCTTTAAGTACACCTAAAGCATTCTTTAATGTTGCTCTTGGATTAAAAACCCCTTCCTCTTCTTCAGAGGCCGGAGCTTCTATGGCGCCAAAAGAGACAATATAGTCGAATTCTTCTTGAGGAATTTTTGAAAAAGAGGCTTTATCTTCAAAGTTCCCTTGGATAAAATGGTCTGAGGGTTCTACTTTTAAATCTAAACCATAAGCCTTAGAAGTTAATTTTCTTTCCAAACATTCTTTTACAAATTCTCCCTTTCCACAACCCAAATCCAATATCCTTTTTCTCCTTAAATCTTCTTCCCTTAAATCCAGTCCCTTAAGATACCTTTCAAATGTTAATTGCTGTTCTTCTTCTATAGATCTTTCTAGAATCTCGGCGGTTTTTTCACAATCGGTTTTTTCACGATCCTTTTTTTTAATATAATTTCTAAATTCTTCACTCCACTCACCTTCTGGACGAGAAATTTGTTGAGCTAAAAATTCTCTGAATTTTTCTTCCTCCTTTTCTTTTTTTTCTTTACCTTCTTGTTTTGGATTTATTTCCGGTGGTCTTTCAAATTTTTCTTGTTCAAAAGGCATAATAATTTTATTTTCTTTTTCTATTTCTGGCCGATAAACTTTCCAATGTTTTTACTTTTATTTTTTAGACGTACGAGGCAAATTTTCGTTCTACTTTAACGTCTTATTTTTCTTTGGATTCTCGAAATAAAAATCCTCTGATCGCCGTATATTGTTTTTGCTTATCTGGACTCTCAATTTTTTCAATAATAGAATTCATCTTTTTGGCAACTTCTTCCATCTTTTCTGAGTTTCTTTCTTTAACAAATCTTTCTACCATTTGGGGCGAAATTTCGACCGACGACGATCCAAAAAATGTTTCCTCTCGTTTTTTAGGGTCTCCTTCTAATCCTGCCGCCATTAGCTTTCCTATTTGTCTTGAAAATTCAGTCATAGCTCCGATAGTTAATTCAGAATGCCGAAATCCTTTTCCTTCTTGTTCTCTAAAACATAAACCAAAAAGCCTTTTGGATTCTTCCTGTTCTCGTGGAGATAATCCTCCTTCAAAGCTTGTTTTATTTATCAATTCTTCCCAGCGCCTTATATTATCTTTCCCTACTTGTTCTAAGTAATTAGGGTCGTATCCAATTTCCCTTAATCTGGCTTTACGCTCTTCTTGCAAGTCACTTCCTTTGTAAACTTCCCTTGTTATCAGTTCATAAAGGTCGTCTCTTTTGCTAGTGGGTGAAACAAGTTCCTGAACATGGGCTATTTTTTCTCTTCTTTCCCTTTCTTCTCTGTCTTCTCTTCTTTCCGTTTTAGGTTGTTGAGGTTTCCCTTCAAATTGAAATCCAAACTCAGGCATATTTTTTATTTTTATGATTTATTTTCGACCTTTTTTTTATTTGGTGACTTTTTTTGTGAAGTCTTTTAATCTCTTTTTCCTGCCTCTTTCTACTCTTTTTTCTACTAAATTCAAAATTTGGTTATATATATAATTATAAATTAAATAAATGGTAAATTAAAAATAACTTTTTGAAAGTCGCTGATAGAGATCTGACTCTACTAAGGTACGGTCACGACCATATTTAGCACGGGAATATTCTTTTACAAGTTTAGCAACCTCAGGATTACTTTTGCTCGGCGGAAAAGTAACAATGTTAAAAGGTTTGGAAGCTTCACCATTAATCAGAAGGCGTAGGGCGGCATTATAATTGTCGAGGTTAACAAAGTCATTTTCATCAAAAACCGGTTCATACTCAGTAATCAAATATTTTGCATCGTCAGGTCCTAATCTAAAGGTTAACATTGAACCAACGTTGCCAAAAATAGCCTTCCTCGTTTCTTCGTCAAGTTGCCCGATGAATTGATGGGAAAGAATTAAATTGAGCCGATATTTTCTTGCTTCAGCTAGGGCGGAAATAATCGTTCTGGTGGTCACATTATGAAATTCATCAATATAAAGATAAAAATCCCGCCTCTTTTCTTCGGGAATATCGGCCCGAGAAAAAGCAGCAATTAAAATTTTACCCACAGTAATCATTCCTAAAAGATAACTATTTATATCACCCAATTTGCCTTTAGAAAGGTTAATAATTAAAATTTTTCCTTGATCCATTACTTCTCGGAAATTAAAAGAAGAAGATTGTTGAGCAATAATCGGTCGGACTAAATCGTTGGCAATAAAAATATTCATTTTACTGGTGAGGTAAGGAACCATATTGGCTAAAGCCGCTTCTCCGCCGACTTTTTCTGCTTCTAACTCCCAGAAATTTTTGACTACTATATTTTGGCAGCGCGAAAGTTTATATTTCCGAAAATCTTTATCAGCTAAAACTCTTGGGACTTCAATTAAAGTGTTTCCCGATTCGGGATCTTCCATTACCAATAAAAGGGCATTTCTCATATATTGCTCGAAAACCGGCCCCCCAAAACCTAAGGCTTTGAGATTATAGAGTTTTTCAAAAATTTCCAAAAGCTCATTGACAACAAAAATTTTTGATTCGGGAAATTTAATATCGTATTCAAGCATATTTAAACCAAGCGGTCTTTCAATATCCCCAGGATCAAAATAGATCACATCTTCAATCCGAGAAGAAGGAATCAATCCTAAAACTCTTTCGGCTAAATCGCCGTGGGGATCAATCAAGGCTACGCCTTCGCCAACCCTCATATCTTGCCTCATCATCTCTTGGAGTAAAACTGATTTTCCCGTTCCTGTCTGGCCGATGATATAAAAGTGACGTCGTCGGTCGTCTCTCAAAATTGGAACCAACCTTTCTTCAGAGCGAAAAACATTTTTGCCAATAATAATGCCTTCTCGGGGAAGATTTGGGGGCGGAGGAGCCTGTCTGCCTTTCAACCATTTGATGTAAGGGGTGAGCAAGCTTGAAGAGGGAAAATGATAAAGATTGGCTAATTCTTCTGAAGAAAGAAGCATTGTTGCCGACTCATTAAAAATTCTAAAAGAAAAATTATAAAAAAGCTCTTTTAACCTCCGGCCTGAGAGTTTTTTAAATTTAATCTGATTTAAAACCGGGCTGTTGAATTGTCCAAAAGAAATCTCCAATTGGCTAAGAATTTCTTGAGCCCTGATTTCGGTGAGGGCAGAGGTTAAAATTCTTAGATTAACATCAAAAAGAGGTTGGGCTGATTTTTTATCAAGGGTAGATATAATCTCTTGTTGTTCGGCGGTGATTGGTGGCGGAAAAAAAGTTTTCTCAGAGGTTTTTGTTGTTTGAATAGGTTTAGCTGAGAAGATTTCACCTGGGACTTTAAGAAAACCGCCAATACCGGTGGCTGCCTGAGCATTTTTTAAAGCTCCTTCAAGTTGCATTCCGCCTTTTAATAGATTAATCACGTTCTGACTAATTTTCTTAATTTGAGATTGACTCGGTCGAAATAAAATTTGAATAGCCGCTCCTTCTCCTTCGCGGGCTAATTTGGTAAAAACCGAAGTGATAGCTGAAAGGGGATCGGTTCCAAAATCTTTTGAAGATTTCAATGGTAAAACAGCTGACTTTGCCAAAAAAGCCTCGCTCCCAACCGAAAAACCAACCGGATTGAAAATATTATAGTCAGAAACCGGCTGAACTTGGGCTTTGGGCCAAAAGCCGAGAATTTGCTTCTCCATTAACTGAGAAATCGATCGGGGGCAAGCGACATAAAAATAAATTTCCTCTCCAATTCGATGGACAGCAATTTCGAAAACTAAGACCGGATTGCCGATTAAAAATTTTAAAAATTTATTTTTTTCTTGAAGACCAGCTAAAGAAGCATAGAATTGTTCGGCTAGCTTGAGATGTTCTGGCAAAGAAATTTCTTTTTCAATCCGTTGAGGAAGAGTGACCAAAAAAAGAGCCAGGTTCATACTCCGATTAAAAAAACCTTTTATTTTCCCACCCCTTAAAAAGAGGTAAATGATAAAAAATAGTATAAAAAGAAATAAGAAAAAGAAAATCAAATTCAAGAAAAAAAATGGCATTTTTATAAAGATTTTAAAATTCCTTTTTCAACAAGAGTTTGATAATAACGGTCAACTAAAATATCATGAAATTCGTCTAAAATCGCTGGATTATTAAGGGTCCTAGCAATCGAGATTGCTTCTTTTAAGCTTTTTTCAAAAACAAGAGAAATTAAGGCTCCAACTTGTTGGCTGGGGGGAAGAACTGCTATTTCTTTTGCTTCATCTCTCGCTGTCCGAGGAGCGGCAAAAGAAGGCATTTTTTGAATCCTTTGAAGGTAAGCCTTAATTTCCTGTTTAATAATCTTTTCTCTTTCCTCGGGTATTTTTTTTCTTTCTAAACGCGCTTCCAGTTTTTCAATTCTCTTTTTTAATTCTTCAATTTCAGGATGTTCTTCAGCTGACATTCCTTTTTCAAGTGGGGGTTCTCCTTGGATTGAAGGTTTTTCCATAATAAAATCAATTTTTATTTTAACATATTGAAAAAACTTTCAAAATATGTTAATCTAAAAAAATGCCTATTACTAAATCAGCAAAAAAAGCCCTTCGTCAAAATTTAAAAAGAAGGGCCAGAAATATCCAAAAAAAAGAAAAAATAAAAAGCCTAATTAAAGAGGTAAAGAGATTGGTTTCTCAAAAGAAGATTGAAGAGGCAAAAAAATTGTTGCCCCAAGTTTATAAAGTTTTAGATAAGGCAGCTAAAAAAGCTCTCATCAAGAAAAATACTGCTGCTAGGAAAAAATCAAGGATTACAAAATTAATCTTCAAATCTCAGTGATAAGTAAATCTAAGGCTATTTCTGGTTTTATTTTCCCGGTCTTAATACTAAGATCTACTTCAAATATTTTTTGGTAGATTTTTTTTAATTCCTCTAAGGAAAATTTTCTGGCCTGAGGAATTAACTTTCCGATTACCAAGGGGGGTAATCCTAATTTTTTGCTTAAGTCATTTATTTGAAACATTCGACCCTTATTCATCAATTGAGACCGCAAGGCGAGTAAATTTCGAAACTGAAAGTTAATCATTACCAATAAATATAAGGGGTTCTCGCCTTTTTCTAAATGCTGATGAAGAAAGCGTAAAGCCAAGGGTTTTTTTCTTTCGGATATTGCGCCAATGGTTCTAAAAATATCGGTTTCAATCTTTGGTCTGACCAAAAGTTGAACATCTTTAATTTTAATTTTTTCTCTTCCTTTATATCCTTTATAATTAACCAATTTTTTAATTTCGTTTGCCATCTGCCAAAGGTTATTGCCGACGAATTCAATTAGTCTATCTAAAGCCTCTCTTTCAATTTCTCTGCCATATTTTAAAAACTCTCTTTTAACCCAATTCTCTAATTTCTCAGCCCTTAAAGGATTAAATTCTTGAAATTTGGAATTTTTTTTGAGAAATCGAAAGAAAGAATCGTTAGGGTTAATTTCTTTTTTTTCATAGATTAAAATTATATCTTTAACCTTAACCAGTTTCTCTTTTTCTTTTAAAAATTCTTCTTTAAAAACTGGATTAGAAAAAATCTCTTTTAAAATTATCAATTTTTTCTCTTTAAACATTGAAGAAGAATTGAGGGTATTTTTGAAATCTGAGAAATCTAATTTTTCTCCTTCAAAAGAAATTAAATTCAACCCACTTTTGTGGAGTTTTTGGTAATGTTCGATAATCTCGTTTAGCTTCTGTCTAGATCTGTAGGTATCAGTTCCATATAAAAATATAATCATAGTTTTTGGCACTGGGGACAAAAATGAGCTGATCTCCCGGCTAGTTTTGTTCTTTTAATAATAACTCCACAGAGAGAACATTTTTCACCTTCTCGACGATAAACCTTTCTTAAAGGATCAAAACCTCCTTTTTCTCCGGAAGGTTTTCGGTAATCAGAAATTGATTCGCCACCTAACTCAACTGCTTTTAGTAAGATTTTTTTTGTCGCCTGATAAATTTTCTTCATTTCCTCTTTGTCCAATTGTCTAATCTCTTTAAAGGGATGCACCCTTGCCTCCCATAAAATTTCATCAGAATAAATATTGCCGATTCCAGCAATAACTTTTTGATCCATTAAAACTTGTTTTATTTTTCCTTTCTTTTTTTTAGCCAAACACTTTCTAAATTTTTCAAAAGTAAAATCTTTTTCCAAAGGTTCTGGACCCAAAGCACTTAGTTCCTTTTCTAAATCTTTTTCATCTAATAATTCTGCTTTGGCAAATTTCCTTAAATCAGAAAGAGCTAGCATTTGACCATCGTTTAACCAAAATATCAGATGCAAAAATCTATTCATCGGATCTTCAGCCAAGGGGCCGGGATTTTTTGCCTGCCATCTCTCTCTTTCTAATTTCCATTTTCCCAAAAGCAAATGCCCGGTCATTTTTTGGTGGATTAATAAAAAAAGTTTTGGTCTCACTCCGGTTTGTCTCAACTCAAAAATAATATTCTTTCCCCGGCGCCAAATGTTTTTAATTTTTTTTCCTTTAATTTCTTTTTTAAATTTCTCAAAGCTTTCTGGTTTTTTAATTAAATTTTTTGAATCCGTCCAAACGTCAACAAAGGTCCTCTTCAGGATCTTTGCCTTTAAATCTAAAACAGTAGTTTCAACCTCTGGTAATTCTGGCATAGTCATCAAGGCGTATCCCTAAAACACTTCATCTTTTTCGCTGTTTTACGCCTTTAATATGAAGCTTCTTTAACTATTCAAGACTATCTAAGAGCGTTTTTAATCTTTTCGACAATCTCTCCTGGAGTAAAATGAGCTTTCACCAGGTAGTCGATCGCTCCCAATTTTAATCCTTTTTCAATTTCTTCCCTCTGCCCAAGATTAGATAAAACAATAACCGGAATGGGAGCTAGAGTTGGATCTTGTTTTACTCTGGTTAAAAATTCAAAACCATCAATTCCGGGTAAAATTAAATCAAGTAAAACTAAATCTGGAGGTTCATCTCTTATTTTCTTGATTCCTTCTTCTCCATCAACAGCTTCAACAATCGAATATCCTTCATTCTCAAGTTTTCGGGAAATAAGCTCTCTCAAAAATTTGTCATCTTCTATAATAAGAATTTTCTTTGCCATACTATCTCCCTATTTGTTTTACTACTTTGGCAACTACCTCTTGGGGGTCAAATTCTGTTTTTATTAACCAATCTTTTGCCCCTAATTTTTTGGCCTTATCTAATTCAACTGGCTGGCCTGAATTTGAAATTACGATAACCGGAATCATCTTTAATTCTTCGTTCTTTTGTATTTCTTCCATCACTTCAAATCCGCTCAATTTTGGCATGATAATATCTAACAAAACAAGGTTTGGTTTTTCGTTCCGCATTGCTTTTAGACCATCTTCACCGTCTATCGCTATTTTTACTTCATAACCTTCTTGTTCTAATTTCTTTTTAAGAAGATTTCTTATTATCTCTTCATCCTCCACTAATAAAATTTTCTTTTTCATGGTTTCGTTTTCAAAAATTTTCTCCTTCTTCTGCAATAGGTAAGGTGAAATAAAAAGTTGTTCCTTCTCCTTCTTTTGATTGAAACCAAATTCGACCTTTATGAGCTTCAATAATATTTTTTGTAATGAAAAGCCCTAACCCTGTTCCTTCCGTTTGTATTCTCATTGCATTAGCCGCTCTGAAAAATTTGGTAAAAACTCTTTCTTTTTGATTTTCGGGAATCCCTATTCCTGTATCTTGAACTGAAAACTCTATTTCTTTTTTATCACTTTTAAGGCAAATTGTCACTTCCCCTCCTTTTGGAGTATACTCGATTGCATTGTCAATTAAATTGGTAGCGGCTAATTTTATCTTTTCTTCATCCACTTTAACCTTTGGTAATTTTTCCTTCTTTTCAAATTTAATTTTAACCCCTTTTCTTTCAGCCTCCTCTTTATAAAAGTCTACCACAGATTCAACAATTAATCCAAGATCGGAAAGGATGGGCTTATAAAGATATCTTCCTTCTTCAATCCGCGCGACATTCAAAAGGTCGTTGATTAATCTAATCATTCTTTCATTTGCCTGATAAGTTTTTTCAACAAACTCCCTTTGCTCTTCCGTTATCTTGCCCAGATCTCCTTCTAAAAACATTTGGAGGGTCCATTTAATCGCTGAAAGCGGTGTCCTCAATTGATGAGCAGCAAGAGAAACAAATTCGGTCTTCATTCTTTCAACCATTTTTTCTCGGGTGACGTCACGCAAAATAACCAGGATACCCGTTTCTCCTATAGAGACGGTTGAAACTTCTAAAACCAGATCTTCTCTAAGAAATAGTTCTTCTCTAAAAATTTTTCTCGGTTCTTTTCCTAAAAATTGTACCAAAGAAGATAGCCCTGGAAGATGGGAAAACTCTAGAATGTTGCGACCAATTATTTCTTTTCCCTTAACGTTGAAAAAGATTTCTGCCTGAGGATTAATCATTGAAAAATTGTTTTTTTGGTCAAAAAATAAGAGGCCGTCGGCAAAATTAACAAATAAAGCTGTGGTTTTATCTCTTTCCTCTTCAGCTTTTTTTCTAGCTGCTTCGACATCCTCTAAGATATTCATTAAAGCAATTCTTGAGTTTCCTAATTCTTGAATTCTTCTTTGAAGCTCTTCTGTTCGCCTCCTAACTTCTTTCTCAAGATTGCTAGCTAAAACTTCTAGTTCTTCCGTCCGCGCTTTCACTTGGGCTTCCAAATTTTTCTTAGTTTCTTCTAAAAAGGTGTAAAAATTTTTTAATTCTTTCACCATTTCGTTAAAAGTAATTGCCAAATCTTCGAACTCATCTTTAGTGTGAATATCTACCTGAACCTGGAAATCGCCAGCCGAAACTTTTTTTGCTGCCAAAGCCAGTTTTTCCAAAGGTTGGGTGATGTATTTACCCAAAAAAGAGGCGATTAAAATAATGGCTAAAGAAGAGAAGATTAAGAAGAGAATAGTTTGATTTCTAATCTCTCTCACTAAACTAAGAGCTTCTTGTTTGGGTTGGGCTACAATTAAATGCCAGTTTTTGCCGGGATATTGCTGAAAGCTTTCAATAACCCTAAAATTACCAATCATTTCTTCCCCGCGGAAATCAAAATTAACTTCACCCTTTTTCATAAGGCTGGCCATTTTTAGAGGATAAGTTGGAGAAATTTTTTCAAAAAGAATGGAACGATAAAGGTGGGCAATAATATCTCCTCTTGAATTGATTAAAAAAACCTGTCCTCTTTCGCCGACAGTAACTGAACTAATTATCTCTAAAAATCTATCAGTGTTAATCTGAGTAACGATGAAAAAATTAATTTCTCCTTCTTGATTAACAATGGGAACAAAAAAAGCCAAAATTGGTTGAGTAACATCAACCGTTGCATAAAGGTCAGACATCACAACTTTTTTCTTTTCTTTCGCCTCCAAAAACCAAAAATTACTCGTCCATTTACCATAAAATTTGAATGAAGAAGAAGTAAGAAGGCGACCATTTCTATCAAGAAGGGTAATATCCTGAAAGATTGGATAATAAAAAGCTTGTTTTTCTATCTCAGATGCTTTTTCTTCTAGGGAAACTTCTAGCGAGGCAAGAATAGGGTTTTGGGAAAAGATAATAACACTCTTGAAGGCTTCAGTAATAAAATTTTCAATTTGGCCAGCCACTAATTTATTTATCTCCTCTAAATTTTGGCTGGTTCTTGCTTTAAGAAAACTTTCAGAACTAAAAAGAGTAAAAAGACCGTTCAGAAAAAGAGGCGCCATCCCAAAGAAAAGTAAAACAAAAATAGTTTTTGTTCTAAATGATATTTTAAAACTTTTCATCTTTTCATTTAAAAATTAATCAGTAAACAATTCGGCCTCTAATCGATTAACTGCTTCCCTGATTTTGATATCCAAAATTTCGGTAAAGTATTGACTTTTCGAAAATGTTTCTTCCTCTAAAGGAAAATCAAGTCCCTCCATTCTTTTTTTAAATTCGGCCGAAAGAAAATCTTGAGCTTTTTCGTTCACCGTCATTACTCCAATTACTTGGGAATTTTTGGCATTTACCTCTGGTTCGAAAAGATAATTCAAAAATTGGTGGGCAGCAGTTTTATGAGGAGCATCTTTAGGAATACACCAATTATCAGTCCAGAGCAAAACCCCTTCTTTTGGCGCGAAGAATTTAATGTCAGGGTTGATTCTTTGAATTGGTTCAATTTCGGTCGAGTAAATATAGGCAATCCAGGCCTCTTCGTTAATCAGCAATTCTCTTTGTCTGATTGGATCGTCATAGCCGATGACTAAAGGTTTTTGTTTTAAAACTAAATTAATTGCTTCTTCTAACTGATTTTGATTAGGGGTATTAATTGAATAACCAAGATAAAAAAGGGCGTTAAAAAGAACCTCTTCCGAAATATTGGGTAAACTAATTTTTCCTTTATATTTTTCGTCCCAAAGAATTTTTCGCCTTCCGTCAAAATCTTTGACGTGTTTTTCATTAATAGCAATTCCGGTGAAACCTGAAACATAGGGAAGACAATAAATATTACCGGGATCATAAGCGTTTTCCTTCATTTGGGGTTTGAGATATTTCAAGTTAGGTAATTGGGAATGATCAAGGGGAGAAAGTAATTTTAAATTTTTCATTAAAATCACCATCCGGTCATCGGTCACTACTAAATCGTATTTGTCTGGCTGTGACTGGAGAACCGAAAACATTTCTTCGCTCTCTCCAAAAGTATCGAGATTAACTTCAATTCCAAATTTAGCCTCGAAATCTTTAATCACTTCTTCAGAAAGATAATCTTCCCAATTAAAAATATTGAGTTCTCTTTCCTTAGTTGGGGAAGGAAGTGGAGGAGAAGGTTTTCTTGAGAGAAAAATTGCACCACCAATAATTAGGATTATTAAATTTAAAAACAAAATTAACCAAATTTTTTTAGCCATATTTTGATTTAAAAAAGTTTAAAGTTTAGCCCGACCTTTTTGGAAAATTTGACAAAAAGATAAAATAATGATTTTTTCTATTTGTTTTTTAATTTTTCTTCTGATTCTTTAATTCTTTTTTTTAATTCTATCATTTTTATTTCTCGACTAACAGTTAATAGCAATAAAGTATTAATCGTAAATTCTTATTTGGGAAAAATTTTTATAATTTGATTAATCGGCCGACCATCGCTCCATTTTCCCATCGAAAAAGCTTCCTCGCTTTCTCCTTTGGCAATTGCACAATCCCGGTTGTAAAAAAGGCAACTTAAAGTCGCGTCAACAATTTTCAGGTAGCCATAAAAATTAAGAACATTAAACTGATTAAAAAAGCTTAAATGGTTACTAATAACTGGCGGACTTCCGTAATTATCAGAGGGAATTTTGAAAAGATGTTTTTCTCTTGGAACGGCTTGTTTAAATAATTTTTCAATCCGAGACTGAAAAACGATGTGATCTTTTTCGGCTAAAATACCAACCAAAAAAGAATTATAAGAAAGTACTTTTAAATCCCCAAAAGGAACTCCATAAATTCGGGGAGAAATTAAAGGTAATCCTTCGGTAGGAACAATAAGAATTAAAGCTTGGGTTGAAGGCAGGTCGGTATTAATAATCTGAGTAGCAATTGCACTGCCTAAAGAAATTCCTAAAATGGCAAAGTTGGAAAAATCGTTTTGGGGAGCAAGCTCTCTTATTTTAGCAAAAGCCTCTTTGGTTAATTCATAACTTTTACTAATCAATTTTTGGGAATCAAACGGGTCCCAAATTGACCTTTGATAAACCGGCACAACAACAATATTTCCTTTTTTAGCTAAATGAAGAAGGTTGGCGTTTTTAGTAAGACGTTGCCAGTGGTCAAAAGTAAATTGAAAAAAAACTAAAAGAACTGGTTGAGAATTCAAGTCAACTCCTTTTGGTAAAAACAAAAAAACAGTCTCGCCATTTTTCCTTAGTTCAAAGATTTCCACCCCTTGGGCAAGATAATCTTTCCCACCAGGTCCTCTTTTCGGTTGTTCCGGCGGGAAAACTTCCAGTTTTTCCGCCGGAAGAGTAAAAAAGAAAGAATACCAACAAAAGTAAAGAGAGTAAAAAAGAAGAAAAAAGATAAGTAAGGCAATTAAAATTGTCTTTATGGTCATTTTGGAGAACCGTTTTGGTTTTGGGGTCTTAATTTTTCTTCCAACTCTTTAATTTTCTTTTTCATTTCTACCATTTTTAGCTCTCGACCAATCGCTAATTTCTGAAATTTCTCCAATTCCTTAATTTTCTTTTGAAGTTCTTCTTGGCTGGCTCGAAGTTCTTTGGTCCTTTCTCTAACTTTTTCTTCAAGAACAGAGGTTAAATCTTTTAATTCTCGAGTTCTAGCTCTCACTTTTATTTCAAGGACCGATTTGGCCTCCTCTAATTTTTGGGTTCTCTCTTGAACCATTTTTTCAAGATTCTTTTGAATCTCTTTTAATTTATGATAACTTTCTTGAAGCCTGTCAACCATTTGATTAAATCCTAGGATTAAATCTCCAAATTCATCTTTTCTTTTCGTTTTAATCCGAAAATCAAGATGACCCTCGCCAACTTCTTTCATGCCAAGTTGCATTTCTTTGACTGGATTAATAACCGTCAGTTTCATCAAAAAATAAAGGCTAAAAATAATAAAAGTAACCGAAATAAATGTCGTTATTAGAAATTGTCTCTGAGTTTTAGAAATTGTCTCTTCTAATTCCTGGAGAGATAATCTTATCTCATAAGTGCCCACTTTTTCACCTCCAATATTGATAGGGGTAATGACATTTAATAGTTCAGTTTGGTCTGGTCCCTTGATTTTACTTAGTCGCGTTTTTCCATCACGATAAGTGTAAAAATTTTCCGGCGATGGTTTTGTCCCAATCAAAATACTATTGTTGGAAACTACTGTTTTAAGGACGCCATTGTCGGGTAGATTTATATTAATCAAAACTATCCAGGGCCCAACCCCACTCTCTCCACTGACTATTTTCAATATATTTGATAAAAGTTTAGCCCTATCTTCGAGGTCTTTATTGGTAGTAATATTAGCCTCAAGAGTTTGGGCTACATTGATAGCTAAATTTTGAAAAATAGATTGAAAAAATTTCCTTTGACTCTCGATGGTTAAATAAGCCAAAATTGAAAAAGCAAAAATCACTACCACCGCTGTCGTTAAAACTAATTTAATTTGGAGAGAAAGTCGTATTTTCATTTAGATGATTATTCGCTCAGCCATTTTTCTTCTAAAGCCCTTAATTTTCCTGTTTGTTTTAGTCTCCTGATTGTCTGATTAATTCTCGCCAAAAGAACCTCTTGACCTTTCTGAACTGCTACGCTATAAAATTCTTGAGTGAAAGGCTCTCCAACAATTTTCAACTCCTCGTCTTGGGCCACCATTTTTATTCCGGCCGGGTAATCAATCAGAATTACTTCAATCTCTCCTCGAAAAAGGGCTTCTTTAACTAAAGAATAATTGGCATAACTTTTGACGAGAGAAAGGTCGGTGCGTTTTTTTGCTTCTTCTTCACTTATTGTTCCTTTTTGAACGCCTATAATTTTTCCTTGAAGGTCTTCTACTCCTTGAATGACTAAATCTTTTTTAGTAACAATAACCTGGCCAACATTAAGGTAGGGATCAGAAAAGCTTAAAGCCTCAAGTCTTTCTGGAGTAATAGCGATGGCAGAAATTATCATATCGACTTCGCCTTTCATTACTGAATCAAAAATTTCTACCCAAGGAAGATTTTTAAAATCCACCCCCACTCCAAGATCGGAAGCGATTTCTTTGGCTAAATCAATGTCAAAACCGACAAAATTGCCGGTCTCGTCAAAATATTCCATAGGAGGATAAGCGGCTTCCGTCCCGACTAAAATTTTACCCCGACTAATTATCTCTTTAATTTTAGGGTCAACAACTTCTTTTTTACCAAGAGAAGACAAAAACCAATAATAAACAAACCCTCCTACCAATACAACAATCAGAATTGACAGAATTGAAACAAAGATGAGATTTATGTTTTTCATAAAAACGATCTATTTCCTTTTTTCGACCTTTTTCAATTGAGTTCTTAATTTTTCTATTTCTTTTTTTAATTCTATCATCTTTAATTCCCGGCCGACTGTAAGTCGTTGAAAAGTCTCAAGTTGAACAATTTTTTCTTCTAATTCTTTTGTTCTCTCCTTTACCTTTTCTTCTAATTTTTCTTGAAGTTCCTTTAAAAGAGTGATGTCAAAGAAAGAAAAATAATAACCAATAATGTTGCCTTCAGCGTCTCGACGACTGCTGGCCGAGAGGCTAAACACTTTCTTTTCTTCTTTGGTTACTAACTTTAATTCTCTATTTTCAATTTTTTTTTCTTTTGAAATTTCTTCGAGAATCTTGACGGTCAATTCGCTCTTCAAAAGCTTCTCTATCTTTTCTCCAATCAAATCCATTGCTTTAAGGCCAAAAACCCTTTCCACGGCCTGATTAACATCCAGAATAATAAAAAGGGGGTTGACATAAAGAATCGGTAAGGGCAAAAATTGCCAAAGGTCCTGTAAATAACCTCCCAAATCTTCTAAATCCTGGGAAAGTTGTTCAATAATAATTTTTTGAGAATCTTTTTCCTCCATTCCAATAAAAAATTACCAAGTAGCTTTAAAACGATGGACCTTGGCTCCTTTAAGAGGACAGCCTGTTTCCCATAGTTTTAAATTTTCTTTTGGTAAAACATGAGAGGTAATTTGCCAAAAATACCCCTCCCAATACCGACAGTGTTCGGAGCAGACGATTGGAAAATCTTCTAACTCCAGAATAAAATATCTTTCTTTAAGGCTAAGTTCCACTGGCTTTAAATGACCAACGGTGTAGTATTTTCGCCAATAGTTGCCCACTTCTTGAAAAATCCGTTCTAACGAAACAAAATAACGCATCATAACCCGGGTAATATAAGAAATTTTTGCTCCTAGTTTTCCACTTTCTCTGAAAATCTCGTCTTCCCAGTTAAGCATCTTTTTCAGCACAAAATAGATAGCTTCGTCTATTTTTCTTGGATACCACTTAAAATTTTCTATCTCTTGGTGTTTAAGAGAATATCCCAATTTTGCCAAACCTTCCTCAAGCCTCTTTACTTCCTCTGGACCGTATTTTTCGAGAATAAATTTAAAATGGTTTTCTAGGGCCAGACCAATTACCTCGCCTTTAATTGCTTCCAAATTTAATTTTCCAAATTCCTCTTTTGGGTCGACCATAATTTATTCCCACTTTATTAAGCACTCATGATAGGGGTCGTCCTTAAACATACACTTAGTCTCTCTTGAGGTAATGTTTGGACTTTCTAAGACATATTGAGCGAGTCTTAAAAAATAACCATCTTCAAATAAGTAATTACATAAAATGGGGTGGACTTTAAAATCTTTTAAACGGACAATAAGATATTTTTCTTTTTCGTTAAGTTCCACTGTCTCTAGCTCACCGACGTTATAATGCTTTTTCCAATACTTTGGGGACTCTTGAAAAACTTTGTGGAGAGAAAAAAAATATTTCATTATCAATTTAACAATGAAAGAATATTTTGGGGCTGAATTCCCCATTACAGAAATCTCTTTCTCTCTAAAACCAAAGGTTTCTTTAATAACCAACAAAGAAACGGCCCTCAGGCCGACTGGATACCAATCAAATGTTTTTATCCTTTCGTAATCAATTGGGTTTCCCAATTTTTCCATTCTTTTTTTTAAAATCTCTAGCCCTCTCTTTCCTTCTTTCTCTTTGATATATTTGAAATCAGTTATAAACACCTGTCCCCTGACTTTGCCCGGAAGCTCAAGCAATCTCTGAAGTTCCTCCTGATTAATTTGGTTATTGGTCATAAATTTATGCTTATTTATTTTTTTCATCTCCCTCGGACTTCTCTTTTTTTCATTCTACCATTTTTGTCGTTTTGCCAACAAGTTAATTTTAGATGGTTTTCGGTTGGCCAATTTTTCTTCTATTGAGTAGAATTTTATAACAATTTTAGATTTTCTTTAATTTCTTTTTTAAAAACTGGTTTTTCTTGTCCCCGAACCTCTTTCCGCTCTGGCAGACGATTAATTAAACTTTCGAATTCAAGGGCTTTTAGGAACTGAACGACTTTCGTCTTATCATATTCTTGCCAGTGACATTTTTTTAAATCGACATCTAATAATATATTTCTTTCAATTTTAACTAATGCTGCCGCAAGGATTGCCTGTTTTTTATATTTCAATAAATTTTCTTTTAGTTTAGGTTTAAGGGTTTTGGTTTTTTCAGAGTTTTTTTCAAGCTCTTTGTATAAATTTTCTAAACTGCCGAATTTCAAAATCAACTCAACAGCGGTTTTCTCGCCAATGCCGGGCAATCCCGGAATATTATCAGAAGGATCGCCCCTTAAAGCTTTGAAATCAACAAGCCCAGCTGGACCTAAACCTTGGTATTTTTCCTGAACCCGGCTTTCATTATATAAAATTGTTTCTTTCACCCCTCTTCTGAGGAGATAAACTTTGGTCTGGGGGTCAATTAACTGTAAAGTATCTAAATCACCACTTAAAATAATCTTTTCAATTTCTGGAAACTTTTTAGTAATCGTGCCAATTAAATCATCGGCTTCAAAGCCCTTTTTCTCAAAAATGGAAACGTTAAAGGCATTTAAAATTTCTTTTACTTTCGGAAATTGAGAAACTAAATCTTTTGGCGTGGGAGGTCTTTTTGCTTTGTATTCTTCAAATTTTTTGTGACGAAAAGTTGGCCCGGGTGAATCGAAACAGGCAACAATAAAATCTGGTTGGAACTCCCTGATTGCTTTAAAAAAAACCAATAAAAAACCATAAACAGCATTAACCAATTCTCCTTTTTTTGTAGTCAAAACCGGTAAGGCGTGAAAGGCGCGGTGAATAATAGAATTACTATCAATGATGATTAATCTTTTTTTTTCCATTTCAAATTAAAGGAGCAAAACTCCTTTTCTTTTTATTCTTTTATTATAAGTTTTCGACTGTTTTTACTAATAAGTTGGAAATTAACCCAAATTATTTTCCTCGGTAAAAATTTTTTTACCTTTTCTGGCCACTCAATAGCGACAATATTTCTTGGGCCAGAAAGAATCTTTACAAAACCCAATTTTAATATCTCTTTTGGTTTTTCAATCCGATAACAATCAAAATGATAGAAGGTTTTAAATTTTGAATCCCGAATTTTAAATTTTCTCATAATAATAAAGGTGGGGCTTAAAATTTTCTCTTTTATCCCCAAACCTTTAGCAAATCCTTGTAAAAAAGTAGTTTTTCCACCACCCAAATCTCCTTCCAAACCAATGACTAAGGCTCTTTTTTTAATTCCTTTATTGAGAAGATTTTTCGCAAGTAATTCTCCTATTTTTTTTGTTTGAGAGGAATTTTTGGTAAGATAGTTTTTCTCCATTGACAAATTTAAAAAAATGAGATAACCAAAAATAATCAGTTGAAGAATTAATCCATCTTCTATTTTAGAGAAATTGAGAAAAATGTAAATTTTAAAAATTATGAGAGAAAAACTCACCGGCCAAGTCAAAATTTCACCGGAAAAAACTTTGGTCGCCAAAGAAAAAATAAAATGTATCTTAGATTTCAAGAAAGAAATTGAAAGACTTCTCTCCGGAGAAATAACCGGCTTAGTTGAAATCCTCCTAATCGGCACTCTCTACCTTGACGCTTCCGATATCCATCTAGAGCCAAAAAAAGAAAATGTTCTTTTACGCATCCGAATTGACGGAGTTTTGCATGATGTTTTATTGTTAGACCTTGCTGTTTATCAAGCTTTGCTTTCCCGTTTGAAACTTCTCTCCGGTTTAAAACTCAATATAACCAACCGGCCTCAAGATGGTCGTTTTTCTCTTTTAATTGAAGATACCTCGATTGAAATCAGAACCTCCTCTCTCCCCTCTGAATATGGAGAAGCAATAGTAATGAGAATTCTAAACCCAAAGTGGGTAGTGAGCATGGAAGACCTTGATTTAAGAGAAGATATGCTGAAAGTTTTTTATGAGGAACTAAAAAAACCCACCGGAATGATTATCTGTACTGGTCCGACTGGTTCAGGAAAAACCACCACCCTTTATGCTTTTCTTCAAAAACTAACTTCTCCAGAAATTAAAATCATCACTATCGAGGACCCCATCGAATATCACTTAAAAGGAGTTTCTCAGAGTCAAGTTGACGAATCAAAAGGCTACACTTTCGCTAATGCCCTAAGAGCGGTTGTCAGACAAGACCCAGATGTTATTTTAGTCGGAGAAATCCGCGATTCTGAAACCGCTCAAATCTCTTTCCAAGCAGCCTTAACCGGTCATTTGGTCCTTACCACCGTGCATACCAATGATGCCGCTGGCACGGTCGCTCGCTTACAATCTTTAGGAGAAAAACTAAGTAATATCGCTCCCGCCTTAAATTTAGTTATTGGTCAAAGGTTAGTCAGAAAGGTCTGCAAAGAATGCGTCCAATTCCAGCTAATTTCGTCTGAACGCTTGACTAAATTACAAGAGGCATTTAAGGGTCTTCCTAAAAACGTGAAAGTCAAAGAGCTAAGGTCATGGATGAAAGTTCCTGTGACTAAGGGTTGTCGAAGTTGTAATTTTACCGGTTACAAAGGAAGGATGGGTATTTTTGAAGTCTTTGTTGTCGATGACGAGATGGAAAGGTTTATTTTAACCAACCCTTCAATTGTCGATTTGAAGGAGCTGGCAATAAAAAAAGGAATGGTCGAAATGCATCTCGATGGATATATTAAAGTTTTAGAAGGAAAAACAACTTTCGAGGAAATAGAAAGGGTGACTGCTGAATAAAAAATATCCCGGAACCAAAGGGGCCAAAAGCTTGCTGCTTAAGTCAGAATTTCTTCAAGGAGCAACCCAGAACTTCTCCAGGTTGTCCGAATTGAAAGAAATTCCAGGCTTGGTTCCGGGATAATCCTTATATTAACAGATTATGAGAAATTTGTCAAGAATAAACGTTTTCTTAACGGTGGGATTTATCTCTTTAATTCCTCTAAAATTAGCTTTAGCCACCGAGCTTTTAATTGTTGAAGTTCAAATTGCCGGAGAAAAAACTTCTGACGATTTTATAAAAATTTACAATCCTACTAACTCTGATATCTATCTTGGGAATTATCAAGGCAGCTATATCAGATTGGTCAAAAGGACAAAAACTAGCGCTAAAGATTATACTATCAAATCCTGGTCAAAAGAACCAAACGCTAAAATTCCGGCCAAAGGATATTATCTCTGGACAAATAAAGATTATACAGCTCTCTCCAATGTCGAGACTTCAACCTCCCAAACTATTGCTCCAAATAATGGCGTGGCTTTAAGATTGGGGCAAGAAAACACCGGTCGAATTATTGACGCTGTTGGCTGGGGCGATTTCGACAACCTTCTTTTTGAAGGAAACTCTTTTCCGGAAAATCCTGGCCCTAATCAAAAATTAGAAAGAAAAAAAATAGCCGGACTTTATCAGGATACAAATAATAATGCTAATGATTTTGAATTAACCCCTCCTTCTCAATCATTCCAAGAAAAATCCCAATCAGAGTCTAAGGTAGAGCCTCTTCAACCTAACGAGGAAACATCCCGCCCCCAAGAACAATTCATCCCCTCGAAAACAACCGTTAACCCGAATATAGTCGAACCTCTCAAAATAGATATAAACACTGCCTCGGCAAAAGAACTCCAGAAGCTAGTCGGCATCGGTAAAGTATTGGCTCAAAGAATAATCAGCGCCAGACCATTTCACTCTTTAGATGAGTTAACCCGAGTAAAAGGACTTGGAGAAAGGAAACTGGAAGAAATTAAAAAACAAGGATTGGCCTGGGTTGACCCTGAGTTGGCTTTTCTAAAAATAGAATCGGACAAAAAAGAGCTGGCAACAGTCATTACCCCTTTTGGACAAGAAGATTTAAAAGAAAAAATGTCAAAATTTCTTTTTGTTTTTCTTCCCGCTCTAACCACTGCTGCTTTCTCTGGATTAACAATTCTACTTCTCAAAAAGAAATTTGATTACCGAAGAAAAATAGATTAAAATTGATTAGAAAATATGTCAGGTCACAGCCACGCAAAAACAGTTAGAAGAATTAAAGAAGCTAGCGCCCAAAAAAGAGGCCAAATTTTTTCAAAGATGGCTAGGTTAATTTCAATTGCTGTCAGGAAGGGCGGGGCAAATCCGGAAACAAATTCCAAATTGAGATTAGCTATTGAAATGGCCCGTGATTATAATGTTCCCCAAGAAAATATCGAACGAGCAATAAAGAAGGCAACTGGTGAGCTTGCCGAAGAAAAACTGGAGGAGGTTACTTTTGAAGCATATGGTCCGGCCGGAGTTGCGCTGATTATTGAAGGAATTACTGATAACAAGAATCGGGCTTTAACTGAAGTTAAACAAGTCTTAAGCCAATATAATGGAAAATTGGTTGGCGATGGAGCGGTGAAGTGGTTGTTTGAAAGAAAAGGATGTCTCACCATACGAGTTATCAATCTAGAAAAATTACCAATCAAGAAAAAAGAAGAGTTGGAGTTGATGGCGATTGAGGCGGGAGCAGAAGACCTTTACTGGCAAGACGAAACCCTTGATGTCTATACAAAAGTTGAAGACTTAGAAAAAATAAGAAAAAAATTTCAAGATATGGGAATTGCGATTGAATCAGTTACTTTAGACTGGAAACCAAAAGAGATGATTGAGATAGGAGAAAAAGAAAAAGAGGATTGTTTAAAGCTTTTTGAGGCCTTGGATGAATTAGATAGCGTTCAAGAAATCTTTTCTAATTTAAAAGTTTAAACTATGGTTATTTTAGGAATAGACCCAGGTACAGCCAGCACCGGCTTCGGACTAATAAAGGTAAAAAGCAAGGGAGGAAACATAAAAACTAGTTTAAAGTGTTTGGGTTATGGTCTGATTAAAACCAACCCCTCTTTCTCTTCTGCCGAACGATTAAAAAAAATCAATAACGAGCTTTCGAAATTAATCAAAAAATACCAGCCCAAAATTTTAGCCGTCGAAAATGTCTATTTTTTTAAAAATCTAAAAACTGCTATTCCGGTTAGTCAAGCCAAAGGAGTAATTTTATTGACTGCTGCCAAAAATAAAATTCCAGTTTATGAATTTACTCCACTTCAAGTCAAACTAGCGATAACTGGCTTTGGTTGGGCAAAAAAGGGGCTTGTTCAAAAAAAGACAAAAAATTTGCTCAAACTAAAAGAAATGCCAAAATCCGATGACGCTGTCGATGCTTTGGCAATTGCTCTAACCTGTTTTTTAAAGATTTTTTTTAAACCTTAACCACACCTTTTCTGGGCTGAGTTTGACAATTACTTTTGTCTGTTTATAATTATTTTCAGTAATAAATAAAAAGGTCGAAAAAAAATTACTATTCAAAAAAAACTATGATTTATCAAGATGAAGAGGAAGGCTTAGAAGAAGGAGAAGAAAGATTAGGAGCTGAAGAAGAAGAAATTGAGTAGAAAAAGCTTTCTTCTAAGAAAATAAAAAATTATTTAATCCCCGCTAAAACTTAGTGGGGATTTATTTTAGCAAACTTTCTTTTACCAATTTTAACCGTCGTTCCTTTCTCAATCTCAATCATTTCCCGCCAATCCTCTTTTAAAACCCCATCAATTCTAACTGCTTTTTGAGAAATTAATCTTTTAGCTTCGCTTTTGGAGTTAACTAATCTTGTTTTTGTTAATAAGTCCAAGATGTTGAGAAATCTCTCTTTTATTTTAACTTCAGTCATCTCCGAAGGTAATTTTTTTTCTTTAAAAATCCTGTTAAATTCCTCTTCTGCCATCAAAGCAGCTTCTTTCCCATGATACAAAAAAACAATTTCCCGGGCTAATTTAGCTTTAAGATCACGAGGATTAATTTTGTCGGTTTTAAGAAGGGAAATATCTCTTTTTATTTCAGTCATTGGCAGGCGGGTACAAAGTTCAAAGTATTCTGAAATAGCCTCGTCTTTTATAGACATTAATTTCCCGAATTGCTCTTTTGCTGATTCGTTAATACCGATGTAGTTGTTAAAACTCTTGCTCATCTTTTGCTTTCCGTCAGTGCCAACTAAAATCCTTACGGTGATAATATCTTGCGGCGGTTGACCAAAATGAGGTTGTAATTGACGCCCTATCAACATATTAAAAAGTTGGTCGCTACCGCCGACTTCTATATCGGCCTTAACAATGACCGAATCATAAGCTTGAAAAATTGGATAGAAAAATTCATTTAGCCAAATTGGTTTTTTTAATTCTCTTCTTTTTCGAAATATATCCCTTTCTAATATCTGGTTAACGCTAAAAAAATGCAAAAGGCGATACATTTCCGAAAACCTGAGGTTTGATAAATGTCGGCTATTATAAATAATTTTTGTCTTTTTAAGGTTTAAAATTTTTCCAATTTGAAGTTCATAAGCCTTCATATTCTCTTTAATTTCCTTCTCGGAAAGCATCTTTCTAAGCGAGAATCGGCCGGAAGGATCGCCAATCCGAGCGGTGAAATCGCCAATAATCAAAATAATAGTGTGCCCTAAATCTTGAAACTCTTTCAATTTCCATAAAACAACGGCATTTCCAAGATGAAGATCCGGGGCAGTAGGGTCAATGCCTAATTTAACTCGCAATTTTTTACCAGATTTTAATTTCTTAAGCAAACTCTCTTTTTCAATAATTTTCTCTACCCCTCTGGTTAAAACCTCTTTAATTTTTTGGAGAGTAGTTTTCGCTTGCATATTAAAAATGATATCATAAAATTGAGATTATGACAAAGAAAAAAAAGAATAAAATTAGCTTGATTTTTAAAATTTTAGGGGGGCTCTTTTTCCTTTTTATTTGCGGACCTCTTTTTTTATTTTTTTATTATGTCAAAGATTTTCCCCGGCCGGAAATATTTAGCGAAAGACAATTAGCTCAATCAACTAAAATTTACGACCGAACGGGAAAAGTTATTTTATATGAAGTTTATGGCGAAGAAAAAAGAACCTGGGTTCTTTTAGAAGAAATCCCTGAATATTTAAAACAGGCGGTGATAGTGGCTGAAGATGCTAATTTCTATTCTCATTTTGGAATTGATTGGAAAGGAATTGCGAGAGCAATTTTAGAAGATTTAAAGATAGGAAAGCCAATTTATGGAGGCTCCACCATCCCTCAACAGTTAGTGAGGTCAACTTTTTTATCAGCCGAAAAAACCGCCCAAAGAAAGACTAGGGAAATTGTCTTGGCTTTAGAACTGGACCGTCGCTACTCAAAAGATCAAATTTTAGAATGGTATTTAAATCAAATACCATTCGGTCAAAATGCCTATGGAGTAGAAGAGGCAAGTCAAACCTATTTTAAAAAATCCGTATCGGAAATCTCTTTAGCCGAAGCAGCAACCTTGGCTTCTTTGATTAAAGCACCTTATCGTCTTTCTCCCTATGACGAAAACGGAAAAAAAGAGCTTTTGGCGCGAAAAGATTATGTTTTAGATCGAATGGTAGTTAAAGGTTATTTAAGTCCGGAAAAAGCTGATGAGGCAAAAAAAGAGGAAATAAAGTTTGTCGAAAAAAGGGTTGAGCTTAAAGCTCCTTATTTCACTTTATGGGTTAAAGAGTTATTGGAAAAAAAGTATGGTCGGGAATTTTTAGAACGAAAGGGATTAATGGTTTATACCTCTTTAGATTGGGAGCTACAAAAAATAGCTGAAGAAGTGGTCAAAAAGGGGCTTGAAAGAAATAAGGTTGCCAATGCTCATAACGCGGCTTTAGTTGCTATTTCAGCCAAAACCGGAGAAATTTTGGCAATGACAATAGGAACGGGAGATTATTATGCCCAACCTTATCCTGAAGGTTGTCAAGCCGGAGTTAATTGTTTATTTGATCCAAAATTTAACGTTATCACCGGGGTAGAAGGGTATTTGGGTCGTCAACCAGGATCGGCTTTCAAACCTTTTGTTTATGTGACCGCCTTTCAAAAAGGCTATGATGACAAAAAAGTAGTCGTTGATGAACTAACCAACTTTGGAGTCTGGGGCGGTAAAGAATATATTCCCCAAAATTACGATGGGAAGTTCCGAGGCCCAGTTACCTTAAGAGAAGCCTTGGCTCAGTCTCTGAACATTCCCTCAGTTAAAGTTTTACTTTATTTAGCGGGGTTGAAAGAAAGCGTAGAAACAGCTCAAGCTTGTGGTATCACCACACTTAAACCACCTTTCGGCCCATCAATTGTTCTCGGTGGTTGGGAGGTAAAGCTTTTGGAAATGACTTCAGCTTATGGAGTTTTTGCTAATGATGGATTAAAGGTACCAACCACTGCCATTTTGAAAATTGAAGATTCTCAAGGTAATATTCTTGAAGAAAATAAAAAAACCGAACTAAGAATTTTGGGGAAAAATGCTGTTAGATTACTTAATGACGTTCTCTCAGACAATGAAGCCCGGGCAGCGATGTTTGGTCCTCGCTCCCCGCTTTATTTTGAAGGTTATCAAGTTGCGGTAAAAACCGGAACAAGTCAAGATTACCGTGACGCCTGGACAATTGGTTATACCCCTTCAATCGTTGTTGGCATTTGGGTAGGAAATAATAACAATGAGCCAATTAAAAAACAGCCGGGAATGATGGTGGCTGGTCCAATTTTTCACGATTTTTTAGTGCAAGTCCTACCAAAGTATCCAAAAGAAAGTTTCTTAAAACCAGAATAAATAAATTAAATAGTTTTAATCGGCATTAGAATATAGAAATAATCTTCCAGATCAACTGGTCTTAAAACGGCTGGACCTTCTTCATTAGTTAGATTAAGGGTTAATTCCGGACTTTTTATTTCTAAAATTCCATCTATTAAAAAACGGTGGTTAAAAGCAATTTCTACTTTTTCTCCTTTAATCTTTCCGGCAAGAGAACCTTCGTATTTTCCTAAATTAGGACTTTGACTTAAGATTGTTATCGTTTCATTTTTTGGGTCAATTTTCATTATGATTTCATTGTTTTTACCACTGAAAAGACTGGCGGTTTTAATCTGGTTCAATAATTTCTCTTTTGAGAGAGAAACAGTGGTTCCAAATTTTTTAGGAGTAATTTCTTCGTAATTTGGATATTCCCCTTCAATCAAACGAGAAGTATACTGAATTTGAGGGTGGGAAATTTCCGACATTAGAGACTCAAACCATATTTGTTTTGGAGAAATATAAATTCGCATTTCTCCTTCCAACTCTCCAAAAATGCCAATTATTTCTCTAACTGAATTCTGGGGTAAAATCAAAGAGTGTTTTTGAGGAAAAGGGTTTGGTAAAAACAATTTTTTCTCGGCTAAACGGAAACTATCAGTGGCGGCAATTTTGATTATATTTTCTTGAAAATTCAAAAGAACTCCGGAAATTTCCGGTCGAGCAGTAGAAGGAGAAGGAATTTTAACAACTTGAGAAAGAGATTGACAAAAAAGAGAGGTATCAACCAAAATGGAATTTTCAGTTTGAATTTTTGGAATAATTGGAAATTCTTCCGCGTCTAATCCGATAATCTCGGTTTTATAATTTTCGCATTCAACCCAGAGAGATAAGTTTTCTTTAAATAAAGAGATAGATTTTTGCGGTACAAAACTAATAAGTTGAGATAAAACTTTGGTTGGTAGACAAATTTTTCCTTCTTTTTCTATCCTGGCTAAACCCCACCAAATAACTCCTGTTTCTAAATTAGTAGATGAGAGAGTTAAAAAATTTTTTTCTGTTTGAAAAATGGTTGTTTGAAGAATAGGTAGCGTAAGATTTTTTTGAGTTATTTTTTCGACAACCTCTATACCTTTTTTCATTACATCTTTTAGAATTGTTAATTTCATATAGTTTAATTGTTGTTGTTTTTGACAAAATTAAGAGAAATACGTTGTTTTAACACCAACAAAAGTGTGGATAAATTAAGGAAATTAAGTGTTGATAAGTTAGGAAATTTGCGGCCAATATTTTTACCCTTTTTTTCCACTGTTTTTTTTAAATTTCTCCACTAATAAATCTTTGTTTAATTAAGGCAATTTCCTCGCGAAGGTTTTCGTTTTTTTCTATTTCTTTGGAGATTTTTTCATAGGCATGAATGGCGGTAGTGTGGTCTTTTCCACCGAACTTTCTTCCAATAAAAGGGAAAGAGTTTTTTAATTCTTCCCTTAATAGATACATAGCTATTTGCCTTGGTTTGACAATTTCTTTTTTTCGAGAGGAAGAAAATAGATCTTTTTCCTTTAAATCATAGAAATCAGCCACTGCCCTGACGACTTCTTTTGGATTAATAACTCTTACTGGAGATAAGACGAGGTCTTTCAGTAATGACTTGGCTGTTTCTAGGTTGGGCGAATCTCCTTGAAGTTTTCGGTGGGCAAGTAAAATGTTTAAAGCCCCTTCTAATTTTCTAATATTCCTTTGAATATTTGAGGCAATATAATTTAATATTTCATCGGAAAATTCACCTTTTCTTTCTTGACACTTTGCTTTTAAAATAGCCATCCTGGTTTCAAAATCGGGAAAAGTAATATCGGCAATCATTCCTCCTTCAAACCGAGACCTTAGCCTTTCGGTTAAAGCTGGAATGGCTTTTGGAGAACGGTCGGAAGAAAGAACGATTTGTTTGTTTTTTTCATAGAGAGAATTAAAGATATAAAAAAACTCTTCTTGAGTTTTTTCTTTTCCGGCTAAAAATTGAATATCATCAATAATAAGAACGTCAATCGGTTGATATAGTGCCTTAAGTTGTTCGATTTGGTGGTTGCGGATGGCTGAAATGACATTGGAAATAAATTTTTCTGTTTGGACATATCTAACTTTTCTTTGATTTAATTTTTTAACTATTTCATTGCCAATTGCTTGGAGCAAATGAGTTTTTCCTAAGCCAACTCCACCGTAAATAAAAAGAGGATTGTAAATCTGGCCAGGATTTTGGGAGACAGCCCAGGCGGCAGCCTGAGCTAATTCATTACACGGTCCAACAATAAAATTATCGAAAGTATATCTTGGGTTAAGATTTGTTTCTTTGTCAACTTTAAATTCGGGAAATTCTAACTGACCTTCTTCTGGCAAGACGGGAAAACTTTTTTTAATTATTTTTGGTCGGGGTTTACCCAAATCGTATTTTATCTCTTTAATTCCTTCATCTAAACTGTGAAGAATTTTGAAAATAGTTTTGTTATATTTTTGTTCAAGCCATTCTTTAACGAAAGAATTTGGAACAGAGATAAAAGCCACTCCGTCTTGAAGGGAAACAATTGCCGTGTCTTTAAACCAGGTAGCAAAATTAGCCGGAGAAATAGTTAGTTGAATCTGGGCTAAAACTGCTTGCCAGAGTTCTTCTTTGGTCATATGAGTGAGCCCAAATTAAGAATACTTTATATATCATATTATAAAGTCAAGAAGAAGTAAAGACAGCCAAAAAGCTAAATTTTGTTAATAAACTGGGTAAAAATTGTGGATTGACTTAAATATTTTGACGGAGTAAAATAGATGATATGTCAATTACTTATCGTCCGAAAAAGAGAAAAAGAAAAAAAACTCACGGCTTCAGAAAAAGAAAGCTTACTTCTGGTGGAAGGAAAGTTTTACTGCGTCGAAAAAAGAAAGGTCGTTGGCGGTTAACAGTTTGAGCTCCTAAAAATGTTAGCAAAGAAGAATCGATTGAAAAAGAAAAAAGATTTTGAAAAGATCTTTAAAGAAGGAAAAAGTTTTAAAGAAAAGTTTTTAATTATTAAGTTTCTATCAAATAATTTAGGTTATAGCCGATTTGGCTTTATCGTCTCTCAAAAAATTTCCAAAAAGGCGGTTTTGCGCAATAAAATTAAAAGGAGAATGACGGAAGCAGTCAGGGGAGAAATAAAGGGTTTTAAAAAAGGAATAGACGCTATTTTCATTGCCCTTCCCGGAATTGAAAATCAAAAATTTTTGGAAATAAAAGAGATAATTAGTAATTTCTTTAAAAAAATTAATCTATGATTGGAGAAATTTTTAATACAATATTCTATCGGCCCATCTTTAATCTTTTGATTTTATTTGTCCAGTTTTTACCCGGCCATGATTTGGGAATAGCGATTATTTTTTTAACCCTTCTTATCAGGCTTATTTTACATCCTTTTGTGACTCGTTCTTTAAAGATTCAGAAGGCAATACAAGAAATTCAGCCTCAACTTCAGGAAATTCAAAAGAAATATAATGGCGACAAAGAAAAACAAGTTCAAGAAACGCTTAAACTTTGGCGAGAGAAAAAAGTCAACCCCTTTGGTGGATTTTTATTTCCTCTGATTCAAATACCGGTAATGATTGCCCTTTTTTTGGTTTTAAGAGCCTTTGGTAATGGCTTGGCCGAGCTAGAACTAAAAAATCTTTATCATTTTGTTCCAAAACCAACCACTATTTCCCCCTTCTTTTTAGGGATTTTAGACCTTTCTAAATCCTTTAGTCTAACCGTTGAAAGCCAAATAACCTATTATTGGCCAGTTTTTCCTTTGATAATTTTGGCAACCGTTTTGTCTTTTCTCCAAATGCGGACCGCTCAACCAAAAATGAAAAAAGAAGCTGGTTCAAAAAATTTTCCCCAGTTATTTCAAAAACAAATGACTTATTTTTTAATCTTTTTTTCTTTTTTCATCTTAATTCAATTGCCATCAGCCATTGCCCTTTATTGGTCGGTTAGCTCGCTTTATTCCATTATTCAGCAAAAACTTATTTTAAAAACATGAAGACTCAAAATCTAGAAGAAATAAAAAAAATTGTTAGCGAATTTTTCCAAAAAATGGGCTTTGAGGTAAAAATTGAGATAGGTCTTCCTAAAGATTTAACTTTACCGATTAATCTGACCAGTGATGACTCCCAGCTTTTAATTGGAGAGGGTGGACAAACGCTGCTGGAAATTCAACACCTTCTCAAGGCGATTTTGAAAAGGAGACGTCAGTCCTTCAATGTAACTTCTCTTTTTGGAGAGAAAGAAGTTTTTTATATTGATTTGGATATTAATGATTATAAAAAGAAAAAAATTAAATACTTAAAAGATTTAGCCAAAAGTTTAGCCGACGAAGTAGCTTTAACCAAAAAAGAAAAAGTTTTGCCACCGATGCCAGCTTATGAAAGAAGAATCATTCATTTGGAATTAGCCGGCAGAGGAGATGTTACCACCCAAAGCACTGGAAAAGAACCAGAAAGAAAGGTCATCATCAGACCCTATCCTTAAACTATCTTTCTACTTCCTTAATTATTCTTCCAGGGAAAACAATTGCTGTGTGAACACAGGGATATCTTTTTTGTCTGGCTTTGTCCTCGCAAAAAAAGGAAACATAATTATCTTCAAGGTTTCGGTCGCTCTTATCAAAAGCTTCACCCCAAAAGTGAGGTTGTTGCATTGCCCAGATCCTCAAATCTATGTTTAAGTCGACGGGTGGTAGAGGTAGAGATGAAGAGTCTTCCCGAGGATATCCTCTAACAATTACTATCCACCAAGATTTACCTTCATAGTATTTTCCTGGGGTATCAATCTTGAGAGAATAACAGCTGTCCAGTTCAACTCCGTTGGTAATTTTTCCACCATCAATAGTGCCAATATAATGTAGAGAAACAGTGCCTACCCAAAAATTTTCTATAAATGAATCATTACCTATCTTAACAGTAAAGGGCTGTTGGTTAAAGGTAACAAAGAAATTTTCGATTTTAAACTCATAGGTTTTAAAACATTTTTGAGTTTCTCGAGGAAAGCCTTGATGGTCTCGGAAAGAAGGGCAAGTGCTCTCAGGCTTCTGGAATTTGGAAGGCAAATCTTCATGAAAGTTTCGGAAAGTATAAAAGGTGATAGTTCCTTGCCGTGGGAACTCTCCCCTATATTCCTGAAAAGGTAATAACCGCTTGTCAACAGCAAAGGAGTCCAGATAATCTAATCTAAAGTCTTTAAATAAGGTCACGGAAAAATTGGGAATTTCTTCATTACGCAAAACAAAGTAAGACAGAGGTCGAGGTCCACTTTCAATTTGATTTATATTCTTATCCAAATCAAGATACATCTTTCGCTCAAGCGCCACTAATTTGTAGGGACCTTTGAAGTTTGGAAAACGGTGAAAAACTATTCCATAATTTCCAACAATATAGACATGTCTGGCTCTTCTAAAATTTTCTGGCAATTCTTGACTAATAGAAATTAAATGGCAATTGCTATGGACATTATAATAAAGATTATGAATGGCTTTTTGTTCTTCTATCTCAAGGCTTGGCCACCAATACTCTCTTATAGATCTTCTTGATTCGATATAAGCTTCAAAAGTCAAAGTATGTTCTATATTATTCATTTGGTAAGTTTCCTTAATTTCCTTCTGACAAAGCCAGACACCTTCTTCAATTTCGGTAAAAGGGTATGGGGGTCTTCTGAATTGGAATCTTGTAAATTCAGGGTTAATTGTCCTCAAAATTAAAAAAGAAGAAAGTAAAAGAAAAAGGCCGACAAAAGCACCAGCGATTCGATCTTTGGATTCTATTTGTCGACTAACATTTCCGGCTGAAAAAAGAAAAAGAAAACCACCGAAAGCAAGAGAAAAAAGAGCAAGAACAACACCAGCAATTACTCCTGCCTGGTAAAGGTATCTGATGTAATAACCTGGGTCTTCAACTACAACTTGAGGAGAAGGAAGAGTAACTGGTCCAAGTCTCGGATAAGTAACCTCAAAAGGAAAAGTTTGGGCAAAAACTTCCCAGGGTAAAATCAAAAACAAAATTAAAATTATTTTTTTCATTTTACTTTTGTCTAACCATTTTCCCTGGATAAGCGAAAAAATGGCTAATACAGGGATATTCCCGATCACCTTTTTGACAGAAACTTCGGACATAAGTTGCCTCAAAGTTTCTTTCACTTTTATTTAAAACATAAAGTTTTGAGAAAAAAGGAGCCAGCACATTTGTTTGGTTTGACGTATGTGCTCCAACCACGACAATCCATCTTTCTTCTGCCGGCAGTTTGAGAGAATAAATTGGGTTTCGGAGCAGATCTGTTAATAAGTTAACATTTCCTCCATGGCCACCACGTGCTAGAGTATGTAATGCTGCGCGTCCGCCTGTAGTAGAGAAAAATTCAGCCCACTGCATTACAATATATCCAAGATTTTTCTCTTTTTCTTCCAGAGTTCCAAAGTCAGGAACGTTATAGAAAAAAAATGTAACATCGTCAAAATTTTTTATTTCAAGACAATCTGAAATATCGACAAAGAAATCTTTCGCCGGTGTTTTTAAGACGCAATCTACCACCCTATCTTCAAAAAGAGTCACAGACTTAAAAGACGAAAGGTTAATGGTCTTTGGATCATGGCGATAAAAATAATTCGTATTCAGCTTGTGAACAATCCCATCGCTATATCTAATAAAACTTTCGTTTCCCGGAAAAAAGTGAAGAAGCGCGTTTTTGAAGTCATGTTTCATAATTATATCTCCTCTTCCTTTAAAATCTTTTTCTTGGTGCAAAATAACTCCATAATTTCCATTAATATAAAGGGCAGTAAAGGCTACTACTGATCGAGACGCATTATACTCTCTCCATCCATTAACAATCTCGTTGTATTCATCATCGCTAATTAATTTTTTTTCTTTTAATTTTTCTAGTTCTTCTTCTACTTTCTTTATATCAACCGGTTCGCCAATTAACTCCGGAGGTAGGGTTTCTGAACTTTGAATTAAGAAACAATTGAGGGAAATAAAGGTAGAAAGTTCTTTTTTTTGTCTTTTTGTGAAGAAACATTCTTTATTATACTGATTTATAAACTCGCCTCCTCCATAAGTTTGAGATAAAGTTTTTAAGTCCCGACAGCGACAAACCCTGGCCATTAAATCATTGTTTATATTATTATCCATTGGATGAGTACAAAGATAAACCCCTGGTTCTATTTCTATTTCTGTTTCTTCTAATTCTGCCGGGTCAATGGTGGCAAATTCTGGTCGAAAGGAAGTTAGAATGAGATAAGAACCTAAGAGTAAAAGTAAGCCCAAAAGAGAAGAAAAAATTTGGTCTCTGGCATCAGCAGTCTGAGCAATGTTTCCAGCAGCAGTTAAATGTTTTATTCCGCCGATAATTATAAAAAGAAGAGCCAAGATAACTCCAACCATAAAACTAAAATCATAAAGGTATCTTCCATAGCGGGCAACTAATTTTTCCAAAGGATAAAGGTGGGGAGCTGCCGGGGTGGTAAAAGGAATAAACTCGGGTCTAAATCCGCCGGCTGTCGGATAGGTTACTTCCAGGGGAACGAATGATGGTTCAAGCTGTTCAACTATTTCCCGCCAAGGTAGAGTTCTTCTTACTCTTCTTAAGGTATTAACTACTATTTTCGCTTCCCGCAGTTGAACCGGTACCACTTTGCCAAATTCGGGTCGAATAGTAACGAGAAGGGTATAAGAAACTAAAAGTAAAATAAGGCCAACAAGAGCATTGGTTATTTGGCTTCTGGCTTGGGATTGAACCTGGGGATTTCCTGCTGAATAGAGATAGCGAAGACCCCCTAAAACTAAAATTACCAGAGCCAAAATAATACCAGCTAAAATGGCAAAATAGAAAATATATTGGATATAATTAGCCAAATCTTGAGCCGAAACTTTTCCTCCTAAAGTTGGGGTGGGAAATCCAGTTATCAATGGATAGTCAATTTCAAAGCTGGGCTGAGCCAAAGCTATCCAAGGAACTAAAAAAAGAAGAAAAAAAGAAAGCTTTTTTTTATTTATCTTCCCCATTTTATTGAAACCCAAGAGAAAAAGATTCGATTTCGTTGAGGATATTGGCAATTTCCCCAGCCAAATTATTGATATTACTATTTATATTATTTACTTTTGTCATAGGACAAAGGGGTGTACCACTTTTTGAGTAGCAATTAGCGGTTGCGGGGGAACATTTGGTGATACTGTTTGTTGCCAACGTATGGCATTGGCCTTCACAATGATCTTCAATTTCACACTCATTAGCCAGATTTGTATAATCTGGAATTAAGGGTCGAAGTTTACTTATAGGGTTTTCTAATTTGGCTACCAAATTCCTAAGAGCTTCGAGTTGATTTTCAATTTGAGGAGTTGGCTGACGTCCCCATAAAGCAGCCGTCAAATTTTTTTTAGTAGTAGCATCGACTAAAAGCCGGTGATAAAAAAGAAGCTCTTCTAATTTTAACCTGAGTTTTATTTGCTCTTCTTCAATGTCTTGGCGATTAGGGCAGGGATCGCCGGCACAACCAACATTTTTACAACCTGGAGCAAAACTACAAATGTTAATAAGATTTCCACAGGTACAATTGTCAAGCAAGGTTTTAAAATCATTACTTTCTTCTTTAATACTTTCTATTATTTCCTTCATTGTTTTAGCGGTATTGCGAACATGAAGTAAAGGGTCAGCAGTATATTGATAAGTGGGATAAGTAGGCGGTGTTCCTACTAAAGTGGGGCTAATTAAGGCCATTCTTTCCCACTCTTTTCTAAAAGTGGTTAAAATTAAATAAGAGAAAGCAAGGATGGCTAAAGTCAAAAAAGTAGCTTTCACTCTCTCTTTTGCCGCTCTTTTGACCTCAACATTTCCGGCAGAAGTTAGATATTGAAAACCTGCCCAAACTAAAGAGAAGAAGGCAAAAATACCTATCACTGCCAGAGCAAAGTTAAAAAGATACTGGCCATAAACGATGGGGTGAACATCAGGGGTAAGAGTTAAAGCGCCAATTCTCGGGTATCTCCCTTCTAAATCCCGGGAAAAAATTAAAAGAGGAAAAAGTGAGAGGATGATTAAGAAAATTGTAAAAAAATATTTTTTCATTTTCTTTCAAATGGTCGGCAACAAAAATAATTGAAGAGATGGCATTTGTCAGTATCAAACTTAAAAAGCTTAGCTAACCAAAAAGCTGGCGCTAAATATTCACATTTATAGGAATGGAGGACTGGATAAGAATTTCTGCATTCTTGCGATTTTTCACATTTACAATCTTCTATACTTTCAACTTTTTTCCCATCTGGCGCTAGACACCCTTCCTTGTATTCATCACAGGGTGATAACATCCAGCCTGCTTCTACCTCCATGGCATGAGCTAAACAATAGTGCATTCTTGAAGCCATAATTTCAAAAGCCACTATTTCTGGCGAATTGGGAAATTTTTGATAAAGGTTTTCAATCCCTTGTTTTGTTAATGGTGTTTCTCTTTTTCTCACCTCCTTTTCTATTTTTTCCCAATCATTTAACCATTTTTCTATCTGGCTAAAATTGATTTTTTTAATTCTATCTTTTATTCCAGAAAAATCAAAGTGAATCAGAGCTGACTGGATTATAAGCATTAGAGGACAGGAACTGCCCGTACAAGAACACCGGCAAGTACAGTCAGAAACGCAGCGACAAAAAGGAGAACAATTCTCTGGCTTGCATTCGAAAGTAAGTTGATAGTAATCGTTAATTTTAGGAGGAAGAATTGAGGGAGAATCAACAATACCTTCTAACTGCTTTATTATTTCTCCTAATATTTCTAAAAACTTTTCCATCATCTCTCCGAAAGGAATAGAAAAAGGACAACTGATATTTAACTGATATTCTGGCGAAACTGAAGTTGCCTGTTCAGCCTCGGTAAATATTTCCTCCCAACCTCCAATAATCTGACTAAGTTCCGAAAGATCCGACACCCCCCAAAACTTAACTATTTCCTCAACTGTTTGGTCCGGAGAAGGAGAAAGATAGTAGAAGCCGGTTTTTGGACAATAGAAATCAACAAAACTATTACTTCTCGGGTTCTTAATACCTTCAAATAAAGGAACCCGCGAGACCTGCCAGCTTACCCCGGGAGCTTTTTTCTGAAGATAATCGGTGGTAAAAACGAAAACATCGCGACTGAAGATAGAGTCAAAAGGACAATCTTTCATCATTTTTAAGGCAAAAGAAAGCTTAGCCATTCTTTCTTTAATTGGAAGGATTTTTTTTCTTAATTCATTAGTTTTTTCGAATAATTCCGGAAACGAAGAGGCAATTTCAGCCATTTTTTCACCCATTTCTTCTCTTGCTTCTTTGCAGGGATCTCCGATACATCTTTTGGCCTCGCAGTCCTCTTCTTGGACCTCCGGGCAGATATTAGGATCTTCTTGGTCCCGCGAGCAAGACCGTCGACCTCCTTCCGGTTTAGCGTTTGAACAACTACATCTTTGATGAACTATATCTTCTAGTTCCTTAAATTTTTTTTCTATTTCATTTATTAAAGGCAAAAAATCATTTTCTAAAAAATTCTTCACTTCTCTTAACTCATCTAAATTAAAATATTGAGAGTTTTCGCCAACCTTTACATTTGGTTTTTCCTCGCCTTTTAAAAAGGTTTCAATTGGTATTTCAGCAAAAGCCATATAGGCTCCTTCTGGTCTTTCCAAAGAAGGTGGAACATCAGGAGGGCTTTGGGGAACTTGAGCCGGAGATAGTCCTCGGAATTCGGGTCTAAATAGACCCAAAAATAACCAACTTCCCAAAAGTAAAATTAAACCAACGAAGGTTCCAAAGATTTGTTTTTTTGCCTTTACTATTTGTTCGATCCTGCCAGCCGAAGATAGATACAAAAAGCCGGCATAGACCAAAGAAAAGAAAGCCAACACCACACCGACTCTAATAGCATTTTCTAGAAAATTACGAACGCTGTTAGCTAATCTTTCAGGAGTAATTGAACTGTGAGCCAAAGCTGTTTGGAAAAAGAAAAGGTAGATTAAGAAAAGGGAAATTATTTTCAATTTTCTTCTCATAAAAAAAAGCGTAAAACCCAGGTTGGTAAAAATGTTCCTAAAATTGGAATTCTCTCTATTAAGAAGGGTAAAAGATTGCTTAAAATGGGTACCCCCAAAAGGCCAGCGCTTAAAAGACCGTAGAGAAAATCAATAAAGGTTCTAAGAGGCCCGGTCACCAGTTCATGAGCTAATCCACCAAAAAGGAAAAAACCTATTGTATCGAGGAGATAATCAAAAAGTTCAATGGTTACAGCCAAAAAAAGGCAAATCATTCCAGGGGGAGTAAGGAGATTTTTCAGAGGGATTTTTCTAAAAAAACGACTTTCTCCTTTTTCTTCGGCCATAAATTATTTTCCGAATTTTTATTTAAGCCTTTTTATTTTGGCAATCTCCTCTGGTCTGGTGGTAATGAGCTGATCTTCAATGTAAGAGGCTATTGCCTTCATAAAGACATGCTTTCGGCCGGCAAAAAAAATACCCTCGCCAATTTCCGACTCCAAAAGCATATATTTTTCTTCTTCGGTCAGATTAAAAGTTTTTTGGACAACATCAATGGTAGCTGGCGATTGTTTCATTAAAATTTGGATAGAAGAATTGGTAATAATAGGTTGACCATATGTTGACTTCATAAAATCATTAACATCCTGAGTGATAGTTGTCACCCCTAGCCAGTATTTTCGAGCTCTTTTGCAAAGGCCATATAAAAAGGAAGCTCCATCTTCAGATTGCATTAACCACCAAGCTTCATCAACTACCAGGATTCTTTTTTTGAGCTCGGCCCGGATTCTATTCCAAACATATCTCATGATAATGAACATAGCTATTGGCCTTAATTCATCTTCCATGTCCCTGATTCCAAAAACAACAAAAGGTTTATCCATAACGACATTAGTAGGTTGATTAAATAATTGAGCAAAAGTTCCTCGGGTAAATCGTCTCACCCTCCTGACCAAAGATTCTGCTCCCTCCATTTTAGAAAGAATTTCTTCAAAATCTTCCATCAAAGGAATTTTTTCTGGCCAAGTTGAGGGATCTGATTCGGGAGTAATATCTCTTGCCGCATAGGTTTCGGTTAGAGCCCGATCAATAATAGCATCTTCTTCGGCGCTTAGCCCCCCAAGCATCATCCGCATTAACCCGACTAAATTGATAATACTTGACCTTAAAACATCAGCCGGGGATTCATCTTCTCTAACTAGCGGCAGCTCAAAGGGATTAATATGATAAGGGGAGGCTAAAGAAAAACCAAAGAAAGAACCATCAATCGCCTCGGCCAGGGTTCGATATTCATTTTCTGGATCAATGATAATTATTTCTACCCCCACCATTAATGAGCGCAAAATTTCTAATTTTACAAAATAAGACTTTCCCCCACCAGCCTTGCCAAAAATGACTGAATTAGCATTCTCCAAACTGAAACGGTCAAAGAGAATTAAAGAGTTATTGTGAAGATTTATTCCATATAAGATTCCTTCGTTAGAACTTAAATCAAAAGAGACGAAAGGAAAAGCAGTCGAGAGAGGGCTGGTATTTAAGGGAGTGTGAATCATTAGCTTATCCAGACCATAGGGTGAGGCTGAGGTAAAACCTTCGCCTTGTTGAAAAAGAGCTGGTTTAATATAGATCATTTTTGCTTCCAAAATCGATCTTAAGGTAGTTTCAATATCTTTTAATTCCTTTTCTGAATCCCCATAGACAGTGAGATAAAGTCCAATTCTAAACATTCTTTCTTGGGCGCTCATCAATTTATCCCTCAAGGCTTCTAAGTCCTGATAGGCTATTTCTAAGGCTGGATCTCTAACCAATCCCTTTTCCTCCCTTTCCCCAATTTCAGCGGTAATTTCGGTTAATTTTTTTCTTAATTGCTTTAAGACTATGGCTGTCTCGAGGGGATGGATATGGAGACTAATGTCTATTGGGATATTTAAGTTGATAATTGGTGAAAGCCAACCAGCATTTAAATAACGGGGATAAGAGAAAACAGAGAAGGATTGAGCCAATCTTTTGCCTAATTGTAAATAGTGAGGGCCTACAACAACTGAGGCAGGAGAAATAATATCTTTCCAATCAATTGGCGGTGCGCCAATAATTCTGCCCAGTTCTTCTTTTTTTTTGAGAAATGGTAGTTTCATAAGGTAAATTCCGGTGGGATTTCCGGATAATAACCCACTTCCGCTTCTTCGGGGTGATAAAGACCCCATAAGAGTTCGATAATTTCCGGTGTATTTAAAGGAAAACATTCTAAACCACATCTTCTCAGACCCAAGGCAACAAATTCCATTCTTTGCCAAAGTTGAGTTTTCGCCCGTTCAAATTTTTCTTTCTTTAGGGCTTCTCCTTTTTTCACCCCAGGAATTTCTATTGGATAAAAGGGAACGATAACGAAAAAATTTTTTGTTAGGATATTTCCGGTACCAACCAAATTTTGAATAAACTTTCGATATTCGCTTGTTTGTTGTTTTAAAAGTTCATTTTTCTGAAAGCTTTCTATTTCTTTTAATTTATCTAAATAACCAGTGATGTTTAATCTCCTTGATTGGATGACTATTTGGATAGGGAAATCTAAAGAATTCAAAAAATTTTGGAACTGAAAGATAATGGCATTTTGTTCGTCCTCTGATTTTAAAGCGAAATTTAAAGAAGACACCATCAAGATTCCGTGGAGGCTTTTATCTTTTAATATCATTATTCCCTCTTTAATCTCTTCCACCTCTAAGAATATTTGGACAGGTGCTTTTGGCATAATTAATTGGAGAATTGGGAATAGATTTTTTGTTAGGCATTTTACTTAGTTTGAGTTTCAATTTGAAGCCTTACTTTTTTTAATCTACTTCCTTCAACAATTTTAAGAGAAGATTCTTCCTCTTTTTTTATCTCTTTTTTTTCAAAGACAACGGTCATGATTGGTTTGGCTGGTTTTGTCCAGATATAGGTTTTTGGGGAAATATTAAATTTTAAAAAATTAACAAGAACGGTTGGCAAGCTTCTGCCAGCAATCCGGACAAAGGCTAGGCTGATCGATACCCCCATTATGATGAGAGAGGGCAGAAAAAATAAGATAAAATTGGTTTTAGCAAAGGCAAGGTAAAGAAGAAAACAAACTCCTCCAGGAATGATAATAAAAATGGATTGCCTGATGGTAAGGGGTCCAACTAATTTCGTTTCGTGCTCAATAAATTGAGGAACAGAAAATCTCATAAGATAAACTATAGATTAAATTGGCAAACTAGGAATATTATAGGTCAGAAATTCATTCAACAGGCTCGCGATAAACATCGGTTTTCGTTTGAGGCTCTGGTTTTTCTTCTGGTGGCGGAACAATTTTTGAAGGTTCGGCAATTGAAACCAACTCTTTGCGATAAAGCTCTTCTAAATTAGCTTTTACTGGGTAGAAAATAAAACGATAGATTTCTTGATTTACCTTTTTCGCCACCTCTGGCTCTATTTTTAATTCTCTCTCCAAAACTTGTTGGAATTCGTCGGGAGGTGAAAGACCGATTAAAACTTGAGAAACACTATCAACAATTTCTTCGGTTTTTTCAGGAATCCCATTTCTTTGGCAAACGCTAAGAATAACGTCGCCTGTCTCCTGATCGGCAAGAACTTCTTTTAATTCTTGTGGGAGAGATTTATAAAGCTCCCAAAATTTTTCTGAAGAAATTTTCCTGACCATATTTTTCGTAAGAATCAACCGCGTTATTTACAGTTTCAGAGGAATTTCCCCTTTATCTTATAGGAAAAAGGTAAACAACGCTCAGAATTCTTACATTTAATTAATTATACCACAAAATGTTAGAAATCACTTGCTTTGTTTATCCTTTTAAAAAATCTAAAAAGTTAAAATAAGTAATACTGAATTTCTTCCCTAAATTAAATTATATCATAGATTGCGGTAGAAAAAAATAGAAAAGCGGAAGATTTTAAGATGTTGGAGAGATGGTATCAAAAAGGAAATTTTTATATGTTTTATGAAGTTTAAGATAGACGAAAATTAATTTTATGACAAGATAATTACAATAGATTTGACAGACGAAAAAAATATGCTATAGTTAAGAAGAACCTAAAATCAGGAGGGGAAAATGGCAGAAGAGAGAGTGAAGAAGGGAACGTTAGAAAAGTTTAAGGAATTGTCGAGAGGATGGTATCTCTTAATAACCATCCTTAGCTGTGCAGTGGTTGGTTTGATTGGTTATTTTCTGGGTGGACTTTTATTGATGTTTTCCTTGGTTGGATTGTCTTTTTTTCTCTTTGCCTACACTCTCTTAGCTCCCAGAAACTGCAACTTTACTTTTGTTAAGGAGGGAACGGTTAAGCTGGTGGTGAAAGGCGATGAATTTCATTCCTGTCTTCTTCAGTGGAAAGGACACACCTTTGATTACCAGAAACCTCATCCTGAAAAGTGGAATATTATCGAAGGAAGAGAAAGACATCTTTTTGGTGGTTTCAGATGTTATAGTCTTCTTTGGCCCCTGTATGATATTTTAGTTTACAAATTTCGCTGGGCGGGCATTACTGAAGAAGGTAAAGAACAGGTTAAAAGTGAATGGTTGGACTATATGTTGGTTAAAGATGATGTTTATCTTTGCAAAGTTCCGGCTGCCGAAGATAAAGACAAGCTACCCCTTGACCTTCAAATCTTCTTGACCATTCGGATTGTTAATCCCTATAAAGCAAAATTCATGGTCCAGAGATGGTTAGAAACGGTTTTAAATCGAATTCAACCCCTTATTCGTCAGGTAGTCGCCAGCCACTCTTATGAAGAAATTCTTTCAATACGTCAGCAAGTAGGCGGAGAAATGTGGCAAGCCCTTGAAAAAGGTGGTTTGCTTGGTGAATTTTATCAACGGTACGGAGTTGAGGTTAGAGCAATCGAGATTCGCCAAATTGAACCACCAGAAACTTGGCGGGCTACTACTCTGGAGAAATATAAAGCTCAACGAGAGGCTGAGGCCTTGGTTGAAAGGGCTAAAGCCGAAAAAGAAGCTGCCATCACCAGAGCTGAAGGTGAAGCCAGTAGAATCACCCAAACCTATGGCGCGACCCAACAGTTTGGACAAAATGGATTTCTCTTGAGAATTGCCGAAGAGGGCAAGGGAAAAGATGTTCCCGGCCTGGTAATTACCCATCATCTGGCCGCTAAATTCGATGATATATTAAAAGGTCCAGCAACCAAGGAAGTCTTTCAAAAAATCCTTGAAGAATTGAAAGAACTGGAAGCAACGATTAACAAAATGACCAAAGAGGAAAAATGAAAAACCCTCTAACTTGTTTTTTGAAGAAGAGTTACGGCCTTTCTGAGCCGTAACTTTTTTTATTGAGTTTATCATTAAAACTCCTCTTCTCCTCTTCCAGGCGGCCTTTCTTCTGGTTTTCTCTCTATCTCCCTCCTGCCAAACGTTCTCCTTCTTTCTTCTTCTCTTATTTCTTCAACTTCCGGTCGGCCATATCTTCTTATTACTTTTGGTGGTGCTTTCTCGGGCGGAACGATAATTTTCGGAGGGGTAACCTCTGGTTTTTCTACGCGTTCTACGGGAGGAATTCCTCTTATTTCTTTAAGGAAATTGCCATAGTTTCCATATTCTTTTTCTAAAACATCCCGACCAATAAATTTTATAGATCTACCGGCCGGATTGAGACAGAACCATCTTAACAATGACTCATTTTCTTTATGCAACTTGATTAATAATTCTTTCTGTTTTTCTGGCTGCTTTTCCAAACTTTCAAAAAGATGGTTTAGTCCACCTGGTCCTGCCAAAACCCTTTCAGCTGTTTCCTGATCGAACTCTTCAAAAATCCGCCCTATTTTAGCTGGATTAGATCTTCGCATTCCCCACCTAAAGGTAACTGAATCAAAAGAAGCTTTAGCAAGGTCTGTAACCTCTTTCGGAGTCATTTTTGCCACCTGAAGGGAGCCAACAGCAATATCTTCGATGGTTTGTTCTTGGGTCCTGCCAGTTTTTTTCATTTGTTCTTGAATTTCATTTTTTAATTCTGGATTTACCTCAATTTCTGCTTTTAGTTCTTCAACTATCGGCTTTATTCTCCTTTCGACTTCTTCTTTGGCTTTTTCCGGTGGTTTTTCAGGGCTAACTTCTAGAGCAATCGCTACTTCCTTTGTCATTTTGTCTGGCAAGGCATCGAAGATTGCTTCAATTTGCTTTTTAAAATAAGGACTTTTAGCTAAAGATTCAGCTTCTTTAATTATTTTTTCTCTAAATTCTTTTGAAGTCTTTTGTAATGTTCCTAGTTTTTTCATTTCGGCAGCAAATTGGATTCGATCTTCAATTGAAGCCAGGGAGCTGACATATCTTTCTTGTTCATCCGGAGTCATTGCCGCAAATTCTGGTGGAATTCTTGCCTGGCGAGCTCTCACTGCATACCTTAAAAGATGAGGAGTCACCATTTGGAAACCAGCGGCTATCCCTTTAGGTACTGCTTCAAGCGCCCAGCCAACTCCTTTAACCTTCTGACCTTTTTTCGCCAGCCGTTCCATATTCTTTGCAACTGCCGGAGCAATGGCCGCAACTTTCTCTATAGCTTTTTTACCCACTCTTGTTCTTAAAGTCTGACTAGGCAATCCTCTTATAAAACCAGTACCTTTTTCGGCCCATTTTACAACTAAATTGGCTCCCACTCCTGCTCCCTGGACGCCTAAAATCATCCCTAAGTTTAAGAGTCCGATTGGAAACAAATAGGGAATAAGTTGGCCCAAATGAGTAGCGACGCCACCAAAGCCGCTGAGGATCCCTACAAGGTTCCAGCGCGCCCTAGCAACCTCTTCTGCCGCCCTTGCTCCCATATAAAGGAAAAAGGCAGTAATTGGTCCAGCCAAAGCCCATTGGAGGAAATTTTTCCACCACCAGTCCCAATATCCCTTAGTTGCTGGTAATATCCAACAGACAAAAGCAATTGGAGAAAGAATCACCGCAATCCAGATGGCGGCATAACGAAAAGTAAAGAGCAAAAAGAAAGATATAAGAACTAAAGCTAAATATAATTGAAAGATAAGCTGGATGATACTAGCAGCAACAGTGGTGATTTGTTGCAAAACCGGTACTCCTAAAAAGGCAGAGATTATATTCATGGCTATATTTCCAAAGGTTGTAGTTATCACCCCCAGCCCTCCTATTCGGTCAGCAAAATACCACATAAAAATATTGGTGGCACCAATGATTAAACCGCAAATTACAGGAGCAAAATAAACCAGCAGGGCGGCGATAATAAATCTAAACAAAAGCCTTTTAGTATCCCAACCTTCTAATCTTAAAATAGTAGCCAAGGCAATTGCCACTAAAGCTAAAACCAATCCCATACTGACAAAACCACCGGTAATTTCTAAACCTGCGTTGACAAAAGGATTTCGAGTATAGCCCCATGTAATTGCTCCTGGCTGAATACTCCAAGAGACAAGAGTAGCAAGACCGGCATTAATCAATCCCATTACTCCTAAAAAGAGCTGGAGAATTAAAATGACTATGACGCTGACAGTGAGGATAGTGGTAGCGGTGGTGATAATAAAGGCACCAATAGAAGCTAAAAGAGAACCTACTGCGCCTATTCCATGAGCTACCCGAGGTAAAAAAAGGAGAAAGAGGAGGAAAAATATAAAAAGTTTTATTTTTGGAGAAAAATTAAATTTTTGGTTAATTTTAGCCATATTTCAAAAGTTAGATTTCCCGCTCTATCTTCCGGCTTAACTCCACTTTTCAACAACCATTCCTTTACTTCAATTTTATTTCTTCTTAAGAAAAGAGTCAAATTGTTAATAATTTGTTTTCTCGGATGGGAAAAGCCCGCCTTAACAATTTTAAAAAATTTTTCGCGGAATCGAGCTGAAAACTGGGAGAAGGGTTGCCGGGGAACTATTTTTATTATCGCTCCGTCGACCTTTGGCTGGGGCCAAAAAAATTCTTTTGGCAAATAGCTTGTTATTTTTGGCTGAGCATAAAATTGAACCGAAACAGCTAGGAGATTCATTTTTGGTGGTTTGGCGCAAATTCTTTGAGCCACCTCTTTTTGAACTATTAAAACCATTTTTTGGGGCTTGACTTCAACTTTTTCTAAAAATTTTCTAATTACTGGCCCGGTTAAATAAAAAGGCAAGTTAGCCACCACTTTATAACCATTACATAAAAGGCAAGCGGTCGTCGCCAATTTATGTAAAGGGATTTTGCGGACATCTCCTTTTATGATTTTAACATTGGCAACCTTTTCATTTTCTAACATTTTTTTTAGAATTTCAATCATTCTTAAATCCTTTTCTATTGCCAAAACCTTTTTGGCTCTTTTTGCTAATTCTAAAGTTAGATTTCCAGTTCCCGGTCCGATTTCCAAAACGATATCATTTTTTGAAAGTTCGGCTGTCTCAATTATTTTTGATATCATCTTTTTCTCAATCAAAAAATTTTGACCAAGTCTTTTTAAAGGAAAGACTTTATTTTCTCTGAGGATCTTTTTAATCTCCATAAATTTATTCTATTTATTCTAACAAAAAAAGCTACTAATGTCAGGGTCAGTTTTGGTTGTGAATTTCCAACTTGACAGCTGTCTGAGATTATTAGAAAATGTAAACAGATGCCCAATTGCCAGTCAAAAAGAAAAATATTGATCAAACTCCTTTGCTTAGGGGTGATTTTATTTATTTTTTTCTCCTTTTTAATGAGGGATGACAAATCTAAGGGAGAAGTTTTTCAGCCCAGGAGCGATTTTTATTCCCCAAACCCCTTTATTGATCCGACCAAAAAACTCAAGCCGGAGTTTCCGGAATTCTTGGTAGCAGAAAATCTTTATCTTCGGGCCAGCTTACCCCCAATTATTATTATGCCTCAGGTTTTATCCCAAATTATTAAGGGAGAGGCTCCAAAAAACGAAGTTACAAAGCATATTGTTGAAGAGGGAGAAAGTCTTTGGCTGATTGCCCAAAAATACGATTTAAAAATCGAAACCATTATCTGGGCCAATGATTTAAATAACCAAATTATTAGACCTGGCCAAGAACTAATTATTTTGCCAGTTGATGGCGTAATTCATATTGTGAAGAGCGGTGATACTTTAGAAAATATTGCCCAAAAATACAAAACCGATTTGGAAAAAATTTTGGTTTTTAATGAAATTGCTTCTCCCGATGAGATTTTTGAAAATCAGGTCTTAATCGTCCCCGACGGAAAATTACCTTCTCCGCCAAAAACAAAAAGCCCATCTTTGACCAACCTTTCAACCAATAATTTTTATGGTCAATCCCATGCCTATCCTTATGGTTATTGTACTTGGTGGGTGGCTCAGAAAAGAGCCATTCCAAGGTGGGGACATGCCAAAAGTTGGTTGGACAACGCTATCGCCTTTGGATTCCCGGTTTGTAAGGGAAGCGATTGTCCTCCCCAAGTTGGGGCAGTAATTTCTTTAAGGGGTGCTCCCGGTTATGGTCATGTCGGCTATGTCGAGGAGGTTAAAGATAATAAGGTGATTTTCTCGGAAATGAATTATATTGGTTGGGGAATAATGAATTACCGAACCTTAAAAATCGGTGACCCTCAGATTAAGGGCTATATCTATTAAAAATGGCGATTAGCCTTTTTTGATTATTAAAAAAGCAATAAGATGCTTGCCAAAGAAAAAACCAGAATAAGCTTAGTTTTCGGTTAAACCGCTTTGACATAAAAGGCAAGCGGTCGTCTAAGGTTTATGTAATATCTGGTTAAGAGATAAAAAAGATTAGCTGGTGAATTAGATTTAAATTCCTTTTTTTGCATGAAAAAAATACTACCACGATGAAGATTAGTCTTCTCTTAATCTGTACATTAGGGCTTCGGAAAGGTGGCTAAATAAAATTTTTTCTGAATTTTCTAAATCAGCGATACTCCTGGCGACTTTTAGAACCCGATGATAACCACGGGCTGATAATTTTCCCGAGTTCACATATTTTCTCAAAAGGCTTTCACCGGCCGAATCAATCTGGCAATATTTTTTTATTTCTCTAATTTCCATCTCGGCATTAGTTTTGTCTTTTAGAAAGCGTTTTTTCTGAATTTCTCTTGCCATTTTAACTTTTTCTCTAATTTCCGAGATCCAATTTTCTTTTTCTTCAGTCACCAGTTTTTCATATTTTAAATGGGGGACGGTAATAAAAATGTCAATCCGGTCCATTAAAGGACCGGAAAGCTTTCGCTGATACATTCGAATTTGAGAAGGACTACAGGTGCACTCTTTTTCCGGATTACCAAAGTTTCCACAAGGGCAAGGATTGGAAGCGCCGACCAAACTAAAGGAAGCAGGGAAAGTTAAAGAATGCCGGGCCCGGAAAATGGTGATTTTTCTCTCCTCGATTGGCTGTCTTAGACTTTCCAAGACATCACGATGAAATTCTGGAAATTCGTCCAAAAATAAAACCCCTTTATGGGCAAGGGTAATTTCTCCCGGTCGAGGTGGATTTCCACCGCCAATTAAAGCCACCTCGGAAGCGGTATGATGGGGAGAGCGAAAGGGACGGAAGGTGATAAGAGGATTTTCTTTTGATAAAAGTCCGGTTACACTATAAATTTTTGTTACTTCCAAGGCTTCTTCAAAAGAAAGAGGAGGTAAAATTGAGGGAAGGGCTTTGGCTAAAAGAGTTTTTCCAGCTCCTGGTGGCCCCATCATTAAAAGGTGATGACCGCCAGCAGCAGCAATTTCTAAAGCTCTTTTTGAAGATTCTTGCCCCCTAATAAGACCAAAATCAATCGGGTAATTCGGTTTTTTAAATAAATCTTGGAAGTTGACTTGGGAAAGGAAAATTTTCTTTTTGCCTTCCAAATATTGAATAGTCTCTTTTAAATTTTCTAATCCGATTACTTTTATTCCTTTAATAAGAGCAGCTTCTAAAGCACTTTCTTTTGGCAAAATTATTTCCGAAAAATTTCTTTCTTTAGCTGCCAAGGCAAAAGAGATTACTCCCTTTACCGGCCTTAATTTTCCATCTAAAGCCAACTCTCCTAAAAAAATTTTATTTAAAGGATTAAATTTTATTTCCCCAACTGCTAAAAGATAGGCTAAAGCAATTGGCAAATCATAGACTGACCCTTCTTTTTTTAGATCAGCCGGCGCCAGGGAGACCAAAACCTTAACTGGTTGATGATGGGGAGATTGAAAACCAGCACTTTCAATGGCCGCTCCCACTCTTTCTTTTGATTCCTCAACCGCTTTATCTGGCAGACCAACAATCTCAAAGCGTCTCAAACCATAAGAAGCCTTAACCTCAACCTCAATTAATTGAGCCTCCAAGCCAACAATAGCGGCAGAATAAACCTTAGAGAGCATTTTTAACGAATTTTTCCTTCTCCAAAAAAATGATGGTCGTCGGGCAAGACGGTAGTGATCGGTTCATCTTTACCTACGAGGGGTGAACCCGTCCATTGATCTGTTCCGAAAATTGTCACCTCATTAACTAACGTTCCGACTTTCCCTCTCTGGGCTAATTCCGGAGTGAAGGCAATCTGAAAAGCAGCAACTAAATGTTCATCTAAAATTCCTTTTCCGGCGTCAACTTTTCCTATTTCCCAGGTAACCTCGGTTTTTCCAGCCGGTAGGCCTTTAGCTAACAACTCATTCAATTTGGCTCGTGTTAGTTCATCCACATAACCAGTTGGTTCTGTCAGTTTTTGAGGGAACAATATTTCCGCCCGATATTTTGTTTGGAAACCCTTTACCGCTTCAAAGGTTACTTTTCCAAAATGACCAGTAATACCGGTGTTCTTGGGATATAAATGAGGCACTTCTTCCCGGAGAATGACCTGAAGATAGCGAACATCTTCGGCCACCATTCCATAATATAATGGTTTTTCAAATCGAAAATCAACCGGGATTTCAGGATAGACAGGTTTTTTCCCCAGTTCTCTTAAAATTTTCAATTCTCCAATAGTTGAACGGTGACTTTTTACCTCAACCTGATGAGGAAGGGTTGCCTTCACTTTGGTATCTTTTGACAAATTGTAATAATTTTCGACTTTCCAGACAATGGTATAGGTAGTGGTTTCATTGACTATTGGAGGATGGTGACCACTATTGTCAAAAAAACCATATTTGTCAACATGATATCCTTCCTGTAATATTTTTAATTGGGTATTAACCTTATATCTAAATTCTTTTTCAAAACCAGACATTAAGACTCTATTTTTAATTAAAGCATTGGTCTCGGAGACATTTTTTGGTTTATAGTCGGGTTTTAATCTAACCCAAAATTCTACCTGTCCTTTTTCTCCAGGAGTTATATATCTGAGGAGAGAAACTTTTTCTCCCTCCCAGGAGATGGAATTATCACCAGGATGAAACTCTCCTAATGGTGCTTCAACGCTAAAAAGGTCAAAGAGATTTCCATCTAAAACAACAGTTAAAACCAGATTTCTTTGGGGCACATTTTTGATATTTTGAAAGAAAATTTGATAATGAAGTTTTTCTCCGGAATTGGCGATGTAATTTTCTTTACCATTAATTTTTTGGGAAAAGAGAAAATCTGGCTCAAAAGTGACTGAGCGACTGGAAACTTCTTTTAAGAGAATAGTTTCTTCATTGATCTCGGCAAATAATTGGCTTTTAAATTCAAATTCTTTGCCAATGTCCGTTCCAGCCGGAAAATTTCCCCAAAATTCAATCTCTTCTGTCTCTCCTTGAGAAAGAGGTTGAATTTCCCACGTTTTTTCTTCTTCCGGTGGAGGTTTGGATTCTCCAAGTTTAAATTCAAAAGGAAAAATTGTTTTTATTTTAAGGTTTGAAATGGGTAAATCAATAAAAGAGGTATATTTGATTCTGAAATTAAATTCAGAATCCATCTTAGGCCTGATTGGAATTTTCGGAGCCACATCTATAACCAGATCAATTGGAACCTCAGAAATGATTGTATAAAAATTGGCTGTTTCTCGTAAGACAACCGGTTTCCCTTTTTTTGAAAAATCCAGCCAAGCCTTAATTTCTTGCCTTTGTCCTTCCTGGCCAAAAAGGCGAGCCTTGAATTCAAGAATTTTTTCCTCTTTTGGATAAAGAAAGTCACCTAATTTCTCTCTCTCAATTAAACCCTTTTCCGGCAAAGACGATGTTGGATACTGGAGGACAAGTTCCGGATTTTGCAAAATGACATTGCCGGTATTTTTACAACGGACAGTATAAGTTACCCATTCTCCCATTTTTGCTTTTTCCGGCCCCACGATTTTAATTTCCGCCCTGGTTTTTGGTAAGAGAAGAGTGATGATACCAATAAATAAAATTATAACGAGAAAAAATGCTCCAATGGTAATAAAAAGCGTCGTTCTTTCTGAGAATTCCTTGCCTTTTTCAAAAAAGTCATCTTCTTCTTGGGTTTTTCGAAACATTTTGTTTTCTAACCTTTATTTTATCAAAAAAAGAAAAAAAATGAAAACACAATTAACGCCGATAGAGTAAGATTAAAATTGTAAGAAAAAAAATAAAAAGAACCCCCAATATTAATAGAACCTTATTTAAAATTTTTTTGAGAGGAGAAGGAGGTAATGGTAAATCTTCCACTTTTTTTCTAATTTCTTCTTGATTATTATTTGCCATTTTTGCGGAGTTTACATTTTAGACAATATCTCGTTTCCGGACAGATTTTTAATCTTTCTTGCTCGATCTTTTTTTGGCATTTTTCACAAATACCATATTTTCCTTTTTTAATTTTTTCTAAAGCTAGATTTATTTCGTTTAATTTCAATTCAAGATTATACTTAATTGGTAAAAGAGTGCTATACTCTTCAACCTCGTCAGCTGCTTTTTCTAAAGCGCCGCTGCCGGACTCTCCGCCGTTAAACTTTGGGAAGCGAACATCCCAACCACCTTTTCGTTGGTTGCTTTCTTTAGCAATTTTTTCTAACTCTTTTTTAATCTGAACCTTTTCTTTTTTCAATTTTTTATCTAATTCTTTTAGCAATTTTTGGTTCATTTTTTTGCTGGTTTTATCTATTTTATCAGATTAATCTATAATCTAAAAGTGGCTGAAAATATTCCAATCAAATTTCCAAGGATCGGTTTTGTCTTGTGCTACATCTTTATGGCCAGGAATATTTTTGTTGGGAATATCATATTTTTGCCTAAGATGATTTATCAGTTGGATAAGGGAAAAATATTGGACATCATTGGGTCCTTCGAGGAGGGTATAAATAAGTTCAATGCCGATTGAAAAACTGTTGATATTTTTTCTGCCATCGGGCATTTGCCCGGGTTCGGCATGATAGGCAATGTTTTGTTTTGGAACTAAATGATATATTTTTCCATCTCTAGCTATTAGATAGTGGGTAGCTACTTTATCCATTTCATATTTTTCAATTACTTTCTCTGGGTCATAAGGGTCACCGCCCAAGGCATTATAAGTTGAATGAATAATGATGGTATCGATTGTTCGGTCAGTAATTGGAGAATGATGGCCTTTAGTGAGGAATTTTTCAATTATTACCAAGGGAATAGGTCTTAATTCTCCTTTTATCAATTTAATTAACTCTTCGATGACTTTTTCCATACTTTCTTCAGACGGGGCTAAAATAAAATAATTAGAAAACAAAGCATAACAGAGTGTAAGCCTCTCTTTAGTCTGAAAACAACTAAAATTTACCCCCTGATGGTTGGTTCTTTTGAAAGTGAGGGGAAAAGAAGAGATTTCTTTTCCGAAAAGAAAAAAAGTTTCTTTTCCCAGACCTTTTCCCAACTCTTCATTTCCTTTTCTAAACCCTCTTTATCTTCTACTTTTGCCAGAAAGGTAATTTCTTTTCCTTTTTCGTGGGAAAAAAGGAGTAAATTATGTTCTTTCTCAAGTTTTTGGCTAAACTCTTTAGACACTCCAAATTGAGCAGTTTCCAGAATTTATTCGAGGTAGAACTCCCTCCCTTTGATTTTATCTTTGATTACAATCCGAGCTAAATCGCCCGGCGGCAGATTTTCTTCTCCAATTTGGTTCAAAATAGTCAAAACTTCATTCGGTTTAGAAATTTCTTTTAAAATTAGCCTTTCAGTTGGCAGCAAAGAAGGAATTTCCGGTTGAATGGAAACTTCTTTTTTAGGGGTGCTTTTTTCTCCCGACCTAACAACTTCTTTCAGTTTTTTAATTTCAGAATACCAATAAAAGAGAGCAGCCAAAGATAAGATTAAAAGAAGAATTCCTATTCTGACTAAAAACTTTCTTAATGCCGAAGGCCTTTTGGGGATTTCTTGGAGGGGGATTTTTTCCTCCCTTTCTTTTATTTCTTTTTCTTTTTCGCCTTCTGAAGCAACCCGGAACCAAGGAGGAACTGGTGTTGTTTTCCCCGACAGCCATTCAACTTTTTTAAAGGGCGTTTTTTCGATTTTTGGTACTTCAATTTTTGGGATTTCACTTTCTGGTTTTGGGATTTCACTTTCTGGTTTTCTTTCCTTTTCCTCAATTTTTTTGGGGACTAGTGGAGGAACCAGAGTCCTTTCTGAAACCTCTTTTATTCTGGTTTCTGGTGGTATTTCTTTACTCTTTTCTTCTTTTTTTACCACTTCTGTTGTCGGTATTTTTTCGGCTACTGGAGTTTTTTCAATTTTTTTTTTATCGAAGTTTCTTCCGTCTTTTCTTCTTCTATGGCTTCTAGAGGTTCAGTTTCTTCCGGTATTTCTACCTCTTCCAATATAGAAGGTTCTTTTGGTCTTTCAACTTTTTCTGGTTTTTCTTCAATCATTTCTACCGCCTCAATTCCGGTGAGAATTACCCCTTTTTCCTCTAGAAAGGTGGCAATTTTTTTTAGCTTTTCTTTTAATTCATTTTCTTTTTCTTGAAGTCTATTAAATTTCGATTGGATGTCTTCGACTAGAAGTGAAATTTTCTTTTTTTCTCCTTCATATTTCCATCTTTCTTCTTCGACTAGTCTTCTTTCTTCTTCAATTTGCCACCTTCTTTTGTCTAGCTCTCTTCTTTCGGCAATTGACATAGTTGCCCTGGCTTTCTCTTCGAGGATTTTTATTTCATCTTCAATTGCTGTTTCCTCTTCGACAATTTCTTCCAAAATTTTTTCTAATTTCTCTTTCTTCTCCAGTTTTTCATTTAATTCCACTTCTAATTTTTCCTTCTCCGTTGTTAATGGTTTAAGCCCTCTTTTCAATTCCTCTGCCTCCATTTGAAGGGTTTTTATTTTTCCTTCTTCGGCGATGGCTTCAATATCTCTTTTAATCTCTTCTTCTTGACCTGAAATTTCATCAAGTTCCGGTTCAAGAGCCTCTATTTTCTCTTTTATTTTTTCAACCTCTTCTTCAAATTTCCATTTTTCTTCTTCAATTTTTCTTCTTCTGTCTTCAATTTTCCACCGTTCTCGTTCAAAAATTTTTTTTCTTTCTGGCGGCGCCGCTTCTTCTTTTTCTTCAATTTTTAATTTCCTTTCTTCAATTTCTCTTTCTGCCTTCAAAAGAGGAGAGATTTTCGTTTTTTGGATTTCTTCAATTTGGAGCAAGAGCTGCCTTTTTTTAATTTCTAAAGGCTTTCTTTTTTCAGCCAGAAGATGAAGTTCCCTCTCTAAAGCTAACCTTTTCTTTCTTAATTCCAATTCTTCTTTCTTTTCGCTCGGTATTTCTTCCATTTCTTCTTTTTCTTCTCTCGGCATTTCTTTTAAAACCTCTTCTTTTGGTAATTCAACTTCTTTTGCTAATTCTACCTCCCCTTTCTTTAAAAATCTGTCCACTCTTTTCTCTAAAAATTCCCTTCTTCTTTCAGCTTTTTCTCTTTTTTCGCCATAGCTTTCAACTTCTTTTTCTAAGTCCTTTATTATCTCTTTTAATTTTTCGATCTCCTCCTCTAAACTTTTTCTTTTTTTCCTTTCCCTTTCAATCTCTTCTAGCACCATCTTTGTTCTTTCTTCCAAAACTTTCCTTTTTTCTTTTTCTTCTTCTTTTTCGGCCATTACTCTTTTTATTTCTTCTTCAAGGGTTCTTCTTTTTTCTTCTTCTCTTTCTCTTTCATCCATTACTCTTTTTATTTCTTCTTCTAAAACATTTCTTTTTCCTTCTTCTTTTTCTGCCTTATCTAACATCTTTTTCATATTTTCCTCTAAGACCTCTCTTTTTTCTCTTTCCCTTTT
>DAIRUS010000001.1:0-2363 GCA_036803205.1 bacterium | reverse complement strand
ATTTCTTCCTCAAGGACCATTCTTTTTTCTTTTTCTTTTTCTTTTTCAACTGTCACCCTTCTTAATTGCTCTTCTAAGGTTTTCTTTTCTTCTTCTGAGATTGGCTTTTCCAATGTTTCTCTAATTTTTTCACGAATTTTCTCTTCTTCTTCCTTTTCTTTTTCTTCGCTAATTTTTCTTTTTTCAGTCTCTTTTTCTTCTAAAACCCTTTTTAATTTTTCTTCTAAAGCCATTTCTCTTTCCAGTTTTTTTTCTTCCATTATCTGCCTAATTTTTTCTTCGAGAGCTTTTTTCTCTTCCGAAATTTTCTTTATTTCTTCTTCTAAACTTTTTCTTGCCTCTCTTTCCTTTACTATTTCTTCTTCAAGCTTTTTCCTCTCGTTTTTTATTTCTTCTAAAATTCTTCTTCTTCTTTCTAATTCCTCCTCTCTCTCGGCCTTAATTTTTTCAATTTCTCTTGCAAGTATCTCTCTTTCCACTTTTTCTTCTGTTTCTTTTTCAGAAATTCCATTTTCTTTCTCTTTCCATTTTTTTCTTGCGGTTATCTCTTTAACTTTTTCTCTAATTTTCGTTTCTTCTTCAGAGCTTAAAAGGAATGATTTTTCTAGCCACCCCTCTTTCAGTTTAGCCAGTTCTTCTCGCATCGTTTTTAATTCTTCTATTTTGAAATACCCCGTTTTTTCTTTTGACATAAATTTTTTAATCTTGACGCTGGAAGCGTCTTTCCTTTTTAAGCATCGTTTTCTTTAGCGCAAGATTAATTCTTCCTTGTTCATCAATTGAGACTACCTTTACTGGAATTATTTCCCCAACCTTAAGAACATCTTCTATTCTTCTAATTCTAATTCGGTAAGGAGCTATTTGGGAAATATGTAATAATCCCTCTTGTCCCGGCAAGATTTCGATGATTGCTCCAAAATTCAAAATTCTTTTAACTTTTCCCTGAAAAATTTCTCCGATTCTGATTTCCCGAGTGATATTTTTTATCCAGGCGATTGCCTTTTTTGCCGCCTCTTCTTTTTCGGCAGTAACAAAAATTTTACCGTTTTCCTCAACATCAATCGAAACTCCACATTCATCGATAATTTCATTGATTGTTTTTCCTCCGGGACCAATTACCTCCCTTATTTTTTGGGGATTGATTTGAATAGTTAGAATCCTTGGAGCAAAAACTGAAAGTTCAGGCCGGGGTTTGGCCAAAACCTTTTCAATTTTTTCTAAAATTTCAAACCGGGCCATTTTACCTCTTTCTAAACACTCCTTTAAGATTTTTTCTGAAATTCCATCAATTTTAACATCCATCTGCAGGGCGGTTATTCCCTTTTTGGTTCCGGCAATTTTGAAATCCATATCGCCATTTTGATCTTCCGGTCCTTGGATATCGGTTAAAATTTTGTATTTTTCTCCATTAGTCATCAATCCAAGAGCAATGCCTGCTACCGGAGCTTTAATTGGCACTCCAGCATCCATTAGGGCTAAAGAAGAAGAAGAAACCGAAGCCATTGAGGTAGAACCATTTGAAGAGAGGATTTCCGAAACAATCCGCATTGTATAAGGAAAATTTTCAAAACTGGGTATTACTGGCAAGAGAGATTTCTCAACCAAAACTCCGTGGCCTATTTCCCTTCGACCGGGACCTCTGATTGGTCTTACTTCTCCAACCGAATAGGGAGGAAAATTATAGTGGTGCATAAACCTTTTTTTTCCGACAATTTCCATCCCTTCTAATAATTGGACATCTCCCGGAGCACCCAAGGTCAAGATAGAAAGGGATTTTGTCTGACCGCGACAAAAGAGACCAGAACCATGAGTTCTGGGTAAAATTCCAACCTGACAATGAATTTCCCGTATTTCCTCTAATTTTCGTCCATCAGGCCTTCTTTCTTGATGAATTATATTTTCATGAACTATTCGATCAATTTCTTTTTTGAAAAATCTTAAAACTGGTTTTATTTCTTCCGGCTTTCTTTCTTGAACAAAATCGATTAACTCTTTTCTTAATTGTTCTAATTTTTCTTTTCTCTCACCTTTTTCACTTTGATAGATGGCTAACTCCAATTTTTTCCCCAGAAATTCTTTCACCTCTTTTTCTAGATTAGCATCAAGTTTTTCAATTGCCGGAACCAGTTTTTGCTTAGAGAATTTTTCTCCAATTTCTTTTTGAAAATCAATGATTTTTTTCAAACAAGGAAGAACAAACTGATAGGCCTGGAGAATAACTTCTTCCTCAAGCTCCTCAAAACTCCCCTCTAACATATTAATTAAAAGCTCATCTTTTCTTTCTACGGCAGAAAAAACTAGGTCCATTTTACTTTCTTCTCTTTCCTTATAGCTTGGATTTAAAACGAATTTATCTTCTATTC